>NZ_JAENIL010000001.1 GCF_016595505.1 Pelagicoccus mobilis | reverse complement strand
AAGCACGCGTCCACAACTATTGGACAGTCTCTTGGAAAGACACGGTATCATATATGTTTGAGGACTTCCGAAGAATGGGTAGCTTCGGGGGGCATTTAAGTTAACACCCGCAACCCCAATGATCGCTATGAAGAACCTTACCCCCTTTGTGTTTCTTTTTGTTCTCACTGTTCACGCATTCCTTGATTCTCGAGCGGAAGCTTCGAGTGAGCCTGTACCAGAACCGCGGATTGCAGCGTTCGAGGATCTTGGGTTTGGAATGTTTGTCCACTGGGGGCTTTACTCGCAGCTCGGACAAGGGGAGTGGGCTCTGAAACTTCGGGAGATTCCTTTGGAGGAGTACGAGCCGCTGGCAGATACGTTTACTGCGGAGGACTTTGACGCGAGGGAGTATGCTAGATTCGCGAAGGCGGTGGGCGTGAAATACATCACCTTAACCTCTAGGCATCACGACGGTTTTTCGCTTTATGATACGAAGGGATTGAATGACTACGATGCTCCGCATTCCGCGGCCCAGCGTGACTTGATCAAGGAATTCGTAGAGGCTTGTCGTGCGGAGGGAATTGTTCCGTTTCTCTATCATACGACTCTGGATTGGCGTTGGAAGGGCAAGCGGACGGATCAGCTGAGCGAGGAGGAGTTCAATGAGTATTTGGACTACCTGCATGCTTCGATTGAGATCATCTGTACGAACTACGGGAAGATTGGCGGGGTTTGGCTCGATGGTGACTGGAGTCGCAAGGAGTCTGACTGGAAGCATGATCGCCTTTACGGGATCATCCGCAAGCATCAGCCAAATGCGATTATCGTAAACAATTCCGGGATACACCATGCTGGCAAACTGTCGCATCGAGAGGTTGATTCGGTCACCTTCGAGAATCAGGCGGCTAAGCCGATCGATCGTAGTGGATACGACAAGTATTTTGCGGGTGAGCAGTGCCACACCATGAACAACCATTGGGGGATAGGTAAGGACGACCTGAACTACAAGTCCCCGAAGGAGATCATCTATAGTCTGGCCAATTGCAGGAGGCTGGGGGTCAATTATCTTTTGAACATTGGACCTGAGGGGCAGGGGGCCATTGGCGAAATGGAGTCGGCGACGCTTAGGACGGTTGGCCGGTGGACCGAGACTTACGCGGATGCGCTGTACAAGGTGCGTCCTTACTCCGCTCACGTTGACGGCGATGACTTCATTGTGAAAGGCAAGGACGGTCACTACTATTGGTATGTTTACAACCTCTCGCGTAGGGGGAGTAAAAATGTGACGGTCCAAGGAAAAGTGGGGCCTGGGAAGCGAAGCGCTACCGGTTTTCTGTCCGCTGCGACATCCGTTGAATGGCTTGATAACGGCGAGTCCTTGGAGTTCGAGCAAGATGGGGAGCAGCTAGATGTATCGTTTAGTGGATACGCATACGGCGTGAACATGATCATCCGCGTGGCTCGAATTCGAGTCGATTAGCGTCGAGGCAGCGTTGAGGGAGGAGTCGTTTTGAGATTGGCGTCCGTTGTTGGGCTGAGTTCATAATATGAATAGTTGGGATTATAGTTATAAGTTTTCTTATTGACCCTTCTGTGCGAAAAGGGGATACCCGTGACGCTCGGTCCTTCGCGGACTGGTTTCCGAGTTCTGGCTCCCATCTAGCTCGGTGAAACATCTCCCCCAAACGTCATGACTTATTCCCGAGGAATTTCGCTAGCCTTTCGCTTGTTGTTGTTCTGCTTGAGCGCTCTTTACGCCTGCTGGTCTTCGCTTCAAGGACAGGCTCCACTGGTTTCGGAAGGCGAAGACGGGGCATTGCGATATGGTGTTTATGCGAATCGCGGGGAGACGGAGGCGAGGAATCGGATCCCGGACTTTTCTCGAAGTGGGTATCGGGGAGGCGGGATTAGCCTGCCTAGTGGACTGGTGGTGAGGGAGGAGATTGAAGCATCCGAGTCGGACCAGCGAGAGCTGATCCAGGCCGCGATCGATAGCGTGGCGGCTTTGCCGGTGGGTGAGGACGGCTTTAGGGGGGCTGTACTGTTGAAGGCGGGAAAGCACTTTGTGGAGGGATCGTTGGTCGTTGGTGCGGATGGAATTGTTTTGATGGGAGAGGGGCAGGACTTGGCGGAAAACGGCGGGACTGAATTGGTTGCGACGCTTGCGGAGAAGCATGACTTTATCAAAATAGCAGGAAGCTCGGATCTGGAGCTGGGACCGTCGCATGCGGTGCTTGACGGGTATGTGGGAACGGGGGACTACGATTTTCGTGTTGAGGGTGGCGGTTCGTTTCAGGTGGGGCAGCGTATCCAGGTGGTGATGACGCCCAATCAGCATTGGATCGATACGCTGGGAACAGGGCAATATGGTTGGACGGCGGACGGGTACGAGATCGCTTATGAGCGAACCATTGTGGAGATCGATGGGGATCGGCTCGTTCTTGACTCTCCCATGGTTCAGCCTATCCGCACGGAGTATGGGGGCGGCTTTGTAAGGACGATAGATCCGGTGAGGCGCGTTCGCTCTTGTGGCGTGGAGAATATGGTTATCACTTCGTCTTACGCGAGCGACGAGGACGAGGAGCATGGTTGGGTGGCTGTGTTGCTGGATCAAGCGGAGAACTGTTGGGTGAAGAATGTGACGTCTCGACATTTTGGTTACAGTTGTGTCGCGGTGAGAGGATCGTTTTTTTGCACGGTGCAAGAGTGCGCCGCTCTCGATCCCAAGTCGCAGGTGACCGGGGGAAGACGCTATTCGTTTTATCTGGAGCAGGGGTCGTCCTTTAATCTCTTTCAGAGATGCTATACCAGAGGAGGGCGGCATGACGTGGTAACGGGAAGTCGGGTGCCAGGACCGAACGTGTTTCTTGACTTTTATATCGATTCAAACACTTCGGATCCCGGACCACATCACCGCTATGCTACGGGTGTGTTATTCGACAACGTTCAGGCAAATGGATACGGGATGCGGGTGGAGAATCGGAAGGACTCTGGCTCAGGGCATGGATGGTCGGGGGCTCAGATTGTTTTCTGGAACTGCAAAGCTCCTGACTTCGTTTGCGATGCTCCGCCATCCGCGATGAACTTTAGCTTCGGTTTTGATGGGGAACAACGCGACGGATCATGGGGGCCGGAGGAGCCGAGTGGGCATATCGAAGCGGGTGATCCGCATGTAGCTCCAAGGAGCCTGTATCTCTCTCAGCTACGCGATCGCCTCGGTTGGGATGCGGTGTTGACTGTGGTTGATTGGAGGCAACTCAAGGGAGACATTTGGGGCGCTTTAGAAGCCTGGAAGGGGTTGGGGGCTTTGAGTGAGGCCGATGCAACCTCGTATTCGCTGTCGTTGCCGCAGTGGCTGGAGGAGTACGATTTTGAGCACGGGAATGTGTCTTACTCAAGTAGTGGAATTGTGGCGAGGGAGGCTTATCTCGGTGGCGTCGATCTCGTAGGGGGACATCCCATTCGTCTTGAGTCCATATGGATGAATTCGGAGTTCGGCTTGGCTCTTAATGTACAGTCTCGGCTAGGCTTGAGGTCTGCAGGTGTCGTGCTTGAGCAAAGCGATGATCTCGGTGTTTGGAGGCCGATTGAAGAAGTCGGATATCCGGTCTTGTCGGATGATGTAGTTGAAATAGGAGTACGAAAGCGGAGCTGGTTTATTTCCGAGGGAAATGGGGTGGCAGGCTTTTTTAGGCTCAGAGTGTCTGATTATTAGGTGGAATGAAAATTAAGGGGTTATTGGGCGTTCTTTTGTTTGTGGCCTGCTTGTGGGGCGATGTTGCGATAGCTGAGGATGGTGTGCGCAAGATAGCTATTGTTAAGGCTGACGACGTTCGTGGTGTATCCAATAAATGGGATGCCTTCTTTGCCGTCTCGAAGGAGCTGGGGATTCGTGTATCGGCGGGAGTTATTTGTAACTCCCTTGAGGCTGAAGGTGAGGGGTACCACGAATGGTTGAAGGGGTATCAATCGTCTGGATATGTTGAATTCTGGAATCATGGATGGGACCACCAGCGTTGGGAGTCGGAGAATGGTGACAGATTAAGCGAGTTCGGCGGTTCGGGGTATGCGCATCAGAAGAGGCATTTCGAGGATTCCCAGGCAATGATGGCTAGGGTGTTAGGCGTTCCTTCCATTGCTTTTGGTTCGCCTTACAACGCTTTTGATGCAGATACCGAACGTGTCCTGAGCGAGAATGAGGATGTTCGATTGCTCTTTAGCTACAGGCTGGAGGGTAAAGCGGGTAAGGCTATTCTTCCGATGCGGTTTAAAGGCGAACTCGATGGAACAGGTAAGCCGAACTTCGAGGCGTTTAAATCTGAATACGCATCGAAGAAAAGAGACGTCACGCTTACGGCCCTACAATTCCACCCGCTCTATTTTGAGGACGGCGGGCTGGAAGAGTACGCCAAGATCGTCGAGTTTATGCTGGCAGAGGGGTGGGTATTCGTTCTGCCGAGTGAATTCTTGGCGATGACTGAGTAGTGGGCTAGTGGCGTGACTTCATCCGGCTGCAGATCTGGATGCCGGGACCGTGTACGCCTTCGATGAGGATGCCTTCCACGTCGGCTGTCTTGGACGGTCCTGTGGCGAAGACGATGTAGGGATCATTTCCAAGGTCGTTCATCGCGTCGAAGAGTGTAGGGTAGATGGGGGCGTCGTCTGGGAGGACTGCGATGTGTATCCAAGGCGAGAGGGCTCCAAGGCGGCTGGAAGTTGATTGATCCTTGAGGATGATGGTGCCGGTTTCCGCGATGACTCCGGCGGCACGCGTGATGCCGAATTCGTAGGTGTCGATTTGGGAATCGTCGAGGCTGGTGTGGATCTCGATTCCAGATTGTTGGAGCCAAGGTTTTAGATCCGCCTTCAGTTCCGGGGCTACGTATCCAGCGGTGACCGATTCTTCTTTCAGGAGGCTGAGTAGGTCAGCACGTCCCTCGGTGCACTTGCCGTGCACTAGGTCGAAGCGTGTTTTAAATGCGTCCCAAAGCGCATCGCGATCGGTGTCGCTCGGCATTTGGGTGGTGCGGATCGTTTCGAGATCCCAGTCGGGAAGTGGAGTCCGTTTGCTGTCGGGGATGAGGTTGACGGCGTCTTCTATCGGTTTGAAAAATTCGCTCTTGTTCATGGCGTTTCGTAGTGGGGCGGTTTCTCTGCTTCGCTTACTTGTTCTTCTGGCGGTCCTTGAACCATTTGCGGAATTTGCCTCCTCGGAATGGGGGGAGGCTGCGTTCCTTGGCCCACGCTTGCACTGCGGGTACGGGGATTAGGTTGAGCGAGATGTAGTCCATCGCTTTACCAGCGCGGAGGGAGGTTTTCCACATGGCCGGGGTGCTGCAGAGTACGGACCAACCGGCCATGGATGGCGTGCCAGCGGAGGCCTTTTTGATGCCTTCCCGTTTTGCTTTGTTTCGGTGGCGGAGTAGGAGCTCGGGAAGGGGAATGTCGACTGGGCAGACTTCGTTGCACGCACCGCAAAGACTAGAGGCTTTGGGAAGGTCTGCATATTCTGGATACCGCTTGCCCGCGAGAAGTGGACTGAGGACAGCTCCGACTGGACCTGGGTAAACGGCACGGTAGGCGTGGCCGCTGGACTGGCGGTAGATCGGGCAGACGTTGAGGCAGGCACCGCAGCGGATACAGCGGAGGATCTCTTTAAATTCGCTGCCGAGGATATTGCTGCGCTCGTTGTCGAGGAAGATGACGTGCATGTTCTCAGGGCCGTCCGGTTGCGCCTCGGATTTTGGGCCGTTGATGAACTGCGTGTAGACGGTGAGCTGCTGGCCGGTGGCGGAGCGGGCGAGGAGGTTCAGCAGGACGGCGAGATCCTTGTCGCGGGGGACTACCTTCTCGATGCCGATGAGGGCAATGTGAGTCTTGTTGGCTGAGATGCAGAAACGGGCGTTGCCTTCGTTGGTGACGAGGGCGATGCGTCCGGTTTCTGCGGATACGAAGTTGCCGCCGGTGAGACCGACTTCTGCTTCGATGTATTTGTTGCGAAGGAAAGAGCGAGCTCGGCGGGTGATGGTTTGCGGATCGTCGTTGTAGTCGCCGAGGCCTGCCTTCTCGAAGGTATTGGCGATTTGCTTACGGTTTTTATGAACGATCGGCGTGACGATGTGAGAGGGCATATCGTCATCGAGCTGGACAATGAACTCTCCCAAGTCGCTCTCGATACTCTCGCAGCCGTTTTTTTCGAGGAACTTGTTCAGGTGGATCTCCTCGCTGACCATGCTCTTGGATTTGATGAGCTTGGTCGCGTTCACGCTGCGCATGATGTCGAGGATGATCTGGTTGGCGTCGTCGCCGGTTTTGGCGTAGTGGACTTTCGCTCCGTTGCCTTCGAGCTTTTCGATGGCGCTGCCTAAGTATTCCGGGAGATTCTCGAGCGTGTGCTGCTTTATCTGTCCGGCGAGCTTTCGGATGTCGTCCGGTGCGGCGAAACTCTGAGTGAGCGAGTCGAGTCGCTTATCGTATTTAGCCTTGCTGCCGACGTAGACAGATTCGCGGATTTCGGGAGGGAGGTCGCGAGCAAAAGCGTCGATGGGTTGTTTGGTCTTCATTGGGAGAGTGGTAGGGCGGTCTCGCCGAGACCGCCGTGGTGAAATTTTGATCTGGGCTCTGCGGCTGCCTCGGCGATGCAGCCCTACCTCAAGGCGATCTGCCTACTTCGCGTTGCGCAGGGCTTTCATTAGGATTTCGGAGACGTGCAGTTTGTTGAACTGACGGCCTTGTTTGTTGGCGATGCCGGAAAGGTGCATCATGCAGGCCATGTCGACGGCTCCGACGATGTCGGGCTTGTCGGCGGTGAGTTTCTCGATTTTGAGCTTACCCATGGAGACCGAGGTGTTGGGGTAGGCAACTGAGAAGGTGCCGCCGAATCCGCAACATTGTTCGGACTCGTCGAACTCGATGAGCTCCACCCCTTCGATGGAGGAGAGGAGTTTCACTGCGGATTGGTAGGTTTGGGTGCCGCGGGTGTGGCAGGAGCGGTGGAGGGAGATTTTTGCGTCGAAGCGACCTGGCCAGCTCTCGATGCCGAGGCCATTGACGAGAAAGTCGCAAAGTTCCCATGAGCTTTTGGCGAAGGTCTGAGCGGTCGAGAGATCGTCCTCTTTTTCGAAAGCCAAGTCGTAGCCGTGGGAGATCATGTGTGAGCAAGAGCCGGAGGGGAGGATGGTTGGCTTGCTGGAGTCGAAGGTCCGGCAGGTGTGGCGAGCCACTTTACGAGTGGAGTCCCAATCGCCTGAATTGAAGGCTGGCTGGCCGCAGCAGGTTTGAGCTTCGGGCACCTCGACGGTGCATCCAACATGTTCGAGGACCTCAACGGTGGCCTGTGCGACGCTGTCGAAGAAAGTGTCGCAGAGGCAGGTCATCATGAGCTGCACTTGAGTGCCGGTGACGCGATCGGTTGCTAGCATGTTGGGAAATCTGTGTTTTGTGTGGTTTTCGAAGAATAGCCTATTCGGCGTAAATGATTTGGGTGCCTTGTTCTTCCAGGCTATGGAGCAGAGGGTGCTCTGCTTCGCTGGTGGTCACGAAGGTGTTGATCTGATCGCACTGGGCGAAGAAGTAGTCGGAAGCCGCACCGAGCTTGCTGGGATCGGCCAGCAGGATGGCGTTGGCGCAACGGGGGATTACGAAGTCCTTGATGTGGGCTTGGGCTTCGTTGACCTCGCTGACTCCGCGGATTTCGTCGATGCCGTTGCCTGAAAAGAAGGCTTTGTCGATACGGTAGCGGCGGAGTGTGGCGATGGCAGCTGGCCCGATAAAGGAGTGTGATTGGCGGTCGAGAACGCCCCCGGAGAGGATAACTTCAATCTCCGGATATCCAGATAACTCGCTGAGTACCAATGCAGAGTTGGTAATCACGGTCGTTCCGGAGAGTGCCTGCGGGTGCGTAGCCAGCTGGAGAGCGGTGGAGCTGGCGTCTATGAATATACGGTCGCCCGGGTTTACCAGCTGAGCGGCAGCCTTGGATATGAGCTGCTTCGGTTCTATGTTCTGGATGCTGCGTTCTTCAAACGAGCGGTCCTTTATTAATTGCTGCGCCGCGACAGCCCCGCCGTGAGTACGGCGGAGGCGATCTTCCTTTTCCAGTTTCTCCAGATCGCGGCGGATCGTTTCGTCGGTTACATTGAGCTGCTGAGCGAGCTCAACCGTGCGTACACCGCCTTCTTTTTCTATCTGGTCGAGGATTGCTTGGTGTCTAGTTGCGGCGATCATTTGTGGAAAAATCTGTGATTATGTTGGTTAATTTGGATTTAATGATTGATTCGTCAAAGAAAAAGCAACAAAACCAAAGATAAAACCACATCGGTTCCCACTTTTTCAGCATGCAAAGTACCCAAATTTCTAAATCAATCGAGGATCTTGTCCGGCAAAGCGTCTATCGCCAGCTGGGATTGGACGGGTCCAAGGCTTCGTCTGCTCCCAATAAACTGCTGGTTAACATCAGCGCTCGCCACTGCCACCTGACGCAGGAAGCGGTTGAGATTCTCTTTGGTAAGGGCCACCAGCTCACTCCTAAGAAGTGGCTTTATCAAGATGGCCAGTATGCAGCGGAGGAGGCAGTGACGCTGATCGGTCCTCGCAGCCGCATCATTTCCAACCTTCGTATCCTCGGTCCTTGTCGCGATTTCAACCAAGTCGAAATCGCCTACACTGATGCGCGTGCCCTCGGTTTTGATGTGCCGGTCCGCAACTCGGGCGACATCGCTGGCACGCCAGGCTGCATGTTGATGGGGCCAAAAGGCTACCTCAAGCTCGATGAAGGTGTGATCCGTGCCGCGATCCACGTGCACATGTCTCCGGAAGACGCGGAGCACTACGGCGTGAAGGACAAGGATTTCATGCAGCTCAAGGTGCATGGCGAATGTGGTCTGACCTTCGACCGCGTTTTTGTGCGCGTTCACCCAGACTTTAAGTTGGAGGTACACCTCGACACCGATGAAGGCAATGCCTGCGGTTTGAGCGAGAACACTCCCTGCGAACTCAAGAAAAGCTAATCCAATCTGTAATCAGTTTATAACTACGAAAAATTAACCCATAAAATCATGAGTGAATCAATCGGAACCATAGAAACCAAGGGCTTCGTCGGTAGTGTCGAAGCAAGCGACGCAATGGCTAAGGCTGCTGGCGTAGAAATCGTTAAGCAGGTGCAAATCGGCGCTGGTTTTCTGACAGTCATCGTCAAGGGCGATGTTGGCAGCGTTAAGGCTGCAGTTGAGGCAGGCGCGGAAGCGGCCAGCCGAGTAGGAGAGCTCGTTAGCTCTAACATCATCGCGCGTCCTCACGGCGATCTGCTCAAGCAGTTCGACTTCTAGTCTCGGCCAACGCGGTTTTCAGATAACCTTTTAAAAAGAGAATTATACACATGGCTTCACAAGCACTCGGAATGATCGAAACAAAGGGCCTCGTTGCTCTTATCGAAGCGGCGGATGTCGCTCTTAAGTCTGCAGACGTCAAGATGACGGGCTGGCAGAAGGTTGGCAGCGGTCTCGCTTGCGGCATCTTTACTGGCGACGTCGCTTCCATCAAGGCAGCGGTAGACGCAGGCGCGGAAGCGGCTTCCCGTATCGGCGAAGTTGTATCCGTACAAGTGATCGCTCGTCCTCACGAAGATCTCGGCAAGCTCGGTAGCTTCATTGGTTAGTAACCAGTTCGTAGATACGATTAATCCTCTCCTCATTTCGCGTGAAGATTCTAGTAGCTAACCTAGGTTCAACCTCGTTCAAGTACTCGCTGTACAACGGCGATGAGAGTTCGCTCTCGCTCGTTGCTCGCGGTGGATACGAGCGCGTGACCGATTATGGAGCGACTATTCGTGACGCGCTTTCCTCCATGCAGGCGGAAGGGCACATCGACTCGGTAGACTCCATCGATGCGGTTGGCTTCAAGACTGTTCTCGGCTTTGAGAAGACTGGCTGCGTGGCAGCGGACGAAAGTGTAGTGGCCGACCTTCGCGCCTCTGCGGAACTCGCTCCTGCTCACAATCCGGCGTATGCGAACGGAATCGAACAGTTTGCGAAAGAGATGCCCAAGGCGCAGCTCGTCGCTCTGTACGAAACTGCATTCTACCAGTGGGCTTCTGCTGCGAGCCGTCGTTACGCGGTACCAAAGGCTTGGTACGAAGCGGGCGTGCGTCGCAATGGATTCCACGGCGCGAGCCACAAGTTCGTGGCGGAGCGTTCTGCGGAATTGCTCGGTCGCGAGGATGTCGCGGATCGCGTGCGTAACCTCTACGTCGGCGGACACGAATCGTTTGAAGGTCAGCCGCTGCGTGTTGTTTCTTGCCATTTGGGTGGAAGCAGCTCGGTGACTGGCATCAAGAACGGTGTCGCCATCGATACCAGTATGGGCCTCAGCCCGCAAAGCGGTCTTCCGCAAAACAATCGCGTCGGCGATCTCGATTCCATGGCGGTGACTTACGTCATGAAGAAGCTCGGACTGAGCATCGAGGAAGTTGAACGTCAGCTTACCAAGGAGTCCGGCTTGCTCGGTCTTTCTGGGAAGAGCAACGACGTGCGCGACATTTGGGAAGCGGTTGAAGCAGGGGACAAGGACGCGGAGCTCGCGCTCGACAGTCTCGTGTATGGAATCCGTCAGTACGTCGGTTCCTACATGTTTCAGCTCGGTGGTCTCGACGCTCTCGTGTTTACGGCAGGTATCGGCGAGAACGATACAGGAGTACGCGAACGTGTTTGCCAAGGACTCGAGGATCTCGGGCTCAAGCTCGATCTCGAAAAGAACGCCAACACGCGGGGTGAGGAAACTTGCATCAGCGCGGAAGACAGCCGGATCAAGGTCTACGTGATCCCAGCCAACGAGGAACTCGTGATCGCTCGCGAGACCAGTCGTTTTCTATCTCACAACAAGTGAATCAATCTCACGAAACTCTCAAAAAATCTTAAGCAATTATTATCATGAAACAGGCAATCGGAATTCTCGAAACTAAAGGTCTTACCGCTCTCATCTCTGGCACCGACGCAATGCTCAAGGCTGCGGACGTACAGGTGGCTGGTCCCGTCAAGAACGTGGGTAGCGCGATGGTGAGCGTAACCGTCGAGGGCAACGTCGCTGCAGTTAAGGCTGCGATCGAGTCTGGCGTAGAAGCCGCTCAAGCGGTTGGCGAAGTATTGAGCGCTCACGTGATCGCTCGCCCAAGCGAAGGTGTCGCTGCGGTACTCCCAAAACCTGCTAAGGCTGCTCCTGCTCGCCGAACTTCAAAATAGGACCGCGAGGCCATGTTCGTCGCAAAGGTAATCGGCCAGGTCGTGGCGACTAAGAAAGAGGAAACTCTTCGCGGTCGACGACTCGCCATGCTCCGCCCCCTGCTTGCGGATCCCGACAATCCGAAGGCTTTCATCGAAGGAAGCCAGACGATCGTCGCGATAGATACGCTCGGGGCTGGTACCGGAGAGGTAGTCCTCTTCGTGCAGGGCAGCTCTGCACGTCAGGTCGAAGGCCTGAAGGCTGTGCCAGTCGACGCGTCGATCGTGGGGATTGTGGACTCGGTCAGCGTGCTGGGCGAAGAGACCTATCAAAGCGGAAATAAATAATGAATCAGCAGATCATTTCAGCAGTGGTGAGTGAAGTGCTCGCCAAGATTAAGGAGGAAAACGTAAATGGCAGCGTCGCAGCTCCCGCCATCGTTTCTGCATCCTCCAAGCGTATGGGTGTTTTCGATACCGCGGAGCAAGCCGCTCAAGCCGCTCAACAGGGCCAAGCCCAGCTGCGCGAGAAGGGCATCGCTACCCGCGTCGAGATCATCGACCTCGTTAAGAGCATTTGTAGCGAGAAGGCGGACGAGTGGGGTAAGCTCGAGTTCGCGGAAACTCAGATCGGTCGCCTCGATCACAAGATCGCGAAGCTTCACGGTATTAAGGATATTCCAGGTATCGAGTGGCTCAACCCGTACAGCCTCAGTGGTGACAACGGGATCATGATGGAGGAATACGCTCCATTTGGCGTCATCGCCGCGATCACTCCTGTCACTCACTCCATCCCAACCATCTCTGGTAACATCGTGAGCATGGTAGCTGCGGGTAACGGTGTTGTTTTCAACGCTCACCCAGGTGGTGCTGCCTGTGCTGCCGATGCGGTCGCTTACTTCAACGAAGCGATCTATCGCAAGACGGGTATCGCAAACTTGGTGACGATCATCGAGAAGCCAACGCTCGACTCCTTCAACGACCTTTGCGCATCTTCGGAAATCGACTTGATGTGTGTTACTGGCGGTCCAGCGGTCGTGAATGCAGCGATGCAAAGCGGCAAGCGCGCGATTTGCGCGGGTCCTGGGAATCCACCGGTCGTAGTAGACGAAACAGCGGATCTCGATAAGGCGGCTCGCGATATCATCCTCGGTGGTGGGTTCGACAACAACCTGCTCTGTATCGGTGAGAAACAAGTCTTCGTAGTCGACTCGGTTTACTCGCAGTTCGTCGAAGCCTTCAAGCGTGCTGGCGCTCACTTCCTGCCAAAGGAAAACGTGAAGAAGCTCGCTAGCGAAGTGTTCACTTACAAGGAAGACGGCGGAGGTTGCTCGCACCCTGTATTGAATCGCGACTACGTTGGCGCGGACGCAACTGTTCTCGCTAAGGTCGCAGGTTCAAGCGCTCCAGCCGGTACTGAAGTTGTCTTCGGTGAGTGCCCAGGTGATTGCCCGTTCGTCGAGGAAGAGCAGATGATGCCGATGATCCCGGTTGTCCGTGCTCGTGACGTCGATGAGGCGATCGAGATGGCCTACCAGTCGGAACACGGCTACCGCCACTCCGCGATCATGCACTCCAAGAATTTGGATAACCTCACCAAGATGGGCCAGAAGATGGACTGTACGCTTTTCGTTAAGAATGGCGCTAGCATCGCCGGTCTCGGAATGGGTGGCCATGGTTACTCCAACTTCTCCATCGCGACGACGACTGGCGAAGGCATCGTTACTACTCAGACTTTCACGCGCAAACGTCGCTGCGTGATGGTGAACAACCTGAACATCATCCGGTGATCTTAGGACAAGTAGTCGGAAACGTAACTGCAGCGGTATGCCATCCTGGCTTGGATGGCGCCCGTTTGCTCCTGTGCGAAGTCTTGGATGACCAAGGCGTCGGCACAGGGCGTATCGTAGGTACGACCGACTTTCTTGGCGCGGGTGATGGCGATCAGGTTTTGATCAACGCTGACGGCGATGCCGTACAGCTTTATGTTAAAGACGAGGAAGCCCCATTGCGTAACATCTCGATGGGCATCGTCGACGAACTAGAAGGAGGCGACGCGTGAGATTCGGCAAGGTAGTCGGACGCGTCGTGCTCAGCCAAACCTTGGACGCCCTAGCGGGTGCCCGTTGGTTGATGGTTAAGCCACTTAGCCGCGCCCAGTTCATGGATGCGGAAAGCAAGGAGTCCTCAAGCGAACCCAGCGTTGTTGTTTACGACAAGCTCGGTGCGGGAGTAGGGGACATCGTAGGATTCACGGAAGGGGGCGAGGCGATGCTTCCTCTTCCATATGGTACGCCAGTCGACTCATACTGCGCGCTCATCGTCGATCGTATCAATTTCTTCGGTACGAAATAGAATTTAAGAACACAGAACATCTCACACGGAATTTGTTATGAAAAAAGTACTCACAGCAAGTGATGTCGAAGCTCTCATCAAGCAAGGGAAGGGTGCTGCGGATATCCCAGCCGGAACAATCCTGACGCCATCGGCGAAGGACCTTCTCAAAAAGGGTAGCAGCCCAGTCTCATCGTTCTCCGCTGCTAAACCTGCAGCGGCTTCAGCTGCCCCTGTAGGAAACGCAACGATGACTGATCACGAACTCTTCGGCGTGCCAGTGATTCCTGAATACGAGTACAGATGGACGGAAGGTAAGGACCCGCAGACTCGCGATGAAATTCGTGCCTTCTACTTCTCTCCAGAGATCACCGCGGTGCGCCAACGCATGGCCGATATGGGACGCCGCATGTGGGAGCGTGAATACACAGACGGTAATGGTGGTAACTTGACTGTTCGTGTTGGGGACAATCTCGTCCTTTGTACGCCAACTCTTATCTGTAAGGGCTTTATGAAGGCGGACGACATGGCTTTGATCGATCTTGATGGTAATCAGATCGCAGGTCGTTTGAAGCGTACCAGTGAGGCGATGACTCACTTGGCGATCATGAAGCGTCAGCCCAAGGCAAAGGCCTGCTGTCACGCTCACCCACCACACGCGACAGCTTACGCAGTAGCGAAGGTCCAGCCACCAACATGCTTGATCCCAGAAGCGGAAGTTTTCCTCGGCGAGATCGGCATGGCGGAATACCGTACCCCTGGCTCTCCAGAGAATGCGGAAGAAGTGGGTACTGCTGCAATCGATCACATGTCCGTGCTCATGATCAACCACGGTGTGATCTGCTGGGGCAAGGACATCGAGGACGCTTACTGGAAGATGGAGAACACCGAGTCCTACTGTAAGACTGTTTGGGTGGCATCGATGCTTGGCAAACCGCTCGAGCCGATCAAGGCGACTGAAGCAAAGACACTCATCGAGCTCCGTAAGTCTCTAGGAATGGATGATAAGCGTGAAAGCTGGAAGGAGTGCGAACTCTGTGATAACTCCGACTTCCGCCCCGGTTTCTTCACCAGTGCAAACAATGGTGCGTCCTGTGACATCTCCTGCGGATGCAGTGGTAGTGACTCCGCTAGCACAGCAGACGCGGAAGATCTGATTAAAACGATTACTGCCGAAATCCAAAGCCAACTAGGCCGCTAGGAGTTTCGAAAGTCTCGCGACTTGTACGTGTCTCTTCGCTCGGTACGCTACGAGAGAGTGTAGCGAATCTCGCGAGAGATTCGACTCAGCCATCTCTAAAAATTCCAACCAATCTCGAAATTATGAATACGTTTTCCTCCAAGAAAGAACCCATTCGCGTCGCAGTAACAGGAGCTGCCGGTAACATTGGCTACGCTCTGCTTTTCCGTATCGCTTCCGGACAGATGTTCGGAGCGGACCAGCCTGTTGCTCTCAACCTCATCGAAATCGAGCCAGGCATGAAAGCGCTCAAGGGCGTTGCCATGGAGCTCGACGACTGCGCATTTCCGCTCGTGACTGAGATAGTGCAGACAGATGATCTGAACGTTGGTTTCAAGGACGTTGATTGGGCGCTGCTCGTTGGCTCAGTACCGCGCAAGGCAGGTATGGAGCGTGCGGATCTGCTCGGTATCAATGGTAAGGTTTTTGTTGGTCAAGGTAAGGCGATCAACGATAACGCGAAGCCAAGTGTGCGTGTTGTGGTAGTTGGCAACCCATGTAACACCAATGCCCTAATCGCGATGAAGAGCGCTCCGGACATTCCAAACGAGCAGTTCTTCGCGATGACACGTCTTGACGAGAATCGCGCCAAGACTCAGCTCGCTCAGAAGGCAGGTGTTCCCGTTAAGGAAGTTACCGAGCTCGCTATCTGGGGCAACCACAGCCCAACAATGTATCCAGATTTCGAAAACGCGAAGATCGGCCGTAAGAAGGTAACTGAAGTGATCGCTGACCAAGCTTGGTTGCGTGATACTTTTGTTCCGGATGTGGGGCAACGCGGTAAGGCGATCATCGAAGCACGTGGTGCATCCTCGGCCGCTTCTGCTGCAAACGCTGTTGTGGATACCGTGCGTGATCTTTCAAACCCAAGCCGTGGTGAAATCCACAGCGTCTGTGTTGTATCCTCTGGAGAGTATGGCACACCTGCTGGCATCATCACTTCGCTTCCGATCCGCGTCGACGGTGCAGGCAAGTGGCGCGTAGTAGAAGGTATCTCTCTTTCCGAATACGCGAAGGAAAAGATCGCTGCGTCGAACGCGGAACTGCTCGAAGAGCGTGAGGTGGCCTTTGGCGAACTCGGTCTGAGCATCTAACAAAATTTGTCTTAGGTTGGTCCCGTAAAACGGGCTAAGTAGAGCTCGTCCCTCTGATGTTTGGGTCGTTGGAGGGGCGGCTCTGCTGTTCTTAAGCTATATATTAAAGTATCTGATTGAAGACGCTCCCAGAAACGTAACTTAAAATGGATACGACTGATATTTCTAAAATCGTTCAGGAAGTGCTTCGAAACAAGGGACTGATTGGTCCTGGAAGTTCTACGGCAAAGCCTCCTGCTCAAACAATTGCTTCCGCCGCGGCCGTCCCTTCTAGTGCGAAATCGGGGCGTGCCGCGGTTCTTGTCGAACCCAAGAAGCTCGAGATTCGCGAGTTTCCGCTACGCGAAATAGGACCGGACGAGATTCTGGTGAAGGTGGAAGCTTGTGGTGTTTGCGGCACGGATGTGCATTGCTACAAGTCCGACCCGTTTGGACTTACTCCGAACGTGCTGGGGCATGAAGGGACGGGCGAAGTCATTCAAGTCGGCGCTAACATCAAGATGGATAGCGTCGGCAAGGAGGTGAAGGTAGGGGATAAGATTGTCACCAGCTTGATGGAGACCTCTCCGGATTGCCTGATCGCCAAGTACAATCCCGCTAAGGCGAACCTCAGCGATGACTTGAAGGTCTATGGTCTGCTTCCGGACGAACCGAACAACCACTTCAATGGTTACTTTGGCGAGTACCTGATCATTCGCCCGGGATCTTCATTCTTCGTGGTAAACGACATGAGTGTGGAGCTTCGCTGCTTGATCGAGCCGGCGGCGGTGGTTTGCCATGCTCTTGAGCGAGCGAAGAGCTGTGGCGGCAATCGTTTGAATTTCCGTTCTCGCATCGTGGTGCAGGGCTGTGGCCCGATTGGGCTTCTGATGATTGCGGTTCTCCGTACGCATGGCGTGAACAACATCATTGCCCTCGATGGGAATCCGGGGCGCTTGGCGATGGCGAAGTCGCTCGGAGCGGACGAGACCATCAACTACAAGGAGTATGCAAGTGCCGACGAAATCGCGGACAAGGTGAGGAGTCTCACTAAGGGACTAGGGGCTCACTGGGGCTTCCAGGTCACGGGTGTTCCTGTCGCTCATGCAAATCTCTACAAGATGATTCGCCGTGGCGGCGGTATTTGCGAGGTGGGCCACTTTGTCGATGGCGGCGAGTGCGCGATTAACCCGCACCGCGACATTTGCGCGAAAGAAATTACACTCGTGGGCAGCTGGGTGTATAACAGTTTTGAATACCCGAACGCCTATCACTTCCTGCAACGGGCGGAGCGAATCGGGTTACCCGTTACATCGATCATCACGCATAAATTCCCGCTAGAGAAGATCGATGAGGCCTTTCAGACCAATCTCCGCCAAGAAGGCGTGAAGGTGATGATCGAAGTATAGCTTTGTATGTTGTCTATTGACGGTGGGGGTGTAGTGATGTGCACCCCCACTTTATGAGGAGCATCTCTAATTGGGAGTATTAGTTGCGGTGCTTTGGTGGGCGTGTTGGCTGTAGGGGAAATCTCGTAATTTGGGGGCATCACGTGGTCCCAAGAATGAGGGGCTTTGGAATTCGTTCCTTAGGACAGATGTGTCCTATTCTTACGATTTTGTCGCAGTATCTAGGATTTTGGTACAGATGGCCTAGTGATTGATCAAAATTTGATAACGTTTTCGGGGCGATTTGTGAGAGAATAAGGGTGGTTTTGAAATGATCGCGGAGACGGAGTCGCTGTTGCTCCTCGGCCATTCTTTCAAATCCGACTCATAATAACCCTCAGGCGTTTCGAGCGCCTGCCCAAAAATAACCTCAATTAAAGGAAAGTTTTCCGTTTTGAATAATAATCTTTCTCGTCGCAGTTTTCTGTCAAAAAGCGCTGTCGCCGGAGCGGGAGTGCTCATACTCCCATCGGGTTCCCTGTTTGGAAAGAACCGCCCCGGTAATAAGCTGAACATAGCGCTTATCGGTTGTTGGGGCAGAGCTCAGGCTCACTTCAATATGCTGGACCAGGAGAATGTGGTCGCTCTCTGCGATGTAAACTCCAGGGCTTTGGGTGCGGCTGCCAAGAGATACCCCAAGGCGAAGCATTACAAAGACTGGCGTAAGTGTCTGGATCAAAAGGATCTCGATGCGATCGTGGTCTGTACGCCCGACCACCACCACGCTTTCATTTCCATCTGGGCGATGAATCGCGGTCTGCATGTTTACGGCGAAAAGCCATTGGCGAACAGTGTCGAGGAAGCTCGTCTCGTTCGTGAAACCTATATCGCGAACCGGAGCAAGGTCGCGACCCAGTGTGGTACTCAACGCCACTTCGATCCGAATTTCGCGTACATCCGGGAATTGATCCACGAAGGCGCGATTGGCGACCTGAAGGATGTGCATGCTTGGGGCAACCGTTATCACAACAAGACCAGCTACCCGAAGGCGACTGGTTCAGCTCCGGACTTCATCGATTGGGACCTATGGGTTGGTCCGTCGCCAATGCATCCGTTCAGCGAGGACTATTTCATCGCTCGCGATTGGCGTTCAGGCAAGGAAACGCATTCTTACTTCAATGCGGATCCGAAGACCTGGCCACGAGGTTCTAACTGTCTCTCTTGGAACATGTACCGTGACTTCGGCAACTGGCAGATCGGCGATATGGGAAGCCATACCATGGATTTAGCGTTCAATCCACTCGACGCTGATTATCCGATTTCAGCCCAGGCGGAGGGCGAGCCTTACAATCCGGAGGTTTCTCCCTCTCGTATGAGCTCCAGCTGCATCAATCCTGCCAATGAATGGAGAGGAGCGATCCGCGTTTCATGGCACCAAGGTGGAAACCGTCCCAAGAACCCGCTCAAATACGTCGATCTAGGTCAAATCGGCCACGGAGCCTTGTTCAAGGGATCGAAGGGATTCATCGTCGCAGACTTCACAACCCGCACTGTTATTCCATACGGAAAGGCTGCGGACTTGTCCTACTATGATTCGACTAAGATCAAGGTGCGTGAGAGAAAGGTGGCCAACTTTAGCGAAGAGTGGACTCATGCCTGTAAGACGGATCTCCAGACTTCGTGTAACTTCGACTATTCGGGTGTTATGATCGAGCAGTTGCTGCTTGGCTCAGTCGCCTTCGATGTCGGCAAAAAGCTCGAGTACAACGCGAAGAAAATGGAAGTCACCAACAGTCCTGAGGCGAATCGTCTTCTGCGGAAAGAGTACCGCAAGGGCTGGGTTCTCAACGGTTAGTTAGTCGCACATTAATTTGCGAGCGTTCGGGCTGAAGCCTGAACGCTCTTTTTTGGTTCATGACCCTTTGCAGTGGAAGAGAACCCAACCGTCCCGCCTTTAGGCGGCAACTCTCACCAAAGGGAACCGATAAGCCCGCTGAAGCGGGAACCCCAACAGTCTCGCCTCAAGCAGCAATCCACTGGACTTGGTGATGAACCGCTTTTTTGTGAGCCGGGGATTCCGTCGCTATTGGTTTTGTAGGGTAGGAGGACTTTGGTATTCAGAGCAGATTGAGCACGGATATTGCCGTTTTCTGAAGGTCAAAGGTGTATCGGTGAGTGTACTACAAGGAAGTAGCAGTATTGGCGGCAAGAATCAGTGGAACGAGGGGGCAGGAGGAGCTGGATGATAGGCACTTATCGCAGCAGGCGCCCTTGGTTGTTTAGGCAGCCCATGCCCCGCGTGGCGCGGTGGTGGTTCGATCCTGCGAGCGTGTGGGACTCAAGGTTCCTCAAGATGTCGCGGTGCTTGGAGCGTAGTCGGGTGGATATCGTGTTGAGACGTTTGGAGGAGTTGGGAACGCATTGCTCGATTCGTTCCAAAGCGTTATTTATCAAACAAAAGCTGGAAGGACTGAGTCTAAGCCTGCAGCATGCAAAAGAATTTTGGTCCGACGAATCTCGGACGAACGGAAGAAAAGAATCCATCATTATGAATTTCTGTATACTACCTGCCGGTGCCTGGGGTACAGCCGTTGCGATCCATTTGGATGCGCTTGGTGAGAACGTGACGCTCGTGCCTCGCGAGGAGAGCCAAGCCGAGCGAATGAGGGAAACGCGTGAGAACGAGGAATTTTTGGCAGGGTATCCTTTGGGTGAGACCATGACCGTGACTCACGAGTATCAGCCAGCCCTGGGGGAAGCGGATGTTTGCATCATCGCTGCTCCGACTAAGTTTTTGCGTAATGTTTGTCGGGAGATTCGTGAATCACTCGCTCAAAACTCCAGTGGGAAACTGAAGCTCATTTTGACCCTGACGAAGGGGGTTGAAGAGGGAACCCAGCAGTTCCCTTACGAGGTGATCCAGGAAGAGCTGCCGGGCTATGCGGTTGGAACTCTGAGTGGTCCCACGTTTGCGAGCCAAGTGGCGGGTCACCAGCCTTCGGCTATCGTGCTAGCCAGTACCCTCGAGGGCGGGGAGGCTGAAGAGATTCAGAAGGCGATGAGCGGGCCGGCTTTGCGCGTTTATCGCTCGAGCGACCTCAAGGGAGTCTCGTTGGGCGGCTCGCTCAAGAACGTCTACGCGATTGCATCCGGGTGCTGTGATGGACTGGGTCTCACGGATAATGCCAAGGCAGCGCTTCTCACTCGCTCTTTGGCGGAAATGCACCGGATCGGAACGGCTCTGGGCGGAGAGACGGCGACTTTCTATGGCTTGAGCGGAATGGGCGACCTCGTTCTCACCTGTAATGGTCAGGAAAGCCGGAATCGTACCTTTGGTGAGTTGATTGCTACGGGCGTGACGATCGACGAGCTGATCAACGAGCGGAAGATGACAGTCGAGGGATACAAGACCTGTCTTGGGTACCACAAGCTTTGCCAAGAGAAGGGCATCGACGCTCCGATCATCGAACAAATCTACGAGACGCTCTACAATGGCGTAAGTCCTAAGGATGGTATCGAGCGTTTGATGACGCGGGATTTGAAGGCGGAATCGCTATAGATTCTCTTTTTTCAAGGTAACCGATTTCTCGATACAGGTCTGCTTTATATTTGATCGTTTCTCCGGGGCGGCGATTTTGGTTCCTTTGTTCGGCTCGGATTCGTTTCCCTTGTCTAGTACGCAGTTTGCCTGGAGTTGGGATCTTTAGTTTAGTCGATTTAGGATGATGAGGATGGCAACGACGAGGGAGGCGAGAGAAAGGATGAGAACCGCTCCGGCGGCGATGTCTTTGACGCGTCGGATACGCTCGCTTTTCTCTTCGGTGACTTCGTTGGCCAGTTCCTCGATTGCGGTGTTGATCGCTTCTGCTGCGAGTACGCTTCCGATACACAGGATAACGGCTATCCATTCGAATCGCGTGAACTGTAGAATCAGCCCAACGACGATAATCGCGAGGGCTGCAAGGCATTGGAGTTTCGCGTTTGCTCCTAGGGCAATGAACTCTCGAATCCCTCGAAGCGCGTGAGCGAAGGATTGTATCCTATTTTTCAATGCAAGTGGTCTTGTGTGGTGTTGGAGAAAACAGTTACAGTTACTCTTCTCTGCGATTGGCTATTTTGTGCTAAAAGCCAAGTAGAGTTCTTTGGCTAAGGAACGTCGCTGACTCCACGCTAGCTCTCTTCTTTTTTGAGTGTTGGTTTTCCGTTTAGGTAGCCGAGCGAAGTTAGGAACTTGTCGGTCTCGAGCAGTGTTTCGTAGTATTTTGCTTCGTTGAAGAATCCGTGCCTATGCCCTTCGAAGAGGAGGAGCTCGCAGCGATTTTGATTCGCTTCCATTTGTTTTTTGAAGGACTCAGCGGAAGAGACTTTCACGAGGTGGTCGTTGGTCCCCAGGAAAACGATGGTCGGCGGTGTTTGTTCTCCGATGTTGTGAAGGGGGGAGAAGTCTCGCCAGTAGTCTTTTACGCGATCGAAGCCGTAGCCTTCGGAGCTGTTGTCGAAGACCGGATTGAAAAGGGCGAGCGCGTCGGGGCGACAGCTGATCGTTGTGTCTTCGCCTTCCTCGTTGAATCCGGCAAGGGTGGCGGTGGCGGCTGCGACATGGCCTCCTGCGGAACCTCCTCCGGCAGCGATCCGATCGGGGGCGATTCCTAGCTCGGCGGCGTGGGCGCGTACCCAGCGGATTGCGGACTTGCCGTCCTTGACGCAAGCCTGAGGGGTGGTGCCATGTCTCGTCGCGGTGCGGTAGTCGGCGCAGATGGCGACTAGGCCGCGGGAAGCGAGGTACTCGCTTTGCCGGTAGAAGTGACTTGGATCGCCGCTTTTCCAGCCCCCTCCGAAGAAGAAAACGATGGCAGGGGTGGAGTCTGTTGGGCGATGTCCCGGGGGATTGAAGATATGGAGAGTCAGTTTGCCCTCGGCGGTTTCCTTGTATTCGACGATGCTGTCGGGCTGGGTTTTTGAAAACAAAGGTGAGGTAGCAATTAGGAGGAGTAAAAGGGCGAGGGGTTTCATACTACCCTTTTCAAACACTAGGCTTGCGATCAGGTCGATGCCGTAGTGGGCGGGGAGTCGATATTTACTGGCTCGCCGAGAAATTTGGACTGGCGTCCGAGTACCCAGACATCGAGGACGGTTTTTACGCGGGCGAGTTCTTCGCGGAGTTCGGTTTTCAGGGAGTTGTGGCGGTCGACGCTGCGCGCGTTGAGTCCGTAGACTTCCAGACCGTGGCTACGTCCGATGAAGATGGCCCGGTGGTTGTGGAAGTCTTGTGAGACGACGATAAAACGCTTTTGTCCGAACACGTCTTTGGCGCGGAGGATTGAATCGAGTGTGCTGAATCCCGCGTAGTCGCAGCGGATCGCGTTTTCAGGGACGCCTGCTTTGACGAGAGCTGCTTTCATGTCGCCCGGTTCATTGTAGTCGGAGCGGCTATTGTCTCCGCTAACGATGAGGTAGTTGACTTTTCCTTGGTGGTAGAGGTCGGCGGCTTTCTCGATCCGGTATTTGAAAAACAGGTTTTGGCGGCCGTCGCTCAGGAATTGGGAGCAACCTAGTACAAGCGCGGCATGGCAGCTTGGAACCTGTGCTGGCGATTCGAATACGTATTCACTTGATTTGGAGAAAACGGCTGCCCGGGCGGAGAGGATGGCTAGGAGGGCGGCTGATAGAATCGAGGCGAGGCCGAAGATGGATTTTCGAGAGGCTTTCATTTGTTGGGCAATAGGCCTTCTGGGGGAACGCTGATTAGCGTCAGGGTTCCCTGTTTTTTTAGGAGGTGTGTTCGTTTGTTTTAACGCTTTAAGTCGTTTGCTTGGTTGATCCCTCGACTGACTTGGGCATAGCCTTTGAACGTTGAAAAAGGGAGCCTTTTCCCTTTCACGAAAACCCCAGAAAATCCGCCCCATGACGCAGCCTCTCTCTCGTAGAAATTTCCTCAAAAACTCGGCGGTGGCCGCTACCAGCGCCTTCGTGTTGCCGCGCTTCTCGATTGGTAGCTCCGCAAATGCAGGCCATAAGCTGAACGTAGCGTGTATTGGCATCGGCGGGATGGGGCACTACGCGGTGAGCGCGGCGGCCCGGGATGAGAACCTGGTCGCTCTATGCGATGTTGATTGGAGAGGTAAGGGAGAGCGTTGGGACGAGGGGAACCCAATCGATATCGCCAACGAGCACCCGGATGCCAAACGCTTTAGCGATTTCAGGGAAATGCTCGATGACATGGGGGACAAGATCGACGTGGTGATGGTTTCGACCCCTGACCATACTCACTTCGCGGCGACGATGGCGGCGATGGAGAAGGGGAAGCATGTATTCGTGCAAAAGCCCCTTGCTCATAACATTTGGCAGGTTCGCACTCTTCAGAAGGCGATGCATGAGTATGGGGTTACCACTGTAATGGGAAACCAAGGACACACCTTCGAGGGAATGCGATTGATCGTTGAATGGTATCAGGCCGGCATCTTGGGAGATGTGGAGGAAGTGCATTGCTGGACGGATCGTCCGCGGCTTCCGTGGTTTAAGGAACAGGAAACGCTATCGCCGAAGGGGCAGCCGGTGCCTGATAAATTGGATTGGGATTTGTGGCAGGGACCGGTGAAGAACAGAGGCTACAGTTCGGAGTACGTTCCGGTCTTGTGGCGTGGTTGGTGGGACTATGGGGTTGGCTCGCTGGGTGATATTGGCTGCCATTGCTTGGATGCTCCGTTCTGGGCTTTGGAGTTGGGGATGCCGAGCAAGGTCGATGTCGAACTCGACGAGAAGCCCAATGGAATCTACACGCCGATGAGCGCTCACGTCATTTACCACTTCCCGGCGCGAGGGGACAAGCCCCCTGTGAAGTTGCATTGGTACGAGGGGGATCAGGTGCCGAAGGAAATTGCGGGGGTGAGGGACTTGCCTGCTAATGGCATGTTGATGATTGGCTCGGAGGAGACGATTCTGTCTGACGATATGCGTCCGCGTAGTCCGACTCTTTGGCCTCGGGAACGCATGAGCAAGTACAAGGACGTGCTTAAGAAACGTCCGCTTCCGCGCGTGAAGGGAGGCCCTGCTGAGGAGTTGTTCACTGCCTTGCATGGTGGAGCGGAGCCAGGGTCGAACTTTGACTATGCAGCGCCATTGACGGAGGTTGTGCTGCTGGGAGGTTTGGCGATTCGCACCGGCAAGAATATCGAGTGGGACGCGGAAAAGATGCGAATCACGAACAACCGTAAGTTGAACAAGCTGGTCAAGGAGCCAGCCCGCAAGGGGTGGCGATACGGCGAAGGTCTTTGGACGTAGCTCGTTAGTTTTGTCCGCTTTAGGAAGCGGGGCGAATTTCCGTGCCTTCCTCTTCTCGGTATTGAGTAGGGGTGCGGTTGAATTCCTTTTTGAAGGCTCGGCTGAAACTGCTGGCATCGTAGTAGCCCACTTGTATCAGGATTTCTCCGACGGTTAGGTCGGTAGCTCTTAGAAGCTGGGCGGCGCGTTTGAGGCGGATGGAGCGCATGAAGTCTACCGCGGAAAGCCCGGTGATGGCTTTGAGCTTTCGGTAGAGGGTGATGCGGCTCATCGCCAAGTCCTTGGCGAAGGCTTCCACGTCGTAGCTTTCCGTCTGCAGGTTTGACTCCAGAATCTTGATGGCTCGCTCGATGAGCTGTTTGTCGGAGGAGACGATGGCGACCTCTTGAGGTTCGACCAAAACTTGGCTGGCGAAGCGTTCCCGCAGTTGTTGACGAGAATGGAAGAGGTTGTTGATTCTGGCGATGAGCAGGTCGGCTCGGATCGGCTTGGAAAAATACTCGTCGGCCCCGATCTCGATTCCCTCAAGATAGTGCTCGTCGGCAGTACGAGCGGTAAGGATGATGATCGGCAGGTGGCAGATATCCTTGTTTGCCCGGATCGCTCGGCAGAATTCGATGCCGTCCATTTCTGGCATCATGACATCGGTAATGATAAGGTCAGGCGTGGAGGACTTGATTTGCTGCAAGCCTTCGATCCCGTTCGAAGCGCTAAGCGTTTCGAAGTGTTCGCCGATCTCGTGCTCGAGGAATTTGAGGACGTCGGGATTGTCCTCGACAATGAGTATCTTGGGTTTGGATACGCGGGGAGGAAGGGCTTCGGCTTGTTGGATTTCCTGTCGTTCTGACGCCGCCTTTTCTTCGGCTGGATCTGGCAGGCTGCCTTTGAAGAGGTTGAGGGGAAGGTGAATGGAGATTGACGTGCCTCGTTCGGGGCCTTCCGTTTTACTTTCGATTGTCGTTTCACCTCCCCATACCTCGACGAGTCCTGCTACGAGGGCGAGTCCGATTCCTGAGCTCTCTTGCTCGCTCAATTCCGAATCGGCCCGATAGAAGGGGTCTGTGACTTTGGGGAGTTTGTCCTTTGCGATTCCGATGCCGTTGTCCGATACTTTGAAGTCGAGGGCTGCCTTGCCGTTGCTGTCGGTATCTATCTTTATGGATACATCGATTGTTCCCTTGTCGGGAGTGTATTTGATGGCGTTGGAAACGATGTTGTCTATGATGCTGAGCAGTTTGTCGGGGTCGAAACCGCATCGATAGGCTGCTAGCTCGGAGTGAATAGTGAGTGTCTGCTTCTTGTTTTCCCAAAGGGGAGAGAGGGAGAAGATCGCGTCTTTGATGAAGCCGATGACTTCGCCTTGGACGGGGCGGTACTTGAGCTTGCCAAGCTCTACCTTGCGAAATTCCAGGAGCTTGTTCACGAGATCGAGCATCTTGTGAGTATTGCGCAGGACCATGTCGAAGGTCGCCTTCTGGTCTTTGGAGCGCGCTTTGGCGGCGAGGCTTTCGAGGGGGCCAAGGATTACGGAAAGCGGAGTGCGGAGCTCGTGGGAGAGGTTGGTGAAGAAATCGAGTTTGAACTCCTCGAGGGCGATGAGGTGTCTCATGCGCATGCGAATCACGATGGCGATCAAGGTGATGATGGCGGCGCAGCTGAGAAAGGCGCTGATGATGAACCAAGCTTGCTTCCAGAGGGGGGCGATAATCTGGAAGCTGAGGGAAGCGGGAGTCGGATCGACATTCAGGTCGCGATCACGGGCTTTGACTTCGAAGGTGTAGCTTCCGGATGGTAGGTCTAGGATGGATACTTGGGTGTCCTGCTGGAAGGGGCTCCATTCTTGGTCTGAGATCCGGTAGGAGTATTCTAGCTTATGGGAAGGGGTGTCGTTCCATTGGTCTAGGCCGTGCCATGAGAAGAGGGCGTCGGCGGGCTCGTTGAGTTGGGTTTCGCTAGGATCGAGAAGGGTGTGAGGTGGGAGCTGATCCTGTCGGTAGCGTATCGTGCGGAAGGGGAGGCCTTGATCCGGTACGGGGCGTTCCCGATTCATCGCCCAAAGGCGCGGGGCTTGGTTGATCCAGAGTTCGCCGTTGTTCGATTCGAAAAGGGTGCCACCCTCGCGATGGAATTCGAAGCCGTCGGCAAAGGCATCGCGCGTCCAGCTCGTCCCGTCGAAACGGCTCAGGTTGTTGCGGGTGGCGAGCCATAGGGTGTCGTCTCGCTTGCTGGGCAGGGCGAATACGGTCTGGTTGCTGGCGATCCCGTCGGCGCTGCGGTAGAGTTTCCAGTCGTTTCCGTCGTAGCAGTAGAGTCCGTCTCCCCATTTTGCGACCCAGACTCGGTTGTGCCGATCAATTGAGAGATGGTCGATCCAGGTGGCGCTCAGTTCCGCTACGGGCTCCGCTCCGAGGCCGGTGGAAGGTTGGATGCGGGCGAGGTTGAATGAGCCTAGCCAAAGCCCGTGGCCTGGTTGCTCGACGAGGGTGGCGACGCGTTCTGGATAGAGAGGGGGGGCAAGGTGGCTGGCGAGGTATTCTCCTTCGGTCTTGCGGTAGACGACGATTCCACCGACGGAGCCGTCTGGCATGGGTCGTTCCGAACCGTTGCCGAAGATGATGTTTCCGTCTTGGGTTTTAAGGACACCAAGGTGTGAGAAGGTGTAGCCGATTGACGGGAAGCTGTCGGTGGTCCAGCTTCCCGATTCGAGCCGGGAGACTGCGGCGATTCCTTGATGTCTTCCTGAAACCCACACGGTGCCATCGTCGCTGATCGTGATCCGGTTCGGGGCGTCGATGAGGCCGTCTCCGGTGTCGAATCGGGTCCATTGCTGCTTATCGCTTTCGTGGAGGATGACCTTGTTGTCTTGCGAAAGGTACCATTCGTTGCCGTTCGCGTCTTCGCACTGGATGTTTAGTCCGTGGAAGGTCTCCCAGCGGTTGTTGGTGGAGTCGATGAGGTAGGATTGCTCGACGTTCCCTCCGAGCAGGAGTTTGCCATCCGAGAGCTGGATGAGGTAGGGATTGTTGCTTGGAACCGAGTAGCTGCCGGTGTCCAAGTTTTGCCATTGGCCATCTTGATAGAGGAGCAACTCCGGAGGGCGGAGCAGGAGCTTCGTCTCTTCGTCGATGCTGACGAAGGATAGGTTGGAGCGCCTGTCGAGTGGGGGAGGCGCTGGGTGGATGGTGCGATTGAAATCGAGATCGAAGCGTTGGGCGAAGTGCTTGGCCCAGATGGTTAGCACCCAGATGCTGCCGTCTCGATCTTCGTAGAGTGCGGAGGTGGTGTCCATTTTCCATGGATTGATGGAAATGACCTTGCCGGGAGATGCTAAGCTGAGGGTTTCGTCCAGTTTGGCGGGGTGGATGAGGAGGTTGCTGTCCTCCATTTCGCGGAGCCAGATCCGATCTCGTCGATCGACCACGATGGATTCGTGAATGAGAGGGAGGTTCCTTACGACGCTGATGCCCTGGGGGCCGTAGTGGTGAAGCTGGTTGTTGACCACGAGCCAGATCGAACCGTCTTGCGACTCTGCGATCATGGGGCTTTTGGTCTGTCCGGTATCGATGTCCATCAGCCAGGCCCACTCTCTGTTGGGCTTCAGGACTGCGATTCGCTTGGTGGTCATCAGGTAGACGGAGCCGTCTGATGCGCAGAAAACGTTCTTTGCGTACAGGGCGCCGCCGCTGTCGAAATCGAAGGGGTATGAGCGGTAGTTGACACCATCGAAGGAGGTCAATCCGGCGGCCTGCCCAAACCAAACTGTGCCGTTTGTGTCATATGCGGCGCAGTAGGCTTCGTGGTTCTCGAGCTCTTCCAGCACGGTCCAGCGCCAAGGCTCATTTAGGTCAATGTGCGTGTCCGGAGTGAATTTTTCCGCCGCAATGCACAATTTGACGGATAGGGGAGCCAAGAGAGCTACGAGGAGTAACTGTCTGATTATAAGGGGCAAAAGGTAGTTAAGCGGGGTTAGGTGGTGTGCTATTCCCTCTAGTAAGGGGCGGAGAGTCGAGATTATATTCTCACATAAGCAAAGCTGCGAGGGAGTGTGCACGGCGCAGCATAGATAAAGTAAAATTTCGCACAATGCACACATCTACTAGGCACAAACATTGCACCTTATGGTATAACGCGCGCAATTTGTGTTTTGCTACAATGAGCGCACTTGTTTCGGAGATGACCTGTGCCGGTCGTTACAAATTTCCGAACCCTACGAACCCCATTAATCAAACTATGATTAGTATTAGAACTACCTCCAAGGTACTTAATACGTACCTTGTCCCTGCCATGTTGGTGGGTACCCCGCTCCTTTCTGTCCAGGGGCAGGAGGAAGACGAAGAAGATATCTTCGAGCTTTCTCCCTTTACTGTAGAAGGCCAAGACAACGAAGGCTATCGCGCGAGCACTACCCTTGCTGGCTCGCGTCTTCGTACGAAGCTGACAGATCTTGGTGCGTCCATCGCGGTCGTTACCAAGGACTTCATGACGGACACTGGCGCGACCGACGGCGAATCCTTGCTTGCTTACGTGGGCAATATGGAAGTCGGCGGCACGCAAGGTAACTTCTCGAATGCGAACATCGACAACGGAAGTACCAACGAAGCACGTAACAATCCACAGAGCGCTCAGCGTGTTCGTGGTCTGGTGAGCGCGTCTACCACGCGTGACTACTTCCAGACGATCATCCCGTTCGACGGGTACAACACGAGCCGTGTTACTGTTAATAGAGGGCCAAATTCGGTTCTCTTCGGTCTCGGTTCCCCAGGGGGCGTTATCAACAACTCCCTGAATCGTGCGAGTCTCGACGCTGATTCGAGCGAAATCAGCCTTCGTTTCGACCATCGTGGCGGCAACCGTATGACAGCGGATTTCAATCGTACGCTGATCGAGGATCGTCTTGCGGTTCGCGTTTCTGCATTGAACGAGAACGTCAAGTACAAGCAGGACCCTGCCCACGAGGACGATAAGCGTATCTACCTCGCCTGGAACTCTGTGCTGTTCCCGAACGAGAGATCCGAGTTTCTAGGCCGCACCGTTTTCCGCGGTAACGTCGAGTACGGTGAGATCTTCCGTAATCCGCCGGATGTGATTCCGCCTTTCGATGGTTTCTCTGGCTGGTGGAACGGTATCGGCGACCAAGAGGCGCTGAACCAGATTCTCCGCACGCCAGGTGTGGATTTGACCAATGTAGGCAATGGCGCGATCACTGCGGACCAAGTGCGTGCGGCGGTGAATGCAGGTCTCGCCACGGTTCCTGACGGCATGACGCTCGACGAGTATGCCGCAATTGAAGGTCGTTTGATCCCGCAAGTTGGGTTCGACCGTTTCCAGAAGACCGGTTTCCAGAACAACACTTCATACAATCCGTACTGGTTGTACTCTGCTATTAACTACAACAGCAGCGCGGCCGGAACCGAGCCAGGCTGGGATGATCCGGAATTGGCAGGGATCCAAGGCATCATGGGTCGCTGGCGTATCGGTGGCACCGGCGCAGGTGGCGGAACGCGCGACACCCGCTGGACGCGTACCCCGACTGCGGGCGCTGGTTTCCGCGAGCCGTCCCTCATGAATCGCGAGGTGTTCGACTACCATAACTACCTCTTCCAAGGTACCACCAATTCGGTGACTACGGAGTTCCGTCTCTTCCAAGCTGTTCTCGAGCAGGAAATGCTCGATGGAAGGCTCGGTCTTGAGATCGCTTTCGATAGTCAACGTCGCGAGCAGAATCGCTTCAACGCGTTCTCCTCTGGTGATAGCAAGCGCATCTCGATCGACGCAGATATCTGGCACGCTCCAGGTGACACCGACCTCGATGGTTTTGGTGATACGCTGATGAACGAGAACTTTGGACGTCCAGTTGTTCGCTGGAATGATAATCTCGTGACTGACGAGCTTCGCCAGCAGGACACGATCCGTGCGACTGCGTTCGGTATTCTCGATTTCAGTGACTTCATCGAAAACGAGCGTCTCGGCGGCATTCTCGGTAAGCACACGCTCACCGGTCTCTACGAAGAGCGTACCAACGATTTCGAAACACGCGGCACCCGCGGCGTTTGGTGGGCAGACAGTGGCAAGTTCCCAGGTCTCCCTGAAATCTCAATCGGTCACACCAACAACGACTTCCGTCGTATCGTGAAGCAGCAGGTTTACCTCGGCCCAACGGGCGCGAGCCTATCCAGCCCTGATCAGCTTCGTCTCGACGGTCCGATCTACACGCAGTTTCCGCAGATCGGCGAAGTGTTTGGCCAGTGGTACTGGGACAACAAGCTCAAGACAGCCGTCAAGAACGACTGGCGTATCGTAGAGGCGCTCGCCAATGCGAACAAGAGCCGAAACGTTCTCACTTCCGAAGCGTTCAACTTGCAGAGTAGCTTCTTCGACGGTCACCTGATTGGTAACTGGGCTCGTCGTACAGACGAACAGGAAGCGTGGCAGCGTATCCAGAAAACGGGTAACTTTGGCGTGCCAATGGGGCATCCTGAGTGGGATCCTTCTATTCCTGCGCATGCGGCTAATCCGTATCCAGAACGTATCGACTTGGATGGCATCAATGAAGTTGACGGTAACTTCAATGAAGAGCTGCTTTTCCTCGAAGACTCTCCAGCAAGTGTGGACGAAGATTCGACTACCACTTGGGGCTTCGTGGGCCACTACCCAGAGAAGTGGCTGGGCGAGCTCCCATGGGGAATGAACCTCTCGGCTCACTACTACGAGGCGGAGAGCTTCCAGCCTGCTGGTATCTCGAACAACGTTCTTAACCAGCCGCTCGCGAGCCCGTTTGGTAGCACTCGTGAAAAGGGCGTCACCGTTAGCTTCCTCGATGATCGTCTGACGCTTCGTTACAACCAGTTCGTAACGAAGAACGCGAACGCTCGCACGAACCTCGGCGGACAGGTTGGTCAAGTTGTTGGCCGTATGGGCTTCTATCTCGATCGTATCATTCTTGCGGAGAACGGTGACCACCCGCTTTTCCCTACCGATCCTGAGGAATTGACCTGGACGACGACTTCGACTCCAAGCAACCGTCAGCGTTTGACGGGTACGGATGCCGACTTGATCGGCGTAAACAGCTTCGACGAGTACTACGATCTGCTCCTCCAAATCCTCCCAGACTACGTGCAGGACATCTATGACTACCGTATCGTTAAGACGGATGACGGACTCGGAAACACGATCGTTCGCCAGGAAAGTAATCCTGTTCTCGGTCTGAGCTCTACCAACGACTTCGTTGCAGAGGGGCGTGAAATCGAGATCATCGGTCAAGTAACCGATAATCTCTCCATCTCGTTCAATGCTGCGGAGCAGGAGACTGTGACTTCCAACACTGGACCTGTCGCCTTCCCGCTCGCTCTCGAGATCGCTCAGCGTATCGAAGATCTTGGTCTTTGGGATGTCCGCGACTCTCCGGTACAGGGCGAGTCCGGAGCGATCGGCGCAAGCCGCTATGCTGGTGTGCTCCGTACGCTTCGCATTGAAAAGGCGAAGGACGACACTGCGTCGCCGGAGCAACGCCAATGGCGTTTCAACCTCACTGGTCGCTACCGTTTCTCTGACGGTCGCTTCAAGGGGCTCAACGTTGGTGGCTCTCTGCGCTACCAAGACGAGGTCGCTATCGGTTATCCGAACATGATCGACGAGTTCGGCAACGTCGTACCAAACATCGGCAACCCAATCATGGGGCCGGACGATCTTGCCGGCGATGCCTTCCTACGCTACAAGCTGCCAATCGCTGGTGGCGACGTAGATTGGATCATCCAGTTCAACGCTCGTAATCTCTATCGGAAGAATGGAAACGACGACATACCTGTCGCAGCGAACCCGGACGGAACGATCTCTCGTATCCGTATCCCGAATTCGCGTCAGTTCTTCCTGACCAACACATTCCAGTTCTAGTTAGCTAATCTAGCTAGGTTTGATTGGGCTCCCGTCTCTCGTAGGCGGGAGCCTTTTTTTGGGGGGAGGGGCAAAAACGATGGTGAGCATTAGCCGAAAGGGTAGCGTCCGTTGTCCTCAACGGACACAGTACCGCAAATAACCGCTCATGCCCGCTGGGGACAGCGGGCTCTACCATTATCAAGCGGGACTCTTTTTGAGGGGGCGTTACGTGGCTTCTTCCTATGCGTTTGGTGGCGAACCTGATTTTTCATTCGCTCCTGAAACCGGGTGTTCGCTTGCTTGCCTTCTTTGTTGGGGTGTTCTTGTTTGATCGGCGATGATTCGATTGTGGCCAGTTTTGCGTTTGTCCAGTGCTGTTCTGTTTTGTGCAGGGCTTGCCTCGGGGCAAACTGAAGGGGAGCGGTTGGCTCGGGTCCATTGCGCATCCTGTCATCAGTTTCCCGAGCCCGACCTGCTAACCAAGCGAAGCTGGCAATATGCCCTGACGTATATGGGCTTCTTTCTGGGGGTTGACGATCGGACAGCCTTGTCCGGGGAGTCGGAGCGAACGAGAGGCAGTATCGATTTGCGTAAGGGATTTGTGGAGACGGCTGGATTGTATCCGCCGCAACCGGTACTGGAGAAGAAAGAGTGGTCGGCGATTAGGGACTATTTTATCGAGAACGCCCCAGCTGAAGCTATACCGCAGGAAACAAAAACTCCTTCGGTTGGGGATGCTGCTGGATTTGTGCCTCTGAGTACCAAGTATGGTCCGCCTTATGCCATAACCTCGCTCGTCCACATTGATGAACGGAGTCGGAGCGTTTTGCTCTTCGATGCTCGATTGGGAAGGCTCACTGTTCTTGATCAAGAGCTAGAGGTGTTGGAGTCGCATCTGTCTCCCGGTGTGACTCTTGTCGAGGCGAAAGCCTTTCTGGATGATCGACTTCATTTGCTATCTATCGGCGATCTTTTTGCGGCGGAGATAGGAGCGAAGTACGGAGAGGTTCAGCTTGCGAAAACGGACAATGGCAAGTTGAGCGGTCTGGAGGTTTTGCTCGAGGGGCTGCATCGCCCTTCGGATATGTTGCTAGCTGACTTTGACGGAGATGGTTTTGAGGAGGTTGTCGTGTCTAATTTCGGTGAATACACGGGGAATCTTGCTTTGTACCCTGGAAAGCGGGGCGGTGGGTTTGCGAGCGAAGCTGTTGTGCTAAACTCGCAGCCAGGAGCGGTGAAGAGCGAGGCCTTTGATTTCGATGGAGATGGACGCTTGGACATTCTCGTTGTTCAGGGACATGCTCGAGAGAACGTGAGTTTGTACCTGAATCGCGGTGGCTTAGAATTTGAACAAAGAGTCCTGCTCGAAAAGCATCCAGGCTTCGGATACGTGGATATCGAACTGGGTGACTTCAATGGGGATGGAAAGATGGACTTTCTTGCCGTCAATGGTGACAACGCCGATTCGGATCCCTTTAATACTTTAAAGCGGGACCATGGAATTCGTATCTATTTGGGAGATGGAAGCGGGAATTTCGAGGAATCCTATTTCTATCCGATGTACGGAGCGTTCGGTGCGGCAGTGGAGGATTTTGACGGGGATGGTGATCTCGATATCGCGGCCATAGCATATCACTCTGATTTCAGAGCCGAGCGACCTGAGAACTTCATTTATCTGGAGCAGTCGGAAGAAGGAGGATTCAGGTCACGTCGGTTGGAGGCTGCCGATAAAGGGCGTTGGCTTACCATAAATTCCGGAGATTTGGATGGCGACGGAGATGCTGAAATCATCTTGGGAGCTGCCTACTTGCCTGTGGGAATTCCGCCCGAGCAGATGGATGCGTACGCGGAATTGTCCCGCCGAGGTCCAGCGATTTTGGTTTTGGATAACCAGTGGTAGCGGTGGAGGGTGGCAATGACGGAGCATTGCCCCTCTGTTAAGTGGCGAGGATACCGAATTCAGAGAATGTGAAGTAGAGAGTCAGTAGTAGGCCGACCAATACGACGGTCGCTGCGCTGAGGTACTTCCAGTTGAAGAGCTCGACTGCGCCTGAATCGGGTTGGCGGTAGGGCGTTTCTCTTGGTTTCCAATAGCGGATAGCGAGCATCACGAGCATAGTCAGGACGAAGTTTAGTCCAACCGAGTGCAGCCAGTGCCATTTGAAGAATCCGTAGTCGTTCTCCAGGTAGAAGTGAGCGAAGGAGAAGAAGGCCATGCCGAAGGGAAGGCCGACGTACCCGGAGAGGGCGGGACCTCGCTTGGACAAGATTCCGAAAAGGATTACTGTCATGATCGGGACGTTGATGACGGCCATAACCATTCGCATTAAGGTATAGAGTCCGTCTGCAAGACTGATTGCCGGCGCCATGAGGATACACACGACAATGAGGATAGAGCCGAAGATCTTGCCGGCGCGGACCGTTTCTTCATCGGTGGCGTCTTTTCGGATCATGCCTTTGTAGATATCGAGACTGAAGAGCGTCGACATACTGTTTACTCCGCTGTTGAAGGAGCTGAGAACCGCTCCAAACATGGCGGCTCCGAAAAAGCCGGTCAGGTAGGCTGGCAGGACTTCTTTCACGAGAAGCGGGTAGGCCATGTCGTGATTCAGCAGAACGGACCCGTCTTCGTTCACGGTTTTAACGGGGACTTCGATGATTCCCTTTTGGTGCATGTGCCAGGCGACGATCCCTGGTAGTACGAGCATGGATACACCAATAATCTTTAGCACCGCGGCACCAACGAGTCCCTTTTGGCCTTCAGCTAGATTTTTGGCGGCAAGGGCACGCTGGATGATTCCTTGGTTTGTACACCAGTAAAACATCTGAATCAGCAGCATCCCGGTTAAGAGAGTAGTCCACGGAATCCCCATTTCAGGATTTGTTCCTCCCGCTTGCATACGCTCGGGGGATTCTGTGATCAGGGTGGACCATCCTTCTCCGATATTGCCATCGCCTAGACGAATGAGGGCGAGAATCGGGATGAGTAGTCCGCCGATGACCAGTCCGATTCCGTTGATACTGTCCGAGACTGCTACCGCCTTCAAACCACCAAAGACGGCGTAGCATCCGCCGATCAAGCCGAGCGAGGTTATCATTATCCAGAGTGCCGACATTTCGGATACTCCAAGAACTGTGGAGACGTCGAATAATTTTCCCAACGTGAGTGCACCTGCGTAGAGGACTACGGGTAGGAACCCGATCACGAGGGCGTAGAGGAAGATGAATGAGGATATTCTCCGCATCCCTGTGCTGAATCGCTCTTCAAGGAACTGAGGGACGGTGGTGATTCCGCTCTTCAGGTAGCGCGGAAGGAAATACCACGCCATGACGAGTAGGCCGAGGACGGATACTGTTTCCCAAGCCATGACGCTTGCTCCGTAGGAAAACGCGTTGCCATTGAGCCCGGTAAGTTGCTCGGCGGAAATGTTGGTCAAGAACAGAGAGCCAGCGACTACGTACCAAGACAGGCTTCGGCCCGCTAGGAAATATCCGGTTGAATGACTGAGGTCTTCATCTCGGGACTTGAAATAGGAGATTACGCCCACCATGGCGGTGAACAGGACGAAGGTGAGGAGGGGGATTATGCTCATTTGGGGTGAAAAACAGGAAAACGGATGCCCCAAATCAGGGGCATCCGCTGAGTCTGTATCTTAATTGCTACTACAATATGAAATCAGATTAGAAAGAGAAGGTGTTTGTTAGGAATATTTCCTCTGGGTTTGGATTGCGAACGATCGCAACGCTGCCGTCGGGATTAGTGATGACTGGGATGTAGTCCTTGTCTCCGATGAGATTGCGGATGTTTAGCTGAACCTTCCAATCTATGTCGTTTCCGATCTTCTTGTTGTAGCTCAGCCAAAAGTCGCCGTTCAGCTCGTCGTCGCCCATGAATGGCTTGTCGAGTTGAGGAATGACCACGCCATCATCGTCGACCACGATCTCGTAACCGGTGGCGACCTTGTCTTGCCAGCGCAGCGCGCCACCGACTCCGAAGCCGGAGAAACGACCGTCGCCGAAGGTGTAGTTGGTCATCATGTTGACGCGATACTTGCGCTGCTCCTGCGAGACTTGACCATCACGTCCAACCAAAGCGTTCATGGTATTGAACTGTTGGCGACCCCAGCGTCCGAGGAAGGTCTCAGCTTCGTTTTGAACCGGCGAATCGATGAGGTGCTCGAAGGTTGAACCCTTGATGTTGTCGAACACTGTTTTCACGAAGACTTGAGAGACAGGCGCGGTGTTTGAAGTAACAGTCTCTTGCTTGCCGACGTTGAGGGCGACAGTCCAGTTTTCGGTTAAGCTTCCAACTACATCGAGTTCAATACCTTCGGACACGAACGACTGCGTTACCGACTGGCCTGGATTTGCTTCCCACTCCGGATCGCCAGCAGCGTTGAATCCGAGCCAACGGCTACGCTGTGTTTCTGGGAGCAGGTTTAGCAAGCTATCGTAGAGGGCGTCCCAAGTTGGGAACTCAGTCATTAGACTATCGATATCCAGAATCTCAGGACGGAAGTTGACCGAGCGTTGCAGCGAAGTGCGTAAGGCTTCTTCTGGAGTAAGGCCGCTTGCGATCAGTCCGAGTTCGTCATCCTTATAGCGAGACATGCCTCCGCTTACCCAAGACGGGAAGCCGAATCCAGGATCTGCGACTGTCGCTAGATCGTTGTTTGTTTCGTAGAAGTTGAGGCGAATGGAGAGTTTTCCTCCCAAGGTTTCCAACGTTCCGCCGTACTCGGTCGTTGTACCGGAAGGGGAACCTAGGATGTTACCGTTAAAGTCACGTCGGATTCCCGTTGCGGAGAAGTTTTCCGACTCGTTGTAGTGAACGCTGAGACGAGAGTCACCCGGAAGCTTGAGCCAGTTTTCTGGAATGTGGCCGACGAGACTCCAGGTAACGGTGTCTCCCTTTTCCACGTCGCCGCTGTCAGCAAGAATGAGCGCTCCTTCGTCGAATTCGCCGTTATCGAAGCGGTAACCTGCAACGCCTGTGAGAGCCTCATAGTCGTCGATTGTGATTTGCGGAGTGCTGGTTTGCTCGTCGGAGCGGAAGCCGATCAGGCCTACGAGATTGCCTCCGAAGAAACGGCTCTGCATGCTGACTACTTCGGAATCGATTTCTTGACGTGAACGACCACCGCTTCTGAGGAAGCGTTCTACTTGAAACTCGTCGGTGAGCAAACGGTCAGTATCGGTGCCGAAGATCGGATTCCATTCGTTGTAGTGAACTTTCACTACATCGCCCGGTTGTGGAGTCTGACCGCGGAAGTAGTCAGTGATGTTGAGATCCACCGGAGAGTTCGCTCCAAAGAGTTGGTCTGTCAAGTAAACCTGAGTGTAGATTTGCCTGCGGAACTGATGAACCTTCGCGTTCATTGCGGAGGCAATATCTGTGTCGCCGATGTCGACGAACGCGTGAGTGTATCCGCGATTGGTACGGTCAATGGTTTGCGTTCCGTAGAACCCGGTGAGGGTGTGTTCGCCTAGCCAGCTAACCGGGCTTTCGGTGAAGTCTAGCTTGTAAAACGCGGTCACGTTTATTGCGTCACGCTCGGTCAAGCGGTTTTGCGTCTGGTTTCCACCCTGGTTCTGGATGAATGCTCTGCCAACATTTGGGTTGGGCTGGCCGTTAGATAGCGTTTCGCTGATGTCGATGCGTAGGTCGGTGTGCTGGCTATCGGAGAAAGCCAGACGGCTTGTGTTCTCGTAGGACTGATTGTCGAAGGCGATCTCGATACCCGCTTTGTTATTAAAGAAGGTTTGCTCCAAGGCTACGTTGTAGGCTTCGAAGTCTTGAGCTCGGTAAGAGGCGTTGCCCGAGAGGAGAAGGCGTGTGTTGTCGTACACGTTGCGATCCTGGATAACTGGATACGCAAAGCCAGGTGCCAGGACAGCGACACGGTTCTTTCCGAGGAAATTCTCTGTGGCGAAGAGTTCGGAGTTTCCTTGGCCGTCGGGAACGTTCTGGGCTGCCCCGACTCCCCAACGTACACGCGCTTGAACTCCGGCGATTGACGGATCAGCGAGCCCGACTGATGGTGTCGCGGAAGACGCGTCGGTGTAGATATACGGAATGTTGATGAAGTAGGGAATTTCGTTTGGACCGACGGAAGAGTAGAGCGCTCCGGAGTTCAGATTGCCGAGTCGATTGTCGACCGTGTACTTTGGAGTAAAGTTTCCGAGGTAGCCCGGAGGTGTGATTCCTCTTCCTTCCCAGTTGGCGATCTCAGCGATCTGAGAAACGTTGGTAGGCTCAGCGAACCAATCGCTGACTGCATCGCCCATTGGAATGATATTGGGTGGAGTGCCGTCTATTTCGCCTTTTTCGTAGTTAGCGCGGAGGTTCGTAGTATCGAGAAAGTCGGAGTTCTCGTTTTTGAAAAGGGTTGCATTGATCGCTGCGAAAAGACGTTGGTCCTCTTCGAACGCGGGACGTTGCTGGTATTCAATTTTTTCATTCAAACCGGCTACGCGCAATCCGAGGCGACCATCGATCAACACTTTGTTGTAATCGAAACTCTCGCGGTGAGATCCTCGTTCTCCAAAGCGAACGCTGAGGGATCCGAAGTCTCTGCTGGTGGACGCGCTTTTGACTGCGTTGTCGATGACTCCTCCGGGGGTTCCCACTCCAAATAGAAGTGAGTTGGGGCCGCGATTGATCGTAACGCTTGTTGTGTTGTAGCTGTCGAACGGGATGTCAGTGAGGAAAAATCCGCGTGTCAGTTGAGCTTCGGCAAGACCGCGGACACGCTGTGCCCCTTGAGCGTTTTCGCGAGCGTTCGCAGTATTGACGCGGCCATCGTTGGCTGGAGTGGTATTGGCGAAGTTTCCGTGTACGCCGGAAACCTCTGTATTCAGTGCGTAAGACAAAACCGTTTCTGCATCGGTTGCACCAGTGTCTTCAAAGACCTCCTTGGTTAATACCGAGATCGCAGAGCCTACGTCTCTCAAATCGGTTTTTAGGCGTGATCCGGCAAGGGTTGTTGTTGCACGGTATCCTTCGTTCTCAGTGGCACCCACTGTGAAAGGAGAGAGCTCGTAAACGGTATCTCCTTCGTCATCTTGTCCCAAGAGATAGGGACTTGTCGCGATGGCGATACCCGCCGCGACAAACGCAGTTCTTTTATTCATGTCAGTATTTGGTAGTTTGTGTCGTACGCCCTCGAATTCTAAAAGTATCAGAAAATAAGATACGTTTAGAGAGGTGATCTCAGTTGAGAGCTCGGGCTTCGGGGGCGTAAGGTTGGAGACTTTTAGGCACTGTCTCGGATTAGGTTTGGGGAAGGGTAAACTTCTTGGGTTTTGATGAACCGCTTGGTTCGTCGATTTATCCGTCCTCGTCTGCGAAAGCGAGTGAGTCAATTCGCAACAAACAAACCATTCTATATTAATAAAATAAGACAGCCTGATAGTACGAAGTTTGAAGTGAGAGTGAGGGGAAACGTTTAGTTCTGCCGGTTAAGCCGTCTTTGAATTTTCTTATTTAAGTAAAATAGAGTGTTAGTTTGAGCTAGGCTTGACCTGATTGGCGAGGGGGCGTCCATTTTGTTTAACTCCTCAAAAGAAACTCAAACGCCCGAATTTCTATGGCTAAGAAACGCCCTAACATTCTTTTCATCATGAGCGATGATCACTGCGCGAACGCGATCAGCGCTTATCGAAGCTCTCGCCTTAACGATGTATTCAAAACTCCGAACATTGACAGGATCGCGAATGAGGGAGTGAGATTAGATCGATGTTTTTGCGCGAATGCGATTTGTACGCCCAGTCGCGCGACCATTCTCACTGGCCAACATTCTCACGTTAACAAAGTGAAGACCTTGGAAGATCCGCTTCCCACGAGTTCCGAAACGTTTCCCCGTGTGTTGCAAGCTGATGGATACCAAACGGGACTTTTCGGAAAGTGGCATTTGCATTCCGAGCCCCAAGGATTTGACGACTACTCGATACTCCCGGGGCAAGGTCTTTATCACGACCCGTACTTTATTGAGAAGGGGGAAACGTGGCCGCACATTGAGAACTACGCGGATCTAAAGTCCGAAGGTGAGATTCACTACCCGCAGGGGACGCGACATAAGGGCCACGTGACTGATCTGATAACGGACCGTTGTCTCGATTGGCTTGAAAAGCGAGATCGTGAAAAGCCGTTTATGCTCCTGTGTCACCACAAGGCTCCGCATGATTCGTTTGAATACGATGCTCGCTATGAGCACATCTTCGATGGCGTAGAAATTCCAGAGCCGGAGAATCTATGGGAGGACAAAAGCAAAAGAGCTGAATGTACTCAAAATTACGGTACAAGTGTCAGTGAGCGAAATACGCGTCGCAATGCGGTAAAGACTCAATCAGATCCCGACTACCCAACAGGACCGCTCGATATAGAAGGATTGAATGCTGAAGAACGTACGAAGGCGGCCTATCAGAAATACCTGAAGGACTACCTTCGCACAGTTAAGGGGATAGACGATAATGTGGGACGTCTTCTAGACTACCTTGATTCCGAGGGGCTAGCGGAAGACACTATTGTTATCTACACGTCTGATCAGGGTATGTTCTTGGGAGAACACGACTTCATCGACAAGCGTTGGATCTACGAGGAGGCCTTGCAGATGCCGGTGCTGGCTCGTTATCCGAGAGAGATTGAAGCTGGGACGATTTGTAACGACCTAACCTCGAATTTGGATTTTGCACAAACCTTCCTCGATTTCGCGGAAGCACCGAGACTGGAAGGCGCTCAAGGGGCTAGTATTCGCGGGAACCTTACGAAAAAGACTCCTACCCTGGACAATGAGGCTTTATACTACCGCTACTGGATGCACATGCATGCCCACGACAACCCTGCTCATTACGGAATCCGGACGGATCGCTACAAGCTCGTCTTCTTCTACGGATTGCCGCTAGATGCGATCGGAGCCCTGCCGATCGAGACGCCAGCGGGGTGGGAACTCTACGATCTCGAGAAGGATCCGAATGAGAATGAGAACGTGTACGACGACCCTTCGTACAGGGAGGTTCAAGAGTCGCTGACCGCTCAGCTCATGGAGTTGAAGCGTAGATATGGCGACGAGGACGATGACTACCCCGAGTTGATGGAACTCTTGAAAACGGAAGATAATTGCTCAGTCTAAGCGAGGCATGGGCGAGGAATCGAAGTTGGTTGACGTAGCGAAGGCGGCGAATGTGTCGCTGACTACGGCTTCCTTCGTCATTAACGGCCGAGGAAACGTCTCGGAAGTGATTCGCAAACGCGTCCTCGCTGCGGTGGCCGAGCTGAACTACAAGCGTCGCCGCAAGCCGAAAGCCTCGGATCGACCTGAGACTTATGCTCTGGTGGTCGATATGTCGCCAAAGTGGGGATACACTTGGATCTTTTATGAGCCTATCATGAAGGGCTTGAGCGATGGGTTTAGTGGAGGGAACTATACGCCCATCATCGTGCCCTACGATCCGGAGACTTCGGCGAAGCAGCTGCTGGAGCGTCTGCGGCAAATGGATTGCCGTATGGTTTTTGTGATCGAGTGCGAAAACAGCGAGGTCATCCAGTTTCTGGAGGACAACAACATCAAGGTGATCGTGCTGAACGACTCGATTCACCAGAACCGTTTTCACACGATTTGTCAGGACGACGTCCAAGGGGCTTACGAGGCGACTAAGTACCTGATCGATCACGGGCACCGGAAAATCTGGATCGTGGATTGGAACCGGGCCCATGCCCCGCATGTGACCACGGATCGATTTCTAGGGTACGGCAAAGCCCTCGATGAAGCGTCGATTCCGTTCAAGAAATCGTGGCACCAATCGCTCTCCTCAGTATCGCCGAAAGAGCTGGGACGAATCGTTTCCAAGATCGTTTCGGCGAAGGATGACAGACCGACAGCCCTATACGTCCATGGCGACTATATGGCCAACAAGCTGCTGATGTATCTGATGCGAGAGGGCATCCAGGTGCCGGAGGATTTGTCGGTGATCGCCCACGGTGATTTGCTTATTTACCAGGAGGAGGATCCTTTCGCGATCACCACCATGAAGCTCGATACGCACTCGATGGGGCGCTTGGCGGCAGAGGCGATGATCAATCGGATTCGCAGCAAAAGTGACGACCATGCTCAGTCGCTGAAGTTGCGTTCGACTATCGTTGAGCGTGGTTCGGTTGTGCGGATCTAAACCTAGGGTAAGCACTAGTCGGGGCTTGGTTCGAAAGTATCAATTGCTGTGCTCGGCGGTTCTTGGTCTGTGCCTAGCTGATCACTCTTAGAGGGAGATATGGGGGCTCTGGGGCGTTCTGGGGCGATATTTCGTCCAAATTGACCGTCATTTCGTCTCAAAATGGGCTTTGGGTCTCGGATCAGGTTTTGATGAGAGATCAATGTTTTTGGAGTATGTAGCATATGGGGAAGTAACCTTGTGTTAGACCACCCCTAGAAGAGATACTTACAATCGTCATTCTAAGCGATTCAGCTGGTCCGTCGTGGACTTAGCTTCATCCCGTAAACCCCTACCTTTTGGTATATCATCTATGAATCGAACGATTCGAACATCTCTTTCTGTAATCGTGTCGGCGTGTGTTTTAGCAGCGTCGTCGGTGGCTTCGTCGCGTCTCAATGATTGGGAGAACGAACAGGTCATCGGACGTGCTAAATTGCCGGCCCGAGCCACCTCGTATTCGTACAATTCTGTCGAGGATGCTCGAAGCTACGATCGCTCGAAGGCGGCGATGCTCTCCCTCGATGGGGAGTGGAAGTTCCATTTCGCGGAGCGAATCGACGATAAGGCGGAAAACTTCTGGCAGGCGGATGCGGATGTATCCGCTTGGGACGATATCTCGGTTCCATCCAACTGGGAGATGAAGGGCTACGGAATCCCGATCTACACGAACTCGGTCTATCCTTTCCCAGTCAAGCTGCCGAAGATCGACACCGACAATCCGGTGGGCACTTACGTGCGGGAGTTCGACCTTCCTAAGAAGTGGGATGGAAAACGCATCATTTTGCATTTTGGTGGCGTGTCTTCGGCCATGACCGTTTGGGTGAACGGCGAAGAGGTCGGGTACAGCCAGGGAAGCCGATTGCCGGCGGAGTTTGACGTGACTGAGTATGTTAAGGCGGGCAAGAACCGCTTGGCAGTTCAGGTCATTCGCTGGAGCGACGGCAGCTATTTGGAAGACCAGGATCACTGGCGAATGAGCGGGATCCACCGTGAGGTGCTGGTGCTAGCCGAGCCGGAAATCTCGCTGTCCGATTTCCATGTGCGTACCGTTTTTGATCGGAGTCTCTTGGATGCGAAGCTGCAGATCCGCCCTGAAATCACCGTGCTCAACGATGCTAATTTCAAGGGCTGGAACCTGGAGGCCCAATTGTTCGCTCCAGATGGCGGATCTATTTTCGAGGAGCCTCTGTCAATTGACCTCAAGTCGATTGTCAAGGAGCAGTACCCCCAACGCGACAACGTGCCGTTTGCCCTCATGGAAGGTGAGGTCAAAATGCCGATGAAGTGGTCTGCAGAAAAGCCGCACCTCTATACTCTGGTCCTGAGCCTGAAGGACAAGAAGGGGAAGTTGGTAGAAGCTCGCAGTGAGCGGGTAGGGTTCCGCAAGGTCGAATTGGTCAAGGACGGGCCGCTCCTCATCAACGGGGAAGAGGTGAAGCTCGTTGGAGTAAATCGCCACGATCATAGCGCCACAAACGGTAAGGCCGTCACACGCGAGGAGATTTTGGAAGACGTGAAGCTGATCAAGCAGCTCAACTTCAACTCGGTACGCACTTCGCATTACCCGAACGATCCCTACTTTTACGAGCTTTGTGACGAGTATGGCCTCTATGTGATGGACGAGGCTAACGTCGAGTCACACGGAGTTAAAGGCCAGCTCGCAAACATGCCGGAGTGGACTTACTCGATTCTGGAGCGCGTGGTGAGAATGATCGAGCGAGACAAGAATCACCCGTCCATCATTTCCTGGTCGTTCGGAAACGAGTCCGGCACTGGTCCTGGTTTCGCGGCCGCTGCGGGTTGGACCAAGGATTTCGACCCGACACGTTTTATTCACTACGAGGGCGCGCAAGGCGATCCGAATCATCCGGCCTACGTTGCTCCTGCATTGAAGAAGAACATGGTTGAGAGCATCAATGGTCTCGAGGCGTTTGCGACCATGGCGAATCCGACTGACCCTGCATTCGTTGATGTTATTAGCCGCATGTATCCACGATTGGATGATTTCGAGGATCTCGCTCGTAGTCCGTACATTGATCGCCCGATTCTTACTTGCGAGTATGCTCACTCCATGGGGAACTCACTGGGTAACCTGAAAGAGTATTGGGATCTGATGTATTCCTACCCGAATTTGATCGGTGGATACATTTGGGACTGGATCGATCAAGGCGTGGAGAAAATCGGACCTGATGGAAAAATGTTCTACGCCTACGGCGGTGATTTTGGGGATAAGCCAAACTCCAGCAATTTCTGTATCAACGGTGTTGTCGCTTCAGATCGCAGTCTCAAGCCGCAGTCATGGGAATGTAAGTACGTTTTTCAGCCGATTATCTTCGACGAGGTGGATCTCTCCTCCGGGACTGTTTCGTTGCTGAGCCGATTCAATTTCACCAACCTCAATGAATACGAAGTACGTTGGGCTGTTTCCGAAAACGGTGATGTGATCGAAGAGGGCTCTCTCGGTTCTCTTGATCTCGCTCCGGATGGAGTGTTGCGAGTTGAGGTGCCGTACTCGAAAATCAAGCCGAAGGCGGGTATCGAGTATTTCCTGCGCATGAGCGTGCATTCGAAGGAGGATAGCCTCTGGGCTGATGCTGGGTTCGAGCTAGCGAAAGAGCAGTTCGCCTTGCCTGTCTCGAAGATTGCGAGCAACTCCGACCAAGGAAAGGGCAAGATCGCATTCGAGGAAAAGGGTGGGCGTATTCTCGTTTCCGGAAAGAATTTCGAACTCGGTGTAGACAAGTCGACCGGTTGGTTGGGCTCGTATAGGCTCGATGGCGAGAAGATCATAACCGAAGAGATGAAGCCAAACTTCTGGCGTCCGCTGAATGACAATGAAGTTTGGGGGTGGAAGCCTCATAAGCACAATGCGGTTTGGGATGGCCTCGCCGACAGAATGGAAACGGTGAGTGTCGATGTCTCAAAGCGCTCCTCGGGCTCTGTCGAGGTTGTATCCAAGAAGCGATACAAGGACGCTGTCGATTTGACTATCTCTTACACGGTTTCCGCTAACGGTTCTGTTCACGTGAATATGGACCTGGATGCCGATGAAACTTTGCCGAATCTCTTGCGTGTTGGAATGGCGATGGGAGTCGCGTCCGATTACGACAAGATGACTTTCTTTGGAAAGGGCCCGTGGGAAAATTACATCGACCGCGTTCAGTCTGCCGAAGTGGGTGTTTATTCCGGAAGCGTCGCAGACTTTATCGTCGAATACGTTCGTCCGCAGGAGAACGGTAACCGAACAGGTGTGCGTTGGCTCTGTTTGGAGGATTCCGAGGATGGTGAGGTGCGTATCGATGGGGATCAGCATCTAAGCGTCTCGGTTTGGCCGTGGTCTGCGGAAAATCTGCACGAAGCAAAGCACCCGTACGATTTGGTCTACCAGGGCTACAACACGGTAAATATCGATTTGGTCCAAGCTGGTGTTGGTGGAAACGATTCTTGGAGTCCGAAATCTCAAGCGATCGAGAAGTATCGGATCCCGTCCGGAAAGTACGAATACGGCTTTACGATGTCGTTTCAGTAGGGCTAAACGGTAGCGGCCGTTGTCCCAACGGCCGTTTGCTTTAAAGGGTGCCCGTTGGCTGGTGTTTTCGGTTGAGGCTCTGTTCCTAGGGCGACGTCTCTCTGGTGGACGGAGAGGGGAAACGTTGTTTGGCGGAGGCTTCGTTTTGCTTGAGCCAGCTCTTGGGGGATTGGCCGTATGCCTTGCGAAAGGCTCGGGAGAAGTAGTGGAGGGAGTTGAAGCCTAGGGCCTCAGCTGTGTCTGAAACGTTGTATTTTCCGGAAAGAAGAAGGTCGTGGGCCCGCTTGAGCTTGATCATGTTTTCAAACTCTCTCGGGGCGTAGCCGGTGTGTTTTTTGAAGGTGGAACGTAGGTGCGTGTAGCTGGTGCCTAGTTCGCGGGCGATCGCTTGGAGGTCGGTGCGTTTAGAAAGGTCGCTCAGCATTTGCATTTTCGCCTGCTGGACGAGGGCTGCTTCGTCGGAGCGTTCGTTGGATCCGGTTTTCAGGAACGCCAGAATCATGGGGATGTGGCTGGCGAGGAGTTGTGGCGAGCTGGCGGTGGGGCTGGATACCCAGTGGAGTAGTTGGTCGAAGAGACGTGTCAGCTCGCCGGTATGCTGGCAGCGAAGGACTGGATCTCGTGGGGAGAAGAAGGCTTCCATGACGCGGGTCGCGTCTGTTCCGGAGAAGCCGAGCCAGTACTCGTTCCAGCCCGTTGCGGGATCTGGGCGGTAGCGGTGGGATTCCCCGGGGAAAAGCAGGAGGGCGTCGCCGGTTTTTATCTCTTTTTCCTTCGCGGAGCGCGAAGAAAACCGTCCTTTTCCGGAGGCAATATATACAACTTGGAATTCGTCCAAGACGCGTCCTCCGTCGCTGTCGAAGCGATAGTTGAGTGGGTGCCCGTCGCTCGGGTAGGAAGAGCCAGGAGGCACGTGTTGTCTGCCTGCGTCTATGAGGTGCCAGCCCCAGCGGATCGATTGCGAGCTAACGGGGAGGTAGCGTGTGAACGACTCCGGAGCTATTTTCATGGATGCGTTTAGTGTCCTTTTGTTTGTCAAAAAGTGCAAGTTTTATGTCAGGAGGTGACTTTATCTCAGGCAGCAAATCCGGTATTCTGGGGGTATACCTGTTAAATTTCCTATGTTTGACCAAATTAAAGAGAAGTACGCCGAGTTGGGCGTGGACGTAGAGCGCGCATTGGAAGTCATGGCTTCCACTCCCATTTCGCTGCATTGCTGGCAGGGAGATGATGTGGCTGGCTTTGAGTCGGATGCGGGCGAATTGGGAAGCGGTCTTGCTGTCACGGGCAATTACCCAGGCAAGGCGCGTACGATTGACGAGCTTCGTCAGGACTTGGAGCAAGCGTTGTCTCTGATTCCTGGAAATCACCGTCTGAACTTGCACGCTATTTATGGCGACTTCGGCGGGGAAAAGGTGGATCGCGATGAGATCGAAGTGAAGCATTTCCAGAGCTGGATCGACTGGTGTAAGAAACAGGGGATTGGCATGGATTTCAACCCGTCTTGTTTCTCCCATCCGAAAGCGGACGATGGTTTGACGCTCAGCAGCCCCGACGAGGAGACGCGTCAGTTTTGGATTAAGCACTGCCAGGCTAGCCGGAAGATTGGCGCGGCGATTGGCGAGCAACTTGGAAGCCCGTGTGTGACCAATATTTGGATACCTGATGGTATGAAGGACCTTCCTGCGGATCGCTTGAGTTTCCGTCGTCGGCTCGAGACTAGCTTGAACGAGATTTTGTCCGAGAAGTTGGATCCGTCTCACAACATTGATGCGGTCGAGTGTAAGCTTTTCGGTATTGGTTCTGAGAGCTTTGTGGTGGGGTCGCACGAGTTTTATATGGGCTACGCTCAGCGTGAGCAGACGGCTCTTTGCTTGGATGCAGGGCACTTCCATCCTACTGAAGGGATCGCGGATAAGATTTCTTCGGTCATGATGTATGTACCGGAATTGTTGCTACACGTATCTCGCGGGGTTCGTTGGGACAGTGACCACGTTGTGCTAATGGATGACCAGACCCAAGCGATCATGCAGGAACTTGTTCGCTGTGACGTGTTGGATCGCACTCACATTGGGCTGGACTTCTTCGACGCTTCCATCAATCGAATCGCAGCGTGGGCGATCGGAACACGTGCCGCCCAGAAGTCTCTCTTGCTCGCTCTTTTGGAGCCTGCCGAAAAACTTCGTGAGGCGGAGTTGGCGGGAGACTATACGACCCGCCTTGGATTGCTTGAAATCAACAAGGCGCTTCCATGGAGCGTAGTTTGGGAGGAGTTCTGCCGCCGGCAGGGAGCTCCTGGAGAGCTTGAACTTTTAGGTGCGGTCAAGGAGTACGAGACCGCTGTTCTTTCCAAGCGCTAGTCTTTGCCTAGGCTTGAGCTTGGTACAGAGGATTCTCTGCGTATATTGCTAGTACAGATATGAGTAAGTCAAAATCGGTCTCTGTAGCGGCCGTGGATATGGGCGCTACGAGCGGACGGGTCTTTGTGGCCAAATGGGATGGCGAGCATCTTGAGATGTCTGAGTCTCACCGCTTTCGTCATAGTTTTGCGAGCCTCGGATCCCATTGTTATTGGGAGATGGGGGCTTTGTATCGGGAAATTACTGACGGGCTGCGACTGGCGCGTGAAGCCGAGCCGAAGCTTGCGTCTTGCGGTTTGGATTTTTGGGGTGTCGACCATGCTTTGTTGCTGAAGGATGGCCGGCTGGCCCATCCCATCTATAGCTATAGGGATGAGCGCACACGATTGCTCATGCCAGATCGGGAATCGGAGGAAGCTGCGGAACTCTATGCGAGGACGGGGATTCCGCCGGTCGTCTACAACAGTTCGATACAGTTAAAGGAGACGCTTTCTGCTATGCCTGCTTTGCGGGACTCGGTGGAGCGTTGCCTGTTTTTGCCTGACTACGTCAACTACCTGCTCAGTGGAGCCAAGGAGAACGAGGTTTCCATCGCGAGTACCTCTCAGTTGCTCTCTCTCGACGGTGGCGGTTTTGATGCCGAGACCTTGAATCGCATGGGCATCCCTCAGGATTGGTTTAGCGAACCTAGCAAGTGTGGAAAGGTGCTTGGTTCGGTTGAGTCAGAAAAGGGGCTGGAAGGTTTGTCAGTGTCGCTCGTGCCCGGGCATGATACGTCCTGCGCCTTCGAAGGGGCTCCTGGAGCTACTGAGGATGACTTCGTTGTGAGTACGGGGACATGGGTGTTGGCCGGAGCGTTTTCCGATAAGCCGTTCCCGACTGAGCTTGGGTTGCAAAAGGGTATCTCTCACGAGCGTTGCGGGGATGGTGGTTTGAGGCCTACGAAAATCCTGCTTGGCCTTTGGATGGTGGAGCGTCTGTTTGATAGCTTTGGCGTTCACCCGCAATCTCAACAGGATTGGAGCAGCCTGCTGCACAATGTTGAAGTGGAGCCGGTCCCGGGTGAGGTTTTGGATACGGGGGATTCGAGCCTTTTTAATCCCAGTGACATGAGGGAAGCGATCGACGCTCAGTTGAAATCTAGAGGATTGCCATTGCCTGCTAGCTTGGCGGCGTATTTACGTCTTGTATACGAGTCGATCGCCGAAAGCGTCGCTGCGGCGCTCAAGGAATTCGAGTCGGCTCTGGGGCGTCGGTATCCGCGAATCGTTTTGATCGGAGGCGGAGCGAAAAACGAGTTGTTGTGTCGCTCTCTGAACGAGCGGAGCGGGTGTCCCGTTTATGCTTATCCAACGGAGGCTGCGGTGATTGGGAACGCGGCCTATCAACTCAAGGCTCTGGGAGCGATAGATTCCGTATCGGAGTTCCGGAAAGGGTTGGCGAAGCAGTTCGATTAGGGGAGGAGCGGCTAAGCGCCTGCCTCGGCTGGTGTGCGAGCAGGGCCAGTCGTCTCGCGCTCCACGATCGCGCTTTGCAGGGTGAGGTCCATGAGCGGGATATTGCCGCGTTCGCAGAATTGGAGGATGATGCGTGCGGCTTCCGCTCCCATGGCTTCTGGGTCGGCTCCAGCGGAGGTGATGCCGGGGCGTTCTTCTTCGCACACACGTGTCATGTCGTAGGCTGCGATGCTGACATCGCTGGGGACCTTGTATCCTGATTGGAAGAGGTAGTTGATGGCGCCGCGAGCCATGAGGGCGTTTAGTGACAGCCATGCGGTTGGCAGTTCGTCCTTGCTTGCGACGGACTGGCAGATCTTGTGAGCTGCGTCATAGCCTTCGTTTCTGTCGGCCCGTTTCGTGTGTATCAGGAATTTGGGGTCGAGCTTGAGCGAGTGGGTGTCCAGCGCCTTTTCGAAGGCGGCGAGTCGGTCGTCGTGAACGCTTGATGGATAGTTGCCTCCGATCCAGGCGAAGTTGCGATGACCCAGTTCGTAGAGTCGATCAACGAGCAGTTGAGCGGAGTCGCCTTCGTTTGAAAGGATTGAGTGACAGGTACCGGGGGCGCGAGCGGAGATGTAGATGAGCTGGCGCTTGAGGGCCTTGAGCTCATCAAGGAAGTGGGGGGCGACTTCGCCCATGATGGCGATCGCTTTAATATTATCAGATACGAGGCTGGCGAGTTCCTCCGGATTGGAGGCTAAATCGTCCTCTGAGCCCAGGTAAACGGTCTTGATGCGTTCGCTTACGAGCGTCTCGTGCAGGCCTTGGTGGACATGGCTGAAAAAGTTGCTCTTATTGGCGAGCTTGAGGGGAGAGCGGAGGATGTAGCCGACTGATTTGATGCCGTCGCTGGTACCGTTAGCGTCGGCTTTCATGCCAGGCAGGCTGTAGCCGTTTTTCAGGGCGATCTCCCGGATGCGACGGTAGGTCTCCTCTGAGATCCCTTGGGTACGGCCGTTCAGGACCATGGACACGAGTGATTGGGAGCAGCCAGCTTCTTTGGCTATGGCGGACTGGGAAATGCGTTTTCGAGGGCGATTGCTCATGGGAACTTGCTGAATTGATTATTAATAGTTCTCCAAATTATTAACTTGCAAGAGTCGAGTTAAACGGGATCGGCATCCTGACGTTCTTTTTATGAACCGGCTGGGTAGGGGAGTTGTGGTTCATAATATCATATTAAAAATTCATAATTATCAATTTATAATTGACCCGAGGTAGTAATTTGGTGATACCAAAGACGCTTGGCTTATCGCCGCTGCAAATCGAAGCGCGTTCTCGCTTCGGCCATCCCGCCGGGACTGGCACCTGATTATACCCTAACCAGAACAAACGATGTTACTACCTTACAGAACACATGCGAGGGGCGTGAAGCGCTCCTTTTCGAGCCCGATCATGTTTGGATTGGCTCTGACAATCGGCGCGACCAATCCTAGTTTCGCTCAGAGCACTGACGAAGAGGAGGTTTTCGAACTCAGCCCATTCGAGGTGAGCTCCACTGGCGAAAGCGGCTACCACGCTGCGGAGTCCATTTCGGGTTCTCGTATCCGCACTAAGATCGCGGAGCTGCCTTACTCGGTGAACGTTGTTACCAACGAATTCCTTGAAGACTTCAACGCTGACTCTCTTGACGACCAGTTCGCTTATGTGAGCTCGTTTGCGGGTGATGAGGTTGAAGGTTGGTATCAGCTTCGTGGATTCAAGCAGAACAATCAGATGCGTAACGGCTTTACCCGACTTGGATTGGTTGATCGCGTAACGATCTCTCGTGCGGAAGTGATCAAGGGGCCCGCGGCTGGTTCCTACGGCAAGATCGACCCAGGTGGTATGATCAATGTCATTACAAAGTCCGCTTCCGAAACTCCTGAGCAGGAGTTCTCGATCGAGCTCGGAACCGATAGCTATCAGCGTTATGCGATTGGCACTACAGGTCCGATTACCGAGGACAAGAAGTGGCTCTATCGCTTGGATGGTGCCTGGTATGATCGCGACGACTTTGCTTTTACTGGACGCGACCAGCTTTCGCTCTCCGGCGTTGTCGAGTACAACCCGACTGAAAGAACGGAGATTATCTTCGAGCGCGAGTACATCGAGCGCGACACGCTAAGAGACCGTGGTCTCGTTCCTTTGCGCGATGACACTTTGCCGACGAACGATCAGCACTACCGTTTTGCGACTGAGCTCTATGACTTTAGTTTGTTGGGGCCAGACGCCTTGAACGAGCGTACTGTCAACAGCACTGATGTTCGCTTTTCTCACCAGTTTTCGGATACGTTCTCAGTTCGTGCTGGATTCAATACCTTCAACCGCTTCTTTAATGAGCGTGCGGCCTACCCGGGTGAGGTTCGCTTGCGATTGAACGGTCGTGACCCGAGTGAAATCACTTCCGACGTCGTTTGGGAGGAAGGTGTTCTTCGTGATCTCGAATTGCGTCATCACCGTATTTGGGAGCGTGGCGACGCGTTTCAGGTTGATTTCCTCAAGGAGTACTCGAACGAATCTCTTGAAGGACGGTTTCTCGTGACTTTCGACCGTAACAAGTTCCGTCGTGTCGATGATCGTAAGCGTATCAACCGTACTGATCAGTCTCCTTCTCGTACAATGCCACTATCGGATCCTGACTACAGCTTCCTTGGTGACCGGGCGTTCGAGTTGGCGAATGATGTTGAAGGTGGTTTTGGTCGTGTTGACCGCGGTCGCGACAACATCACTAAGTTCGAAGGTATCTACGTTGCGAACCAGTTGAAGATGCTGGATGGTGACTTGAACCTCAATGCGGGATTCCGCTACGATGATCTGTCTGTGGAAGAGGTAAGCGACAATTCGTCCTACTTTGGATTGGATGATCCTTCATTCACTCCAACCACTCGCGATACGAACCAAGAGTCTTACCAATTGGGTGTGAACTACCGTATTGCCGAAGGGCTTATGCTCTATGCGAGCAAGAGCACTTCCTTCAACCTTAACCCACGTCGTGCGACGAATGATACGGATCCTGTGACCGGCGCTCCAATCACTCCTGAGGTATTTGACGCTGAGAAGGGTGACGGCTATGAAGTCGGTATCAAGGGGGACAGCGTTGGAGGAAAGCTGAGCTTCACTCTCGCTTACTTCGACACGGATAGAGAGGACATCGTTCTCGACTTGGTGGGTGAGTATCCAGCAGGCTCTCCTCATGGAGATCCTGGCGACACCTTCAACTACTTGAGCCAAGCGGGTCTCGTAAATGCTACCGGTGTCGAGTTCGACTTCAACTACGCGGTCAACAAGGAGCTTAGCTTTACTGGCGGTATTGGTTTTGTGGATTCGGAGATGGTTGATGTTGGAGATGAGAATCTCGCAGGTCTTCCTGTTGCTCAGATCCCTGACTACAGCGCTAACGTTGTCATGAAGTACGGCAGTGGTGACGGTATATTCTATATGCTCGGTGTTCGCGATGTAGGCGAGTCTCGCTGGAGCGATCGTAGCCGTGGCCGCTGGAAGCTCTACATGGACGGTTACACGCTTGTAGAAGGTGGTATCGGTTACCGTTGGGGCAATGACGCGAAGCACACCGTGCAAGTGACTGCGAAGAACCTCTTTGATGAGGACTATATACGCGGTGATGCCAAGCGTGGTGATGAGCAGCGTTTCATCCTACGTTACCGCGTGAAAATGTAATTTGGGGGCTGACCGATCTGGGTTAGTGTTTTCAGATGCCTTCCGTAAGAGGAAGGCATCTTTTTATCCCGGTTTATCCTACTGTTGGGTAGACCATTGGCTGGAACTCGTTTAGTTGGACGAAATGCGTGCTTCATTTTCAACGTACAGGCTGATCGCTCTTGTCTTTTCTCTGGCTGTCTTGTTGGGAGGTTGCGAAGAGCAAGAGATAGGCAGAGCTGCGATGCCCAAGAGCTGGGCGAATTTTCTCGAGACGCGAGGCGTCGGAGAGGAGGCCGTCCTGCCGGATTTCTCTTTTGCGGGTTACCATTATTCCGAGCGTCCGATTCCGGAGGTCGACGGCCCTGCGTTTCTTGTTCGCGACTTTGGGGCGATTCCGGATGACGGGAAGCTGGATTTGATGGCGGTGCAAGGGGCGATCGATGCCGCTAGCAAAGCCGGTGGTGGTGTCGTGTTGTTTGAAGGCGGTAGGTATCTCATGAATAGTGAAGGTGGCATTGAGAAGCGACTCAGGCTTGCTGCTTCGAATGTTGTCCTGAAGGGAATGGGGTCGGGGCTTGAGGGGACCGAACTCTACTGGCCTAGACATCTAGAGCCTGAGGTTCCGGGGAAGATGTATTCGACTCCGTTCATGATCGAAGTATCGCCGAAAAGCACTCAGGAGAAAACGCTCACCAAATTGATTGGAAGAGCGAAAAAGGGGCAGTTCGAGATACGGGTTGCGGACGCGTCTAAGCTTTCGGTTGGAGACTGGATTACGCTTCGTTTAAGCGATCCCAAGGCGATTAAGCTCTTTTTTGGAGGGCGTACGCCGCGGAAGGAATGGGAGAGGAGCTGGACTCAGGGAGTGCAGGTCGCGGAAAGGCATCAAGTGGTCGCGATAGACGGTCAAGCGGTTCGATTTAAGGAGCCTCTGCAGGTTGATGTCGAAGACGCTCATGATTGGACGCTGTGTAGTTATCCGGCTCTTGAGGAAGTTGGTTTGGAAGGCATGCGTCTAACGGGTGACTGGAAGGGCGACTTTGTGCATCATCGCAGCGCCTTGGATGATGGGGGGTGGAGTGCCTTGTATCTGAAGAATGTGAGAAACGGATGGATACGGGATGTCGAGTTTAAGAACTGGAACTACGCATTGAAGATGAGCGCGTGTTCGGCTTTTTCAGTTTTTCGGACGCGTTTGACCGGTACTCCAGGGCATCATGGCGTGCAGGCTCGTGGTGGGTATGGGGTTTTGGTCGGGCTTTCATCGGACCAGGCTGGGCACTTTCATGGGCCGAGCGTTGGTTACCAAAGTGCTAGTACAGTGTATTGGAGGTATGACTACGGTTCAAAGAGTTCCTTTGACGCTCACTCTACGTTTCCGTACGCGACTCTGTTGGATGCGTGCTCAGGTGGTTGGCGCTATGGCCGTAGTGGCGGTCCTATGGCGGGAATGCCTAACCATATGCGAGGTTTGGTAGTTTGGAATTTTAAGCGGACAGGAGGCAAGGAGCCGAAATTCGATTTTTGGAGAAGCGGGGAGTTTGATGATCGCGACCTTTTTCTCGAACCTGTGTTCGTGGGATTCCACGGCGTTGAGACTGAGTTCAATTTAGAGAATATGGGACTGGTCGAGAGTTTAGGGAAAAGGGTTGATCCACTGTCTTTGTTTGAAGCTCAGTTGATGGAACGAACAGGGGGTGTGCCTGGTTTTCTCGTTGAAGAACTGGAGCGATGGAACGCGGAGTCCAAGAAGTAGTTGAGGGGATGATACAATCTGTATGAGTGTTAAGAGTATATTGGTTTTGACCGAGGTCGAGATCGACACGTTTTTTCCGGAGGGTCGCTTCGAAGCGTTGAAGTCGCTTTTGGGGGATTGCCGTGTTGTCGATTGCCGGGACATGGGTGCCGAGGAATGGCGCGCTCTGCTGGCCGAGGTGAATCCGAAAATTATTGTGGCAGGCTGGAAGATGAGTCGATTGCCGGAGGACGCCTTGCGAGAGGTCTGTCCTCATCTGAAGTACGTTTGCTATTTGGCGGGATCGGTGAGGAAGGTCGTCCCCAGGTCTTTGATTGAAGATGGTTTGTTGGTAAGTAACTGGGGGGCGTCCATCAGTCGGACAATAGCTGAATGCGCATTGTTTTTGGCCATTTCCTGTTGTCGCAATTTGGCTCATTGGAATCGTCAGATGCACGATTGTGGTGGTTGGAAAGATGATACGACGACAACGCGATCCTTATTTGAGAAGCGTGTCGGCATTCATGGATACGGTAGTATCGCTCGGGCTTTGATCGCTTTGCTGAAGCCGTTTAACTGCGAGCTCGTGGTCTATTCGGATGGTGTTCCTGCTGAGGTTTTCAAGGCTGATGGCGTTTCTTCAGCCGACTCGGTGGAAGATTTGTTTCGAGATCGCGATGTGGTGTTCGAACTGGAGGCTTTGATCCCAGAACGTGTGAAGGTCGTGAACGAGAGCTTGCTTCGTTCCATGACGCGAGGGGGGATCTTCGTAAATGTGGCTCGTGGCGAGCTTGTTGATGAGGAAGCTCTTTTGAGGGTGGTAAACGATGGGCATATCAAGGCAGGCGTCGATGTGTATTCAGTTGAGCCCTTGCCGAAGGATCATCCGTTTCGAGGCTGCTATGACATCGTGATGTTGCCGCACATCGCGGGACCGACGACCGATCGCAGGCGTGATGCGGGAGATCATGCACATGACAATGTTGCGAGGTTCCTCAACGGGGAGGCCGTGAGCTCGATCGTTACTACGGATATTTACGATCGGAGCACCTGAGTTGGCGAAGTGAGGAATGTGGTCGCTGCAAAGGTCTGTGGGCGAAACCGCTAGGATATTGATAGAATGGATATAAGTCTCAGTTATTTTGATTATGGCGTAGTTGCCTTCTACTTCCTGTTTATGGTGGGGATTGGCGTCTTTTTTCGTAACTACATTACGAATACGAGCGACTACTTTCGGGGTGGAGGCCAGATGGTTTGGTGGATGGCCGGGAGTAGCGCCTTCATGGTTCAGTTCAGTGCTTGGACGTTTACCGGGGCGGCGAGTAAGGCGTATCAGGACGGATTGCTGATCTTGGTCATTTTCTTTGGTAATGCGGTCGGCTTCCTTTGCAATTATCTGTATTTCGCTGGGAAGTTCCGTCAGTTGCGTGTCATTACGGCGGTTGAGGCTATGCGGCAGCGTTTTGGCAAGACCTCGGAGCAGGTGTTCACTTGGCTGCAGTTGCCGATTGGAACCTTGTATGCTGGGATCTGGCTGAATGGGCTTGGCGTATTTTTCGCGGCGGTCTTCGGATTCGATATTGAGACGACGATCCTGATCACTGGATCGGTGGTGTTGATCCTTTCCGTAACTGGGGGAAGTTGGGCCGTGGTGGCGTCGGACTTTATGCAGGTCTTGGTCTTGATGCCGATCTCGGTGGTGGCGGCCTTTTTCGCGCTGGAGGAAGTGGGCGGTGTGAGCGAGCTGGTAGAGAGGTTTCCGGCGGATCGCTTCCTTGGGGGCGGTACGAATTACCCGGCATTGATCTGGGTCTGGATAATTGTGATCATTGTGAAGCAGTTTGCCTCTACAAACAATCTGATGGATGCGTCTCGCTATCTCTGCGCGAAAGACACTTGGCATGCCCGAAGGGCGGCTTTGTTGGCATCGGCTTTGTTTATCATTGGCCCAGTGGTCTGGTTTATTCCGCCGATGGCCTCGGCTATATTGTATCCAGATCTGGACTCTGTTTTTCCTCAGCTGAAAAACGGTTCTGAAGCGGCGTACGTGGCGATCTGTATTCAAACGCTGCCAGTTGGAATGTTGGGGCTTTTGCTGTCCGGCATTTTTGCGGCGACGATGTCTTCGATGGATAGTGGGTTGAACCGTAACTCGGGGATTTTTGTGCGAAATTTCTACTACCCGCTACTGCGTCCGAAGGCGAGCGAGCGAGAGCTGCTTCTAGCGGGTAAGATTTCAACGCTCGTTTTCGGGGCCTCGATCATTCTGGCGGGTATTCAGTTCAGCAAGATGAAGGAGATCGGGCTCTTTGACCTGATGTTGCAGTTTGGCGCGTTGGTAGCGATTCCAATGCAGGTGCCTTTGATCTGGGGAATCGTGATCAAGCGAGTCCCGGACTGGGCGAGTTGGGTCTCTATTTTGGTAGGTTTGCTAACGTCCTTCCTGGTGAAGACGAACTTGGATGCCGAGTGGCTGTCGGGGCTGCTTGGCTTGGAAGTCGATTTCTCGGGTCGCGAAGCGAAGGATATCACTCTGATTTTTGGCGTGGTGATCAACCTGTTCGTTGGAACGGTCTTCTTTTTGTCGACAACGCTGTTTTGTCGTGAACCAGAGGGGAAACGTGCTGATGAGTTGAATAGTTTGTTCACAAACCTGGATACGCCGGTGGAAGCCGAGGAAGATGGCTCGGAAGCGATGGACTCGAATCAGGGGAGCGCATTGGGGATGTTATCTCTCATTTACGGTGCCTTTGTCGCCCTGTTGGCTTTGATTCCTAACCCGCTGATCGGGCGTGTGTCGTTTCTGTTTTGCGGAGGCGTGTTGATCGTTATTGGTTACGCATTGAAGAAGGGAGATCGAAGAAAGTAGATGAAGGCTGCCGTTAACTCAGTGACCCTGCGCTCCAGCGCTCCGGAAGAAGTGGTCGAGACATTGCTAGCCCACGGAATCTCGGCGGTTGAGTGGGTTGGGAACGAGCATGTACCTCCTGGCGATCTGAAAAGAGCTAGGTCTGTGAGGGAGCTGTGCGAAAGCAGTGGCCTGATCTGCGCGAGCTACGGTTCGTATTATCCGTGCGACGAGGAGGCAGGTGGCAGCGGGCAGTTCAGCTGGAATCGAGGGGCTGATCCGGTTCTGGAAACTGCTCGGACCTTGGGAGTGAGCTCCATCCGAGTCTGGGCGGGGCGGCAAGCGAGCGCGTTAGCCTCGATCGAGTATCGTGATGAGGTTAGGCGTTGTCTGTCTTCGTTTTGCGACAAGGCTGCGGATTTCGGAATGACGGTGCATTTGGAGTTTCATCGTAATACGCTTGCTGATACGGCGGATAGCACGGTTGAGTTGATTGAGGAGTTAGGCCGTCGTAATCTCTATTCGTATTGGCAGCCTCGTCATGGTGTTGATCTAGCGGGGAACTTGGAGGATATATCGATCTTGGGAGATCGAATTTCCAATGTGCATGTCTTTCACTGGCTGCTTCAGGAGGATGGCTTTTCGGTAGACCGTCGTCCGTTGTCGGAAGGAAGGGAACGCTGGGCTGCATACATCCAGAAACTGCGAACCTTGGCAGGGGATCGTTATGCTATGTTGGAGTTTGTGCTTGGGGATTGCTTGGAGCAGTTCTCCGAAGACACATCTGTGTTGAAAGGCTTGTTGGAGGGGAGCGAAGGGTGAGCGTGGACGCGGTCGTTTTGAAGGGCGTGACGAGTGGTGAAGGCGCGGGCTTGGCTCAACGACGCTTGAGTTTCAACCAGGACTGGAGGTTTCTCCAGGCGGATGTCGAAGGGGCGGAGTCCGAGGACTTCGATGACAAGAGTTGGGAGCTTGTTTCCGCTCCGCATACCTACAACGATGTGGATACGTTCGCTCATTTCCAGTCGCGTAATCACTCGGGTGAACGAGAGCAATGGTCGGGGCGGACATGGTACCGGAAGACGTTTCGGTTGCCTGAATCCGCTCGCGACAAGAAGGTTTTTGTCGAGTTTGAGGCAGTTCGCCAGTTAGCGGAGGTTTTCCTCAACGGCGTTTTTCTGGGGAAGTGCGAAAATGGATTCTTGCCCTTCGGCTTTGACCTGAGCCCGCATCTGAAGGTGGAAGGCGAGAATGTGTTGGTAGTGATGTGCGATAACTCGTTTGTATCGGACGAGGAAGGGGAGATCAAGTGGTCCAGCTACGAGGGAGGCGCCCGGGTTTCCTGGAATAATCCGCACTGGCATCCCGCACATGGTGGAATCTACCGCAATGTCTATTTGCACGTGATGGACAAGTTGCACGTGACCTTGCCGCTCTACAATAACCTGGAGACGGTTGGTACGTACGTTTACACGCCCGAGGTGAGTCCTGATCATGCGCTTGTGGGCGTGGAGATTGAACTGCGAAACGAATACGAGGATTCCAGAAAATGTGAAGTTCGTACTGAGATATTGGATGCGGCTGGTTTTTGTGTGTTGGAACTTTTAGAGAACGCGCAGCTTTCGAGTGGTGAAACCGTAGTCGTGAGTTCGGAAGGACGTATTGAGAATCCGAATCTTTGGGATCCCGAGCGCCCCTATCTGTATAGGGCGCGGACTCGCGTTTTCGTGGACGGTCGGGTTGTTGATACAGTTGATACCCCGCTGGGAATCCGGTTTTGGGAGTTCACGGCAGATCGTGGTTTCTTGATGAATGGTCGCAGTATGAAGCTGCAAGGCTGGGGTCAGAAGTCTACGAATGAGTGGGCGGGCCTTGGAAATGCGTTTCCGGATTGGATGCATTTCTATACGATGAATCAGATGCGCGAAGCGGGAGGGAACATGGTGCGTTGGGGGCATACTGCTGGTTCACCGGGGCAGCTTGAGTCTTCAGATCGATTGGGCCTGATTACTATCCAGCCAGGAGTTGATGGCGAGGGGGATCTGGAAGGACACTCTTGGGATGTGCGCGCCCAGGCGTTTAGGGATGCTGTCGTGTATTTCCGTAATCACCCGTCCATTCTTGTGTGGGAGGGGGGCAATCAAGCCGTTTCGCTTCCGCATGTGAAGCAGCTTCGCTCCTACTGTGACCGGTTCGATCCTCATGGAAAGCGAGCCTACGCGCATCGTCGGCCGAGTAAGGTAACGATCGATTATAGCGACATCGAGATCGGGACCCAAGGCGGGCACAAATTTCGCGATAAGCCGGTCGTGGAGGGGGAGTACAATCGGGAGGAGTGCCCGAGGCGCGTTTGGGACGACTATTCTCCACCAGATTTTGGATACAAGGTTCCGAGGAAGCAGGAGTATGAGTTGACCAGCGAGTCGTTCGCAGTGAACCAGGTTGTCGAGTTCGTTCGTCGCCTGGGCGCCTCTAATCACTGTGGCGGGGCGAACTGGATCTTTTCCGATTCGACGAGTGGTGGACGAAACGACTGCGAAGTGACGCGGGCGAGCGGGGTCGTCGACGCGGTTCGATTGCCCAAGGAGGCGTTCTATGCTTGCAGGGCTCTGTTTCATTGGGAGCCGCAAGTTCACCTCATTGGGCATTGGACCTATCCGTTGGATCGTGTGACTGAAAAGCCGCTCTACGTCGTATCCAATTGTTCCGAGGTGGAGCTGTTTGTGAATGGCGAGTCGCGCGGTTTTGGCAAGATGAGCTACAAATACCTCTTCACTTTTGATTCGATTCGATGGGAAGCTGGAGAGGTGGAAGTGGTGGCCTACGACGGGGAGGGGAACGAGCAGGCGAGGCAAAGGAAGGAGACTGTCGCGACTGCTGTCGCCCTGAGAGTGACCCCGATCGTTGGTCCTGAGGGCTTCATGGCCGACGGTTCAGATGTCGCCTTATTTGATGTGGAGGCGGTTGATTCAGAAGGACGCCGCCACCCGACGTTTCAGCAACGAGTTGAATTCGACCTTGCTGGTCCGGCGGTCTGGAGAGGTGGCTACAACAGCGGGAAAGAGCATTCGACGAACCATTTGTATTTGGATTTGGAATGCGGGATCAATCGCGTCGCGGTTCGCTCGACACGAGAGGCAGGCCGGATCGAGCTTACTGCTCGGGGTAGCGGTTTGGAGCCCGCTAGCGTTGTGCTCGAGGCGGGGCAGGTTGGGGTTGAGAGCGGGGTTGGCGTCTCTCCTTCGGCGATGCCATATGACTTATCCTCGGGGGAACTGAAGCTAGTGGACGAGGAGATGGATGGAGTGAGTTTTGAGCAAAGCGAAGGAAACTACATCAAAGGTTTCTCGTATTCTGGTACGCGCCTGTCGCTACCGGTCATGAGCAATGCCGAGGACGGACTTCAGCCCTACGTCGATTGCGATGACTATTTCGAGGAGATTCCTGAGTTCATGCGTGGGGCAGACTATATCCAGACCTCTGACGGGGAAAAACTGTACGAAGCGGTGGACCTGATGGACTTTTCTGTTAGTGAGAGGGGCACGCTCTACATCGCCCATGACGACCGTTTATCAACCCCTGGATGGCTGAAGGCGTACGAAAAACTGGATACGGGCTTTGTGGGGCGAATGCAGGCGCGACCTGCTCTTGAATTGAATGACGCTCGCCTTGTTCTTTATGGGCGGAAACTTGAGAAGAACGAATCTGTGACGCTTGGATCGAATCGGGAGGTCGGCCCTGACGAATGCCGCATGTATTCGGTTATCTTTGTGCCGGAGACGGTATCGGACGTCTGAACTTCATCTAGAAGCCAGTCTCGGGGTAGCGTTTGCCCTCGTCTCGCAAGGGCTACAGTTTCGAGGCTTTTCTTGGGAGCTGTTCGACCAGATGTCTTGCTAGCTTTTTGTACATGAGCATGCGGTCGATCGGTTTGGAGAGGTAGTCGTCGAATTGGGCTTCGCGGATACGTTCCTCGTCTTCCTTCATCGCAAAGGCGGTCTGGGCTACGATGGGAAGCTTGCAGCCTTTTGCTCGGAGAACTTCCTTGGTTTGAAATCCGTCCATGCCAGGCATCTTGATGTCCATCATGATGAGATTGAATGGCCCTTCTTGTTCGTATGCGTGAACAGCTTCTGGTCCGCTGTGCGCCCAAACTGTTTTCACGCGGCAGCGCTTAAGGGCCGCCTCGATATATCGGAAGTTGGTCTCTTCGTCGTCGACCACCAGAACCTTCAAACTGTCCAGGAATTCTGGGTCGAGGTCGGGAAGGTTGGCGTTGTGAGGATCGAAAGTGGAAGCCTCGTCCAAGTGGTTGATCTTTGGCAGCGGCAGTACCAGCTCGAAGCAGGAGCCTTTGCCGAGGGTCGATTCTAGTTCGATTCCACCTCCTAGAAGTTCGGCCAAACTGTGTGATATGGCGAGCCCCAAGCCGACTCCGCGTCTCGCTCGTTTATCGTCCTCTTGTAGTTTGTAGAAACGTTCGAAGATGGCTTTCTGATCATCTGGGCGTATACCGTTTCCTGTATCGGAAACGGAAATACGAAGCTTCTCGTTTTCTGCTCGAACGGCGAGTGTAACGGAACCGGTTTCTGTGAACTTGATCGCGTTGTTGATGAAGTTGTCGACGATCTGCTTGATGCGGTTGCGGTCGGAATCGATCGAGATGTCGAGGGTGGGGAGTTTGTTCTGTAGGCGAAGTTCTAGCCCTTTCTCTTGGGCTTGAACGGAATGGGAGTGGATAATGTTCTCGATTAGCTCCTTCAGTTGGAACTCGGACTTGGCGATCTTCAGCTGTCCGGATTCGATGAGTGAAATGTCGAGGATGTCGTCGATGAGGCGTAGCAGCGAGTCGGAGTTGTCGATGATGATGGGGATGTACTCGTCTAGTTCCGCAGCATCTTCGGCGCACTCGAGGAGCTTGGAGAAACCTACGATCGCGTTTAGGGGAGTGCGAATCTCGTGGGATAGGTTGGCGAGAAACGATGACTTGAGCTGGTCGGATTGTTCGGCCTGAAGCATTGCTTCCTCGAGTTTCCGAGTACGCTCTTTCACTCTTCGTTCAAGGAGATTTTTGTGCTCGGCTAGCTCGTCGCGTTGCTTGATGAGCTGAGCACTTTGAGTGGCGAGTTCTTCGTTCTTGTCGTTGATCAGGTGGGTGCGTTTCTCGACGAGATCTTCGAGTCGCCGGTGTTCGCTCTTGAGTCGCTTTTCACGTTTCAAGATGAACGCGGCGATGAGCGCTACGATAGACAGGCCACTCAGCGTGAGGAACCAGGTCCTTTGCCAGAAAGGCGGAGTTATGATGATCTCGAGGCTGGCTCCTTGTTCGTTCCAGTAGCCATCGTTGTTGCTGGCTAGGACGCGAAACAGGTAGGTGCCGGGGTCGAGGTTCGTGTAGTTCGCTTCTCTTCGAGTGCCGACGAAGTTCCAGTCTTTATCGAATCCTTCGAGTTTGTATTTGTAATTGTTTTTTGGAGACTGGATGTAGTTTTTTGCGGCAAACTTGATGGTGAGCACCTTTTGCTCGTAGCCGAGGGTGATGGTCTTCGTTTCGAGGATGCTTTTCTGGAGCGGGCTGTTCGCCTTGTTGTCGGGATCGATTTGTAGAGATTTGAAGAAGACCTGTAGGTCGGTAATAAATACGGGAGGCGGGGTTGTGTTGTCTTTGATTTTCGATGGTTGGAAAAATGTTATTCCTCCGTTTTGTCCGAAGTTGATGGTTCCATCTTCCCATTTGGCTACGGCGGATGGCAGAAACGAATCGTGCACGATACCGTCGAGCGTGTCGTAGAATTTGAATTCGCCGCTGCTAGGATCGATGCGAGCGAGACCGTTGTCGGTTCCGACCCATAGGTGGGAGAAATCGTCTTCGGCGATCGCTTGGACTTGCCTGGCGGTTTCTTGGGGATCCGTGAGGTAGCGAGTGAAGGACTTGCTCTCTGGGTGGTATAGATTGAGCCCGTTTTTTGTGCCGACCCAAAGCTGTCCCTTTGAGTCGAAGAAGAGGGTTTGGCAGTGGGCGTCCGAGAGGGAGTCGGATGTATCGGTGGGAGTTAGGCTATCGAATGTGTCGGTTTCTGGATTGAGGATGGACAGCCCGATTGGAGTTGCGACATATACAGCTCCGTCTGGACCTACCTCGATGTCGGAAGGCCAGTCATCGAGCAGGCTTTGCTTGGTGTTTTCGGGATTGTAGCGGTATGAGCTAAAGGTGTTGGTTGTCGGATCGAAACGTGAGATACCTGCTCCCTTGAGGGCGATCCAGAGGTTGCCATCCTCGTCTTCAGCTACCGCGCGCGGATCGTTTCCGCCGATGGAGTTGGGGTCCTCGGGATCGTGGCGGTAGGTGGTGAAGTCTCTCCCTTGCTCATCGAAGAGCTGTAGGCCTCCATTGTAGGTTCCTACCCAGATTTGTCCTCGACTGTCCTCAAAAATGGAATACACGCCGCTGCGTCCGATGCTTCGCGGGTTGTTTGGGTCTTTTCGGAGTGAAAAGAGGAGGGTCCCTTCGCGCGCGAACACGTCTATGCCGGAATGGCTGTATCCGAGCCAGAGGCGTTGCTGGCTGTCGCGCAGGAGCGAGGATACGACGGGTTTGAAGCCAGGTCGGTGATCTGGCGGACGAGGGGTGAAGGTGTCGAACTCCTTGTTGTTGCTCGAAACGTAGATTCCGTGCTTGTAGGTGCCGACCCAAAGATTGCTTTGGGTGTCGATCAGAACACAGCGAGTAGATCCTGCGGGAAGGGAGTCGTCGCGTTCGGTTGGTCGGTGGTCGAACAGTTTTGTGCCATCCCGCTGGAAAAGTGTCATTCCGCCCGCGTGGCAGGCCCAAATGTGGTCTGAACCGTGAGGGTAGAGCTTGTGGACTCGGGAGGAGGTCAACGCGTCTCGAAGGCTGCTCGCCTTCCCTGATAGGATGTCGATGTGGGTAATGCTGTGATAGGAGGAGGCGACCCAGACGATCCCGCGCTCTCGGTCAGGCACGAGGCTGTAGAGGAAGTTCTTGGCGCTTCCTTCTGGCGGAGTTAGGCCGTCGACGTACTTGCGAGTATTCAAATTCTGGGGATCGAAGCTGTAGAGCGCGGAGTCGGAGCCGATCCAGAGCACGTCCTGCGAATCGAAGGACATCGACTTGATGGTGCCGAAGCGGTTGGTGACCTTCGCTTCGAAGCGATCTTCACCGGGGTTGTAGACATAGATCGACCCATCTTCGGCGGAGGCGAAGATGTTGCCTGAACTATCCTCGACGATCGCGTTGCAGCGATTGTTGAGGTTGTTGTTCATGTCGACCGGGTTGAGAACGTAGTTTTTGAAGGAGTCTATTTCCGGCAGGTAGCGGCTGATGCCTTTTTGGGTGCCGATCCAGAACTGTTTTCTCGAATCCAGATGGAAGCACCAGACGGTGCTGTGAATGAGCGAATTGGGATCGTTCGAGTCGTTTTGGTAGGAAACGATGTCGTAGCCGTTGTAGCGGTGGGCTCCATGGCTGGTGCCGAACCAGATGAAATCTGCAGGGCCTTGCGCGACCGAGTGTATTTGCCCGAATTGGCTTCCGGCTTGTTCGTTGAGGGATTGGAAGCGTAGCTTCTCGAAGTTCCTCTCCTGGGCCGAAGAGAAGGCGGTGAGGATTAGTAGGGTGAAAATGCAAACAAGTTGCGGGAGTGGGTGGGTATGGGGCATGTCGTTTAAAACGATGAAATATTAGCATAGTATCGCTGCTTAGCCTAAGGAATCGAGCCACATGTGTTGATTCCCGGAGTCTTTGAATCTTTTTTGATTTCTTAACCGGAACCTCCATCGGCCTCCTCGGTCGTAACGGCCGAATTTGAACGGAATAAGCTGAGGTTTGGGTAGGACCTACGGCTGTGTGGTTGAGAATACGTTTTTAGGAATTATTTATAAAACCTTCGGGATTCGTTGTGCTTTTTTTAAGCCTCCTCCCGTTCCGTTCCTCCGAATTTGGCGACTTCGCCTTTCAATGTAGATTTGCATATGGTAACCGATTCTAAGCCGACGGCTGTCGAAGCGACTCGCTCCGACTCCAAAGTTAACGAGTATGAGCGAGAGCCTGTACCGAAAAACGCGCAGAAAGGAGCGGGTAAATTCTGGGGAATGTATGCGGGCGAGCATGCGGCCGGAACCGAGTTCATGATCGGGCCTTTATTCCTGCTCGCGGGGGTATCGCTACAGAATATCGTTTGGGGGCTGCTGTTGGGGAACTTGATGGCCGTTCTAAGTTGGCGATACGTTTGTGTGCCGATAGCGACGAAGGCTCGCTACACGCTGTATCATCATCTGGAGAAGATCGCGGGCAAGTGGCTTGTGCTCTTGTACAATCTGGCGAACGGGTTGTTGTTTTGCTTTTTGGCGGGTGCGATGATCACGGTGTCGGCCACAGCTGTTGGTATCCCTTTCGACATGACGATGCCGACCACGGACGATTGGCTTCCGAATAGCGCGATGTTTGTTGTGGTCGTTCTGGCGGTCGGGCTTGTGATCGCGATTGTCGCGTCCCTCGGCTACGATACGGTGGCCAAGTTCGCGAATATCGCTTCCCCGTGGATGGTTCTTGTTTTCCTCGCCTGCGGGATTGTGGCGTTCAAGCAACTGGGAGCGGGAAGCTGGGAGGAGCTCAACAGCATTTGGACTGAATCGATCGTTTTCGCTCAGGACGGCGAGAGCGAGTCGACCATGGGATTTTGGAGCGTCTTTCTTTTTGCCTGGTTTTGTAATGCGGCGATGCACGTTGGCATGGCTGACTTGTCGGTTTTCCGCTTCGCGAAGAAGGCTTCGGCAGGGTGGGCGACCAGCGCCGGGATGTACGTCGGGCACTATATGGCCTGGGTTGCGGCAGCGTTCATGCTAGCTGCCCAGATCAAGCTGAACCAGGATGCGAATCCGGTGCCAGGACCGATGGCGAACAACGTAGTCGGCCTTGCGGGTGTCATTTGTGTGGTGGTGGCCGGTTGGACTACCGCGAATCCCACTATTTACCGAGCGGGGCTGGCGTTTCAAGCCATGGCTCAGACGATATTTCCCAATGTATCCAGATTTTGGGCGACGTTTACTGCCGGATTGATCGCGACGATTGCGGGGGCGTTTCCGGCCTTCGCTTGGCAGTTGCTAGGGTTTGTCGGACTCTACGGGACGATTTTGGCCCCGATGGGCGGCGTGATCTTTTTTGACTGGTATGTACGACGAAAAGGGGACGTCGCCGCTTTCCACGATTCCGCTCCTCACACTTCGTTTAGCGTGCCGGTGCTGCTGGCGTGGCTGATCCCGGTGGTGCCAGCCTTCTATCTGATCGTTTACCAAGGCTATACGGCGGTAAACTTCGTGTTGCCGTGCTGGCTCATAACAGGGGTTCTTTATCTGGTTCTAAGTCGTAAACCATCAGCATCCTAACCTAAAAGATATCAATACTATGAATACTATGCTTCGAATTATCGGATGGTTGGGACTCGTGCTGACCTTGGTTCCTTCGCTTCTTTTTCTTTTCGACGCCATTTCGATCGAGAGTCTGAAGCTCGCGATGACGATCGGTATGGTCGTCTGGTTTTCTGTGGCGATCATCAGAAATCGTTTGGAACCAGCCACGGATTGACAGGGTTATGGGGCGAGAATCCGCTAGGTCTGTGGAAACTCGCCACGTGCAGGTAGAGGGCCTCCAAACGTTTGTTGTTTGGGGGCGAATCTGTGGTTGATATCGTGTACTGTTGACTGGGAGGAGGCTGGCGCTAGTGCGGCGTTTGGTTTCACTTCTTCCATCAATCGAAGAGTCTTTGTCTATTCCTTTCGGGGGAAGCTGCGTGTACTCTTTGCCGTCCCTTTTGCCAACCCCGCCTGAAATGCTCATGAACTGGAACGTTTGTTTGTCGTCGCTTGTTGCCATCTCTCTCGCCGCGTCATGTTATGCCAAAAAGTTGGATACGGAGGTTTCCTATGGCGAGTTGATCTTCTTTGACGACTTCGAACGTCAGGAGTCGCAGGAGATCAAGGATGAACCGGGCAACGAGTGGACCACCAGCAGCGATAAAACGGCTGGAGGTCGCAAGCAGGTGGACTTGGTAGATGGTGTGATGCACATGCAGACGCTGGAGGGCGCGAATCACGCCGTCTCCACGCGGCACGCATTTGAGTTTGAGGATGGATCGATCGGGATGAAGTTCATGCTGCCAAACGATGGGGACTCGTTAAAGCTGAACTTTGCGGACATGACCCTGAAGTCGGTGCACGCGGGGCATTTGTTTGATGCCGTCGTTGGCTTGGACTATGTGAGCTACGAAGATAAGAAAACAGGCGTAATGGACCTGGAAATACGGAAAGCTCGAAGGGAGAAGAGTCTCAGTAAAGAGCAATCGGCAATGTTGAAGACGAAAAAGCTCCGGGTGGTCCACTCAATTGAGAAGGGCGTTTGGCATGAATTGTTTGTTCATGTGGATCGAGATACGATTTGGATGGAGATTGATGGGACTGTACTTGAACAGTTCAGTTCAGAAGGCTTTGCCCATAGGCGGAAAGGGCTGCTTCGTCTGCTCGTTCCAGGACATGCTTACGTCGATGATGTTAGAATCTGGCGACGCAAGTGAGTCTCTGAGTCCCTTTGTACCCCAAAAACCTACCCCAATCCATGAATCGCTTTTTGTTCTCTCTCTCGGCGTTGGCGAGCTGTTGCTTACTGAACGCGGATGACGTTTTAGGTCCTTATATTGAAAAGGACGGTATCGTGATCTTCGAAGCCGAAAATACAGAGTCGGAATTCGGTCTCTGGACGAAAAAGACCGAAATCGAAGGACACCAAGGAGATGGATACATAGAGTTTGGCGGCAACTCTCCTGCGTCAGGCCCTGCAAACTCGCCCCTCGAGTATGAGTTCAAAATTACGAAACCGGGATTGTACCGCTTACATCTTCACTGTGCTCGGGTCATGGTGGTCATCAATGGTGAGAATCGGCATGATGTAGCGAATGATGGATACGTGAGGGTCGAAGGCGATTACGGTGAAGGCCCAAACGCTGGAAATGAACATGGGGACGACGGTCTACTGAGCTTGTTGAAAAAGAACACCAAGTTCTTTGGCGGAAAGAACAGGGAGTTCGTCTGGGCGTCCGGAAATCGTCTCGATCCCGGAGGCCACAACAACAAGCGAAAGGCTGTCTATGACTTCAAGGCAGGTGAGACTTACAAGTTGGTCCTTTCAGGGCGATCACAGCTTTTTAAGGTAGATCGGATCATGTTTCGTCATATGGACGTACCCGTTGCGGTTGCTGAGGATTTGGAGAATCCTGAATCTCTTCGAGATGGGCAGAAAATTGGCTTTCAGAAATATGCGGAAGAGAGCGGTTTGATTGGTGGTCTGAGTGGCGACGATGATAATGACGGTCTTTCAAACTTCTACGAGTTCAGTGTCGGTGGTGACCCTTCGGATTTTAAGAGTCGTGGATTTGCTCCTAAACTCATGAGGGCGGAGAATGGGGCTCTCGTAATACGAACTGTCGAGCGTCAAAAAAGATCGTATCGGGGTGTTAACTACACCTTGCAAATGCGTGAACACTTAGGCTCCGGAGAGTGGACTTCTGCAGGGGAGATCGAACACAGCCGCGAACAGTTGGCAGAAAAACCGGATTTTGAGGAGGTCATTTTGCAGATAGCAGATGCCTCGAGCCTTCCGGCGAAGGCATTCTTCAGAGTGAAGATTGAGGAAGCTCAATAGTCTTCACGCCGTTGAACGAGGCCTTTTATATCTTGAAATTGAGGCCCGTAGTCCCGTTGGATTCCAAGACGATCGTTTGATTCGCGGTCCAGTTTTTCAGGGTGGCGCTGACGTTTCTCTTTCCCGTGACAAGGCCTTCTAGGAGGTAATCTCCATTTTTGTCTGTGTAGGTGAAGTGAGTATCTCCGGATTGAATCCGGACGTTAGGGAGTGGCTTCCCATTCTTCTTGCTCACTCGACCCGAAATGGAGGCTGTGCCAGGTTTGTTTGCGATCGTATCGGCCAACCATTGGCGGAGCAGAAGTGTGGAGGGGCGATCCTCGAGAAACATAGTATCTGTGTGTGCCCTGAGTTTTGAGTCTGCGAATGTAACTGGAAATTGTAGTCTCTCGAAGAGCTTGTGGAGCTCTTGGTGCTGGGTGTTGTCGGTATGGAAGGTTGCTCGCCCAGCTTTTCGAGGCCCGCGGATGCTTAATGCGGAATCGTAGTCGGCACCGCCTATGCCGTCGCCATCGTAGTGTTGGCAAGCGTGGAAGCCGAGCCAGACGTCTGAGATTTGCTTGTTGCGGAGTCCGATGAATCCCGCGGCGACTGCTCCCCGGGAGAAGCCGGTAATTATGACGGAAGAATGGTCGCCGCCGAAATCCTCGCAGAGCATCTTTACGAGTTCCACTGCGTAGTCAGCGGTAGCATCGGCATCGCCCCAGCCATTAAGCGCTTGGGTTTTCAGGTCGGCGTTGACGTAGGGCGCATTGACCCAAATGTATCCATCTCCTTCGGACATGCCGTAACCCATGCGGGACCCTTCGGGGGTGCCTGGGGAATAGACCTTTGAGGTGAGCCAACGGTTTCCAGCATACTCGACGATGATTGGGTAGCGTTTTCCGGGCTGCCAGTCGTTTGGAAGATAGAGACTATGGTAGATGCTGGTATTTTCGAATGACGGTAATTTTTGACGCACTCTCTTGCCAGGAGCAGGGGCGGAATCGATCATAGGAGGAACGCTAAGGCGGTTCGCTGCACTGAAATCTGGACGTTCGCTTGGTGGCTGACCTCGGAGAGTGATTCTCCCAATGGTGTAGCTTCCGAATGCTTTGGGGCGATCAACAGTGAACTGGATGTGTGTGATTTTGCTCGGATCGCACTTGCTCATTAGTCCGCCAGGCCAAGATTGCCAGAGATCGACCGAACAGACTTTGGATTCGCCAGGGGCGAGCTCCACTGTTCCTGCTGCAGGATCCCATGTGACTTCGCCGACCGCCCAGAAAGTAATTTTCAGAGGAGCGTCTCCTGTATTGACGATCGTTGTATCGAGGTAGTGGTGACGAGAAAGATCCTGTTGTTCTAGTGCTAAAGGAATCTTGACCGAGGGAAACAGGTTTCGTTTGTCGGTAATGGCGACAGCAAGGAGTTCCTCAGGCGAGGGCGATGGAGTGATCTCGGTTGCTGAGAGCTCAATGCTAGCAGAAGAAATGTCGAGTGATAGGTCTGTGGGGGTTGACCAGAGACTTAGGTTAAACAGAACAAAGAGTAAGCTGGCGGAGGCGAGTTTCACTGTGAACTTTGGGGAGGGGTGTTCACGTCCTGCCTACTGCACTATTTTGCCTGTAGTATAGTCGAGCTGCTTACCTGTGTACGGGTACTCGTCGAAGATGTCGCCATTACCCAAGGTGCGAGGGTCGCCTTGGTCGGTGAGCTCCTTTTCCATCTGTTTGCGAAGGCGCTGCTTTATGCGTTTGTATTCGGGATTGTCGGCCAGGTTGTTTACGCAATCTGGATCCTTGCTGACTTGGTAAAGCTCTTCCTCCGGGCGTTTGCCGAAACTCTGCTCATAATATTTGTAATCAGCATCGCCAGGCTTGAGTTCGGTGAGATAAGTCTTGATAGGGGAACCGTCTACGTTTCTGTATCCGTATTCTGGATTCCCTGCGGGCCAGAGATTTGGCTTTATGTTGTGGACGTAGAGGAACTCCTTGGTGCGGATGGCACGGACAGGATAGGATAGGTTTATACCGTCTTTGGTGGCTCGACCTGTATCGTGACGTTCCTTCCCGAGAAGAACGTGGTCACGGCTTTTGTCGATCTGGCCAGACTTTGGAGACATGAGAACGTCTAGGAAGCTCTTGCCAGTCATCTGCTCGTGTGGCTCGTAGCCAACTGCCTCCATTATGGTTGGAGCAAAGTCGGGAAAATTGACGAAGTCTTCGATGACGCGTCCCGGTTTAATGACTCCTTTCCAATATGCGATTAGTGGAACGTGGACGCCTTCGTCGTAGAGCTGCCCTTTGATTCGTGGGAAGGGCATCCCATGGTCGGAGGTTATGAGGATGAGCGTGTTCTCGAGCAGTCCGCGATCTTCCAGGGCTTTGACGGCACGGCCGATGTGGAGGTCGAACCATTTTACTTCGTTGGCGTAGTCCAAGAGGTCGCCACGAACGATTTCGTTATCTGGGTAAAAGGCAGGGACTACAGCGTCTTCCAGTTTCATTCCGACTTTTTTCCACTGGTCCTTTTCGTACGCTCTGTGGGGTTCGTAGGTGCCGAGCCAGAAGCAGAAGGGTGCGTCGGATGGTTTCTGATCGAGGAAGAGTTCGAAGTTCCCTGCGTAGTCATCGTTGCTCATCGACTTGAAAGGCGGCTTCAGTTTGAGCTTCTTGTATGCGGGCCCAGCCGGATTGTGTTCCGTTGCGTAAGTCCCAGGTCCCCAGCCTTTGCCGGTGTGACCGACGTGGAAGCCTTTCTCCATGAGCAGGTGTGGGTAGAATTTGAATTCGGCCGGGAAATCTGGCCAGTGATTCGTGGCTTCCTTCAACTGCCAGCTGAACCGGCCAGTGACGAGGCAGGCTCGAGCCGGGGCGCACTTCGGGTTGCAGTTGTAAGCGTTATTGAAGATGGCCCCTTGTTCGGCGAGACGATCGAAGGCTGGCGTCTCGATTGTTGTGCCACCATAGGCGCCAAACGTCCGCATCGATGCGTCATCGGCGATGATGAAAAGAATGTTCGGCCTTTCGGCTGAGAAGAGTGAAAAGTGAAACGTGAAGAGAAAAAGGGATACGAGTAGGGGCTTCATCTTAGGACGAGATCCTAACCCACTTCGGTACTCCTTGTATATACAGTTTTCGGTCCTTTATGTGCCTTTTTCAGGATCCAAGGTGGCGGCTGGAAGAACCCTGTAGTTCGTTTACCCTACAACCGCTTTGGGTTGACTGGAGAAGTGGGAATCTGGCCGCTTGCCTTAGCTCGAAGACGTGGACGAAGCTCGTTCATTATTGCAATAGCTTCTGGATCGGGATTGAGGGCGAGATTGTTGAATTCCATTGGATCGGAATAGTGATCGTAGAGCTCGACGCCAGATTCGCCTTCTGCCCACTCGGTGTAGCGCCAACGATGAGTGCGTATTGAGCATCCCATTACTTGTGTATCTAGGCGATCGTCGGCGGGACGAAGGATTTGGGTGACGGCTTCACCGTCCCATTCCCGAATTGGACCCTCTAGAAGGGGGCGTAGGCTGCGGCCGGCGAGGCCGTCTGGTGAGCTGATGCCGGCTACGTCAGTGAGAGTTGGGTAAATATCAACGAACTCGACGATTCGCGGCGAGGCTTGACCGTTGCCCGCGAGTCCAGGGGCTCTAATTATCAGCGGAGTGCGGGAGCCTTGCTCAAAGAGTGTACGCTTTTGCCAGATACCGTTGTGTTCGCCGAGGTGATAGCCGTGGTCACTCCAAAATACGACAATCGTATTGTCGGCGATTTCAAGTTCATCGAGAGCATCTAGGAGTCGGCCAACCTGAGCATCGATGAACGAAACGCATGCATAATAGGCCTGCATGGCTTTGCGGCATGTGAGCTCATCGAGATTGTAGTGGGGAACTGGATTGTTGTGGGCGAAGGCAGCGGTGGGAACATCCTCGCGATCGTTTTCGGGCGCGTAGGGAAGCCGCATTTGCGACAACGGATACATGTCGAAGTATTTCTTGGGAGCGACGTATGGAGTGTGGGGACGGAAAAAGCCGACGCCCAAGAAGAAGGGTTCGTTCTTCTTTTCGGCCATGATTTTGATGGCTTCAGTTGTGATCATACCATCGGTCTGCTCCTCGTCCTTTCCGTCGGCCGCGAGCCAGCTAAGAGCGGCGCTGATTTTGCGGTGAGGCTCGGCGTTGAAGATAAGGTCTTCGTCTGTCTTGTCGCGTCCGTAAGGATTGACGGTGCGTTGCCACGATGGGGGATCGTCAAATCCGTCGGTACCGATGCTCGCTGGAACGTTGTAGTGATAGATTTTTCCGACGCGGGCCGAAAACCAGCCTTCTTGCATAAAACGCTGAGATAGGGTGATGGCGTCTGGAACCGTATCTCGGAAGTGGGCGTCGAGGTCGTAGACTTTGATTTCGTCTGGCCGGAGGCCTGTCATGACCGACGCGCGAGTGGGATTGCAGAGCGGGAGTTGGTTGTAAGCCCTGTCGAAGCGAACGCCCGTCGCAGCTAGGCGATCGATGTTTGGAGTGATCGCTACCTTATCTCCGTAACAGCCCAAGGCTGCGGCAAGATCATCAACCGCGATGAAGAGAACGTTTGGACCCGCCCGCTCGGCCGAGAAGACGGACAGTTGAAAAGCGAAGAGTGATACGAAGGTGATGAGACGAAGCATAGTTGGGGTGGTTAAGGCACCTCAACTTGCGGCAAGTCATCTGGCTTTTCTAGCTAATTTACAAACGTGATTGGTGTCGTTGAGCAAATGCGTCAACGCGTGGTAGGTATTCACTGGGTATCTTGACGTCAGAAAGAAACCAGAATGCTCGTCGGGCGAAGATGAAATTGTCTGTATTCAAAAGTTGGGCAACTTTATCGATCGCTTGAGTAGAAGGTGGCTCTTCGCGTTGGAGAAGTCTAAGCAGGAGATCGACTTCCTGGTAATTCTTGAGATCGAGCAGGTGTCGGGTGAAGGACTTTAGTAAAGAAGGCGAGGGCAGCGACTCTGAATCAAGAAGTGAATTGAGAATAAGCACCCGCTGTTCGGTACTGCCTGATTCGAAGAGAGAGGCGTAGGCCTTGTTGCGATCGCTTGATGGAGCTGAATCAAAGTAACGGAGAGCGAGCTTACTGGTTTCTCGGGGTGTGTGGAGAAGTGCAGTCACTGCGATCTCCATGGAGTGGGTATCATTGATGTTTCTCGTTCTCATCTCCTCGAGCGCGAAGGATTTGGCTCGAACGTCACCGCTTTTTAGATACGCGTGCAAATCGTCGCGGTCGGAGAGGGAGGTCGTTAGGGCACGTGCTCGCTTGCTTAATTCTCCATTCGCCCAATGCCAGAGAGTGTAGCTTGTCCAAGCTGCGCCTTCTACTGCTGCTCCCTCGAACATCTCTGGGGTGGCTCCGGACGTTGCGTGTGGGTCCTCGATGAGCTCGGCTTCGTGGTTCTTGATGTCCTCGCGCTTGACGTCCTTTAGGACTGAGTCCCTTTCGCCGAGGATTTCGTGGAGACGCTGATAGTCCTCTGCGGTAAAGGGAGCACCCTCGGCCTTTTCGAGTTCGACACCGGGTTCGAGCTCGAAACGGTCATAGTAACCTAGGCTATCCCAGAAAATGCGTACGTTGACGATGGAGCACTCGCCATCGGCGCAAAAGACCGATTCTGCATCCAGGTAATAATCCTTCGCCTTCTTGTTTTTGGTGAATCTCTGGACGAGCGTTTGAGTCTCGGGACCCGAACCATCGTCACCTGGGTGACGAACGTGAATGATATGGTCTTTTTTCGCTGGCTTGGCGGATACGGCAGTCGTGAGTGCGAGATACTGGATCAGAGCGCCTGCGAGAATTTTACGGAGGCGGGTGGGGCTATTGACTGTCGCTAGAGGAAGCATAAAAACGGTTGGGATTTGCTATGGCTATTCAGTGGCTTCGTCAATTGATCCCGTTGGTAGGCAGTTTACATGTGCAAAAGAAAGGGCCGAGGTGTTCGCCTCGGCCCTTCGCCCAAACCATGTCACGGAGTTACCCTTCTCCGATTCGACATTTTATGAAAAAGTGAGTTATAGGCCTTTGTTGTTTTTGGCTGTGATCGAAGTGCAGTCATCCGTTTGGCTAATGCCGATGTCGTGGCTGAAACCTTTGGCTTTGTTGCCTTTGATCAATACGTCGTCGCAGTATTCAAGAACGATGGACGGTCCTTCGTCCGCTTCTGGATACTTGTTATCGAAGATCAGCGTGTTGTTCGTTATATCGAGTCCTTTGACTGAAAGCGCTTTCACTGAAAGGCCATTGAATGTCTTGATGGTATTGCCTGTGAAGCGAACGTTTCGGTGGTAGTGACCCTCGCCGAAGCGTTGTTCTGGACGAAAGAGTGGGGAGGCGAGTAGCGGGTAACGTTCGGTTTTTGCGTAGCCGACGTTATCGAAGGTGTTGTTTCTGATGACGACATCTTCCACAGCCCCGGATTCGTACCATTTGTTGTTGTCGCCTTCGATAAGGATCCCGTGCATCTGGGAGTTGAAGTAGTTGTTTTCGATGACGACCTTTCCCTTTGTAGTTACGAGAACACTACGGGCACGGTTTTGCAAAATGCGGTTGTTGCGCATTATGAGGTCTGGATACCAAGAGAGGTTCTCAACGGAGAGCGGCCCTTTGGGGAGGTTTGCTGGAACATTAGCGACGGTCATGAGGAAGCGATGTTCGTTGATGATCTCAAACTCTGTGACCTCGGTTTCGTGAAAAGGGAGAATGGTTTCACGTGATAGGATTGCGACCTTATCCCCGGGTTCTGCGAATGTGAGACCCCATTGTTGGAAGTGGCTGATCTCGCAGAGAAACTGGTTTTCTCCAAGGTACTCTTCGACCTTCACATATGCGCCGTGGACGTTGATTCCGTCATCTAGCATATGCTTGAATTCACAGTTCTCGAGTTTGATGGTGCCCTTGCATCCGATGAAGTGTGTGGCGTCAGCTCGGGTGGATACGAAGTAACCCTCCTTCGCTTGAACCTTCATACCTTCAAGGGTGACGTTTTCGGTACGCTCGACGATGAGGCCCATACCTCCGCCATCGAGTACGGTGACACCGTCGATGACGATGTCTTTGGAATTGGTCACGTGCATGGCAGGGGCAAGACGATTCGTTGTCTGCGTGCCGTATGTGATAAGGGTTGTGCCGACTGGAGGAGCAACCTTGACCGCTTTTTCGATCTTTACGCGGTTCTTGCCTGCATGGCTGACCTTCATTTTGCCCGCGTTCATTTGATAGGAACGGGTGTCGTAGATGGGGGAGAGCGTCTTAGGGTCCCAGACCATATTCGAACCGATTCCGTCTTCCGCGATCTTGTAGCGTTCGAAGTAAAGCTTTCCGCCCTTTATGGTGTAGGGATCTTGCTTGGGATCTATCTCAACGATGAAGCTTTGGTCCGTATCATCGCGCTCGACGACGAGGAGTTCGTCATGGAATGAGCGGCTCCAGTCGATGGTGAAGTCCTTGAGTGTGACTGTATCCACGCTCTCCAGAGTGAATGGGACCATGTGTCCATGGAACATGAAGAGAGAGCCATCGCCATCGATTGTCAGGTCCTTGTGTCCGTATAGCGGGAAGCCCATTCGCTTGAGGCTGTTGTCGTGGTTGGCGACAGCACGGTAGATCTCCAGAGCGTTTTCAGGATGGAAGTCGTAGGTTCCTTGGGGGAAGAAGAGCGTAACGTCCGGCTCGTCTTTGACCGCGTTTATGAGTTGGTTGACCTGCAAGGTAACGTCTTTGCCCGGCACAATGCCGTGGTCAGCGACGTTTATTGTACGAGCTCCCAGAGACGATAGCGCACAAAGAGAAAATAGGCACAGAGGCAGTTTTTTCATCGGGTAGATTAGTAAATTGGAGTGTTTCTCGTGGGGGCACTTTGGGGTGCGGTCGAGATCTAGAACGACTATAGGCGAATCCTAAAGTGCTCACAATATCCCATCGCGTATAAAACATATGCGATCACGCCGTCGTGTTGAACAGGGGTCGTATTGGCGGTATCGCGTATATGAATTACGTAAAACAGGGTAGCGAAAAGGGACCCCATGTGGTTCAATCGGACTGCTGTCTCGATCTTGTTTTCACTCTCGGGGCAGCAAAACGGCCCGTTTTCCAAAAGTCTGACTTATGAGATTCCCCCATTCCCTTTCTTCGGCGATCCGTTGCGTTGCGACCCTGATTGCCGCCGCGCTCTGCGTTTGTTCATTGGTATCCGCTCGTGTGATCGAGCTGCCACCAGAGGAAGGGGATATGACCCTGAAACTCAGAGAGGCGCTTGAGGGAGTTGAGAGTAAGGACGTGACGATTGTGCTTTCGAAGGGGACTTACCTCTTCAAGCCGGACTACGCGACTCAGCGATACTGTTACGTGACGAACCATAACAATGGCTTGAAGAATATCATCTTTCCATTGAGCGGATTCGACTCGGTGACGATCGAGGGGAATGGAGCGGAACTCGTTTTCCACGGACAAGTGTTGCCGTTTCGCATTGAGGATTGCGACAAAGTGAGGATTCGTGACTTGTCGATTGATTGGGACTATCCGTTCACTTTCCTCGGAGAAGTGGTCGCTACCAACGAAGAGGAAGGTTGGCGCGATATTCGGCCAGTTCAAAAAGGGTATTCTTGGAAGCTGGAGAAGGGGAAACTCGTGTTTCCAAATATCGATGGGTTCAAGTACAAGATTATGGGTGCGACACTTCCTTTTGACGCTAAAGAAAAACGTGTTTCGCACGGAGCATGGGATCAGTATTCAGATCCTGAGCACGTAGAACGACGACCAGGCGGAATTTTGCGATTCCATGAGAAGCTCAAGCAGTATCCGCCAGTTGGAAGTCTGCTGAGTTCGAAAGGAGGCATGGATGAGAATCGATACGCTCCCGCCTTTCAGTTGATGAACTCTCGAGATATTGTTTTCGATGGGGTTGTGGTACACCACGCCTTAGGCATGGGCTTCCTGTTCGAGCGTTGCGAAGATATCGTGATACGCCGTAGTGGCGTGTATTTGAAGGAGGGGACGAACCGTGTGATTTCAGCGCTGGCCGATGCGACTCACTTCTGTAATTGCAAAGGGGATATCCTGATCGAGAACTCTCGCTTCGAGAACATGCTCGACGACACGACTAACGTGCACGGAACCTATGTTGTTGTGGACGAGGTGTTGAATGAACGTACGGTTCGCGCGACCTACGGTCATTTTCAGCAGTTGGGATTTGAGTTTGCTGGAGTTGGAGATGAAGTCTGGTTTATTCACAGCCCTGACCCGAGTCGTGGGGATGTGAATACGGTCGAGTCTGTTCGAGAGATTAACGAAAACTATTTCGAACTGCGATTTGAGGAAAAGCTTCCTGACGCTCTTGCCGTAGGTGACATTCTTGAGAACAAAACCTGGAATCCGACGTTTACATTTCGTGGATGCATCGCTCGGGATCACCGTGCTAGGAATATTGTTATCAAGACACCGCACAAGATCGTGATCGAGGATAACGAATTCTCCTCAATGATGTCCTCAATCTTTTTTAGAGGGGAAACTTTCTTTTGGTACGAATCTGGTGCAGTATCTGATGTTTTGATACGGAACAATCGATTCGAATACTGTGCTTACAGCGCTATGGAGCATGCGGTCCTGTACGTGACTCCACGTCTGGGTAAGAGCTTCGACAAGAGTATCCGTTATGATCGAAACATTCGATTCGTGGATAACCACATAAGAACTTTTGACAATCGCATCGTTTGGGCGGATCGGGTCGAAGGATTGGTGATCAAAGGGAACACTATCGAGAAGGTGGACCAGGGGGATCAGCTTCATCCAGAAGCGGCTTTGTTTGACTTCAAGAATTGTAGCGATGTTGAGATTTCGGGGAACCGCTACATCGGAAGCTATGCCAAGGCGATCGAAGCAGATGCGTCTAGCAGGGAAACGCTCCAGGTTTCGAACAACGAAGGATTTTAAGGATGAAAGGACTGACTGGAATGAGTGTACTTGCTGCCTTGTTTCTGGCTTTAGCCAGTGGACACGGTGAGACGAAACAGGCCGACGAGCGTCCGAATATCGTTTTTCTTTTGGCTGATGATCTAGGATACGGAGAGCTTGGCTCGTATGGCCAAGAGGATATCAAAACGCCTTTTCTGGATAAACTCGCTGCGGAAGGAATGCGCTTCACAGATTTCTATGCGGGGAGCTCTGTGTGCTCACCCTCGCGGGCTGTGTTGTTTACCGGGCGGCATACCGGGCACGTTAGTATTCGTGGTAACAAGGGGATCTATTCCGATGGAGTCTGGGATCGAGTGCCGCTTCGCAAAGACGAAGTTACTCTAGCTGAGATGTTGCGGGACGGTGGTTACCAGACTGGATTTGTGGGAAAGTTTCATGTGGAGGATCCTAATGATCTTTCAACATGGGCGATCAATAGAGGCTTCGATTACGCGATACAGGAACAATGGTCTTCTGCTAGAGGTGGAGAGAAGTTTCCCTACGGAATGCAATGGATCGGTCAGCGTGAAGAGGGTGTTATGTATAATCACGAAGATTGGGATTGCCTCGATCACTTCCGTACGGAGTACGCACTTGAGTATTTGAATACGGTGGACGCGGAGAAGCCATTCTTCTTGTTCATGTCTTATCGGAGCCCGCACGCTCATGAGTTCAAGATTCGCGATAACGACTTGTATAAGGACAGGGGCTGGCCAGAGATTGAGCGAACGCATGCGGCCCGTATCACAATGCTGGATGCGCAAATTGAGCGTTTATTTCAGCGTTTGGAAGAAATGGGCGAGCTTGAGAATACAGTCGTCTTTTTGACGAGCGACAATGGGGGGCATGCCGAAGGTCCGCCGGAAGTTAAGCACGACCACAGGTTTTTCATGAGCAATGGCCCGCTAAAAGGCTACAAACGCGACCTTTACGAAGGGGGTATGAGAGTGCCGTTCATTGCGTATTGGCCAGGCAAGATTAAAGCGGGGTCTGTCTCGGACCATATTGGAGCGAGTTATGACTTTATGCCGACCCTAGCGGAGATCGCAGGTGTTGAGTGTCCCGAGCAGACGGACGGAATTTCGATCGTGCCGGAGCTTACAGGGAATCCGCAGCCCGAGCACGAGTACTTGTATTGGGAATTCCACTCTCCGCATGTTGCTGGAAAACAGGGTAGAAAAGGATTTCGCCAAGCGATTCGCCGCGGGCACTGGAAAGCGGTTCGCTATGGTGTTGCGGAGAAAACTGAGCTCTACGACTTGCGGAGGGACATCGGCGAAGAGAATGATCTCGCAGCGAATCACCCTGAGCTCGTTCAAGAATTTGAGAAGCAGTTTCGACTGACGTCGCAAGAGACTCCACGTTTTCCATTCGGTGGCTTGAGCGAAAAATAGCTCGTTGTTGAGACATCTGACGAGGTTTTCCTCAGGATCAATGGAAATACCTGAAGATGATTTTGTGTATTGCTCGCCGTTTTTCAGTCCGGATGCTCCTAATTATAAGGGAGTTGGTGGGAAATAAGTTGAATTGGCGGAATCGGACATGCATTTTACGCAATCTTATAGAGCAGCCTCGGTTCTTTATGTTTATTTTAACTGTTTAACCCAGTTTATGCTGCTTATTCGACCTTCTGACCCCTAAAAGCAACCCCTCAGCACCCTATAATTTATGAACGCAGTTGAAGTCATACTCTTCATTGTCGCCGTTGTCGGCGTCATTTGGCTAGGAATTTGGAAAAGTAAGTCTGATGTATCGGAAGAATCCGGTGCTGCGGACTACTTTTTGGCCGGTCGTGGCCTGACCTGGTGGCTGGTTGGTTTCTCGCTGATCGCGGCCAACATTTCCACTGAGCAGTTTGTGGGCATGTCGGGCTCCTCTGCGAACTGGCTGGGAATGGCGATCGCCTCCTACGAGTGGATGGCCGCCATCACGCTGATTTTTGTCGGTTTCTGGTTCCTGCCTAAGTTCTTGCGGGCTGGGTTGTACACGATCCCTGAATTCTTGGAATACCGCTATGATTCGAAGGCACGTCTTGCGATGGCGATCCCAATGATTTTGACCTTGGTGTTCGTGACTACTGCTTCCGTTATTTTCTCGGGCGCGAAGTTCGTCTCTGAATACTACAATACTGTCCCAGTCCTCAACAGCTTGCCAGCGATGTGCTGGGCGATCGCGATTCTGGCTGCGGTCTACGTTTTTGTTGGTGGCCTAAAGGCTTGTGCTTGGACGGACTTGGTTTGGGGTGCGGCCCTGATCGTCGGCGGCGCGATCGTCATGTATTTGTCGTTCAACGCTCTCGCTGAAAAGCCTGCTGAAGAGCTTATCCTCACCAAGGTTGCGAACTCCAACGCAACAATTGCTGATTTGGAGAGCGCGAGCCCTGCCGAGCGCTTCATGCTGCTCAACGATGGTGTCGATGGTGAAGCGGTCGCATTGGAAGGACCAAACGGGGCCGGCGGTAAGGTTCACATGATTCGTCCTAAGACTGACTCCGACATTCCTTGGACGGCTTTGCTGATCGGTTTGTGGATTCCGAACCTGTACTACTGGGGACTCAACCAGTACATCGTGCAAAGAACCCTCGGTTCCAAGTCGCTCGCGGAAGGGCAAAAGGGTATCGTCTTTGCAGCAGGTCTTAAACTGGTCATCCCGTTCATCGTGGTAATTCCAGGTATTTTGGCTTTCAACCTTTTCAGCGGCGATTTGAAGCAATCGATGGCTGACACCAATGAGGCAGCCTTCGCTGCGGTGGAGAAGGGCGAGGTCTTCACGGTAGACGAACAGTTTGTAGAAGTACACAGCGCCTTCGCTGCCAAAATCTTGGCCCACAACGCGGCTGAAGCAGGCAGCGCTCCCGGCTCATTGAGCTCGGATAGCATCAATGCGCTTGCGGAAAAGGCGATTGCGAATGGCGCGATCGAGGCAGCTGTTCTCAAGTCTTACGACTACGACGCGGCCTTCCCGGTGCTCGTTCGTAACCTGATCAAGCCGACCCCTTGGATCTCATGGTTCGTCTTGGCTGCCTTGTGTGGTGCGGTGATCAGCTCGTTGGCGTCCATGCTCAACTCGGCTTCGACGATCGCTACGATGGACTTGTACGCCAAGTTCTCCGGCGAAGAGAACCCAGCCCAGCTCGTTAAGGTGGGACGAATCTTCGTTGTCATCTTCGTAATCATCGCCGGCCTGATCGCTCCTGCCTTGGACAAGTTTGATAGTATCTTCGCTTACATTCAGGAGTTCCAAGGCTTCATTTCTCCAGGTATCTTGGCTGTATTCATTTTTGGCTTCTTCTCGCCAAAGACTCCACGCTGGTTCGGTTTCGCAGGTATCGTAATGAGTATCGTGATTTACGGTGCCCTGAAAGTGGGTACGGAAGACATCGCCTTCCTCAACCGCATGGCGATCACCCTCGGGTGCGTAGTAGCCATCGGTATCGCGCTGACCATCATTAAACCGATGAAGGACAAGGTACAAATGCCAGTGAACGACGCGATCGCTCTCGAATCGTCACCAACTGCGAAGCTCCTCGGTGGGCTCGTCGTTGTTGCGACTCTGATTCTCTACGCGGTCTTCTGGTAAGCCGGTTGAGAGTTCAAATTTCCCGAAGCGGAATCGCCGAATGGCGGTTCCGCTTTTTTGTGTGCCCAAAATCTCCCAAAGGTAGAGCCGCTGTCCCCAGCGGGCAAATCGGCTTTGTATCCGTTGGAGACAACGGACGCTACCTTTGGCATCAGCGCTCTCTTTGGCGAGATAGTGTACAAGCTTTACGCAAGATGAACTATCGGCGGAGGAGGTGGAGCGATACACTTTGGGCTCTATCTGATTCTCCCCAAACTGTTGTTATCGAATGAAGCGCTTATCTTCCTCTCTGCCTGACCATGGAGTCGGGCTCAAGCTGACCCTCGTTTTCCTATTTGTCTTGGCTCAATTCCTGGTTGCGGCCCTAGACGCGAAGCAGAAGCCCAACATTATCTTTATCCTCGCTGATGACCTAGGTTACGGAGATCTGAGTTGCCTAGGTCAGAAGCACTTTAAAACCCCGAACATCGATGCTTTGGCGGAGAGGGGAATGCTTTTCACTCAACACTATTCCGGTAGTGCGGTGTGCGCGCCGTCGCGGGCGGCCTTGCTGACGGGGCAGCATACCGGGCATACCTGGGTGCGTGGTAACGCTGAGTTGCAGCCGGAAGGTCAGCAACCAATGCCTGCCGACACTTTCACAGTGGCTCACATGTTGCAGACTGCGGGTTACAAAACCGGAGTATTTGGAAAATGGGGACTTGGCGGGCCAGGCACAGCCAGTGAGCCGCTAAAAATGGGTTTTGACCGCTTTTACGGTTATAACTGCCAGCGTATCGCCCACAGCTACTATCCTGCTTTTTTGTGGAATGATGATGAGCGGGAGTTGCTCTGGGGAAATGTGGCTTCGCACACCGAGGACTACGCACCAGACCTGATTCATGAGCAGGCGCTATCGTTTATCCGTGATAACAAAGAGGGGCCATTTTTCATGTATTATGCCGCGATTCAACCGCATGCCGATATGGATGCTCCCGAGCGTTATATGGACCAGTTTCGCGGTAAGTATGAACCGGAGACTGAGTATCCGATGGCGTACTACAAAGGGCAGAAAACTCCGCGTGCTGCATTTGCTGCAATGGTGAGTGTGCTCGATGACTACGTGGGCGAACTCATGGCAGAACTGGAAGCTCAAGGCGTTTCCGAGAACACGCTAGTGTTCTTCAGCTCTGACAACGGGCCTCATGTGGAAGGCGGACACGATCCTGATTTCTTCGAATCGAATGGTCCTTTATCCGGTTACAAGAGAGATTTGTACGAAGGCGGCGTTCGCACTCCCATGATCGCTGTTTGGCCAGCCCAGATCGAAGCCGGCTCGCGGAGTGAACACATTTCCGCGTTTTGGGATTTCTTGCCAACCGTAGCTGACCTATCGGGGCAGCGGGCTCCGAAAAACACGGATGGCTTGTCGATGTTGCCGACTCTATTGGGAGAGGCCGGTCAAGAGCAGCACAAGTATCTGTATTGGGAGTTTCATGCCAAGAAAGGGCGGGTGGCGATGCGCATGGGTAAGTGGAAGGCAGTTCGCTATAATGTCTCTGTCGACCCGCATTCGCCCCTCGAGCTGTACGACCTTTCGGTTGATGTCGCAGAGCAAAAGAATGTGGCCGCCAAGCACCCTGAGGTTGTGGCTGAGGTGAACCGCTTGATCGCAGGTGCTAGGGAGGAATCTCCGAATCCGAATTACAACTTCCCTAAGAATCGCAAGAAATAGGGGCGATCCACTTGTGGGCTCTTCACGTTTTAAACGTTAAACGCGAAAAAGACGGGACCACGTTGGCGAAAAACCGAATCATGGTTTTCACTCAATCGCTCCGATTAATCTACTATGAAGCTTCGAATCGCCTTTTTGACCGCTGTAACGGGCATGTTTTTGTCCGGGTTTGCAGCAAGCTCCCATGCCGCTGACTTAACACGGCCCAACGTTGTTATCATTTACGGCGATGACGTCGGTTTTGCTGATGTAGGCGTCAACGGATCAAAGATGATCCCAACCCCGAATATCGATCGTCTTGCTGAAGGCGGCTTGAATTTCACTGATGGGCATTGTCCGGCATCAACCTGTTCTGCTTCACGCTACGCGATGCTTACAGGGATCCTCGCTCACCGGAAAAATGTGCGGATTATCAGTCCGACATCCCCAATGGCGATCACCGACGAGTACACCTTGCCAGAGCTTTTCAGAGACGCTGGCTACGCGACCGCGGTAATCGGCAAGTGGCACCTCGGATTGGGCCAGGAGGGTGTTAAGACTGATTGGAATGGGGCCGTTAAGCCAGGTCCGCTCGAAATCGGTTTCGACTACTCGTTCTTGCTGCCGAACACGAACGACCGTGTTCCATGCGTGTATTTGGAAAATCACCACGTGGTGAATCTCGATCCGAACGATCCCTTGTTTGTGATGGAGAAGGGCGACTCGCGTAGCACGGAGTATCCAGATGGGCGCAAGAATCCAGAAACCATGACGTTCTACATGAACACGCATGGGCACAACCACAGCGTGATCAATGGTATCGGACGAATCGGTGTTCAATACGGCGGAAAAAGCGCGCTCTGGGATGACGCCACTATGTCTGACGAGTTCGTTATACAGACTGAGAAGTGGATGGAGTCTCACATGAAAAAGACGCCTGATCAGCCGTTTTTCCTCTATTTCTCGTCTCAGGACATTCACGTTCCACGCGTACCGCACCCACGCTTCCGGGGTGCTACAGAGCTTGGTTACCGCGGAGACGCGATGGTCCAGTTTGATTGGACGACTGGTGAAATCATGAAAATGCTCGAAAAGCACGGTATCGCTGACAACACGATCGTGATCTTCTCGAGTGACAATGGGCCGGTCTACGACGATGGCTACGACGACGGCACGGTCGTGAAGACTTCGACTGAAGAAGTGGATCGCGGTCACGACGGTTCCGGTCCTTACCGCGGCGGAAAATACCAGATCTACGAAGGGGGTACTCGTGTACCATTCATCGTTCGCTGGCCGGCTCGCATCAAGCCAGGCACATCCCAAGCTCTCGTTTCCCATACCGATTTCATGTCCTCTTTTGCAGAACTGCTCGAAATGGATCTGCCAGAGGGAGCTGCTCCTGACAGCCAGAGCAACCTAGCGGCGCTACTTGGAGATGATAAGAAGGGAGCTCCGTATCAGATTCAGGAAGCTCGGGGCTATGCGCTGCGCCATCGTGACTGGAAGCTGACCATGCCATACCAGAAGTGGAACAAGAAGCAGGGGCCACAGCCTCCTCAGAAGTTCGAGCTCTTCAACCTGGCTGAGGATATCGGGGAACAGAATGACATTTCTGCTACGAATCCAGAGCGCGTTGAGTCGATGAAGGCGGTGCTTTTGCCGATTGTGGACGGAGCCTCTGTTCGGGAGACATTCGAGAAAGCCTCAGGAAAGTAGCGTTTCATCCCCAGTAGATTTAGGAAAAAGGGCCCGGAATTTGATTCCGGGCCCTTTAATTGTTAACTGGAGATTCAATCCAAAGGGCTTGCTTGGCCAAGAGAGTGACGGTTCCATTTTGCCCAATAATTGGCATATTGTGTACAATCCTGTGCCTTTGCCCCAAATCTAGCTATGAAAATTTCACATCTCGTACTCGCCTGTTCGCTAGTTGCTGGCGCTGCTGCTAAGGAAGAGCAGGGCGGTTTTCCGTTTATGTTGCCGGCGGAAAAGCCAGATCGTCAGCTGAGCTCGGCAATGGAGCGTCTCTACGACAATTATCCGGCTGAGCGTCCAGAGAAGAACGAGCTGTATACGCAGTTCAAATACACCAAGCTCGAAGGCTTCGATTACAATGGTGGAAATGGTACCATCTCACGTCGTGATCCTTCTAAGGTGATTTATGCGAACGGCAAATATTACGTTTGGTACACCTACCGTAATACTCCTACCTCGCCCAAAGGCGCGGCGAAGAGCAGCGATACGATTCCGTCAGCCGACTGGGACTTGTCTGAAATTTGGTATGCAACGAGTGAGGACGGATTTACTTGGGAGGAGCAAGGCGTTGCGGTTCCACGTCCGCCCAAGCCAAACGTAGGTTGGCGCTCTGTTACCACGACCGATATCCTGTATTGGAAGGGTAAATACTACTTGTATTACCAAGGCTTCATGGAAGCCAGCGGTAAGCGTGGCGACGATTGCCCAGTAGCGGTCTCGTATGCTGATTCTCCCGACGGTCCATGGACTCCGCACAATAAGATTGTTGTCGCAAATGGTGCTCCAGGAGAGTGGGACCAGTACTCGATCCACGATCCGCATCCTTTTGTCTACAAGGACAAGATCTACTTGTACTTCAAGTCAGACTCCGGCAAGCGAGGTGATCTCGTGCGCATGCAAGGCTTGGCAATCGCTGAGGACCCGCTCGGTCCGTTTGAGAAGCATCCGCTTAACCCGATCATGAACTCTGGCCACGAAACGACGATGTTCCCATTTGGAGAAGGGATGGCAGCGCTCGTTATCCGTGACGGCAACGAACACTACACGATTCAATACGCTCCTGATGGCGTGAACTTCGAAATCGCGTCGATTACTCAGTCTCTCATGCCGAACGCGGCGGGGCCTTATACGCCGGATGCATTTACGAATACAAAGGATGGCCGTGGTATCACGTGGGGGCTTTCTCATGTGACGAATGCGACATCTTGGGATAGGAATCACGCGATTCTCATTCGCTTCGACTGTGACTTAAGTAAAGATCTGCACGATCCGGCGATGAAGAAGCATAACGTTTACTACAAACCGGAGCATTTCTTTAAGCACGGCTTGAGTGGCGCGCAGAAGAAGCGCATCGCTGAAGAGAACGAAAAGGTTCACAAGGCGAAGAAGTAATAGGCAATGACGGAGCATTGCCCTCCAAAACGCTTAGTTTACTAAAAGGCGTATCCACGCTTTGGTTATCTTGAAAGCAGGACCTATCCCGGGATCCTGCTTTTGTTTTAATCCTTTGTTGATTTCTTTAGTGAATCTTTAAGACTCAGGCGTCTCATCGGTTGTCCCCTGAACGCTCTGCGTTTTACCGAAGTTGCCGTAATAATCCCTAATCTCTCGTTTTCATGTCTCCTTTGCTTGCTTATGCCTTAGGCATACCACCCCTTTGGGTCGCTGTTATCGCTATCGTCCTTCTCATGTCGCTGATTCTGTGGCTGAGGTTGAATGCGTTTCTCGCCCTGTTGATCGCGAGTATCGCAGTTGGGCTCTTGTCAGATATGCCGGTTACGGAAATCAACAAGAGCATTCAGAATGGAATGGGAGGCGCGCTCGGCTTTATTGCTACGGTCATCGGTTTGGGCTCGATTTTTGGAAAGATACTTGAGCACTCGGGTGGCACTGAAGCGATGGCGAGGCGTTTGCTCGGGTTCTTCGGGATTGAGAGGGCCCCGTGGGCGATGGTGGTCACAGGCTTCCTGATATCGATTCCGGTTTTTCTCGATGCAGGCTTGGTTATTCTGATTCCGATCATTTACGCCCTGACTCGAGAAAGTGGTAAACCCATCCTTTACTACGGCATTCCTTTGCTCGCTGGAATGGCGGTTACTCACAGTTTTGTTCCGCCAACACCGGGCCCTATTGCGGTTTCGGAACTGCTAGGAGCGGATCTTGGTTGGGTGATTTTGCTGGGTGTGATCGTGGGGATTCCAACTGCGATTATCTCGGGCCCAATGTTTGGATCATGGATCTCAAAGCGCATTAAAGTGGGTGTGCCCGAGTACATGAATGAGGAGGGCGATGACTTGAAGAAGCTCAAAGATTCGGAGCTTCCTTCTTTCAGCATGGTCCTTTTCCTTATCGGTCTTCCGATCGTGCTGATTTTGGCGTCCTCGATTTGCGGATCGATGGTCAAGGCTGGTTCCCTGGAGAAGAGTGCAGCTCTGGACTTCCTGACATTTGCCGGGCACCCCTTTACGGCACTGATTATCGCGACTTGTTTATCGATCTATTACTTGGGACGTAAACGCGGCGTAAGTGGCGCTGAGCTGCGCGATCTGTGCACGAAGGCGCTTGGTCCGGCGGGATTGATCATCCTAATCACTGGTGCTGGGGGAGTTTTTAAGCAGATGCTCATCGATAGCCACGCTGCCGATGATCTCGCGACTTTGTTGCAAGGGTCAGGGCTTCCATTGCTTTTGATCGCTTACCTTTTGGCTGTGATTGTGCGGGTGATCCAAGGTTCGGCCACCGTTGCGATGATCACTGCTTCCAGCTTGCTTGCCCCTCTTGTTGAGGAGATGGGAATCGTGGTAAGCGACGGGCAAAAGGCGCTTTGGGTAATTGCGATCGCGGCCGGTGCATCGATTCTCTCGCATGTTAATGACAGTGGCTTCTGGCTCGTGAATCGTTACTTCGGGCTTACGGAAAAGCAGACTTTTCAGTCCTTTACGGTGATGACCACGATGATTTCGCTACTAGGCTTCCTGTTTGCCGTATTGATGAGTTTTGTCGTTTAGCGGGCGAATTGTGCAGGAATCGCAGGATTCATGTCCCTCAATGAACATGAATCCGCTGTTTAATCGTTAAAGTGGCCAATCCTTTATAGAATTTGGCTTGGCCGTTGCCAGACTCGTCGCGTTTGAAGCACAATGTGCAGCAAACCCCACTTATGAAAGAGTGGCGTTTGAACACCTATACCTATTTAACTGTATTCAGATGATGATGACGAAAGTATCGATTCTCCCCCGTCTTGCCCGCAGGTTGTTTCTTTGTGGCTTAGCCAGTATCGCTGCAGCGACATTTGCAGCGGATCGCCCGAATGTGGTGATCATCTATGGCGATGATGTTGGATTTGGAGACATTGGAGTGAATGGATCGAAAATGATCCCAACTCCAAATATCGACCGCCTGGCGAATGGAGGTATCAACTTCACCGACGGCCACTGTTCTGCGGCCACTTGCACACCGTCACGTTTTTCTCTTCTGACTGGAATTCACGCTTTTCGCTACGGAGCCCGCGTTTTGCCGCCAAATGCTCCTCTGATCGTTCCCACTGACAAGCTAACCTTGCCGAAGTTGTTCAAGCGAGCTGGCTACCATACCTCGGTGATTGGCAAATGGCACCTCGGCCTTGGTGAAGAGGGAGTGAAAACGGATTGGAACGGCCAGGTGAAACCAGGACCTCTGGAGCTCGGTTTTGATTACTCCTTTTTGTTGCCATCGACTAATGACCGCGTCCCTTGCGTTTACCTGCGCAATTATGAGGTCGTGAATCTGAATCCAAACGATCCGATCTACGTCGGTAATACGCTCAAAGATGTTCAGATCCCGGGAAGCACTCAATACCCAGATGGTAAGACCAATCGTGAGGCGATGACTTACTACCAAAGCACGCATGGTCATAATCATAGTGTGGTCAACGGTATCGGTAGAATTGGATACATGTCTGGTGGCAAGTCCGCTCTTTGGAATGAAGAGACGATCGCAGATGTGTTTGTCGAAGAAACAAAGCAGTACCTAGCGGCGATGGCCGTTAAGGACGAGCCGTTCTTCCTCTACTTCGCATCGCAAGATATTCATGTTCCACGTGCTCCTCATCCGCGTTTTCAAGGGGCTACCGAATTAGGATTTCGCGGTGACGCTATGGTTGCTTTCGACTGGGCCGTTGGTGAGATCATGAATTCTCTCGAAGAACATGGCATGGCTGAAAACACGATCGTGATCTTCTCGAGCGATAATGGCCCTGTTTACGACGATGGCTACGAAGATGACACAACTGTCCTATGTTCTGCCGAAGAAGAAGATCGGGGGCATGATGGATCAGGCGTGTATCGAGGAGGTAAATACCAGATTTACGAAGGGGGAACGCGCGTTCCGTTTATTGTTCGTTGGCCCGCACGTATCAAGCCAGCAACGAGCGAGGCTTTGGTCAGCCAAATCGACTTGATGGCATCTTTCGCGGAAATCATCGGCGAGGATTTGGCCGATGACGAAGGGATCGATAGCCGTTCCACTCTTTCTGCGTTTCTTGGAGAAGACGAGAAGGGCCAAGAGTTTCTTGTCGAAGAGTCCTTTGGCTTGGCGATTCGCAAAGGGAACTGGAAGTACATCGAACCTTCGAATCCAAAGTGGTGGTATGATCGTGATCCGATTCCAGAATCTCTCTACAACCTGGAAAAGGACCCAAGTGAGCAAAACAATGTTCTCGCTCAGTATCCCGAGCTTGCTGCGGAAATGAAAGCTGCTCTGGAAAAGCTCAAAGACGGAGCTGGCTTCCGCGAGAGCTTCTAGTCCTCCCTTTAAGTCTATTGGGTTCTGTAGGGGCGGCGCTTGCCGCCGTACCGCAGAGCCTGGATCAAACCGGCACGGTACGGCGACGAGCGCCGACCCTACCAATTAATCGATGTAGGTAGCTCTTCGTCTTTTGGGAAGACGAACTTTGCCGCAGTTCTATGTGTGTATTCGAAATTGCGGCACACATTCCCTTCGTCTGGGTATATCCTGATTGATTGACCTTTCGAAGCGTAGAGGTTTTTCTGCGTCATGCTTCGTACCCCGCACTGGCTTTCCTCTATTTTTCTTATTCTCTCGGCTGTCGCGTCGGTTGCTGACGCTAAGCCAAAGAACGTGTTGCTGATCTGCGTCGATGATCTGCGACCCGAACTCAAAAGTTTCGGTGCTGATTACATCAAGTCTCCGAATATTGATCGCCTGGCAGAGCAAGGGCGTGCCTTTCATCGGCACTATGTGAATTCTCCGAGTTGTGGTCCCTCGCGTTTCACTTTGCTGACGGGGCGTTACGGGACGGCGAAAAACGACGCCTTGTTCCAGCGAGCGAAGAAAATGGGAGCTTCGCCAGAGGGCGTTCATCCTTCGATGCCGGAGTGGTTTCGGTCTCATGGATACACTACAGTTTCTGTCGGCAAGGTCTCGCATCACCCGGGAGGTTTGGGTGGCCCGGACTGGGACGATCCCAATGTTGTCGAAATGCCTGGCGCTTGGGATCGCAACTTGATGCCCACTGGCACATGGCAGCATCCGCGTGGATCTATGCATGGGCTCGCTCACGGAGAGATTCGGGTGAAGGCGGAGGATATGGCATTGTTTCAAGCGGAGGAGGGGGATGATTCCATTTATCCAGATGGTTTGATCACCGAGGAAGCCTTGCGCCAACTTCAGGAGCTCTCTGAAGATGATGCTCCGCCTTTTTTCATGGCGGTTGGAATCATTCGTCCCCATCTGCCATTTGGAGCTCCTGCCAAGTATTTGAAAATGTATGACGGGGTAGAGATCCCGCCAGTACCTCATCCGGAAAAGCCAAAGGGGCTCTCGACTTGGCATAAATCTGGGGAGTTTATGAAGTACAAGCGTTGGGAACGAGACCCTCGCACAGATGAGGCATTCGCGATCGAAGTGAAGCGTCATTATGCCGCTTGTGTTACGTATGCGGATACGCAGGTCGGACGCATTTTAGATCAGTTGGAGAAATCTGGCCGGAAGGATGACACGATCGTACTGCTTTGGGGGGATCATGGCTGGAATCTCGGTGAGCACGCGATTTGGGGGAAGCACAACCTCTTTGAAGAGGCGCTTAGGTCTCCCTTGGTCATATCCTATCCAGGGATCACGAGAGCGGGTGAGAAGACCGATGCCATCGTGGAGACACTAGATATTTTTCCAACCCTTTGCGATTTGTTGGAAATTCCGACTCCACACTTTGTGCAGGGCGAATCATTGCGCGATCAGCTGGAAGATCCCAACGCCGATGGGCATACGGCTCTAGGCTACAGAGGAGGGGCCCGTACGCTGAGGACGGATAATTTCCGTCTTACTCTACACAAAAGCGGAGGAGCTGAACTCTACGATCACCGAACGGAAGAGGCTGAGACTCGTAACGTCGCAGCGGATCATCCGGACCTGGTAGAGGCCTTGTCAGTCGCGCTTAGCGAAAAGTTGAAGTAGAGGCTGATGATAGGTGGCGGGATCCGGCATGTTTTATGCGGATCCTCCTATTTTCAATCTGCTCAGTACTTTGTACTATCAGAGCCTGCCCATTGACTGAGAAGAGTGAGTGCCCCTGCTACTCTCGAGTTTTAGGGGTTCGCAAACATGGTACCTGTTTTTCACACACCCGTATTGGTCTCTCCAACCTTGTGGAGTTTTGAGGAGGATGTTCTCTGATGGCAGCGGATCAAACAGGTCTTGCTCCTTTAAGGCATCTGCAAGCCGAAGGGATAGCCATTTATGATCCATCCGTGGGAGAGGGGCTCTACATTTTGACTCCTGAGTCTCCCAAAGAGCCAAGAATTCATGGACCGGCTGTTTTTGGCGTACGACCCAAGGCACCTTTCTTGTACAAAATTCCCGCGACCGGTGCGGGGGACAAATGCTATAGCGTGGACTGGCTGCCGGCTGGGCTGGCGATCGATGGCAAGACGGGAGTGATTAGTGGTTGTATTTTGAATACGAGCGAGGCGACTTACCAATTACGCTTGTCCGTCGAGAGTGAGTTTGGTGTCGCTGAGAAGGCTCTTCGTGTCGAAGTGGGGCCTAATATTTGCCTGACTCCTCCGTTAGGTTGGAATAGCTGGAATTGCTGGGGACCGCGTGTCAGTGGCGAAAAGGTACTGCAGGCCGCTCGAGCGATGGCGAACAGCGGGTTAGCTGACTTCGGTTGGTCCTACATCAATATCGATGATGGTTGGCAAGGAATCAGGGGAGGCGACTGGAATGGCATTCAGCCTGATCCGAGCAAGTTCGAAGACATGGCCGAGCTTTGTGAGGAAATCCACGGACTCGGCTTGAAGGTGGGGATCTACTCTTCGCCTTGGGTAACGACTTACGCTGGCTATGTTGGTGGATCGAGCGATTCGCCAGATGGTGTTTGGACGGAGGAAACGTGTAGCGGTCCGCGTGGCGGGAAAAGAAATTACTTTTGGCGGATGGGGGCGTTTTCGTTCGAGCATTGCGATGCCAAGCAGTGGGCGGAGTGGGGGATCGACTACTTGAAGTACGATTGGCGACCCAATGATGAGATGCACACTCAGCAGATGGCAGACGCCTTAAAGGAGTGTGGGCGTGATATTGTGTATTCACTGTCCAACGCTGCTCCTCTGGAGCACGCGACCTTGTTTGCCAAAGAAGTACACTGTTGGAGGACCACGGGCGATTTGAAGGATCGTTGGAATGAAGACGGCCCGAATTTGAACCTTTATCAGGTGTGGGAGAATCATCGCGCTTGGCTTGATACTGGTGATGCCGCGGGCCCTGGTCACTTTCCGGATGCGGATATGTTGGTTGTAGGCGATGTCGTGGAGAACCCGCGTCTTGATGAACCTCGGCCTACACGTCTGACTGCGGATGAGCAGTACACTCACATTTCCCTCTGGGCACTGTGGGCTAGCCCGATGCTGATTGGTTGTACGATGGAGTCGATGGATCCATTTACGATGAATCTGCTAGCTAACTCGGAGGTTCTTGCAGTGCACCAGGACGAGACGGCGCTTCCTGGAAAGACGGTCTACAAGCTAGACGGTATCGAAGTAATCGTGAAGGAGCTCGTCGATGGGCGTAAGGCGGTGGGGATTTTCAATACCGCTGAAGAAGCGACTGTTTTTCGTCTCGATTGGCGTTTGATCGGCCTGGAGGGAGAAGTAACCGTATTTGACCTGTGGCGACACGAAGAAGTCGGTTTGTTTAAAGGGAGCTTCGCCGTGAACGTCCGTGCCCACGGCGTTTGCTTGGTGCGCGTGGGCTGAAAAGGTAGAGCCCGCTGTCCCTAGCGGGCATGTAACGTTTGGAGCGCCTTTATCCTCCCTCCCAACAAAAAAAGGCCGCCTCGATGAGGCAGCCTTGGAAACTGATTAGATCTTTTCGAAGTCGTTTAGATCGACTCGCCGTCGTGCCACTTGCTGCGAACCTTTGTCGAGATCGCGGCTTGGCGTGTTCCGAAGCGATTTTGCTGGATGAGCGAGTTGAGAGTGTCGACCGCGACGCTACCGATAATCTCGGAGCTGCGCTGAATCCCGCTGATGCTATCTGATTCGTCTTCAGCGTTGAGACTGACGAACGCCATGTCCTGCGGGATGCTGACTCCGAGCTCTTTCAATTGCTCTGGAAGGCCTGCCTTATTTGAAATGATGGCTTCCGGCTTGTTTTCGGAAATCCACTGAGCGAGCTTTTCTGGTTCATCGTCAGCTCCAATGTTGAGCGTTGGGACGATGTCCTTCGCTTCGATGCCGTGGTGGCTGAGAGAGTAGAGGTGGGCGGCTTGCCACTGTTCGTTACCTTCGCTTGGACAAGTAGAGTCGAGGGCGAGGCCGATTTTCTGGATCCCCTTTGCGCGGAGCTTTTCCCAGCACGTTTTCATATCGCCGTATTGGTCGGAGGCGACGCAATGGATACCGAGTTCAGGCTTTTCTTGCTCGATAGAGACGATGCTGAACTTTTCCCAGTCGATGCCGCAATCCTCTGGAAGCTGTGATGCTGGGGAAAGGATGAGTCCGCGGATGCCACGAGCGCAGAGGATCTGGCTTAGGCGGCTAGGAGAGAGGTTCTCTGAGTAAGTAGAGAAGTGCTCGAGGCGGTATCCGAGTTGCTTTGCTCGTTCGCTGGTCCAGTGGATGAGGGACTTGGAGCTTTCGCGTTTTTCCCAGTCGCATGAGTGGTCACCGTGAGTGACGAGTGCGAGGACTGAGAAGCTGGTGCGTTGGCGAGTGAAGCTGCGGTGAGCTGCCAAGGCGGAAAGTGCGGGGTCTGGAACGTAGCCGAGCTCTTCGGCGATTTTACGTACACGATTGATTGTGGATTCTGGCAATGCCTGGTTGCCTTTAAGGGCCATGGAGACCGCTGCGATGCTCAGCCCGGCGGCTTGAGCGATGTCTTTCTGGGTGACTCTTCTTTCGTTGATGTGAACCATATGGGGTCTATTGGCTGGGGGCTGAACTCAGTTGAACGTGAGCTTAAATTATGCAGTCCGTGGGGGGATTGCTTTTATTAGGGGTGTGCCAGAACTTGCTGACGGTAACCAATATACCAAAAGTGGCGGAAGATCCCCTTATGAGATCGTCACAAATTTGAAAGCGCTCGGAAAGTACCGCTATTTTAATGATTAAGGGCAAAAGTATCACCCTTGGCTCGAGCGAAATTGTCCAAACGTAACACCTGTCTGAGATATGTACCGTTTGGTACTTTTTTAGGAGCCTGTGCCGGAGTAGTCAGTGAACGATAGTCCCGCATAAGTGACACAAAAGTCATGTTCAAATAGTCCATCAAACTGTGAAAATGGTCGATTTCCATGTGTCGGGAAATTGTGTACAATGTGTCCGTGTTTGAGAGATAATCCTTAGCTCAAACGCCAGTATCGATGTTTCAATATTGTAGTAGCAAAAAAAGTAAGGGGTATAGGAACGAGTCCGCAGGGGGTACTGCGGGCTCGTTCTTTTTTACCGGTCTGCGAGGGTTGCTCCCTGCGCTCGTTCTTATAGCTGCCGTAGCCCTAGGCGAAAATACCGCCAAGGCGAAGCCACTCAACGTGCTCTATATCATGAGCGACGACCATGCGGCCCATGCTGTCGGCTCCTATGGTGGGCGGCTCTCGGGCTTGAATCCGACGCCGGTTTTAGACTCGTTGGCTGATGAGGGATTACTGTTCGAGAATGTCTTCGTGAACAATTCGATCTGTATTCCGAGCCGAGCGAGCATCATCTCGGGACAGTATCCGCAAACGAATACGGTGTTGGATTTGGATACGAAGATGCCGTTCGAGCGTCAGTACCTGCCGAATGTATTCAAGGATATGGGATACCAGACCGCTTTGATCGGGAAATGGCACTTAGGGGTTGAGCCCGATTTCGACTATTGGAAGGTGATGGTAGCTGAAGGGGAGCAAGGGACGTACTTTGACCCAGATTTCCAGGAGATCGGAATGACCTTCGGCGGCACGCGTGATCATCCGGATTTGCCAGTTATCAAGACGAAGGGACACAGCTCCGACGTCATAACGGATTTGACCTTGGAGTGGCTGGAGAACGGTCGCGACAAGAAGAAGCCCTTTTTCTTGATGCATCACTATAAGGCTCCGCACGACATGTTCGAAAATGCGCCTCGCTATGATGAGTATCTTGAGGACGAGATCATCCCGGAACCCTCGAGCCTTTATTCCGACCCTTATTGGGGATCGGAAGGCACCCGAGGTTATGGCGATGGTATGCGTGATCGTATCGGAACTTCGGTTTCAGCCCGCCACAACCAGCGCCATTATGTGGATTTGCTAAACGGAGGGCCGACTACAAATCCAGCCAAGGACACTTTTGATGCGTACCAGACTTACGTGAAGCGCTACTTACGTTGCGTGAAGGGGGTAGACGACAATCTGAATCGCTTGTTCGAATACCTGAAGAAGGAAGGTCTCTGGGAAAATACGATCATCGTGTACACCTCCGACCAAGGGATGATGCTCGGTGAGCACGATTTGCAGGATAAGCGATGGATTTATGAGGAATCGATCCACATGCCTTTCATCGTACGCCACCCGAAGGCTAAGTACTCAGGTCTTCGCAATGATATGATGATTTCCAATACGGACTTCGGTCCAACGCTTATCGAATTAGCGGGAGGCAAGGTGCCGAGCCAAATGCAAGGACGCAGCTTCGCTTCAGTCATCGAGACTGGAAAGGCGGATGAGAAATGGGACGATGCTGTCTACTATCGCTACTGGATGCACATGATCCATCACGACGTGCCAGCTCACTTCGGAATCAGGACTAAGGAGTACAAACTGATCTTCTATTATGGTCGTCACTACGATGAGGAGCGTATGGGGACCAAGGCGTTCCACTGGTTGGAGAAGTCGAACCTTATCGACCAGACTCCAGTGGCCTGGGAACTCTACGATATGGTAAACGATCCGGAGGAGCGGGTGAACTTGTACGGCAAGGATGGATACGAGGATGTCACTCGTGAACTTAAGCAACGTCTCAAGAAGATGCGTGAAGATCTCAACGAGACGGACGAAGGCTATCCGAAGCTGCAAGCCATCATAGATACGCATTGGGATAAATAGGCTCTGCCGATGTCACAGGTTAAGAAGTACAACATCCTCTACATAATGTCCGATGACCATGCCTCGCATGCCATCGGAGCTTATGGAGGGCGACTCGCGGGATTGGATCTCACCCCCAATATCGATGCGCTAGCGGCTGACGGAATCCTTTTTCGCAACTGTTTCGTGACCAATGCGATTTGCACGCCGAGCCGGGCGTGTATTCTCACTGGGCAGCATTCACAGACGAACGGAGTGCTCGACTTGAACGGGTCGTTGCCGACAGAGAAGCAGTACTTGCCGCAGGAGCTTTCGAAACTCGGTTACGAAACCGCGCTTGTAGGAAAGTGGCATCTGCATGAAGAGCCGAACTTCGACTATTACAAGGTAATGGCCGATGCTCATGAGCAAGGCAGTTACTATGATCCCGCTTACTTTGAAAAGGGCGTAACGGAGTATGGCGATTTGCATGCGAATCCTGAGCTCGCTACGGTGAAAGAAGTTGGGCACAGCTCGGATATCAACACCGATAGCAGTCTCGATTGGCTCGAAAACAAGCGAGACAGGGACAAGCCCTTCTTCTTGATGCACCATTTCAAAGCGCCGCATGACTACTTCGAGTACGCTCGGCGTTATGAAGACTTCTTGGCTGATATCGATGTGCCCGAGCCCGACAATCTCTACGATCAGTCCACTTGGGGCTCCATTGGAACGCGGGGTGAAAATGATTCGCTACGCAGAGTGATTGGGACTTCTGTTTCGCGTCGTCACGAAATCCGGAATTATGTCTTCAACTATTTCCCGGAAGGCGGTCCCGAAGATGATCGCGAAGCGACTCACCAAGCCTACCAGCATTACCTAAAACGCTACCTTCGCTGTGTGAAGGGGATCGATGATAACCTGAACCGACTTTTCGGATACCTGAAGGAGAACGATCTCTGGGACAACACGATCATCGTGTATACTTCCGATCAAGGAATGATGCTCGGGGAGCACGACTTGCAAGACAAGCGTTGGATGTATGAAGAGTCTGCGAATATGCCGCTGATTATTCGCCATCCGGATATGGATAAGCGAGGAGTCGAGACCGATATGTTGGTCAACAATGTCGACTACGCTCCAACTGTTTTAGACTTCGCGAAAGGTGAGACCCCTAGCTATATGCAGGGACGAAGCTTTGCGGAAACGGTTGCGACAGGCGATGAGGTCGAAGGCTGGGACAGCTCCGTCTACTACCGTTATTGGATGCACATGGTGCATCACGATGTGCCTGCGAATTTCGGCATCCGAACCAAGCGTTACAAGTTGATGTTCTACTATGGCTACCATTTCGACGAATCGCAGATGGGGACGCCGTCAACGGAGTGGGTTGGGAAATGCAACAAGGTTGTTCAGACTCCTGCGGCCTGGGAGCTCTACGATCTCGAGCGTGATCCTGATGAAGATGTTAACCGGTATTCGGACCCTGAGTACAAAGATATTATCGCTGAGCTGAAGGCGGAGATCTTGAAAAAGCGTGCCGAGCTGAATGAAGGGGATGAAAAGTACCCGCATTTGCAGGCTATTATAGACGCCCACTGGGAAGACTAGAAATCGAGTGGGACTTTTGTCCGAATCCCATCCCGCGAACTTTCTGATCCTGCATTGCGGTCTGGAGCAAGCTCCAACCCTACAGGTCACTCACACTTATATACTGTTTCTATGAATACGAATTCTGATTCTTCTTCAGGACGTGAAGTCCTCTCTATGAACTTTGATTGGCGTTTCCATCTTGGAGACATTGAAACCACCAATTATCATGGTATTCACGCTCAGCGCTTTGAACGTGCTCACTGGATGAAGGCCGGTAATCACGGGATTTCCACAGTCAAGTACTCAGACCGTGATTGGCGCATTGTGAACTTGCCGCACGACTTCGTGGTCGAGGGCGAAATCTCTGGGAAGAACGAGCCGATTCACGGTTCCTTGCCGACTGACATTGCCTGGTATCGAAAGACCTTTGATGTTTCGTCTGAAGATGAGGGGAAACGCTTTGTTCTCGAGCTAGACGGGGTTTACCGAAACTACGAGGTTTGGTGCAATGGTCACTTTATCGGACGGGAGTGGAGTGGGTATGCGAGCTACACCTTCGATCTTAGCGATGTATTGGAATTTGGAGGACAAAACACAGTCGCGATTCGCGTGGATGCGAATGACTTTGAACTCTGGTCCTACGAAGGCGGCGGTATCTATCGTGATGCTCGACTGGTAAAGACTCATGCGGTGCATGTCCCTAGTTGGGGGACTTTTGTTGAGCCTGTTCTCGATGAATCGGATCTGAGTCGAGCGACTCTAAATATCGAGACATCTGTACGTAACGACCTAGCGGATGAGGTTGTGTGTGAAATCGTTTCGAATGTAGTGAGTCCTGCTGGGGAGTTGGTTGCTAGTGGCTCCGTTGAAATGGGAGTATGTGGAGATTCTTGTGAGGCGATTTTACAGTCTCTGGAAGTTGCGGATCCTGAGCTCTGGAGTCCTGATACTCCGATTCTGTATGTCCTCGAAACCCTCGTGAAAGTAGATGGCGAGGTGGTTGATCGATTCGAAACAAGTTTCGGAATTCGTACAATCAGAGTTTGTTCGAACGAGGGCTTTTTTCTTAACGGCAAGAACATCAAGCTAAAGGGAGTCTGTAGCCACCAAGATCACGCAGGTGTCGGAATCGCTATTCCCTACGCTTTGCAAGAGTGGCGTATCCACAAGATGAAGTCGATGGGGGTGAATGCGATTCGTACCTCCCATAACCCGGCGACTCCGGAGATGCTCGAAATCTGCGACCGGCTCGGCGTCATGGTCATGGATGAAGCTCGCCTCATCGGCACTGCACCGGAGTATGAAAAGCAGCTCGATAACTTGGTTCGTCGCGGGCGGAATCATCCAAGCATCGTTTTTTGGTCATTGGGGAATGAGGACATGCTGGTGCAAGATACGAAAGTCGGCATCCGCATGATGAGGAAAATGCAGCAACGTGTTAAGCGTTTGGATACTTCTCGACCCGTCACCTATGCCATGAATTGCGACTGGATCGACATTTGCGATTTGCACGAAGAGGAAGGCTTCCGTCTGGATGTTTTTGGTACGAACTATCGTTCAGGACAGCGAAGCGAAAACTACGATGATTTTCACGCCAAGTACCCGGACTGGCCACTCGTCGGATCTGAAACCGGAGGTTCAGCCTCGAATCGAGGCGTGTACGAAAAGGTCGTGACTGACCCGCCAATTCAGTATCACGACACACCGCTTTGGACGAATCCCAAGCGCAAGGAGATCATCAGTTCCTACGGCGAAACCTGCACGCCTTGGGGCTATAGCATCATGGAAACCTGGAAGGATTGCGCGAATCGTCCTTTCATGATGGGCACCTTTCTCTGGACCGGGTTCGACTACCGTGGAGAGATCTACCCGTGCCGTTTCCCGACAGTGATTACTGGATACGGAATACTAGACCTCTGTGGCTTTCCAAAAGACGCTTATTGGTATTATCGTGCATGGTGGCGTGATGAGCCTTTGCTTCACGTTTTCCCCCATTGGAATTGGCGAGGGAAGGAAGGTGAAGCGATCGATGTTTGGTGTTACACGAACTGTGCCGAAGTTGAGCTCTATCTCAACGGAGAGCTGCTAGGCCGGCAATCAGTAGAAGAAAACGGTCACTTGGAGTGGAGTGTTGTTTACCAGCCCGGTAAATTGGAAGCCCGTGGTTTCGACTCCGCCGGCGAGCAGATTCTCTCGACTGTCCACGAAACTACTGGCGAGCCGGTAAAAGTTGAGCTGATTGCTGAACGAGGTGAGTTAGACGCGGACGATCAAGACTTGGCTCCAGTGGAAGTACGCGTGCTCGATGCGGAAGGTCGGGTGGTTCCGAATGCTTCTAATTTAATTCGATTCTCAGTAACTGGCTGCGGCAGAAACCTAGGGGTTGGCAATGGAGACCCAAATAGCCATGAACCGGACAAGGCTGATCAGCGTCACCTCTATCAGGGGCTTTGCCAGATATTGGTTCAGGCTTCTAGAGAAGAGGGAGAAGTGACTTTACTCGCTGAGTCGGATGGACTCGAAGCCGCTTCGGTTTCTTTCAAGGTTTCAGGGGCAGGTAAGGCAAAGCCATGGGTTCCGTCTCTGCTGGGCGTCTCGGACGAAACGTTGAAGCCGAATCCGGTAGACGGAGCTTTGTAGTAACTCGCTGTAACTGGGTACTTAGACTTTTTTATCAATCCTCTCGGACAAAGGTTCGGGAGGATTTTTTTGTGCGCGGACGAGATTAGCTTAACTGATTTAACTCCGATTTGGAGGTGTTGTCGTTGCCAAATGGAATTTCATAAGTAAAAAAGGGAATTACATATGAAAACTTGTCGCTCGGTTTTGACTGCATCCGTTGCCTTTTTGGCGATCGCTTGCACTGGGAAAGAGGAAGCACGCTTCGACGCCACATGGGAATCGTTGCAGGCATATGAATGTCCTGAGTGGTTTCGGGATGCGAAGTTTGGCATCTACCTGCATTGGGGACCGTACTCGGCTAGCTTGGGTCCTCGGAATACGGATTGGTACTCCCGAAACATGTACAAGAAGGGCTCCAAGCAGAACGTTTACCACGAGGAGACTTATGGATCGTTAAAGGAGTTCGGTTACAAGGACTTCATCCCGATGTTCACGGCTGAGAATTTTGATCCGGAAGAGTGGGCCGAGCTATTTGTGGAGTCAGGCGCTCGATTCGCGGGGCCTGTTGCTGAGCACGCCGACGGTTTCGCGATGTGGGACTCTGAGATTACGAAGTGGAATGCGAAGGACATGGGGCCGAAGCGCGATGTTGTGGCGGAGCTCGAAAAGGCGATCCGCGCGAAAGGGCTGAAATTTATGACCAGTTTCCACCATCAGTGGAAGTGGGGGTGGTATCCAACAATGGATACTAGCACGGACACGAGTAATCCTGAGTATGAAGGATTGTATGGACCACCAGTGCCGAACTCAGCTTTTGGCGTAAAAGGGAGGAAGGCGTACAACCCGTTCCCAGCTCCAAGTCATGAGTTTGCCGCGGAATGGAGAGATAAGGTTGAGGAGGTTGTTGAAGCCTATTCGCCTGATATGATCTGGTTCGACAACCGCATGCAGATCCTGCCTGAAAAGTACATTCAGGAGATGGCCGCTCACTTTTATAATCACAGCGAGGCAGAGGGGCTTGACTACGTGCTTACGTTTAAACGCCCTGACATGCCGCTTGGAACGGGGACTGTGGATCTCGAGCGTAGTCGGATGCCGGAGATCTATCCCGAGCCTTGGCTCATGGACTCCTCCATTTCTCGAACCACTTGGAGCTACGCGGGAGGAATTGAGTATTACTCAACGGCGCGGATTATACATGATCTGGCAGACGTCGTGAGTAAGAACGGTAACATGTTGCTGAATCTAGCTCCGATGGCGGATGGCACGATCCCTGAAGAGCAGAAGCGGATCATGCGCGAGATCGGAGCTTGGTTGAAGGTGAATGGTGAGGCGATTTATGGGACACGTCCTTGGCTGATCTACGGAGAGGGCCCAACTGAGACATTGGTTGGTCACTTGTCGGACCTTAAATTTGATGGTTTTAAGGCCGAGGACATCCGTTTCACGACCAAGGATGGTGTACTTTACGCGATTGCCTTTGGTTGGCCGGAAGACGGCAAGGAGGTTAAGATCAAGTCGCTATCTCTCACTGATTGTAACGAAGAGATCGCTAAGGTTAGCTTGTTGGGGCACCGCGGTAAGCTGAAGTTCGAACAACGCAAAGAGGAGCTGGCTATTCAGCTACCGAAGAAGAAGCCCGGCGATCACGCCTTCGTATTCAAGATTCTGATCAAGTAGCAGGAGGGTTGCCCTCCTTTAGAAACCGATGCCCTTAACCTTGGTCTCCACCTTAATGATGTAAGTGTCGGAGGTCATGTAGAGGGTTGAGCCGTCTGGGCCACCGAAGGCGCAGTTAGAGATCTTCTCGCCTGAGTTAATCAGGGCGATTGGGGCTCCCTGTGGATTGAGAACCACGCCTCCGATGATCCCGCCAATCCAAAGGTTCCCTCTGGCATCGAACTTCATGCCGTCCGGACTCATGCCTTTGAGGGCAGGGTAGTCTTGCGCGTTGAAAAAGGTTCTACGTTTACCAAACGAACCGTCTTTTTTGATTGGATACGCGTAGACTTTCGGGTTGTTCGCTCGGTCAGAGTTGGCGACGTAAAGGGTTTTCTCGTCAACTGACAGGGCTATTCCGTTGGGCGCGGTGAGGCTATCGTCCACCAGCTCAACTGAACCGTCTTTGCGAATCACATAAACGCCCATGTAAGGAGTTTCCTTGCCGTCGAGACCTGGTTTGGGAAGCCCGTACTCCGGGTCGGTAAAGTAGATGTCGCCGTTGGAGTGAAGGGATATGTCGTTCGGAGAGTTGAATCGCATCCCGTTGTAGTTGTCGGCGAGCGTTCGTTTTCCTTGTCCTTTTGTCAGAATGGAGATGCGTCGGTCGCCGCATTCGCAGGAGTAGAGGTTGCCAGCGTCGTCAAACGCGAGTCCGTTGCTTCCATCGGAACCAGCGTATTCGCCGAGACCTGTGTACCCGGATGGCTGTATCCAAAGACTAGCTCCTTTGCCCTCAACCCACTTGTAGACTTTATTTTCGGGAACGTCCGAAAACGCGAGGAAGCCTCCTTGTTTGTTCCAGGCAGGACCTTCCGACCAGACGTAACCAGAGCTGATTACTTCGATCTTAGCGTCGCTCGAAAGAATCTTGTTCGCTTCGTCGCTGAAGCGAACGATCTCCCCGATCGTCGGGTAGTTGGTGCTGTCCTGCGCCGATGCCGGGAGCAGGAGGCTGAGTGCGGTGGAACTGAGTAAGAGCTTAAAACGAGATCGGATCATAGTGGGGGGAAACTGTATGGATGTGACGAACCATTCGTTCAGCCTAACTAGGGGAAAAAATCCCGATCGACGACAATAAATCCACTCCCGCGGCGTGCAATCGCCGGAATAGTGAACTTTAGTAAAGGCACCCAGTGCTGTAATGTTAAAACGACAAAAGCCTTAGCCTATGCATGCTGCGGTTTCGTTCCCTATACATGCGTCTAACTAACTACCCTATGACCTTACGAAACGTTTGTGCCTTTACCAAAACGACTACTCGTATCGCCTTGTTCTTCTTGGCGGGATTGAGTGTCTCTTACGCAGAGAATAAGCCCGAAAAGCTTGAATGGCTCAAGGATGCCGGCTTTGGCCTGTTTATCCATTGGAGCGTGGATGCCCAGATCGGGACGGTGATCAGCCACTCTTTGGTTGGTGCGTCGCCCGAGTATGCGAAGGACTTTTTTGAAGAGCTTCCTAAAACCTTCAATCCGACCCGTTTTGATGCGGATGAGTGGGCGCGTCAGGCTAAGATCAGCGGTTTCAAGTACGTTGTTTTCACCACAAAACATCACTCCGGGTTCTGTATGTTCGATACGGATACTTCGGAGTTCGATATCAGCTCCACTCCTTACAAGAATGACATTGTAGCCGAGGTGGTCGATGCGTTCCGCGCTCAAGGGATCAAGATCGGATTCTATTTCTCGCCTGATGACTTCCATGTGCTCTGGAAGCAAGGAACTGAGATCACGCGCACAAAGCCAGAAGCCTTGCCGGAAAATAACCCTGGTTTGTACGACGTGAATGTAGCTCAGATGAAGGAGCTACTCACTAACTACGGGGACATCGACGTCATGTTCCTCGATGGCCCGAAAGGGCACAATGATGGCGGTCTCAAGGAGCTGATCTGGGAAATGCAGCCAAACTGCCTGATTACCCGCGGCGCGATCAAGACTCCGGAGATTTCAGCTTCCACGACTCAAAGCCTTCCTGAAGAAGTTCTCGATGTACCTTGGGAGGCAAACTTCACTATGGGAACCTCTTGGCAGTTCAAGCCAACCAACGAAACTTACAAAGATGGCGGTTTGTGGATACAGAACCTAATTGAAACCCGGGCCAAGGGAGGGACGATGCTTCTTAACATAGGACCGGACCAATCAGGAATGATTCCACACGAACAAAACCGTACTTTGATCGAGATGGGAGCGTGGATGATGTTGAACAAGGAGGCTATTTATGAGGTTCGTCCATGGCATGTCATCCGAGAAGGAGATATCTGGTATACAAAGAAAAAGGACGAGGACACCGTTTATGCCTTTGTTTGTGGCGATCCATGGACTTGGGGGACTCGTCGCAACTTCCTCCTCGAGCACGTAAAGGCGAGCAAGAAGACTGAGATTTCGGTACTTGGCCAGACCAGCAAGATTCTCGAGTACTACTTGGATGTAGATCCTTCAGTGCGTTGGGAACAGACTGACCACGGATTGATGATCTCAGCCATGCGGGCACAACGTATCTACAACGACCGCAAATGGCCAAACCCAGTGGTTCTTAAGATCACAAACGCGAAGCTCCCTTAAGGACTCGCAAGTTCGTCTTTTTTGTAGGGCGGCACGTTGAGCCGCCCTTTTTTTGTCTCTATCTTTTTAGGGCTTCCGCTTGCGGAACGCCGCGTTGCAGGATTATGAATCTGCGGCGTGCCGACGAGCGGCAGCCCTACATTTCGCCGGCTCAAAGGTCCAACTCATTGCCCCAGAGCCAGACTGCTAGGTCGTTTTCTTTTTGGAATCGAGTGTCTCCCATTTGGCTGTGCCAGTTTTGTGATCGCCCGTTATCGCTTTTGCTTCGGACCTTCACATCCCAACGGTATTTGCTCGGTTCCCCATTTCTGTCTTTACCGTCCTTGTCGAGGGTTCGCTTGAAATCCATCTCGAGTTGGCTGGCTCCGAACTCATTGAATTCACTCCGTAGTTCTGAATCACCTACATCCAAAAACTCGGCGAACTTTGCCTCTCCGAGGTTGCTTTGGAAGCGTTCAAGGAGAGCGTCGTAAACATCGGCACCGCCGCTGAAAGGCGAGACGCTAACGGAGAATGAGTTGTCGTCTTCCTTGTTGAGTACCGCGTTTTGCTTCACGAGATTGTAGTAGGACTCTCTGGCTTCGCTTATGGATTGAGTCAGGGAGTTTCGTTGAGTCTCGTTTAAGTCGTAGAGAGTGGCGAAGGTGTCTGTAATATTTCCATTACTGTCGAACACCTCTAGGCGAAAAGTCCCTTGCTCGAGCTCTCTCATCTGCTTGATGAAAGTCCTGAGAAACTCGCTATTTGCGGACTGCTCTGCCGCTGGATCAGGTGATGGGGCAGATAGGTTCTCAGTTGTTATCCTTTTTGTCGATACTGTCGCGGGCTCGGCCGGTGTCATCTGTGCGGGCACCTCGTCAACGTGTGTTTGCTCGTGATAACGATAGCTGTCCGATCGTTCTGAGTTGGCTGATTCTTCTCCGTACTGGAAACCAAGATAGCCACTTGTGGTGCAGGCGGCTATGGATACGCAGGCGGCGGTGATCATCGTTTTCGTTTTCATCATTAGAACAGAGTTAATTGACTGCAATGCGGAGGCTGGCGTCTGTAGAGCGATGGTTGCGAATGAGCTGCTCGTGGCAGGAGCGGCATAGCTTGACGCTAGACCCGCACTCAGGGCTGCTGCAGTTGTAGGAATGCCTTTGTGCTGAAGAATCCGCTTCAGTTTTCCGAGCGCTCGATCGACCCGCATGCGGGCGGCGTTCTCGTTAAGTCCGACGGAGCGGCCTATTTCTGCGTAGCTTGCGTTCTCGAGAAATCTGAGAACGACGGCGGTACGGTCTTTTTCCGGGAGGTCGGCCAAAGCGGAGTCGAGGACCGGCTCTACCTTTCTCCAATTCTCGTCGTAGCGACTGGCCTGTTCGTTTTCAGAGAGTTCGGCGGAGCTTTGTTCCCGTTTCTTTCGGCTCTGTTCCGACCGGTTCGCATCGATGGCGAGGCGAAAAGCGACCTTGTGGATCCACGCCCCCAGAGAATTCTTCCTTTTCAAGCTCTTCGTATCGTGGGCGAGTTTAATGAAGACGTTTTGGGCGACTTCCTCAGCTAGACTCGAGTTTTGGGTAACCCGATAGGCAGTCGAGAACGCGATGCTAAGGTGGCGCTGCACCAGGGCTTCGAAAGCCTGGTCCGACTGTGCCTCTGTGAAGGCGTCTAGTAACTCTTCGTCCGTAGTGAGCATTTTCTACACTATAGACGATACCGATTCCTAAGACCGCACAAAATTGGGGGAGTTTTTTTTAGTAGCGCGGTGCTTTAGCCCGCGTCGGTGGATCGGTGGAGGTTGTGGTCTGGGGCAGGATGCCCCCGCTACTTTGGTTTTCAGAATTCAGCCCACTCGCTTATCTCGAAGGCGTTTAGCCAAATACCTTTGTTTTGCGACCCGTTGAAATTGATCACGACGGGGCTCTTGCCGTCTGACTCAAAAACGATTTCTGCGGTAGCGACTGGGGAGAACTGCATCTCCTTGCCTTCAGTGACCTTCGTTGTGAGTGAGTCTCCTTCGATAAGGCTTGGGGAGGAAAGGGTGAGCTCATCCTCGTAGGGTACTTTGTGGATGGTCAGGCTCTTCAGCTTGTCCACATTCGTATCCATGTGGTCGGAGTTGCTGCGTGGCGCGTGGTGCCAGGTGGTGAGCTTGTAGATCCCTTTGGGAAGTTTTTCGAAGGTGAGATCGAGGCCTTGCTCATCGATGGCGACAACGCCGTCGCCGTAGGCGTATCCATATTTACCTATCACATTCATTTCTCCTAGCCAGCGAATTACGCCCGACTCAGAGCTTGGTGCGATTGTCACTGACGCATCAGGAATCGATGTGAGAGTGTAGGATGATGGCTCGTTGTCGGTGCCATTCCAGAGGTTCCAGTCGAATTGCACAAGCTGATCGTGGGCTCCTAGGTCGACGCGTTCGCTACGAAAGTCGTAGATTGCTTGTGCTGTGTTCACTACAATGTCGTTTCCGATTGTAGAGCTTGTGAGAGATACTGTTGTAGAGCGAAGGCCAGGGGAGCTGGCGGTGACACGGATTTTTCCAGGACTGTGCCCAGCTTGTATCAAGGCGGGCGCGACACCGTATTCTGGGAACATCGGATTCGCGTTGATGTTCGTGCCATCCCCAATCACTGAAGCGTCTCCTTCGACCTTGAAGGTAACGAGGTTTTGAGCGTCGGGAACGATTACACCCTTTGCGTCCACAATGTGAGCGTAAGCCACAACAATGTCGGTGCCGTCGGCATGGAATTCACGTCCCTCGGTATCGAGCACGAGTCGGAGCGCTGCTGGGGAACCAGCGGATTCTTTGATCGACTCCATTTCGTTTCCATCTTCAAAGTACGCTTTCGCTACCAGTTTACCTTCGGTGTATTCAATATTCTCGAAATGGAACGGTGGGTGATCGAGCCCCTTGTACTTCTCGTCGGAGCTCGGTTTTTGACGAGAGATTGATTTGCCGTTTAGGAAAAGCTCAACTTCGAGAGCGTTGCTGTAGACTACGACTTCTTCAGTGCCTGGCATCCATTCCTCTTTGATATCGACGAAGGGCGCTTCGAGAAGCTCCGCTTTGTACCAATCGAGGTAAGGGCGAGGGTGGCGGAAGATTGTCATTGCACCGCTGCGAGTGCGGTCACGCTTGTCGTTGGCTTTGTCGTGAGTTGGGTGGAAGGTGTAGTAGGCGTGGGCGACCCAGGAGATGAGGCCGACCATGAGGTCGTCCTGTTTGTAGGGTGCGACGTGCTCGGCTCCGCTGCGTCCTTCCATGGCGAACATTGGCTCGGAGCGATCCCAGATGAAGGGGCCATAGAGCATGTTGGCATTGATATCAGTCAGGCCGGAAGCTTGCCAACCCGTCCAGCGAGCTCCTTGCGAGGCGGTGAGGCGAGTGGGGTCCTCTTGCTTAACCGTGTTGTGCATGACGGGCACGTAGCCGCGGTGGTTGATGCCAGCTCCCCACATGACGACCGAAGGGTGGTTGCGGTGGTTGCGGATCATGATGCGGGCGGATTGCTCGAAATTGTCCCACCACTCACCATCGTTTGACATGGAGATCCAGGAAGGGGCTTCTTCGTAAACGAGGATTCCGAGTTCGTCACAGGCGTCGATTAGAGCATCGTCCTGAGGGTAGTGAGCGGTCCGCATGACGTTGAAGCCGTACTCCTTAAACTGGAGCATGTCCTTGTAGTGAAGGGAGTCAGGAAGCGCGTCGCCGATGTATGGATACTGTTGGTGGCGATTGAAACCGATGAGCTTGATTGGTTTGCCGTTGAGTACGAAGCCGCGAACGGGATCGAGGTCGAACTTTCGGAGTCCAATGCGGTTTTCGAGCACGTCGACCGGCTGGCCGTTGACGCTGACCATAGTGTTGACGCGGTAGAGGTTGGGATTTTCTGTGTCCCAAAATTTTACGTCGTCCTCGAGACTTCCGATTTGGTTGAATTGTAACTCTTGTCCAGCAGCGATTTTCTGAGACTGTATCAGCTTGAGCACGACAATTCCACGATTGTCGATGATGCGGTTTGTGACTTCGGCTTCGACGGTGGAACGAGATGCATTTTTAACGGCAGTTTTGATGTTGATCGTGGCATTGCCGTTCACGGTATCGATTGTTGGAGTGGTGATGTTGATGCCAGAGGTTAGGCTCTCCCAGTTGAAGCCGATGTGGACAGGGTTGGTCTGCACGAGATAGACATCGCGGTAGAGACCGGAGAATTTGACATAATCGAAGGGGCCTGGATCGGGAGGAACGAAGGCGTTGCGGCGGTTATCGACGAGGAGGGTGATTTGGTTGGATTTTCCGCGGGAGACAAAGTCGGAGATGTCGAAATGGAAAGGCGTGTATCCGCCGATTGAGTGTTGACCGACGTGTTTGCCGTTTACCCAAAGGTCGGTAACTTGGTGAGCTCCTTCGAACTCTAGGAAAACCTTTTTGCTGGAACTGGAGGTGACGGTAATGGATTTGCGGTACCACCCAACGTCGCGGTGGAAAACGAGCTGAGTCTTCTCGTCTTGAAGGTCGTCGAGAGTGAGGGAGGTGAGGGCGAGCGTGTGAGGGACGTCTACTAACTCCCAATCGGAATCGTCGTAATTCTTTTTATAGTACTCGGCTTCAGCTTCGCCACGATGGAATCTCCATCCTTGGTTAATGCTCTGCTTTGTTCGGTCGGTTTCTGGAAAACCGAAGGGGAGATCAGCTGCAGAGATGCTGGTGAAGCTAGTTGCAATTGCTAGGAGTACAATGATTAGGTTCTTCATTGAGGGTAAGTATTAAGAGCTCCATTTTGTAGGGATCCTTAGGCGGGTCCACAGAGCTCTTTTGTACTTATTGAACCTAAAGCGGTTGTATTTTCGTTATTCGCCCTTTGTCCAAATAACCGCCTGGGTAATAAGGGTCTGAAGTTGGGGGCTTGCCAGTATACTTGCATCGTGGCCAAGAGTGGTGGCAAAGCAACGTCCCTTCCCAAATTGCCCTACGAACACGCTCGGCTCCCACTCCTGAGTGCCGCCAGGTTCGCCTGAGAAGGATGAGGCGACGATCGTCGCATCGGGGTGGACTTCAACATTTCGCCAAAGTTCGTCGAAGTGAGTTTGCGGGTTGAAGTTTTTTAGAACGGGGTGAGAGGGCTCATCGAGCCGGACAGGGAAACTGTGTCTCTTTCCATGGGTCGTTCCCGACAAGCCCCACCGCATGAGGGAGATGGCGAAATAATCGTCCCAATCATGGAAAGATGTGCTGCCCGCGTGTACCACGACATGCCCGCCTCCATTTCGCACAAAGTCGACGTAGGCAATTTTCGCTTCTTCGCTCCACTCTGAGACCGGTTTTTTTACGCTCTTGCTCGCGAACGTATTCCAATTCGAGACAATGACATCTATTTCCGAAAGATCCGCAGCGTTCAGGGTTTGCGGAGACTCGGTGACTTTGACCGAAATTTTTTCGCTCGATTCGAGGAAAGTGTGGATGAGTGGAGTTGTAAGCCTCCAGTTGTGGTTGTTTTGACCACTGATAAGGAGGACATTGATCGTTTGGGCCTGAGACGAAGTTAAAAGTATCAAGAAAGAGAATACTGTAAGGATTTTCATTTTTTGGATTTGGGAGAATGACTGTCTGTCGGGACGTTCTGTTTCTTTTTCCCGTAGTGAAAGATCTGAAACAGGATAACCGCAACGAATAGCAGTCCGAAAGCGTTAGGGATCACCAAGTACCAATCCGGCTCCTCACGAAATAGACCGTAGGATGTCCAGGCAACTACGTTGGCGAAGCCCATCCCCCACATAAATAGGGAAAGATCGTTGGCCGATTTGCTTTTCCATGTTTTGAGAATTTGGCCTGGGAGACCTAAGAACGTCATCAACAAGCCTGTGATCATCGCGATAGTTCCCAGTGTGCTTTCCATACCTGCTATTCGATTAGATGGTTGAGTGTGTAGTAAGCCGATACAACGCTTGGTCGTTTACCGGCCACGCTCTCAGAATCGATTGTTATACGATAGACTCTGTCTTTTTGGAGGGGGACATCGAATTCGAAGGAAAGACCATAGTCGGATTTTTGGGTGATTACAGCCTTCTCTTTTTGTTCGTCTACTTTGGGTGATCCGTATGCGTCGCTGTAGTTGTATCCCCAGTGACTCACCTTAATGTCGTCGTTCGATAGTGTATCGAGATTGCCAGGACTGGTAAACTCGACTTTGAAGCCTGTAGCCGTTAACTTAATGTCTTTCATTTCGAAGGGGACTGTTTCTCCATCCCACTCAACGCGTTGAAGACCATAGAGCTTACCGCCTCTAGAACGCCAGCCACGACCGGTTTGACCCACCCATAAACTACCACTGTCATCGAAACTGAGGCGGATTGCTCCCGACTGGAGATGGTCGATGAAGTTGAAGGCTGCACCTTGATATTCGCCGTTCACCTTTTGGAGCGAAACACGAGTGATATTAGAGCGAGCTTGGCAGCCGATAAAAATCTGATTTTCGAAAGGACCGAATTTGCCCTTTGTGTAATTGAATTCTGGATTACCGGGAGAGTTGTTCAGCTCGCCATGTGGAAGATACACTGAAGGAAGCTTTCGCATATGCTCGAAGTTTTCTATCTGAATCTTCTCTGGTTGCCCGCGAAAATCTGGATGATCGAGGAGAGTGGACGGGTGCCCGTAGAACTTTCCTTCCTCTATATGAGCTAGAAAGGAGGCAGCGACCCAGCCGCCTTGGTTTTCGGTGTACCAAATTTCGTCGGACACCTTATCGATTCCTATACCGGCAGGGGAGCGGAGCCCAGAGGCGAAGGGAGTCATCTTTCCATCTGGAGAGATCTTAACGTTCCAACCATCGTATCCTCCAGCGCTTCCCATCCAAGTGTTTTGCCGCATCATCATGTCGTCAGGCCCATTGGCCAGATTGATGTTGAGGTAATAGTTTCCTTCGGAATCTACGACTGGACCATGGATGTACTCGCAGTAGTCACCGATGTACCTCCAGTCGTCACAGAGAGTTTGGTATAAGTCTGCAACTCCGTCTCCGTCGCTATCTTTGATAAGAGTGAGTTCCGGCTTTTGAGCGACGATCACCGAGCTGTTATCCACCACGTGGATACCTTGAGGATCGTGCAGATGTTCCGAAAATCGATGCCATTTCTCATCCTGATACTTCCAGATTCCGTTGTTGCGGGATGCGATCATCGCTGATCCATCGGAGAGAAATCCAATCCCTCCAACGCCGAAGAGGAGATCCTCCCCGTTTTCATCCACCGGAGTTGCGATGGTCTTAACGGAGTAGCCTTCTGGAATAATTCTCGGATAGAACTCTGTTTCCGTTGCGGCGAGGAGTGTTGCAGATGAGATAGCGAGTGACGCGAACAGTGCGTATTTCATTAGCGATTCAGTTCGAGGGTTACGCTGAAAGATGAGGCTTTGTGTGCTGGTATGCTCAGGATACCGGCTTCGATCGTACCCCTTGTGCTGCTCACGTTCTTAAATCGTGAGTTGTCCACCTGGAAACAAATGTCCTTGTCGGCGTTCCGTGTTTCAAACGAGTACATGATTTTGTTTTCTCCCTTGAAGGTGAGTTGTTGGCGGTACTCAACGCCTTCGATTTCGAAGAGAAAAACGGGCGCTTGGTCTTTCTTGTTAAGATACCCAAGAAAGTTTGGAGCGTCAGCGGCGGACTTCTCAGAGTACAGTTGCTGGTCTCTTAGTTCTTTTTGGAAGGCGGCTCGTTTGAAGTCACCGTTGTGCACATAGTCTTTGTAGCCTTGGTTGATCGGGCCTGAGGAACCTAACGGGAGGAAGGCTCCGTCGAGATTCGTGACATCTCCAAGTAGGTGATTCGGACCTGTTCCGCGTTCATGACGTTCTCCTCCAATGTCTAGGAAATCTCCATACCAGACACGGCTAACGGCGAAGGTCGATGGGTCGAAAAGATAATTGTACCCGCCCGGAAGACCGACACAGATGGAGCGTGTACCAGTGCCATAAATTGAGACACGCACTATTTTAGCCTGATCTTTGACTTCGACAATGCTTGGAGGAGGGCCTTTTCGATAGGGGCGATCGAGAACAAGGAAGGCTTGCTCAGGGCCCTTATTCTCAGGGGAGTTTAAGGTTTTTAGGTAAGCGGTGATCGCTTTGACTTCAAGATCCTCAATATCTGAATACGCCGGCATAACTGGAGGGTAGGGATTGCCTTTGTTTGGCCCGTGGGTGTAGATGGCAAGTTGTGCGTTAGGGGTTCTGATCGCGTTCTCAACGTAAGCATCGTCGATCGTGGCGACCTCATTCTTGTACTTGCCCGCGTACACGCTCGGAATCGAAACAGTTCGTTGGGTTGTTTGTGATCCCAGAAGGCCGAAGTAGCTAGGGCCGAGCATACCGAGAGCATTCTCCTGCTTTTCCACAGAGTGGCACTCTTGGCACCCCTTCTGGTGAAGCATCTCTTTTCCTAGCTCAACCAGTTCGACCGAATTTCTGTAGTCTTGATATTTGACCTGAGGCTGAGCCTCATGATTGGTATCACTCTCGACAAGTATCCTGTATTTGAAGACGAGTTCGTTTCCTTCCTTTATTGACTTGGGAGTCTCGAACAGGATCGCTGGGCTGAAGTAGGGCATGCCTTCGGCGATGTAATACTTGATATAGGACCCATCCTCACTGTCTGGAGCATTGATGAAGGTGACGGCTGCATTCTTGTCATTTGACACTTTACCTGAGAACCGAACCCAGCGAGAGCCGCTTCCGTGAATTTTTGAGGTTCGTCCTTCGCTATCGGAGAACTTCCATTTTTTTCTCAAGTCCAACGCCATTCGAAGGGAAAGCCCGGCGTATCCCCCCCAAGATTTTCCATTGGGCTCGTGCTCGAGTGGCGTTCTATCGAGCGTGATATCGGTGAGAGCTTTAAAATGAGATTTCCAATCGATCTGGTAGTTGCCGAGTTCGTCCGGTGGTGAAATCGTCACTGTACGAGACTCTGTCAAAACATCGCCAAATCCTGGCTCCTGGTAGACAATTGTGGATACGATATCTGCCGAGAAGTCCTCACGTGGAAATAGCTCAATCTTTCTGATCTCTGTCTTGCCCTCGGATTGGCCTGTCTGGCGATTTTCCTCCCAGTAATTCACGCCATTGATGAACTTCCATGAAAACCAGAGTGCGCGATGCCACGGATGGTCTTCGGGGCGCAGCTCGGTGAGCACACTCCCGTCCACTGTACTAAGCGGGTGAATGTAGGGCTTTCCTTCAGCAGGGTCGTGGTTGTGCCGCCATACGACTTTGTCATTCGCCAATAGAGCGAGTGAGTTGGCGGACTTGTCCCAGGCGAACTCGGCTGACTGAGAAAAACCGGTTGAGGAGATGCTCACGAGTGTAGCAAGGAGTATCCGAAAGAACATTACGCGAAACTTTAGGTTATGAAAATGGCCGTCAGGGACGACGGCCGCTACCTTTTTGGGTTAGATTGTCCAGGGGGCGCGAATAGGACGAGACATCATTTTTCGGGCTTGTGAGCTGCCGCGTACGGTTTCCTTTTTGGGATCCCAGCGAAGTTTCTTTCCGGTGCGGATGGAAAGGTCGGTCATGTGGGATACTATGTCGGAGCGAATTGCCGAGTTGAGGGTGGAGACCGGTTGTTTGCGGGAACGAATGCACTCAGCAAAATTTTGGCCGTGATTACGGCTTACCGGCAGTTTTATTGGTCCGGGATCTTTGGCCTTCTTGCGAAGTTCTTCACTTGAAGTTTTCAAGGAGCCTCTAGAAACAGCTACCCAACCTTCTGTGCCCATAAAAAGAGTACAGTTGCCTGGAAATTTTCCTAGATCTGGCAGCGATAGTTCCTTTGTAACTACCTGAGCGGTTTGTGTATCCATGAAACGCATCTCCAGGTCGTTTGCGTAGCGGCAATGAGCGTCCCAGTGAGTGACTGTGTCGAAGAGACCCTCGGTTGGAAGCCGGCCTGTGGCTTCGTATTCAACTGGGATATCCATTCCAGCTTCGTCGGCCCACCATTGAAGCTGGTCCAGAGGGTGTGCGCCCCAGCCAGCTACAAAGCCAATCGCGTAATCGTAGATGTACCAGATGCCTTTCTTTTGGAAATCCTGGTTTAGACAACGGTCGTAGGAGAATGGAGCTTCAGGTGCTGGACCGAGCCAGAGATCGTAGTCGAATCCATCCGGGACAGGAAGTTCCGGGGTTGCTGAGCCGCCAGCCATTCCTCCCGGTGCCCAAACGTAGATCTTTGCGATTTCTCCAATGTGTCCATTGAGCACGAGTTCAATCCCGCGTCGGCATACTTCGGACGAGCGTTGTTGTGTGCCATATTGGAAAACACGATCGTATTTCTCGGTTATTTGGCGAGCGGCGAGATTCTGTTCGATTGTGAGCCCCAACGGTTTTTCGCAATAGACGTCCTTGCCCGCTTTGGCTGCAGCGATCGACATGGGAACGTGCCAGTGGTCGGGCGTGGAGATGTGGACGCCATCGACATCGTCGCGAGCGAGGACATCGCGGAAGTCGTTATAGTGATCTTCTACTCCCCATTGCTCAGCCCGAGCGATTCGACGTTCTCTGATAGGATCGCAAACAGCTACGATTTGGCTAATGCCTTTGCTGTAGTAGTTGCCTGCCGAGCCGGATTGGGCGCCGCAAGAAAGTACGCCGATGTTAACTTTGTTGCTTGGGGCGACGGCACCGTTCTTACCCAAAACGCTAGATGGGATAATGGTTGGGAAACCAACCAATGCTCCGATGCCAAGAGCGTTTTGTACAAAGGTTCTACGAGTTTGTTGTTTGTTCATGTGGGGGGGGGGAAAGAGTTAATTAGGCGAACCATTCACGCAAGCGTTCGGCGGAGGGACGGACATTGTCCTCACCGAAGACTTCGAGCGTTGTGGGACCTTCGAATCCTATCTTCTTCAGTTCTGCCACTATTTCCGGGAGACCAATGACTCCGTCGCCGAGAGCGATGTCACCCATGCCGCAGCCGAATTGCTTGCCGCGCTTCTCTTCCCAGGCGGATCCGAGGTCCTTCCAGTGCACGTGTTTGATGCGGGATCCAAAACGTTGGATGTACTCGAAATTGTCTCCGCCACCGAGCCAGAGGTTTCCAGTGTCGAGATTGAGTCCAAATGTATCGGGTTCACCGATACGTTCGAGAACTTCGGCGGTGCCTTCTACACTATCGGTCACAATTCCGTGTGGTTCGAGCAGAAGCTCTATGCCAAGTTCCTTGGCCCATTGCACAGGCCAGTATAGTTTTTCGACAATGCTGAAGATGCGCTCGGCGTGGGAAAGGTTTTCGCCGAAGGCAGTTTTGGGATCGCCTTCGGTGGTGATCACTTGCTTTACGCCAAGGTCGCGAGCAAGGCGGATTGCCTTGATGATTTGGCCAGTTCCGTAGGTTTCCGGTGAGGTCGGGTCGAGCAGGTTGGCGTGTGCGCAAACGGCAGTAAGAGTGAGGTTCGCATCGTCGACCATTTGACGGATACGGGAAGGGTGAGCATCGAGACTCGCGGCGGCGGTAAAGCCGAACTCATTGCCAAGAATAGCGCCGTCATGACTGTCAGTCAGATCGGCGTAGTCGATGCCCATATCGCGAATTGCTTGGAATTGAGCGGATAAGGGGCTGAAAGGGGTGACGAGGGCAAAACATCCGATTTTGATCATGCTCGAGACTTTAGCAGGAAAAGGCTAGCTTGACGTTCGGATTTGCTTGCGAAAAATATTATACATCGCTTCGAGGATGAAGAAGACACACTTACAGGCAGATGATTGTTCTCCTCTCGAGGAAGCTGAGGAGAGAGGGGAAGTGAGGCTCGTGGCTTGTGGGCGTGGCCAATATCCTGGACGCAGGCTAGAGGGAGGTCAGCTTCCTGGACTTAGAACGATCGGGTACTGGGATGCGGTGGGGCTCCAGACTTGGGGACTCCCGATGCACCGTAACGAAGGTATCGAGATTTGCTATTTGTTAAGCGGTGAGACCGCATTCGCGACAGATTCTGAACGCTATGTACTTCGGCCAGGGGATATTACGATTACACGACCTTGGCAAAGGCACCGTTTGGGGGACCCCAACATCAGAGCCTGTAAGCTGTTTTGGTTCATTCTCGACGTTGAAAGTGGAGACGGGCGAGCGGCTTGGGAGTTCCCGAGCTGGATTGGTCCGGACGCAGAATCTCGCCGTGAGTTGCTAAAGGTTTTCCGGAAAAACCAACGTTGTCAGATTCGGGATGAGAAACAAGGGCTTCGGCGTTTCATGGAGAAAGCCTGTTCGCGACTGGATGAAGAGAGCCAGCTTTCAACGGCACGGATTGCGAACATGATCAACTTCTTATTACTGGAGGTTGCTGATCGACTGTCTGGCGATATTTCGGACGAGACGAGCGACCCGCAAGGATTTGACCAGACGATCCGGGAGTTCTTCCACGGTTTAGAAGCGAGCGTGGAAAAGGCCGCCGAACCTTGGGCGGTGGCTGATATCGCGCATGCATGTAGAGTCGGTGTGACTTATTTAACTGCTTCCTGTAAGGAGATATTCAATACGACACCTTCGGAACAATTGAACAAGGTGCGGCTTTTTCACGCGGCAAAGTTGTTGAAAGAGCGGGAGGAGCGGAGCGTTACGGATATCGCGATGGCGACGGGATTTAGCACGAGCCAGTATTTTGCGACCAAGTTCCGTAAGCAATTCGGGGTTACCCCGCAGGGATATAGGAAGTAGAGAGACCTAATCTTCTCGCCTCGCGTTCGCTCAAATTGTTAAGCGCAGATGGAATGCTGCGGTTAGTTGATTATATTTGTGCGGTACCCCTCGTAGTGCTTGGGTTTTAATTGGCCGCATCTGTTGCGAGCGGTACGTGCCTTTTACCCCATGAGTAGAGTTGTAGAATTGAATCGACGGCAGTTCCTAAGAGGAGCGAGCGGGATGATCGCCTTGCCGCTGCTGCAGTCACTTCCGTTAGCTACCGCAGCCTCCAAGAGCGTCGCCCCTAGGCAGTGCTTGGTGTGTGTCGGAACGGCCTTAGGGATGTATCCGCGTGAGTGGCATCCGAATGAAGTTGTTGGGCGAACTCCAAAGTTGCTTGAGCCAATGAATGCCCTTCGTGAGCATTTCACGGTAATCTCAGGGCTGGATCACGGCGTGAATGGAGGGCATAAGGCGACGCCGGCTTTTTTGTCTGGGGTATATCAACCAGAGTTCGTGGGAGATTCGATTGTGGTCAGGAATCAGATCACACTCGATCAGCTTGCTGCCAAGACGCTTTGCCGTGATACACGTTTCCACTCCCTGCAATTAGGGGCCTCGCCAGGGCAGCCGACGCAAACGCTTTCTTGGGATGAAAATGGCGTGCCATTGTTACCGGAATCCGATCCGATCAAAGTCTTTAACCGTCTTTTCGTTGATGATGTAAATCCGCAAGCCGCGAGTCGGAGTATGGATTTCAAGCGAAGTGTTCTTGATCTGGTAGCGGATGACGCACGTCTTCTGCAAAAGGAGGTCGCTTACGAGGATCGTGAAAAACTCGAAGCTTACTTCAGCTCGATCAGGGATGTCGAAAAGCGAGTCGCTCGACAGCAGGAATGGGTGAATACTCCAAAGCCGGGAGTCCCGCCGCTGCTGGAAAGGGCTACGACCTTTCACGAGAACCTGGACCTGATCTTCGAACTGACGGCCTTGGCTTTGCAGCATGATTCGACTCGAGTTATAACTGTCGAACTTCCGCAAGGGGGACTGCCCATAATTCTCGGTGAAAACCAACTATCGGGATATCACGGGCAATCCCACCATGGTAAGGATCCTGAAGTCGTGGAGGAGCTGATCGAAATCGAGCTGATGCACATGAATTCTTTGGCTAAGTTCATTTCCCGTTTGGACGGTACTCACGATGGTGAGGCGAGTCTACTCGACCGCACGCAAGTTCTCTTTGGTAGTGGCTTAGGAAATGGTAGTTCCCACTCCAACAAGAATTTGCCGGTCCTGCTCGCGGGTGGAGGCTTGAAGCACGGCAGAGACCTTGAGTTCGAAGAAGGTAAAGGAACTCTCTCCAACTTGTATGTAACGATGTTGCAGCGTCTCGGAATCGAAAGAGAGACATTTGCTAAAAGTACTGGAAATCTGAATGCTCAGTTGGTCTAACTCCTTTCGAGTCGGAAGTATTGGGCTCGTTCTACTTGGGGGCGGATCTGCGTATTCGTCTATTGGTGACTACGAGCATAGTGTGGCTCCGTTTATCGAGGAGCACTGCGTGAAGTGCCACGGTGAGGAGAAGCAAAAAGGCGATGTACGCCTTGATGATCTGGCATGGGATTTTAATGATGGATCTAATGCAGTCGCTTGGCAGGACATATCCGACATGCTGATCATTGGTGATATGCCTCCTGAAGAGGAGGAGCGGCCGCCTGAAGGAGAGATCTCGAAAGTTGTTGAGTTGATCGATACCCAGCTGCGTCGAGCGGCTGAGGCACAGCAAGGGGGAGGGCGGATCGAGATTCGACGTTTAAGTCACAGCGCCTTGGATAATACGGTCCGTGACTTACTGGGGATCGAGCAACTTTTGTCTGAGAACCTTCCAGCGGATGCGGAGTTCGAGGGATTTGAGAACTTGGCAATGACTTTGGATGCCAACCCAGAATTGGTTTTGAAGCTTCAGGACAATGTGAGACGATTAGCGGCTATTGCTCTTTCAAGCGGGGAGGATCCTCGACAGAATCTGATTTTTGAAGCCGATGATCTAGGGCATGGACGTAGTGTTGAATTACGTGATGGATTTGTGAATACTGCGTCAGGAAGGGATCGCAATGCTGCGATATGGCCGTGTGGGTATGTCGTGCCAGAGGATGGGCTCTATCGGGTTCGTATCAGGACTTTTGCTGGAGACAATAGATGGGAGCTTGAAGAGAAAGGGATCGAATACCGCTATACCAAGCAAGATTACAACGAGAGCATGGCGAAGCAGAAACGTCGTTCGCCTGACGATACGAGATTGGCTGCTATCGTTGCCATACAGGCGGAAGAGGCCCGTCCTCAGGATTCGGGTACATTGCCAGGGCGGCGAGTTGGTTATTTCTACTCCGAGAAAGACGTAGCTTGGGATACTGTCGACGTCCGGTTGAAGAAGGGGGAGAACATCATGATCCAGTATGCGTCGGCTGCGAACTTGCAGGCTCCGCCCTATGCGATCGTAGAAGGGAAGCGAATGTTGGTGGCGGAAATCCTCCATGTGGGTGAATTGCAAATCGAGGGTCCGCTAATGGAGAGCTGGCCTACGAAAGCTTACGCTGGACTTTTGAATAGTGATGTAGACTTGGGGGGAAGAGTGTCAGGATTTCTTGAAGAAGCGTTTCGCCGTCCTGTGCTTGAGAGTACGGTGAGCATTTACACAGAGCTTTTCCTAAATGGAGTGGAGCAAGGGTTGAGCGATGAAGAGGCGATGCGGAACTTATTGGAGGCGGTGCTTTGTTCTCCGCGGTTTTTGTTCAATTACGACCGCGGGGATGGCGAAGATGCTTGGGGGCTAGCGAACCGTTTGTCCTATTTTCTTTGGAATTCGGCTCCCGATAACGAACTCCGTGAAGCTGCTGGGGCAGGTAGCTTGTTGTCCCCAGAAGAAGTCGGGCGGCAAGCAGAGAGAATGCTCAAGGATCCACGCTTAGAACGCTTCGTCCACGATTTTACGGCCCAATGGCTTGGGCTAAAGGACATAGAGCTCATGCGACCTGATCCGAAGCTGTATCGAAATTACGAACCCTTGCTTGAGGGGTTGATGGCGGAGGAGAGCAGGGAGTTCTTCCTACATGTTTTGCAAGAGAACCTGCCTCTGACGGCATTCTTGGATTCTGACTTTGTAGTGATAAATGAACGACTCGCGAAGCACTATGATATTCCTGATGTGGTGGGAGATTACTTCCGTGAGGTTGGAATTTCAGAGGATAGTCCGAGGGGCGGTTTGCTCGGTCAGGCTAGTATCCTAAAACTAACTTCAAATGGAACACGTACCTCTCCTGTTGTCAGGGGGGTATGGGTACTCGAAAATGTGCTGGGCGCTCCTCCTTCGCCACCGCCAGCGGATGTTCCTCCTATTGAACCTGATGTGAGGGGAACCACAACGATTCGTGAGATGTTGGCCAAGCATCGTGAGGTTGAAACCTGCAACAGTTGTCACCGAAAGATCGACCCTTGGGGTTTTGGATTAGAGCAGTTCGATGCTGTGGGAGCTTTCAGGTCGGAGTATCGAAACGGACAAGACGTGTATTCAAAAGGAACCGTCTCAAATGGTTTCTTCGATGGTGTGACAGAGATGAAGAGTATATTGCTCGAGCGTTCTCAGCAGTTTTATCGGGCGTTAACCGAGAAGCTTTTTACTCATGCCTTGGGACATCCACTCTCGTTTGACGAAAGAATTGTTGCGGATGATATCGCAGACCGAAATCTCGCCGAAGGGCTTGGTTTCCGTGATTTGATTTTGGATATCTGCAGAAGTCATTTGTTTATGAATACGGGAAAGTCTAAAGACGAAAGTCGTATTCTTCACAGTAGCATCGATTGATTGCTATACCAAACAAACAGGCTCATCGCCATTTTGCGGGGAGGGTTTCTTCCTTACGAAAACTCCTGTAGGAAGCGGCCTTGAGCCGCGATTTCAATGCGAGTGATCGCGGCACAAGGCCGCTTACCACAATAAGTTGAATACTCATATGCAGCAGTTTCCACTGTCTTTGCGGATGAGCCACAAAAAAGCCCGCGGGCGATAATGCCCGCGAGCCAAGTTTACTAACCCACGCTAGTGGTGATTTTTTCTAGCTTCTGTATGCCTTTGGATAGCTAGAAAGATAGGGTGTTGGTGATGAACCAACTCCGGACGTCTGGAGCGATGCGGTAGAGCGCATTCTGTCCGTCAGGATTCGTAGTGATGACGATATCATCTTCGTCACCGAATAGGTTCCGAACGTTTAGCTGGATCTTCCAATCCACATCGTCATTCATGATCTTGCGATTGTAGCTAAGCCAAGCGTCGAAGGTCGTTTCGGATGCTCCCTCGAAGCGATTGTAGGGGTCCGATACGGCCAAGCCGTCGTCGCGTATGATCAATTTAGCGCCTGTGGAGGATGCGGATTGGTAGCGCATCGCGCCGCCAACGCCAGCCCCCTTGAGCTTGCCCTCTCTGAACTTGTAGTTCGTGACGGCATTGAAGCGCCATTCGCGTACTTCCGGAGCTGGGAATCCGTCCTGGCTTTGCAAGTTCACGACTTCAGCCAAGGACTGCTGCAAACGGATCGAAGGCTTAGTGATACCGTTGACGCTTTCGTTGATGCCCAAGAGACCGAGATCTCGCAGATTAGAGTAGAGCTCGCCAACGTAACGGCCGAACGGCTCGCCGGAGCCATATGGAACCGCTTCCGTCTGAGTCAAGTTGGCAGAAACGTTCCAGCTCTTGGTAGGCCTACCTGTGAGGTACACGCCCCAGCCTTTTGATCTGACATTCTGGACACCTTTCAAGTTATCGACACCGGGCCCTGTCTCCACGAACTGCAAGCCGTCATCGTTAAGCTCATATTGATACAGATCAGAGAGACGGTCAGGTATGAGGCCACGGAGGTCGTTAACAAGGTCCATCCAATCCCGGTATCCGGCATCCCATACGTTTTGGATGTTTACGACACCAGATCCGTCGACCAAGTCGAAATCTGTATCCGGTTGAGGATTACCGTCTGCGTCGAGATTGCTGAGTCCTGTGTTATCAAGGTAAACGTCGTACCAATTGTTGATCCAGTTCAAAGGACGGCTACGAGCGTGGTTTACTTGGCTGGTAAGGGAACCAGCCGACTTGTACTGCTGGTCTGTTTCGTAGCGATTGACGCGCAGATTCCAGGCATCCCCAGCAAAGCTGATATCGACGCCATACTCGACGGTCTCACCCTGCGGGGCAGGAATGAAGTTGAGATCATGGTCAATACCGCTCTCGCCCGGTGAGAAGTTCTCGGATACGCCATAGTGTGCCGACACTCGGGATAGTGGCAGATTCTCCAGGTACTTTTCCGGGAGGTGGCCAACGACACTCCAGGTGGTGGTTTTGCCCGTTGGATCCGTAACTGGAAGCACGGCCGCAACTGAATCAGTGAGGAGCTCGTTTCCTACGCGTACGATCCCGCGAGTATCTGGGCTGCCGTCTTCTCTGAATAGCATTTCGCCTGTTTCAGGGTCTACACGTGCTTGCTGATACTCGGTGACGTCATCCTCTCTGAGTCCCACGAGACCTACGATGTGGCCGTCAAAAAGATAGGACTGCCAGGCGAGAGCCTTACTCTCAATTTCTTCGCGCTGGTAGTTGACGTTGCTAAGCCAACGGCGGAATGTCCAGGGCTGCTCAATGAAGCCTTCGCCCACCGGATCGTTTACAGTAGAGAACTTCGGGTCTCTGCCTGGTCCGGAATATGGGTAGTGAAGGGTCGTGAACGTGTCACCATCTTGCATGAGCATGTCACGACTCAACTGGTTGAAGCGCATTTCGCCTTCTTCCATTCCTGCCGCACTTGCGTCTGTCAGGTAGTAAACACCGTTGAAGCCGTTCTGGCCTGAGTTGAGCGGGTTGGCGTTTCTGACCGGGCCATCAAGGAAGCCACGAGTACGGAACCGGCTTTGGCGGAACTCTTCTCTTTGCGCGAGGAGCGTTACGCTGTGGCGGCCGAGTGGCGCCCACTTGTCACCGATATCCGCGAAGTCGAGATTGTAGAAGGCAATGGCACGCTCGTTGTCGCGCTCCCTGATTCGTCGTTCATCCTGTTCCTTGGATCCTGCGGAAGTCATGAAGGCCTTACCCGCATTTGGATTAGGAGTACCGTCTGGCAAATACGCTGTGGTATCGATGAAGAGGGCGATATTCCGGGCGTTTCCGCCGAACGGGAAGAGGGAGTACTGTTCGTGGTCCTGATGGTCGATGGCAATTTCGAAGCCACCTTTCCCGCCGAAGAGGGACTGCTCCAAGTAGAAGGTTTGAGCATCGAATTCCATTTCGACCTGGTCCATATCTCCAGTGAGCAGATTGTTCCGGTAGTCGAAAATAGCAGGATTGTTCAGGTTTCTGGTTCTGAAGCCGCCGCCTTGTTGCGCATTCTCGTATGCGCGAGTGTTTACGTGGATCGCTGGGCGATGCCTGATGCCACTCGGAGTGTTTACGTTTGAAGTTCTAGGCCAGGTACGGAAGCCCTGAATGTTCTCGCGGCCAGGAATACCAGTAGACAAATCTCCACTCGCTTGGAAGGTAACCATTCCGGGCCAGAAGAAGAACGGAGTCGAGTATACGGGATAATCTCCTTCAGCCGTGAAAGTCTCGCGATAACCTGGAGTGCCGTCTGCAGCCTCACGTGTATCCAGAATCTTCCACTTCTCCCACGATTCGATGAACCCGTCGGTACCTGCGGAGGTGAAGTAATCGTATCCGTTGTACTCCGCGAAATTTGGAGGCGGTATAAAGAAGCTGTCGTAAGCCACGATCGGAGCGATCGATTTGGGAGGTGTTCCAATCGAGTCGCCCGTTTCTAGGTTACCTCTGATTGAGGTCTTACCCAACCAGCTGCTTTCTTCATTCTTGAAAACCGTCCAATTGAAAGCGCCATAAGCGCGACTTTCATCCATGTACGCTGGATTTTGAGTGAACTTCTTATCATCTCGCAATCCGGAGAACTTAACAGCTAGGCGATCTTCAATGATCGTACGCGTGAGATCGATAGTCGCACGGACTGAGCTGTTGTGGTCGAAGCGCAAGGAGACCTTCGTCTTGTCCTCACCAACAACCGGCATCTTAACACTGTTTTCTACAACCCCGGCCGCTGAACCGAGACCGAAGAGCAAAGAGTTTGCGCCACGGCTGATGGTGATGCCGCCGGTGTTGTAGGAATCTACCCGAATATCGGTGCTGAAGTAGTTACGGGTGAAGTTTGGACGCGCGATACCGCGTACACGAGCTCCAGCGGATGGGTTGATACGTCCCGCGTCGTCGCTGAAAACGGATCCTGCGGCGTCGGCGCCGAAGTCGATTCCAGAGAAGTTTCCATCAGGTCCGCCGATCTCAGTGCCGCCGGTGTAGAGGAACAAGTCCTCGATTCCAGTGGCTCCCGTATCCTCGAGGAACTCCTCGGTTATAACCGAGATGGATGCGCCTAGGTCTTTGAGCTCTGTTTTAATACGTGTACCCGCAAGGGTATTACGAGAGCGGTAGCCCTCAGAGTCTTCGGATGAGATGACGAAAGGACTCAGTTCGAAAACCTCGTCGTCTCCATCATCGTTCTGACCATGCCCTAGGGGAGCCATCAACAGAGCGAGACCGAGCAGAGTTGCAGGGAGTCGCCTCTGGTCTGTTTGGGAATAAGCTAATTTATTCATAGTGGGTTCTAGTTTCTTAGTTTCTGACCTTTCGGACACAGGTGCCCAAAAGATCTGAAGAGGGGTAGGGGAGCGTGCGACTGGGGCGGAGCGTGCCGGCTCTGAGGCGGCACTCACGCTGCGGTTAACTGAAAGGCGGCAGTCAAGACCTCGTGGCGAGGCCGGCAGGTAATGTTGGGTTAGCTTGGGGTATTCTGAGGTAAGTTGTTTGCGGCGCTCCCAATGGGGAAGCTCCATTACTCTACCAAAATCGCCTTTTTACATGCATTGGCTTTCGTTTCCAGAATCGTGGAAAACGATACATGAAATCTCTAAGTTCCTGTCAGTTAATTGATAACCTGTGTTGTAACAGGTTATGCCGTTACAACTGAACTATAGAGCAAATACTCTGGGGAATTGAGGTTTTGCGTCAGGAATCCAGATTCAATTGTCTGGAATTACCGTAAGCTATTAGCCTTTGCTCCGGTGCATGAACTCGGATGGGCTCTTGTTGTGGTGCTTTTTGAAGGTATAGCTAAACGAAGAGCTGTCCTCCATCCCGACCATTGCAGCGACCTCGGTAACGTTGTGGTCGCTCGTCTGCAAAATCCGAGCGGCTTCGTTCATGCGAATGGAGCGGATGAAGACACTTGGGGACATTCCCAGAATCGCTTTGAACTTTCGATACAAATGGGTGCGGCTCATGTTCATGTGAGAAGCGAGTCCTTCCACATCGAGCTGAGGGTCGTCGAGGTGCGAGAAGATGAAGTTTCGAGCTTTTGCGACGAAGTCTTGATCGGTCTGGTTTTTGGTGAACTCCTTAGGCTCGAAGCGCATCTCCTGGGTCTGAGTCTTGAACTTGTCATGGAGCAGGCGGCGAGACGCTAGGTGGTTCTTGATCTTTTCCCTTAGGAGAGACGATGAAATCGGCTTGTTTAGGAAGTCATCCGCCCCGGAACGTAAGCCCTCAAGCTCGTGATGGTCCGACTTGAGGGATGTGAGCATGATGACTGGAATATGGTTTGTCTCCTCTGTGCTCTTTATCTGACGACAAAGTTCCTTGCCATCCATTTTGGGCATCCGAACGTCGGTTAGGATGAGGTCGGGAACTTCTGCGACTGCGAGTTCAAGGGCTTCCTGTCCGTTCGTTGCGTTGAGCAGGTTGTAGATTGGTCTCAGCTCTGAGTTTAGGTAGTCGAGAATGTCGCGGTCATCTTCGACAAGGAGTAGAATTGGTTTGTCGGCATCGATTGTAGCAGGAGCCTGTCCTTTGTCGGGTGCCTCGCTTGCTGTGGGAGGGTGTGTTAAAGGAAGCCTGACGGTGAAGCGTGAACCGGAATTGCTGCCGTCTGACTGCTTTACCGGACTCTCGACATCGATAGTGCCCTCTGAGGCGTCGACTAGATTCTTTGTGTATGCGAGGCCGATACCACTACCGCGAAGCTTTTCCTTGGATCGATCACTTACTCGGAAGAAAGGATCGAAGATCTTATCGATTGAATCGCTCGGTATTCCGAGGCCGTTATCAGAAACGGATAGGACGATGTTCTCTCCTGATGGACTTGTTTCATGAGAGAGGAATACCTCTATGTATCCACTTTCTGGTGTGTACTTGATCGCGTTTCCGAGGAGATTGTTCAGTATCTTCTCGAGGGCTTCTGGATCGTACCAGACCTTGGTGTGTTCAAGTTCGTTCTTGAATGAAATGTTTTGCTGCTTCTGGTCTGCCGCTGGTTGGAGGAGTTGGATATTTTCGCGTACTGTTTCAACTACATCGAATAACGAACGGCTGAACTGAATGCTCTGTACTTCTGCCCTTCGGAAATCGAGTAACTGATCAATCAGTCTCAGAACCCGTTTTGCATTTCGGTGAACGAGCTCTAGGGGCTTCTTGTCCCAATTAGCTGGGAGCTTCTCAATCTGGCTCTCCAGGGGACCAAGGACTACAGTCAACGGGGTGCGGAGTTCGTGCGATAGGTTTGTGAAAAGCTGAAGTTTTAAGTCCTCCACTTCCAGCAGGTGTTTCATCCTCTGGCGAATGACGATAGCGATGAGGGCGACAATTGAAACGACTGCCAGAACCACGAGGGTAATGAACCAAGCGCGTAGCCAGATTGGGTACTGTACGTAGAAGGAGGATACGGCGATTGTATCGCTGACGTTTCCCTCTCGATCCATCGCTCTGACTTCGAACTTATGATTACCGGCTTCTACGTCCAGGAGTACGACTTCAGATTTGGCCTCATAACTAGACCACGGAGAGCCGTTTATGCGGTAAGAGTATTTGAGCTCTTTGCTCGGAGTACGGGACCATTTGTCGTGACCCTGCCAATTCATGTAGATGTCGGCCGGGGCTGCTGGAGTGCGTGAAGTCGGGTCGATCGTCACGATAGGAGCATCTGTATCCAAATTATAGCGAATCGCCTTGAAATTTGCTCTGAGGTTTTCGCTGGGGCGAAAATCTGTATTCAGGCGAAAGTACCAGACTCTGGCCGCTTGATTTACCCATAGTGACCCGTCTGACGACTGGGCTAGAGTGCCTGATTCACGAGCGAATTTTAAAGCTTCTGGAAGGGCGGTAGGGTACCAGTTTTGACCGTCGAAGCGAGACACGCCGCTCTTGCCCATGATCCAAATATTGTCGTCTCGAACTTTATCTTCGAGAAGATAGCAGTATTGTTCGCTCGAGAGCTTGTTCTCGCTTTGGATTTTCTCCCAATCGATCCCATCGAAACGGAAAAGCCCTTTGTTCCAAATCGCGACCCAAAGTAGGTTGTTTGAGTCGTAGAGAAGGTGATCGATCCAGAACTCGTTTTTGAATTCAGGAATGTCCATCATCCGCTCTTCGAAGAGTCTTTTCGTTTCCCGTAGTTGCAATCCTCCTACCCAGCTCGTCCCATCAGGAGATTCGGCGAATCCTACAGGGCGGTTTGGAACCATCGGGTAGGGGATGTGTGTGGAGCGATACTCGCCTGAGATGCGACGGTAGATGGCGAATCCGCCGAGATTGTTTGGATGACCTCTGAACTCGTGCCCGCTCCCAAAATACAAGTCTCCGTTTGCAGCTTGGTGTACTGAGAGATGGCCTATTCTGCTGCGTAGTTCTGGATGCTGAACTCGAGTCCATCTGTTCTTGTCTAGGTAGCTGATTGCGGCAGTCCCCTCGTGTGACCCTGCAACCCAGACCGTCCCATCATTTGCTGCGGTAATTGAAATAGGGGTGTCGATTTGATTCGAACTGTGTTGCGTCCAGATATCATTGATCGGGTCGCATTCGAAGATCTTGCTATCGATATCTATGAACCACCAGTGCCCGCGTGTATCCTCGCATTGGAAGAGAACGCCTTCGAAGGTCTCCTGACGATCGTTCGAGAGGTTCCCCTCGACCGTTTTGATGCCATGGCCTCCGACGACCAAGTTTCCGTTCTTGCGACTTAGGAAGAAGCGGAAACGTGAATCGGCCAAATCTTCGAGTTCGTCCAAGTGAAACCAAGTTCCGTTTCGTCGTATATGGAGATCCGAGCGGCTGACTATGACAAAGTCGTCAGTCTTCTTGTCGAAGAATGCGTCCTGATGGCCTAGATTGAGTTCAGTCTGTCCAACGTCCTGAGGAATCCATTTCAACTTTTCGCTATCGTATCGATAGGAAGGATACCCTCGGCGCCCGATGCTTAGCCAGATTTCGCTCCCGTCCGCGTTAGAGTTAAGATTGGGCGCGAAGATAAAGAAATCGCTAGAGTCGAAAGGAATTTTTGCCTCCTTGCTATCAGTCGCTCGCCAAGGTTCGCTGTTAGACAGGGTGTGACAGAAGGTGCTTTTTCGGTTGGCCGTCCAGAGACGTCCATAGCTATCGATCATGATCTCCGATGCTTTTTCGTCTATGCCCTCGATCGGCGTAAGTTCTCCTTTGTAAAGAATATGAACGCGTCCGCCAACGAGAAAGAACTCATTGTTTCCTCTCCCTCTGCTGTAGAGGTTTGGATTGCGGTGTTCGATTGGTTCGTCTGACTCGCTCAGCTGAGCCCAGGTTTCGTTCCGGAAACTTAGTAGGCCGCCGTTGCTGAAGAGATAGACGATGCCTTCCAAACCAGGATAGACTCTGAATAGGTTTAGGTGTCGGTACCTTTCAGGGAGTTCATGAATTTTAGTCTGATACCCGTCATAGATAACGAGTTGTTTGTCGGCGCAAAAGTACAGAATTTCTTGCTCGTCCTCGTTGCCGTGCCGCATTGAGAACTTGCTGATCGGTTCGAGCTCTTGCCATCGCCATGGGTCTGCGTGTGGGAGAGGACGCACCGGCTTTGCGAAAAGAATTCCGCAGAGAGGAGCTGAAAGAAACAATAAGCCTGTTAGGAGTCTCTTCAATAGAAGGGGATTATTGGGCTTGAGCCGCCTTCATATTCGCTACGTCTTTTCGAGCGTTGTTCAACATCGCAGACCAGTCGAAAAGACCGGTGCGAGCCAGCATCTGAGGGTGGTAGCGAGCCTGGGAATGGTCAGCGTACTTAGTGCAGGCGTCGTAGGAAAGCTGAGCTTGCTTGATGGCTTCGGCTTTGTCGGCTTCATGACTAGTCGCCTGGAAGGTCGCCAGAGCTATAGCGGCGCGAATCTTGTGAGCGTAGTATTCACCAAGGTAAGACATGCCGATGCAGTCGTTCAGAAGAGAGCGTAGGTCGTCGTTCTCGGAGACGCTTAGCAAAATGGTCGCGACCGCTCTCGTTTCCTCGGAGAGCTTTAGGAGTTCTCTGGAGACTTCCGTAGGAGTGGTTCCGGATCGTTTCTTTTCTGAGAGCATTGCATCTACGTAGTCGCGTATACTCTGTATGCCACTTCCTTGCATGGGCTTATTGTCCGCGAAAAGCTCGATGCCATGATAGCCCTCTACATGGCTTTGTGAGTTTTCAGGAGACCACATGTGATCCCAGTTTCGCCAATAGAACTGGTTAACGAGCGGGATGATTTTCGAAGCGTTTTGCCAAGTTTCGTATAGCTGAGCCGAGTTCGCTTCAGGGAAACGATCTTGTAGGCGTGCGATGAAGTAGTCGTCTCCGAGATCCGGGTTGTATCCGAGTCTCCCCCACAACATGAAGGTGTACCAGTGCTTGTGTATCTCGAGTTCGCGAGGTGACTTTGCTTTCTTCGTTACGAACTCGCGTCCCCAAACGTACCCGTCGGATCCCATGTGGTAGCCTGCTGTAGCCTCAAGGTCGAAGTGTTTAAAGAAGTCGCGAACGTAGTCGGGGTTACCCCATCGGTGCACGAAAATGTCATCGTTGCGAAGATTCCACCAGCTCTTAAGGCCGAGAGGTTTCATTGCCTCGATGAGATCGTCCGCGAAGGGCATCTTCGGCGAGGAGTAGAGTCGGGCTTTAGCGAATTTGAAACTGAACTCGAAGTCGTCGGGGTAGGATTCCCAACTATTCATGATTGAACTGAAGTCGGTATTCCAAACGCGGTGGATGAAGCGTACTTCGCGCTCAGGGTCGCTCTCCTTGGCTTCGAGGATTCCCCGTCCGTATGTGTCCCACAGCCATTCTTCACGATCAACCTTTGGACCTTTGTTGTGCGGAAAATGCTCTCCTGCCGTCACTCCAATGCCCTTGATATCTGGATACGTTGAGATGAAACTCTTGACCGCTGCACGCAAGTAGTCCCGGGTGTCCTGGTCGTACATGTCGTGAGTAATGCCATATTTGCCTGGTTTCTCGTCTGGTACTTTTGTTCCGTAGGTTCGGTAGTAGTCCGGTACAGGCTCAGCCACACTGTTGAGGCAGATATTCCAAGTAATCCAATAGATGTCGATTCCACGATTTTTGGCGTGCCGCATGACTTGTTGCCAAAAGGAGATCTTCTCGTCGATACTGAGCGTTTTGACCTTCTTGATATTTGCAGCGACGCTGGCCGATACGAGTTGAGGTTCTCCCCATTCGTTTTCTCTGCCATTGGGAGTGAGTGTGGTAACGTAGATATCATCCAGTTGTACTTCTGGATACTTCTCGAGCTTAACCATACTGGGGAAGGGGTGTGGGTTCCACAGGCTAAGCATATTGTAGCGATCGAGGGCCATTTGATCGAGAAACTGTATCCAGAAACTCATATTCCACATTTCGACTATGTTGCGTTGGGCAGCGTCGCCAGTGTCGTCATAGCTTGGCGTGCGTGCGTCGAGAGGAATATTGAATTTGATGCCGCGCTGGCTGATGTATGGGGAGCCGTGCACGTCCTTCAGATCCGCGTTGGAGCCGTAGAGGCTGTGGCGTTCTGCTATTTCAAACAACCCGTACATGAGTCCGCGTTCGTCACCGGCAGAGAGTAAGCTCCCATTTTGTATGTGGTACGCCTGTGGGCCCAACGTTGGGTCGATCCGAAGACTAACGGAATTGGAATATTTGCTTTGGTTCAGCTGTTTCAGGCCAAATTGAACGAGCTCGGAATCCTCGGGCGAGGCAATCGTGACAATCGCAAAAAGCAAAGAAAGGAGCCCTGCTAGGGCTCCTTTGAAAGAGGGGGTAGGGTTGGGGTAGAGGGGCATTTTATTACTTCTTTTCGCCGGCTTTGGCTTTTCGAATGTAGGATTCGCGACCTTCGACTTCTTTGTCGCGGTTAGCAAAGTGAGGGTCGTCCCACTTTGGTTCAATGTTTTGCGTATTCCAAGACTTGTACAGTTTTAGCATTTCTTGAAACTTCTCAGGCATCTGCTTCGCGAGATTGGTGTTTTCGTAGGGATCATCGCGAAGGTTGAAGAGGAATGGCTCTGGCTTAAATATCGAGTGAACCAACTTATAGTCGCCTTGGCGAACTGCGTATCCAGCCCCCCCGGACACTCGCCAGTAGAGCTCGCGGGAAGGAAGTGAAGAGCTTTCGCCTGAGAGCATCGGTGTTAGGTCGAGACCTTCTAGCCCTAGCTCTGGAGATTGCTCGATACCGGCTGCGGAGAGGACAGTTGGGAAGATGTCGAGAGCGGTGATCGGTTCGTCGAGCTTAGCACCCGAGAGAAAGCGATCTCCCCAGGTCACGCAGAACGGCACGCGGATACCGCCTTCGAACAACATGCCTTTAAAGCCTCGGTATGGGTAGCTGCTCGCGCCATGGCGCATAGCCCCATTGTCAGAATAGAAAAATATAAGGGTATTGTCGTAGATTCCCTCGTCCTTCAGTTTTTGCACAACTTTGCCAACGCCTTCGTCAAGTCCCACGACAAGGCCTGCGTAAGCGGCGCGTTTACCATCTTCGATGTGCTCAACCTTATCCAGATACTCCGAGGTTGCGTGGATAGGACCGTGCGGCGCGTTGTAGGCGAGGTAGATGAAGAATGGATTTTCCTTTTCACGATCGATGAAACTGATCGCCTCGTTCGTGAAATCGTCGGTGAGGTAAGTGATTTCGTCAAACGGTACGATTTCGCCGTTGCGGAGGATACGGTCCATCTTGGGAGTCTTAGCCTTCTGGTCGCCCCAGTAGCTCATTCCGCCGCTATACATGCCGTACCAGTAATCGAAGCCGCGATTGTTCGGCCAAAATTTCGGGAAGTCGCCTAGGTGCCATTTGCCGATGGCTGCGGTGGCGTATCCATTTTCCTGTAGAACTTCAGAAAGCATAGTCTGGTCGAGCGGAAGTCCTGCTTCGGGATCGTCATGCTTGTAGGGTGTATTGTTGTCGTGCCCAAAACGGTGTTGGTATACTCCAGCCATCAGCCCGGCTCGGCTTGGACTGCAGTAGGGGTGGGCTGCGTAGCCCGCATTAAAAATGGTACCGTCCGCTGCGAGACGGTCGAGGTGCGGAGTAGGAATATCGGTTGCTCCATTGAAACCGACGTCCCCCCAGCCCTGGTCATCGGAAAGTATGATGATGACGTTTGGTCTTTCCCCTTTAGCCGCGAAGAGGAAAGCGGAGTGAATTGTTAAGAGTACAAGTGCTACTTTGTGGAGTGTTCTCATTTTATCGCTAGGTTTGATTTCCTACTAGAACCGCAAGTGCAGAGGTTTTACGAATCGCGGAACATTTAAACCTTTGAGAAATGGGCTTTGGCGGGATTGTTATATGAAGGAGGTTACTTGTAGGACTCCCAAAAATCGAAGTCATAGTTGATGAGAGCTCCCTTGTTGTCTCCGAGTCGTTTTGCTTCAGCTTTCATTTGAGAACGCATCTCTTCGATGAGCTCTTCGTATTCAGGGAAGTAGGCGAGATTTACAGTTTCCCATGGATCTGTCTTGTAATTGAAAAGCTGAGTTACTCTCGATCCGCGGATATGAGGTCCGTCTTGTTTGTTTTCTCCAGGGGCTTTGACGTACTCGATTAGCTTGTAGTCGCCTTTGCGAAAGGCTCTCTGGTACTGCATGTAAGCATGGTAAGTATGTTTGCGATGAATACTGCTTTTTCCTTTTAGGATTCTGGCGAAGCTATGGCCGGATACAGAGCCAGGTGTTTCGATTCCGACCATATCGCAAATCGTCGGGAAGATGTCGTGGGTGTAACAGAGTGCATCAGAGTTATCGCCTTTGTTCTCGATGACCCCGCCTGCGAAGATGAGAGGCACGTGAAGACCATCCTCATCGTAGACGTTTTGCTTTCCTAGGAGTCCATGGTTTCCGACTGCCAGACCGCTATCACCACATAGGACCACGAGAGTGTTTTCATATTGTCCGCTCTCTTTGAGGGACTTGATTACACGGCCGATTTGAGTGTCCAGGTGGGTTATTATGGCGTAGTAGTCGGATAATTCCTTTCGAGCTATTTCTGGAGTGCGTGGCCAAGGGGCGAGCTCTTCGTCGCGGAGAACAATGTGTCCGTTGTCAAATGGGTGAATACGAGCGTAAGAGGGGGGTAGCTCGATCTCACTTTCTGGATACATCGCCTTGTACTTTGCCGGAGCCTGACGCGGGTCGTGCGGTGCGTGGAATGCGAGATACATGAAAAATGGGTCCTTTGCTCGTTTTTGTTTCGAGATGTAGTTGATGGCGTTGTCGGCAAAGATTTCCGAGGTGTGGGGACCCAGTGTCTCGGTTCCGGTCGGGCCGCGTTTGTCTTTTTCGTTTAGCGAGCGTCGTACGACTTTTCCTTTTTTGTCGTACTCCAATAGGTAAGCGTCCTTTTTCGGGTAGTTCCCGGATATGTTCCAATCCCAGAGCGGCATTCTGTAGTGGTCGACTAGGTACGCGGAGAGTCCCATCAGTGTATCTCCGGAGTCGAATGAACGAGCGAGCGATTGGTAGTCTTGGTGCCACTTGCCGACGATGTGGGTTTGGTAGCCGGCTTTTTGGAAAGCTTCTCCTATTGTTGTGTGATTCGGTGGAATCGTTTTGCCTGGTTGATGAAGCTCGAAGGTGCTCTTCCCTGTCAATAAGGTCGCACGACTCGGGATACAGGTCGCTCCTGAAAACGACCCCATGAGGTATGCGTTGTGAAAGGTTACGCCTTCCTCGGACAAAGCATCCATATGGGGTGTCTGTACCGCTTCGCCGCCAAGGGCGTGGACTCCAGAGTACCGGTGATCATCGGTGTAAATGATGACGACGTTGGGCTTCGCAGTGGACGCTGCGAAGAGTGTGGAGTGTGAAGTGTAGAGTGTGAAGAGGAGAGAGAGTAGAATTCTCATGAAGGGGAGGTGGCCATCGGGGACGATGGCCGCTATCTTTATTTGCCGTTGACCAGTGTTTCGGGACGGGCGTCGGGTGAGTTTGTAGTAAAAGACATATTCTTCGTCTCCAGTCCTTGGATATGACGGGCATAGAGGCCGTAAGCGGGAAGAACTTCGAAGAAGCTAAACTCAGGATAGCGTTTCTCGTCTTCGGCAGGGTAGAGCTCACTGTGCTCTTCCGTGCCTCCACCTGGGAGTGTGATGTCGATGTTCTTAAGGGAAACCTTGCCGATCTTGTGATTTGGCGTTCCGGTGATGAATACACCGGCGGGAGGGGATACTCGGGATTCGTCAAGCGAGCGCGTAACCGCGGTTATGTTGGTGATGTTGACGTTGTCGATTGAACCGACTGGCTGTTGTGGAGCGTCGCGGTAAGTGCGGCGCCGTTCGCCGAGACGAATAAATAGGGGCATGTCCACGTTTTCCATGGAGATGTTACGGATGTTGATGTTGCTGATGTTCGCGCCATCTACGCTGAGTAGTTTGATGCCGCCACCTTTGGTATCCCAGATTGTGCAGTTTTCGATGGTGATGTCTCTGAAGTCGCCCATGGATTCAGTACCAAATTTGATGGTACCCCAGTCACTTTTAAGACGACAGTTTGCGACGTAGACTGTGTGGGTGGGAAGTGGACTGGTCGCTTTGATGCATATTGCGTCGTCGCCAGCGTCGATGTCACAATTTTGGATACGAGCGTTGGTGCTGGAGTCGAGATCGATACCATCGTTGTTTTTGTGGGCGTGACTATAGATGCTGATTCCATCGACGTCGATCTGATCGCACTGATAAAAGTGGCAGGTCCACGCGGCCGGCTGACGAAGGTTAATATCCTTTAGCTCAATCCCTTCAGATCTGACAAAGCGGAGAAGGAAAGGGCGGTTGGCTGCGAGCTCCTGTAGTTTAGATTTGTCGATACCCAGTTTCTCCATCGTTTTGGCGATGACATTGCGTTTGAAAGATGAACCTCGGCCATCGATGAGGCCCGATCCGGAGATGCCGACGTTCTTCGCATCTACGGAGCCGATGAGGCACTTTCCGCGTTCTTGGCCTGTGGCATCGACGAAGGTGTCGATAGTCCAATAGTCAGCGGGATTCTCGCTGCCTAGCAGAACCGCGGATTCATCCACGTGGAGAGTGACGTTGTCTTTCAGTAGTATTGTTCCGGATACGTATACGCCGTCATCGATTATGACTGTACCTCCGCCCGCTTTGTTCGCTGCGTCAATGGCGTTTTGAATGGCGGTAGTATTAAGAGTTTCGGCGTCTCCTGTTGCTCCGTAGTCGTCAATATTCCAAGTTTTGGCGTTGGCGAGCGTGCACAAGGCGACGACGCTTGCTGCGAGTGAGCGAGCGAAATTCATTTTTCTAATCGTTTATCGTTTCTAGTTTTTGATTGGCTTTCCGTTGGCGAACACGTTCGTGAGGCTGGTGATCGCCACATTGTCGAATCCGAATGGGGGACGTTCGTCTGTGCTACTGGTTTCGACATGGAAATTATCGATGCTCAAGCCATCCATGTGGCGAGCGTAGAGGCCGTAAGCGGGCAGAGTGCCAACTCGATAAAACTCTGGCCACCAGCCTTCAAGCGTCTCGAGTGTGTATTCCTTTATTTCGCGTTCAGCGTCTGCTTTGGTGCCACCACCTGAAACCGCGAAATGTACCTGACTGATGGATACGTTTTTTATCATTCCGTCCGGCATGCCGGTGAGGAAAAAGGCGGAGTTCTTATCGAGTTCGCGGTTGTCGGCGACGATATTATTGAAGCTGACGTCTCGGATCTCGCCCATCGGGTACATTTCCTCAGGTGCGTCGTCACAGGCTCGCTGTTGGCAGAGGGTCATGAAAATCGGCCGCGGTACGTTCTTCATTGATAGGTTGGAGAATACCATATTGCGCATGGATCCTCCTTCGTTCATTTGGATCTTCAGTCCGCTGTCCTGGATATTGGTGAAGGTGCAGTTGGATACAGTCACGTTTTCGAAATCGCCAATGGAGAGAAGACCGATGCGCATCCCTGCCCATTTGCTCTCAAAAGTGCAATTGGTGATGACGATTTTCTTGCAAGGTCGGTCTTTGCGGGATGCCTGAAGGCAAATTGAATCGTCGCTGGTATCGAATGAGGAGTTGGATACACGTACATTCGTGCAGCCGTCGAAGTCGAGCCCGTCTCCGTTGTGGTTGACGCGACTGTGTATCCGAATGCCCTCTACAACGATTTCATCGCAATACAGCCATGCCGAAGCCCACGCGGCTGGGTTTTGGATGGTGATGTTTCGTACCGTTATGTCGCGGCACTCCATGAAGCGAATCAACATTGGGCGGCCGGTCTTATTAGTGAAGTTCTTTGGGTGGCCGTTTCCGTCGATGACACCTTTTCCCGTTATGGCGAAGGATTTGGCTCCTCTGGCGAATATGAGGCAACGATCCATGTGCGGCTCGTTCTTGTACATGTTCTTGTGAGTGTCCTCTGCGTAATCACCGATGTCTGGACTACCGAGCAAGGTGGCACCGTTTTCAACATGAAGGGTGACGTAGTCTTTCAGGTAGATGGTTCCTACCACTACTGTCTTTCCAGCGGGGATAAGGACAAAGCCCCCGCCGTCTTTGGTCGCGGCGTCGATGGCTGCTTGGACGGCTACGGTATCTTTCGTTCTTCCGTCTGCGATTGCGCCGTAATCCATGACGTTATGCACGGCTGCAAAACTGCTCATGTTAAGGAGTGCAAATAGGGTGAGGAGCAAAGAGCGCATGATCTCAATTGTTGTTGGTTTTCCTGCGACTGCGACACGTGTGTGATTTAAGGATTTAAATTGGGTGTGGAGACGGTGGGTGGCCGCTGGGGACAGCGGCCGCTACCTATTTTGCTTGGGCCTAGTCCTTGTTGCGGACCATGCCGTCGTCTTCTTCGTCGACCTTCTTCGTTTTCAGGTCGCTCAGCAACCGCAGCAAATCCCTAGCTCCGCCGATCGCGAACCAGACTGCGGTGGAAAGGGCGATCACGAGTAGGTATCCAAAGAAGTAGGTCCACATCGTTTTCCACGTATCGTTAGAGACTTCATTGGAAAGGTTGTAGATCGAGAAACAGACAACCCAAGTGACGAGGATAGTCGTGTGCCCGATGACGGCGAAGTAGGTTATCTTGTCGCCGCGAGAGAACTCTTCGGTGATGCCGAACTTACGTGCGATCCAACCACGGCTATCGTCTTTGTCCTTAACTTCATGGTCCTCCTTTACTGCGTACTCACCCCTGTGGAGGAGCTTATCCAGATTGAAGGTCTTGCCTTTGTTCGTAAGGAGAGAAACGACGACGTAGAGAATACAAGATACGATCAGTGCGAAAAGGGCGGTGTGTTGGCCATTGATCGTGACGTCGGTCCCTGGGAATTTGATGTCAGGGTAGATTTGTTTGATGACGATGCTGGTTACTGCCAAGACGCTCCCAGTGCAGAGGCCTGCCCAGGCTCCAGCAGTGTTTCCATATTTCCAATACAATCCGCCAGCGACCGCGCAAAACGCTCCGCCTAGGTAAATGGCCATGGTGATTTCGAACCACATATTGATGAATTCCTTCAAGGTCCAAATAGAGCTGAAGAGGAAGGCGAAGGCTCCGATGCCGGCGATGGACCAGCGAAGGTATTTGAGGTGCTCTTCTTTCGTGAATGGTTTCTTGCGGAAAGGCATCACGATATCTTGAAGGAAGATCGATCCCCAAGAGTGGTAAGCGGAGTCGTCGGTGGAGACCGATGCGCCGATCATATAGACGGCGAAGAGACCGAGCAAGCCTGCGGGAAGCAGAGTAGAGAGGGCGATCGGCACGAACATCTGAGATTCGATGTAAGGTTCGTTGATGCCGTCGAGCACACCTTGGATCTGGGCTGTTTCCTCGCCGTAGTTGCCGCTCCATACAAGCGTGTAGACCGCGACCACGCAGGTGATCATAGCGAGACCGAGCGATAGCCAGCGCCAGTTGTTCAGCACATTGCCCATCTTGGCTTCGTGGGGGGTGCGAGCAGCGGTCATGTAACCAGCCCCGCCTTGCCAGACGTGAGTCCGAGCTAGGTAGAGCAAGATGAACATGATCCAATAGGGGAGACCGAAGTCAGGAAGGCCCGACTGCTGGAATGGGTTCATCATGGATACGCCTTCCTTTCTTTCGAGGATGCGGACCATGTCTTTGTTCTCCGAGTAGTTGATGAACTCTGACGCAGCCAGTGTATCGATCATCTCGGTCCATCCAAAGTTGTAGAGGGCGAAGATGACAACGGCCGCCGATGCCACGCTTGCGATGATGCCTTGGAAGAAATCGGTAACGATGATTGTGATTTGTCCTCCTGCGATCGCGAGAGTGACGCCAGCTCCCACGAGTAGAAGCATCAGGCTGTGGTAAGTTGGTAGTTCTGCCCCGAGAAAACTGTAGCTGGTGGGTAAGCCGAGAAAATACATCACGAAGCGAGCGGTCACCATCGGGAAAACAGCGCAATTAAGCATACCCGCTACAAACGCTGCCATACCAGCGATGACGCGAAATTTCCGACTGTACCGCATCTCGAGGAACTGAGGCATCGTTAGGGCACGAGTCGCTCGATAGCGGTAGGCGATCCATCCGGACAGTGCAATGATGATGCCGACTGGCATTTGAATGAAGGACCACCAGAATCCTCCGATGCCGTTTCGGTAGAAGTTCTCCCATTGGCCGACGACTCCGATGGCCGAGAAGAAGGCCATGCTCTGGGCGATTGTTAGGAGATAGCGACCAGCGAGTCGCTCAGATGAGAGGAAACCGGATACAGATTTAGTGATCCGGTTTGTGTAAATGCTGATCCAGACGAGTAGGAGGACGAAGGCGGCTAGAATGATCCAGTCGAGGGTTTCCATGTTATTTGGGGATGGGGGATGGGGGGAGTCGCGGTGAGGCGACATAGGAGGAGGCGGGTCGACGCCCCGCCCTACAGTTTTTTTGAGTGGTTACTTGTCTACTGAGGATCGATCGCTAGAACGACGCCGCTCGAAGTCCTGTATTTACCGCCTCGATACGCGCAGAAAAGATGGGTCGGGCCATCTGGTCCGAGCAATAGCTGGGGCCGTTCAAAGCGACCTTCGCGATCGAGACCTGGCATTTCTTCGTCGAAGTAGGTCGGTGCGTCGAGGAAGGCGATTTCCGGTTCGGACCAGTTTACGCCATCGTCCGATTGCATTGTGATGCCGTACTCGTGATTGTAGAATCCCATGTCGCGAAGGATGATGTTGAACTTTCCATCCTGCATCCAGACATAGGCATCCTCGCACTGGACCTTCGGGTGAATGGTGGAGAAATCAATGATTGGGTTGTTCTCGTGCTTCGTGTACGGACCTTCGATCTTGTCGGCGATCGATATGCCGTATTTTCGGTTTCCGTTGAACGCGGCTGCCGATTCCGCATCCCACCCCTTGTAGTAAAGCCAGCATTGGCCATTTGGGTGTTGGAGAAATGCAGGATTGGAGGTGACGAAGTCATCCCAGGAAGGGATTGGGCCTTTAGGAACGACCGGACCTTCATCGCTAACTCGTGTCCAAGGGCCGTTCAGGTCATCCGCGATAGCGAGGCCGACCGCTTTAGAACCTACAAGTTTGTGGAAGTAGGGGCGATACTCTTCGGTGCTCATCTTTCCGATGTCCTCGAGTGTTACTCCGAGATCCGAGCCGTCGGAACCCATGTAAAATAGGGCATATTTGTCGCCGACCTTGTGGATGGTCGGGTTGTGGATTGACCAAGAATCCCAATGGTTGCCGCCGCGTCCCTTGAGGACTGTGCCGAGATCGGTATAGGGACCTTCGGGGGAGTCCGCTACCGCGTGCCCGATTTCGCAAGCTGCCACCCAGCCATAGTGTCCGTACTCGTTTTTCCACTTTGAGTAGAATACGTGGACGCGTCCTTGCTCGTCATAGATTGGGGAGCACCCCCAGACGTTATAGTCTGGATCTTCCAGGATGCGTCCTACCGGACGGAGTCGCTCGGCGAGAGCGGACATTTTCTTTTCACGGTTAAAGAGTGGAACGTCGCCGAACTTGCCGCCGTCCATCCCTTCTTTGTTCACAGTTTGGGAATCTGACATTGAAATGGGGTTGTTGAGGAACGCGCATGCAGTCTGGTCTGACCGCTATTAGCCGGTACGCGCGTGTGCAACGAAGGTTATATCAGAGACCTTGGCCGAATGCGTTTCGGATTCGTATCACGGGCTATTAACCGCGTAACAAGTGACACGAAATGAGGATGAACGTCGATTTAGGGCGAGAGATTCGGCCTGATTACCAGTTGGTATAGGATCCGTCACTACGCCAGAGACGCGGGACTTCGCGCATCTGAAACTCTTTGCTTCGGGCGATTTCTTCGTTGAACTCAACTCCTAGACCAGGGCTGGTGGGCAGCGGGTAGCGCGCCCCCTCGAGCTTGGGTTGTTCAGGGTAGAATTCGGAGTCGTTGGCGTTGAGGTTTTCGACTGGAGAATGACGTTCCTCAAGCCAAGTGAAGTTTGGAACTGCGGCGGCGAGATGGATGGTCGCCGCAGTGCAAATGGGCCCGAGTGGATTGTGGGGCATGAGGTCGATGTAATGGGTCTCGGCGTGGGCAGCGACTTTCATCGATTCGGTGAGACCGCCAACATTGCAGACGTCGACACGGGCGAACTGACTGAGACCGCCCTCGATGTAGGGGCGGAACTGCCATTTGCTGGCGAATTCCTCGCCGATGGCGAATGGGACGTCCACCATGGAGCGGAGAGCTTTGTAGGCCTCAGGCGTTTCGTCGCGAATGGGCTCTTCCAGGAAGTCTAACGCTGCAGGCTGAAGTCGTTGGATGAATGAGACAGTTTCGGGAACGGTAAGTCGATGGTGGTAGTCGAGTCCGATCGTAGGCCTGGACCCGACCGCTTTGCGGAGGGTGTTTATCGCTTCCGAGGTGTGGTAAATGGATTCGCGGGGTTCGAAGATGCTCTCTTCACCGCTTTCATCGTAGATTGCGGAGTTGAGGCGGAAAGTGTTCCAGCCGGCATCTAGCAATGTATTCGCTTTCTGGATGAGGTCTTCGGGCGTTGTAAACGCGACCGAGGCGAAACAGTCGACGTAGTCTCTTTGTTTTCCTCCGAGCAATTCATAGACGGGCACGCCGAGAGCTTTGCCTTTGATGTCATGCAGAGCGATATCGATGGCGGAGATGGCAGCGGCTAGCACGCGGCCTCCCTCGAAATATTGACCGCGATACAATTCCTGCCAGATCGCTCCGATGCGTCGCGGATCCTTGCCGATCAGGAAGTCGCGAAAGTGGTCGATTGCTCCGACGACGGCGAGTTCCCGGGAGGAGAGTCCGGAACAACCCCAGCCGTGTAGGCCGGTGTTGGTTTCAAGTCTGACGATCAGTTGGTTGCCGTGCCCGATAAAGACCGGGAAGCATTCGATTTTTGCGAGCTTCATAGGTAGGGGATGAACGGAACGGGGACATGCTCCGTCTTTTTCGGCAAGCAAAACTTTTGGCGGTGGACGCTCTTAAGCGATCAGCGTCTCCTTGCTTGAAGCTGCGTATCCACGTGGCGATACGCCGAAATAGCTCTTAAAACGCTTGGAAAAGTAGTACTGATCCTCGAAGCCAACCTTCTCCGCGATTTCTTTTACTAAAAGATTTCCTTGCTCGAGTAGCAGGGCGGAGCGGATGAGTTTCAAGCGGATCAGCATCTGTGACGGTGTTTCATCGCAGAAGCGTTTGAAGAGGCGGCAAAGATACTGGTGCGAGATGTGGAACATGTCTGCGACCTCATGAGCGCTGAAGATGTTCGAGTAATTGCTTTCCAGATACGACTTGCATGCCTCGAAGGTCGCGTAGGATGGGGTGGAATGTGGCTTCTCCTGCACGTCTACCGAGTCGAGACGGACGATGAGGTAGTTTAGCAAGTGGCTGCAGATTTCTTGTGACTGTGAGTAGGCGAGGGTGCCGCACTCTTGGAGCTCTTGGAACACATGGGCTATCCATTTTGTGCATTCGGGCTTTAGCACTCCGGGGCGTTGGAAAATCTGGTTCTGAACAATGCGCTCGCTGCCGTCGCCAGAGAAATCGACGAAGTACTTTACGAGGGTAGTGTCTCCGGTGTTGGTGATCTTGAGTTGGCAGTTCGGTGTGTAGGAGAAGAGGCTGCCGGCGGAGAGTTCGTACTTCTCCCCGTTAAGGGTAATTTCGCAGGTGCCTGCTACGATGTATTCAATTCCGAAATACTTGAAGTGGTTGCGTTCGACTTGGTAGTCTAGAGAGCACTGTTCGAGGCCACCGCATGCGATGGTGAACGATTCTTTCTTATCTGCGTCCAGATCGAGAATGTAGTATTCTCCTTTTTCGATCTTCGGCGCGATAAAACTAGGCTTTGTGACTTGAGATTGGGGCATATTCATAGTCTTAGGCGTTGGTTAATTTGATTGGGGTGCTAGCTTGATTTAGTGATGTTTCAAAGAGCCTCGGCCGAAATGGAGGTCGAAGCTGAGGTCAAACCTTGGGAGTGGGCGGTCACCTTGATGGAACCGGACTCTCCGGGCTTGGATTTCAGGAAGAGCATACAGAGCCCGTTGAAGGCTTTGCGATGGCTCGCCTGAAATGATTCTGTAGTAGCTGGATTTCCATTTCCGACGGCGGCGATTTCCCCAGGGCCTTCGATCTCGAAGGTTACGAGGTTGTCGCTCTCGGGAACGAGATTGCCGTCTTGGTCCTCGATACGGACCGTGATGAATGAAATATCGTAGCCGTCGCTCTTGATCACCTTTCTATCTGGGGAGAGGGAGACTTGAGCTGCTGTAGCGGCGGTGGAAATTGATTTTTCGCAGATGGCTTTGCCGTCTTTGTAGCCGACTACTTTTAGGGTGCCCGGCTGGTAGGGGACTTCCCAGGAGAGTCGGTACTTGGAGTTGAAGGTTGGGCCATCGAAGCTGTTGAACTTAACGAAGATTTCGGAGGTATCTACGCCTTTGATACGGCGGCCGAGTGATTTTCCGTTGAGGAAGAGTTCCGCCTCGTCGCAATTCGTGTAGCTGTAGACGGGGATGGTTTGGCCTTCGTGGCCTTCCCAATTCCAATGTGGAAGGAGGTGTACCATCGGTTCATCCGACCATTGGCTTTGGTACATGTAGTAGCGGTCTTTGGGAAAGCCGCAGAGGTCGACGATGCCGAAGTAGGAGCTACGAGCTGGCCAGTCGTCATTCCAGTAACCGTTTGTACTGTTGTCGCGGCCGCCGTAAGGAGTCGGTTCGCCGAGGTAGTCGAATCCTGTCCAAACGAACTCGCCTAGCACTTGTGGAAGCTCGGACAAGTAGTGAAACTCGATATCGGGCGGATAAGCCCACTTCGGTCCGACAATGTCGTAACTGGTGACTTCGAGAGACTCGTGCTTCTCGTACTTTTCAACGGGGAGATGGTAGGTGCCACGGGAGCTGACAACCGAGCAGGTCTCTGAGCCATAGACGATCCAGTCGGGGTGTTGGTCGAGTGTTTCCTTGTACTTGGTTGGCTTGTAGTTGAGGCCGACAATGTCGATTTCCGCAGCTAGGCCATTGTCGATAGCCTTGGGGTAGTAATTGAAGCCGGCAGTTGTGGGACGTGTTGCGTCCTCTTCGTGGCAGATATGGTTGAGGCGTTTGGCGATCGTTGCCCCGCGGTTGCCCTTGAACTGCTCTAAGATTTCGTTGCCGATGCTCCACATGATGACGGAGGGATGATTTCGATCCCGATGAATGAGATCGCGGAGATCTCTCTCATGCCACTCGTCGAAGAATTTGCTGTAGCCATTTTCGACTTTGGCCTCTTCCCAGCAGTCAAAGGCTTCCACTTGTACGAGGATACCCAACCTGTCGCAAAGCTCAAGTTGCTCGGGTGAGGGAGGGTTGTGGGCGGTGCGAATAGCGTTGGCGCCCATCTCCTTCATGATTTGGAGCTGCCGTTCGGTGGCTCGCCAATTGACGGCTGCTCCGAGCGGGCCGAGGTCGTGGTGGAGGCAAACGCCCTTGAGTTCGACCTTGCGGCCGTTGAGGGAAAATCCGGTGTCTTTGTCGAAGGCGATGCTGCGGATTCCGAAGGTGGTTTCATAGAGGTCGGCCTTTTTGCCGTCTACAAAAACGGTGGTTTCGGCGGTGTAGAGGTGGGGAGTGTCGAGATCCCAGAGGGCGGGTTTCTTCACCCTGAGCGTTTGCTCGTAGGAGCCGGTTTCGCCAGTGATTTGGAAGGGACCGGTGCGTTTGCTTACGACAGGGCGGTGTTCCGGGTCTAGAATTCGGGTGCGGAGTTCGATCTTGGCGGGCGCTCCCGATTGGTTGTTCACGTCGATGGCGATATCCACTTGAGCGGATGAATCATCGACTTTGGGCGTTGTAACAAAGGTGCCGTTACGCGCTACGTGCACGGGGTTGGTGTAGTTGATCCAAGTGTTGCGGTAGAGTCCGGCTCCAGGATACCAGCGGGAGGAGAGATCTTCTGGCGATAGGCTTACTGAGATGACGTTTGTTTGGTCGTCTCCCCAGCGAAGGTGCTTGGTGATGTCGTAGGCGAAACCGATGTAGCCGAAGGGGCGTTCGCCGAGGAAGTGGCCGTTGACCCAGACCTTGGAGTTGTTCATAGCCCCGTCGAACTCGAGGGTCACGACTTTGCCTTTCTTGTCCATGGGGACGGAGAAGTGCTTGCGGTACCAGGCTTTCCCATGAAAGGGCAGACCGCCGGAGCGTGCGTTGTACTTTACGTCGAAGGGACCTTCGATGGCCCAGTCGTGGGGGAGGCGGAGCTTGCGCCAGGAGGAATCGTCGGTCTCTGGGAAGCGTGCGTCGGGGAGATCGCCTTTTTGGAAGAGCCAGCCTTCGTTGAAGGAGTCGCGAGTTCGAATTGCGCCGTTGGCGTCTGCTGAGGGGATTCCAACGCTGGATAGTGCCATAATCGCGCAGAGGAGTTTGAGGAAAGGGGTGCTCATCGATCGAAATCTATGAACCGGCGAGACAAGGGGTAGGTTTCGCGTCGCCGAGACGTGCAGGTAATCAAAGGGTTGGTGGGGCGTAGTTTCTAGTTCGCCCTTATTTTAGATGAATACCCGAGAAAATGGCTTAGGCGTCCGTCACATTCGTTTGAGTAAATGTTACGGGTTTTGTAACTGTCAGATAGCTAACGTCTTAGCCTCTGGGCTTCCCTTTGGAGCTGCAGTCTTCGTTACCTGATGCGACACGCCATGAAGGGTGTGTGTAACATCTACTGTCCCTGCAGGAACTCGCTGGGGGAGCGTCCGACGTGCTTTTTGAAGGTGCTGCTGAAGGAGCTGAGGTCGCTGAATCCGACTCGGTATCCGACCTCTGAAACGGTGAATTCGCGACTTTGAAGGAGGGTGAGGGCGTGCTTCATTCGCAATGAGCGGATAAATTGGCTGGGGGTCTCGCCGGTGATCGCTTTGGTTTTCCGGTAGAGGGTCATGCGGCTCATGCCCATTTCGCGAGCGAGCGATTCGACGTCGAGCAGGGGATCGTCCATGCAGCTTTCCACGAAGCCGATCGCCTTTTGCAGGAACTTTTCGTCCAGTGGATTACTCGTCAGTTCGGCCGGTTTGATGGGCTCTTCCTGAGGGGCGCTCTTGAAGCGTTGCTGGTTGGCTTTGAGCGTTTCTAGCTGATTCTGGATACGTTGCTTTAGCAGCGGGATCCGGATCGGCTTCGTGAGATAGGCGTCGGCGCCGTGCTCAAGTCCCTCGAGCTCGTGGTGCTCTGACTTCAAGGCGGTGAGCATGATTACCGGGATATGCGAGGTGAGGGGCTCGGACTTCAGGGTGCGGCAAAGTTGTTTGCCGTCCATCTGGGGCATCATGACGTCGGTCACGACGATATCTGGAATCAGCTTCTGGGCGAGGTTCCAGGCGATCTCTCCGTCCTGGGCGGTGGTGATGTCGAAGCTGTCCTTGAGTTCTCCGTAGACGAAGTTGCGGATGTCCGAATCGTCCTCGGCGAGGAGGAGACAAGGCTTCTCCCGCGTGGCGGGATCTCTGGATTCGATCTCGTCGATGGCTTCGTTGACGTTTTCGATGGTCTCGGCGCTTGGGGGCGCGTCGAGGTTGTGCGTCTTCAGCGGGATGGAGACGGTAAAGCGGGTGCCTTGCTGTTTGCCGTCGACGCGAGTGATGGGGCTTTCGACGTTGATGGTGCCATTGCAGGCTTCGACGATGGTTTTGGTGAAGGCGAGGCCGATGCCGGAGCCGCGGACTCGCCTTCTGGGGGCGTTGCCGGCTCGGTAGAAGACCTCGAAGATGTTGTCGATTTTACGGCTTGGGATGCCGCTGCCGTTGTCCTCGACGATGATCTCGGCGAATACGTCCTCCTCGTCCTCGGCGAGAGTGAGGCGTACGGAGATGATGCCATCTTTCTGGGTATACTTGATGGCGTTGGAAACGAGGTTGTTGACGATACGGTCGATCTTTTCGGGATCGAACCAGGCGAAGCTGGCCTCTTGGTTGCAGCGAAGTTCGAGAGTCTGGGATTGGTCGTCGGCGAGCGGACGTATCAGTTCTACGGATTCACGGACGGTGGAGACCAGGTCGGCGTGGGCGAGGTTGAGGGTGATCTTGTCGGTCTGGGCTCGGCGGAAGTCGAGCAGCTGGTCGATGAGGTGGAGGGTTTTGCGGGCGTTTTTGTAGGCGAGCTCGAGAGGGCCGCGATCCTCGCCTTTTGACATCTTGGCGAGGTGACTCTCGAGCGGGCCGAGGATGACGGTGAGCGGTGTGCGCAGTTCGTGTGAGATGTTGGTGAAAAACTGCAGCTTGAACTCGTCCATTTGTACGATGTGGCGGATACGCTGCTTGTAGAGCAGGGCGATGAGGACGATGAAGGTGATGAGGATGACAAAGGCGATGGCGATGAACCAGCTGCGTTGCCAGATGGGTGGTATAATGGTGGCGGTGGTTTGAGCGGGGACTTCGCTGATGTTTCCGTCGAGGTCCATGGCTCGTACTTGGATTCGGTGTTCGCCGCTGGTGAGGTCCAGGAAGACGGCGTTGGTTTGCTTGTCGAAGGGTGACCAATCGTTGTCGTCGATCCGGTACGAGTAGCGAAGTTCGGACTCGGGGGTGTTGGACCAGCGGTCGGAGCCGCTCCATTGTACGAATACGTTGGCGGGCGAGGTGGACTCGATGAGGGGGGAGGTGATGCGTACGCGTGGAGGCTCGCCGTCGAGCTTGTGGCGAATGGTTCCGAAGCTGTTGTAGAGGGCTTTGGTGATTTGGAAGTTGGGGGTGTGCCGGAAGTACCAAGTTCGGGAGGCGAGGTTGACCCAAACGGCTCCGTCGCTGGATTGCTTCAGGGTGCCGCCTTCGCGGCTGAACCGGTTGTTGCTTGGGAGCGCGGCTGGATGCCATCCGGTGCCGTCGAAGTGAGAGATGCCTTTGTCGGTGGCGACCCAGAGAGAGTCTTTGCGGATCTTGTCGTTTAGAATGTAGGCTACTTGGTTGCTGGCGATTTGATCAGGGGCGCTTATTTGCATCCATGATTCCCCGTCGTAGCGGTAGAGTCCGCGTTCCCAGAGGGCGGCCCAGAGTCGTCCTTCGCTATCGAGGGACAGGTGGTCGATCCAGCGTTCCCTGCCGAAGGGAGGCGGTGCGGTAGCTTCTGACTTGAGGGAACTTTGAGTGCGACCGAGAGCCACGCCTCCGAACCAAAGACCGCCGTCAGGCGTTTCGGCGAAACCGACAGGACGGGTGCGAATGAAAGGGGGGCCGTAAGTGCTCGTCTTGTAGCTGTCTCCAGATTTTTCGTACACGACTGCCCCGTGCACGCGAGAGGCAGGGATCTCGTCGCCAGAGCCGAAGATGACGCGGCCGTCGGAGAGTTGGTAAGCTGAAAGATGGGAGATGAAGTTGCCTAGGCTGGGGTGTTTTTGAAGTTTCCAGCTTGTTCCGTCGTAGTAGCAGACGGCGGCTTCGCCCTCGTGGGCTCCGGATGCCCAGATTACGCCATCGCGGTCTCGGAACAGGGACAGGGGAGTGTCGATGATCTGTCCGGTGTGACGTGTCCACGTGCGATAGAGGGGATCGTTTTCAATGATCCAGCCCTCGACTGAGAGAAACCAGCGCGACTGGTTGTTGCCATCGCATTGAAAGTGCAGGCCTGTGTAGTTCTCGTATTTTTCAGTTGAATACAGGATTTCGTGCGTCTTTTCGGCGTAGCCGCCTACGACGATGTTTCCGTTGCGGCGGATGAAGAAGAACTGGTTGTTGCTGGGGGGATTGAATTCTGGGTAGCGGATGGCTCGCCATTCGTTTTCGGCGTAGTAAAAAAGGGCCGCTTTAGTGAAAATGAGGGCTTCTTGCGTGGAGGGCGAGATCCCGGTGACGTGGGCTCTGTCGCTATTGAGTTCGTTGCTTGTTTCTTCGATCCACTGCTTGGATGTATTGGAGAATCGATACGCTGCAGCGTCAGTGCTTGTGTGGATTGCCCAGACAGTCTCTGAATCGGGGGAGGCTACGATGCGCGGGAGAAATTGCTCGCCTGGGAAAATTCGGTAGGCTTCGGTCTCGAGCGGAAGGCTGAGGTCGTTGTGGTCGAACTGGAAGCTTGCGAGTTCGGCGCTTTCGACGTCGCAGATCCAAAGTCGGTTCTTTCGGTCGAAGGCGATCTCTGCGATTTGGTTTGGGATCTGGTCGAAGAGCTCTATTTCGAATCCTTTAATCTGGTAGAGCCGGTTTTCGACAATCACGAACTCGAGGCCATGCGGGCTGGTCGCGAAACGCCGCTGAGTGCTTTGCAGCGTCTGTTCGGCGGTTTGTTCTACTTTCCATTCGCCGGATTCGAATGAGTAAAGCCCGGCTGTCGTGAGAATGTAGATACGTCCGTTCAGCGAAGCGTAGATTTGGCGGATGAGATTGGACTCGGATTGGTCTGGAAGGGGGTGGACCTTGGTCTGGTAGCCGTCGTATTCGATAAGCTCTTGGTCCGTGGCGAAGAAGAGGGTGCCGTCCAAGGCTTCGGTCCCTGTATTCAGTTTGAACTGGTTCAGAGGTTCGAGCTCGATCCAGCGGGTCGGATTGGCGATGGCGAGAGCTCTGGTGGGCGTGTAGGGGGCGGCTGCGCTCCAGTTTAGGTGAAGCAGGATGGGGAGGAGGAAAAATGTCCGTATCGTGTTTGCTAGAGACATGGGTCTGATGAGGGAGAATGTAAAATCCACGCTTTGAGATTTATGGCAAGCAAGAGCTATCGATCGCTGCGGTTCAGAAAGTCTATCTTTCGGCTCAAGACTTCGATTGTTCGCAACTCGAACCAATGGTAGATTAGGGGTGCCTTTGGGCCCGAGTTCAGCTCGGGCTGTCAAAACTACAACCCCCCAATCAAACCCGGCTAACCCATATATGAATAGGATACCTATATCTAGTAGTACCCTGTGGCGTGCTCCTGCCTCGATGGCAGCGCTTGCCCTGTTGATGGCTCCATTGTCTTACGGACAGGAGTCGGACGATGAAGACGAAATCTTCGAACTCAGCCCGTTCACGGTAACGAGCGACGACAATGAAGGCTACCGTGCGACTTCTACGCTCGCGGGTACCCGCCTCAAGACCGAGCTGAAGGATGTCGGCTCTGCGATTTCAGTCATTACGGCTGAATTCATGGAGGACACTGGAACGACGACGGTCGAGGATCTGCTGGTTCACACTGTAAGCACCGAAATCGGTGGCGCGGTCGGTAACTTCGCAGGTACAGGCATCGCATCCGACAATGAAGACGGCAACAGTAACGCTCGCTCTTCTCCACAGAGTAACAACCGTGTACGTGGTCTTTCCACTGCGGCGGCGACGCGCGACTATTTCCTGACGCCGATGGGCTTCGATAGCTACAATACTGAGCGTGTTACGATCAGTCGTGGTCCGAACTCCATTCTCTTTGGTATCGGCGAGCCAGGTGGTATCATCGAAAACAAGATCAAGCGGGCGCAATTGAACAGCGATGATGGTCGGGCTCAGTTCCGTATCGGCAATCGCGGCTCCTATCGCACGACTCTCGATTACAACAAGGTCATTCTGGAAGATCGCCTCTCCATCCGCTTCATGGGGATGATGGAGGAGATCAACTTCAAGCAGAAGCCGACTTTCGAGAAGGACGAGCGTTTCACCATCGCGGCGACTTGGAAGGTCCTCAAGAACGAGGAGTCCGAGTTCTTCGAGCCGACTATGATTTACGCGAATTACGAGGACGTGAAGGTGCGTGGCACGCCTCCGAACGTCATGCCTCCGAGCGATCTATACTCTACTTGGTGGCAGCCTCCTGGTTCGCCAGCGGCGGATGCGATGGTCGGTGTCGACCGTGGCCCTGACTACGCGGCGGACTACGCGGACCGTTGGGTGTTCGACGATTTCTACAAGACGGACACGACTCCGGGCAACAAGTACGCGAGCCAGCCAAATATCTGGAATTCCTACGTGGTCGTTTACGGGGATGCGGATACAGGCCTGCCAGGCGTTGGTTTGATGCGTGACGTTGAGGTGATCGACGGTAACCTCGGTGGCTACGATTACGATTACCCTGATGGCACCCGCAAGACGCCTACTATGCCGCTTCGTTCGAGCAGCAACAATCCTTGGCGCGACTACCCAGGTTTTAAGAAGCTGACGATTCAGAATCGTGAGGTCTTCGACTGGATGAACTACCATATACCAGGCGAGTCTCAGTATGCGAATCACGACTACGATGTGTACAACGTCGTTCTCGAGCAGAACATGATGAACAACAACCTCGGTGTGAAGCTGACTTTCGATAGTCAGCGCAAGGACACCGAGCGTCACTTCCCATTGGGACGTGCCGGTTACCACTCCATCCTCATCGACACCGCCATGTATAAGGCGAATGGCGAGCCGAATCCGAATCTCGGCCGTCCGATGATCGCCGGTATGTGGGATCCGGAGAAGTTCGACTTCGACGAGCGCGACACCATGCAGTTGACCGCTTACTACAACTTGGACTTCACCGAGCAGGATGGCTGGACCAAGCACCTTGGTAAGTACGCATTCATGGGACTGCTCAACGACTACGAGCGCCACACTGAAAACGGTTCATGGCGTCTCTCGTGGGATGACTCCCACGATCCGGAGCAACGTTTCGTGCAGAACCAGAACAAGCCAGGTTCCTGGGGCGGAAGCATGTTCTTCATGACCTACGTGGGCGATCCTCAGTTCGATGCGGAGACGCCTGACGATCTTCGCCTCTACCAAGGTTACTTGAATATGCAGAAGCCGAAGGTCGGCGACGAGTACACGAACTACTACTACGACAAGGTTACCAAGACGCTCAACTACAGCACCATTCGCGTGCAGGAGTTCTTGCAGTGGCCAGGTGGTAAGCACGAGGAGCTCGAGTCCAAGGCTTACACGGTTCAAGGTAAGTTCCTCGATGGCCATGTTTCCGCGATCTACGGTTGGCGTGAAGATGATTCGACAACGTACGACATCAAGAACAACGACTTCCGTGATCCAGTGACCTTCGCTTACACCGACGACGCCTATACTTATGGTTGGCGCAAGGCTGATGGCACTACAGGCATGCTCTCCGAAGCGGATCCCGTTTTGGAGGATACTGGCGACACCACTACCACTCAGTTTGCGGCTCACATGCCGGACGCGTGGTTGGATTGGACAGGGGAGGTTGTCTCCTCGCTCAGCGCTCACTACGTGGAGTCCGAGAACTACAATCCTGCCAATCTCCGTCGTGACATCAACGATGACGTGATCCCTCACAAGTCGGGTCAGACCGAGGAGTACGGATTCACCCTTGGCTTGTTCAACGACAAGGCGCTCGCTCGCTTCACTTGGTACGAGACTTCGATCGACAATATCACCAACAGCAACATGCAGGGCGACCTCTGGAAGCTCCGTTGGCCGATCGCTCTCGCTCAACGCTGGACCAACGCGAAGAACCAGTCCTTCCAGGAAAGCGGTCTCCAGTTCGAAGACTACGCTTGGTACGGTCCAAACGGCGCGGGTCCTGATAAGGAGGGTGCGGTTTACATTCCAGAGCGTTTGGGCAGCTTCAACTCCTTCGACGAAGTGATCAACGCCTTCCAGCAGTCTTGGCCTCTCAACGAGGAATGGAACACTCGCATGGAAGGTGAAGAGGGCAACCAGGAGTTCCGTTGGGATACGCCTCAGGGCATGAGCACCATTTCGAGCGCGATTTCCGAGGGCTTCGAAATGGAGTTGACCTACAACATCCAGAAAAACTGGCGTATGTCCTTCAACGTTTCCAAGGCGGAGAGCGTCTTCGGCAACGGTCTAGCGCTCGAAGGTCCATTCGTGGCTGAGGTGACTCAGAATCTGAAGGATCTCGGACTCTGGGGAATCGCTGATACGCCAGGTGAAGGCGGTACGGTTGAAGGTCGTTGGACCAACAATGCGGTGCAGGCCTACTACTCGGCTCTCTCCAAGGAGAACACGGTGGCTCAAGAGCTTCGTAAGTGGCGCTGGAATGCGGCGACCAACTACACGTTCAACGACGGCAAGTTCAAGGGCTTCGGCATCGGCGGCGCGCTTCGTTGGCAAGATGATGTAGCGACGGGCTATCCTCTGATCCGCAACGAAGTGGACGTGCTCGTACCGGATCTGGACAATGCTTACTTCGGTGGAGACAGCTTCAACGGCGATCTCTGGCTCAGCTACAAGACCAAGGTCAGCGGCGATCGTCTCCCGCTCAAGTTGCAGCTCAACTTCCAGAACTTGATTGGCGACGACGATCCGATCCCAGTCGTGACAAATCCGGATGGCGTGCTCGCGATCGTTCGCGCACCAGTTGAAAAGCGTGTCTTCCTGACCACCACGATCGATTTCTAGGTTGTAGTTATTTATTCGAACGAAGCCCGCAGGCCTATCAGCCTGCGGGCTTTTTTGGGGTTCATCGCCAAATCCAGTGGATTGCTATTTGAGGCGAGACTGTTGGTGTTCCCGCTTCAGCGGGCTTATCGGTTTCTGTTGCTTAGGGTTGCCGCCCAAAGGCGGGACAACGGTTGGGTTCTCTTCAGCTGTATTTGGTGGTGACTTTTTTTGAGGAGGGTGGGGGCTTGGCCCTTCTGCGTTTGCGCAGAATGATGTCGAACGTTCGACATTATTTTGCGCAAGCCCGGGGGAGCTTGGGGGGAGGGGTGCTGGGTGTCCATCGGGGGCGATGGACGTTACCTTTGGAGGCGGTGGTGGTAGGTGACGTGGCGATTTTGGGGACTTCGTTTGCCTGCTTGAGGGGCTGGAGTGGGCGGTACCGTCATTTGGAGTATGAGATTTGTAACGGATACTCCCGTGAGAGTGAAATTCCCCTCTGTACGGGGACTCTTTGTTACAATGCTCCTAACGTTGTAGGACTTTTTTTGTTAATCTGCATCCCACGTCAAAACGGGGTATGTTTAAACGTTTTGTCGTAAGGTATTATTCGAGGAATGGGTTCCTGGAGATAGGTATATGGGTATACCGCAAACGGCCCTCCCGGGGCAGACGCCGCAAGGCGTACGGGAGGGCCGTTACTCTTTTCTTCGCTTGTACTTAAGGGATTGGTGATGGAGGCTTATTTACTTCCTCTGACGATCGAAACACCTCCCTTAGAACTCTGATATATGGCAGTCGCTTTTCATTTCCTGAATCGAGCAAGCAGATGTTGCTTGGTGTTGCTCGTCGTGTTTCTGGGAGTGAGGAGTTGGGCCGCGACGGGCTATGTGCCATCGAGTCCGGATCCGTTTCAGGAGCCATGGCGGTGGCGGAATTTGGGGATTTTGGCGGACGAGGACCTTACTTGCATATCGCAAGCTCCGGACGGGGCGTTGTGGATCGGCAGCGCGCAGAGGATTTTCCGCTACGATGGTTTGGCTGTCGAGGAGCAGGATTGGATCGGCCAGAAAGGACCGAGCGGGATAAAGGACATTTTGGCGGTTTCGAACGACTCTGCCTATGCGCTGACCATCGATACGCTGTGGTTTTTCGAGAATGGGAAGTGGCGGACCATTCGTACGGGGATGTTCAACAACTCGTGGGAGGGCTCGTTTCTGGCATTGGCCGACAGCGGGGAAGTTTGGGCGGCTTCGCGCAGTGGCTTGTTTCGCGTACGCGGCGATGCGGTGACGCGGATTTCTGCTCTCAGTTTGAATCTGAGCTCCTTGGCGATCGATCGGGACAACCGCTTGTGGATCGGCGAGCGAGTGAACGGGCAGATTTCGGTGTTCACGTTTCGGGAGAATGGAGAGCTCGACCTGGCGTCGCGAAAGGTTGTTCGCGAAGGGGATGAAAGGGTGCGGGATTTTCCGCAGCTTCACGCTAGCCGATCGGGGGGGATGTTCGTTTTTGGCAATCCGATTGGCGTCAGTTATTTTTCGAAGAGTCTGGAGGAGGACCTGAATCGACGGCATTCGCTCGACGGGGTGCGCCGGCCGATTCGCAGCGCGGCGGAGACCGAGTCCGGCCAGCTGGTTTTTGCGGATCGCAAGAGTGTTTTTAGACTTATCGACGGCGAGTTGGATAAGCTCGGTCTCGGCGGGTTTCACGGAAACCGAGGTCTTTATCGTCCGGCCATCGCGCATCAGCTTCAGGATGGTTCGATCCTGCTCGGTGGGGTGCGGTCGCCTGTTTACAGCATTGATTGCGCGAATACGGCCTGGAAGAGCTACCTCGATCTGAGCTTCCAGGCTCGAGCTCCGAATGGGGACAACTGGTTCTTGTCACGCGAGGGGCGTGTGGTGCGTCAGCTTGCCAGAAATGGTAAGTGGATGAGCTACGGGCTGGAGGACGGCTTGATCGATGCTCCGACCGCGGTGCACGCCTCGAAGGATGGGCAGATTTGGGTATCCGGTGGCCATGGGGGAAAGTCGGCAGTTGCGTATCAGCCGGGCAAACGGTGGAAGCGCGAGGTCTTCAGGAACATGGGGGGATTTTTCGGGCACCTGTCCGTCTTGGAGCTGGAAGATGGCACGATGCTTTTTGGAACGGGCGACGAGGTGTTTGATACGGAGGAAAAGAATGCGGGGCTCGTAGCGTTTGAGAAGACGGATGAAGGCTACCTTGCTTCACGCTGGGATTGGCCACGGGCACCGCGGCGGATCGCCAATCTGACTCACGACGGAGAGTCGCTTTGGTTTGGCAGCTCTAGTTTGTACCGGAAGGGGACTGATTGGATTGAGACGGTGGTGCCTGATGACTCGGGTGACGAGAAGTGGGTCGACGATGTCGCCACCGATTCCCAAGGGAGGCTTTGGGTTGGGATCTGGTCGGAAGGTTTGTTTCGCTTGGCGGATGGAAAGTGGCGTCGCTTCTCTCAGGAGGATGGAATCAATAGTAACGGAATCGTTGATCTGCTGAGCGACGACAAGGGGCTTTGGGTGGCGACGGATAGTGGGATCAGTCGCTATGACGGGCGAGACTGGGTGGACTTCGCTTTGCCGACGGGGCTTTATTTCGAGAGAGAGTCGGGATCGCTCAAGCTCGCCCAAGAGGGGGAAATCTGGGTCAATCGCACGCCTCGCGACTGGCTGTTTAGGGGATCGAGCTTTTCGATGCCTGCAGAGGTGGTCGAGGACTTCGAGTTTATGACGGTTGGCCGTGTTGCCGAAAAGGTGCCGCCCGTCGCTCGGATCGAGAGCGTGAGCGAACGTGTTCTGGAGGATTCGGTGGTGCGCGTTTTTTGGAAGGGGAGCGATCCTTGGGAGATCACGCCTTCCGCGTCGCTTGAGTATTCGTACCGGGTCAATGGCGGGCGTTGGTCCGGTTTTCGTCGAGGAGGAGGAGCGGTTTTGCGCGGATTGGAAGCGGGTGAGTACACGCTGGAACTGCGCGTGCGGGATTTGAATTGGAATATCGGTAAAGCGGAGTCGGTGGCTAGCTTTGTGGTCGTGCCGCCGGTCTGGAAGCGTTTCTGGTTCCTTGGCCTGGTTTTGGTCTTTTTCGCTTTGATCGTCTTTCTGATCGTGCTGCTGGTGAGGGCCCGCGTACGGCATATGCTGGAGATTCGCGAGTTTAAGCTGTGGTTCTTCACTCAGATTTCGCACGAGATGCGTACGCCGCTCTCGGTTATTTTGGGGCCGATCGATAGTGTGTTGGAGCGTATCCAAGACAATCGGACACAGGAAGATATGAGGATGGCGAAGCGGAACGCTCAGAAAATGCTGCGTTTGGTGGATCAGCTCCTCGAGTTTCGAAAGGTGGAGATGGGCGAGTCTCACCTTCGCCTGAGCCGGTCGGATCTCGCTTTGTTTATCAGGGAAGTTTTCGAGGCTCACAGACCTTTGGCGGAGGAGCGAGATCAGTCGTTTGTCTTGAAGAGCGATCTTGAAAGCTACGATGCGTCTTTTGACCACGACAAGCTGCAGAAGATCGTCGACAACCTTTTGTCCAACGCGATCAAGTACACGCCGGAAGGTGGGGCGATCGAACTTTCTCTGGAAGCGAATTTGGGGGATAAGGCCGGCGTTTGTATCGAAGTAAAGGATACGGGTGTGGGCATTCCGAAGGAGGAACGGGAACAGATCTTCAAGCCATTCTACCGCGTTAAGCGGAAGGTGCAGACGGGAGTGCAAGGTACGGGAATCGGTTTGGCTTTGACGGGGGAGCTTGTGGAAGCGATGGGAGCTACGATCTCGGTCAAGAATAACCGCGACGAGGCGAGCGGGGAGTCGATTGGTTCCGTGTTTACGGTGGTTCTTCCATTGAATCAGGAGGCAGGGGAAAGCGACTTGGCTCCTGTGCCGGAGGAGGTGGAGGCCGAGCGTCGCGAAGCTGAGGAAGTGGAGTCGGCTTCTGCTCCATCGGCGGAAGAAGGGAAGGCGACGGTGCTGGTGGTGGAGGACAACGACGATGTGCGGGCCTTTTTGCAGCGGGAGCTGGAGGGGGAGTTTACGGTTGTGCAAGCGAACAATGGGCGGGTTGGCTTCGACTTGGCCAAGGAGTCGGATCCTGATTTGGTGATCACGGATGTGATGATGCCTGAGATGGATGGCACGGAGCTTTGCCGCGCGTTGAAGAGCGAGCAAATCACGAGTCACGTGCCGGTGATCATGTTGACGGCTCGACGCTCGAAGGAGCATGAGCTGGACGCTCTTGAAACGGGGGCCGACGACTATCTGACCAAGCCAATTGAGGTACCTATCCTGAAGGCTCGCGTGCGGAATCTTTTGAGTAGCCGCGAGAAGTTGCGGCAGGACTTCCGGCGTCAGATTTTAGTTAAGCCGAAGGAAGTGACGGTTAGCAGCCTGGACGAACAGTTCCTGGAAAGAGCGGTGCAAGTGGTGGAGGATCACTTGTCTGATTGTGATTTTACGGTGGAGGAGCTCGCTCGGATCATGCGTGTGCCGCGTATGACCTTGTTTCGGAAGTTTAAGGGTATCCTAGGACAGACTCCGAAAAAGTTCATCACTTCGATGCGTCTCAAGCGGGCGGCTCAACTGTTTAAGACTAAGCGGATAACGGTATCCGAAGTCATCGTACAGGTGGGCTTTAACGATCTGAGCTATTTTGGCGCTTGCTTCAAGAAGGAGTTCAAGAGGACCCCGACGCAATATATCGAGGAATGCGAGAAGGAGCGCACGCTTCAGGCCTAATGAACTGTACCGATTGTAACAGGGGATTGCTTGAACTAAACGAAATGCGTTTCTGTGCCTGCGTTTGTTACAAAGATGATAACGCAGGCTCGTCTCTTTCCTTTATGATGGCGGGTCCTGATGGAAAGCTTCGCGATCGGAGGCTCGAGCTCACTGCAAATTAGAATGAAAACCACCTGCAAAATCATAGCTGCTGTATTCGCGCTCTGGAGCGTGTCTGTCACTGCGTATGCGAGCGATGAGTGGCAGAATCTGTTTAACGGAGAGGATTTGAGCGGCTGGACTGTGGTGAAAGGCGGCAAGTACTTCGACGAGAATTCGCTCGATGAGGAGAGCATCTATTCGGTCCACGACGGCTCGATGCGGGTCTACCATGGGGCTCCCGATGGGTCGGTTCAGTACAAGGCTCTGATCACGCACGAGAAGCAGCTGAGCGGGAATTTCCACTTGCAAGTTGAGTACCGCTGGCGTGAGGGACGTTATATTCCTAGGTCCGAGTCGAAGCGAGATGCGGGAATTCTCTTCCATGTGCACTCGCGAAATAATCAGATCTGGCCGAGCTGCCTCGAAATGCAGTTGGGTGACGGCCAGCCTGGAGAGCGCAATGTCGCGGGGGATTTGTGGGTGAGCGGGAAGACGCTCGCTGATGTGAGTAGTCGGGATGGCTTTTTCAATCCGGACGCTCCTTCGGAGGCGAGAGGGCATGGGATGCGTCGCTTTAATTTGACGAGGAGGCGCTCGGAGAAGCCGTTGGGCGAATGGAATACGGCTGATATCATTGTCTACGGCAGCGCTCGTGCGGAGTTTTACTTGAACGGCAAGTTGGTGAACGAGGTGCGCAACATGCGAAAGCGCGTCTCGTCCGGGGCTTGGGCTCCGCTGGCTGGAGGCCGCATCGCGTTGCAGGCGGAATGGGCTGAGATCGAGTACCGTGTGGTGCGGGTTCGTGAGCTTTAGTTGCTCTGGCTAAAGGCGGTTTCGATCTGGGAGAGACGTTCTGCGAGTTCGCGTTGTTGGCGACTGAGGGCGGTCTGTTTTGCCCAAGAGATGACGTTTAGCGCGTCTGAGTTTTTGTTGGCGTTGGCTAGGGCTTGAGCGAAGGCGAGGGTGCCGGCTGGGAATGGCAGCATTTCGGCACTACGAAGGACAGGGGGAACGGTCTCTCCGGAAAGGCGGGCTAGCGTATTGATGTGTTTGTTCGCAGCCGCTTTGTCTCCTGTTTTAAACTTCATGGATGCGGCCATTAGGTGGGAAAAGCCGTGCTTGGGGTCGGCGGCGATCGCTTGGTCTAAAAAGGTGATGATTGTAGGTAGCGGATGTCTTCCCAATCCTGATACGGCGAGATTATAGTAAGCGTCAGCTGCTTGTGGACTTTTTTGGTTTTTCCAAAGGTTTGCCGCTTTTTTGAAGTAGGTGAGCGCAGTCGAGTTGTCGCCAAATTTTTGATACTCCTTCGCGATTCGGTATTGATATGAAGCTGAATCCCGGTGGTAGGAAAGGCCGGCTAGCAGGACTTGGATCGCCTTTGCTGGGTTCTCTTCTTGCTTCGAGTAGATATTGGCAAGTTGCAGGCGTAGTGACTGCTGTTTCGGATCCAGGCTTAGACAGTGTTCTAGTGCTGCAGCCGCTTGCTGGAATTGGTTGGCGCTTCGGTAGTGTTGAGCGAGGCGTTGGTGAGGTTCGAGGAAGTTGGGAGCGATGGCGCTCGCTTGGATTAACAGCTCAACGGCCTCGTTGGCACGACCCTGCTGTTGATAGATCTGGCTTAGGTCCAGCATGGACTGAACTGAGTTGGGCGTTTCTTCGATGAGGTCCTCGTAGATTTCTATCGCTTCTTCGGTTCTTTTTTGAGCGTTGAGCGCTTGGGCGAGGTTGTATTTGAAAATTGGATTGTTTTTTGTGGAAACAAGGTCGTAGCGAGCCTGGGATTCCTGGAGGATAGCCCAGTCGCTCCTTTTTTCCAGGAGTACTTGGATGGCGACTTCTCCCATCTCGTCATAGGAGTTGAAGCCGTTTGTCACGCGTACCGGGGGAGAGGATGGGTTGCGGATATTGTCGGCGGAGTTGTCGTACGAGTAGCGCATCACGATCTCGGAGCCTTGGGGGAGGGTGACTGGTTCTTGGTAGCGGTAGTCGCTCTGCCAATTGAAATCCCAATCAGGGATTCTGAGCAGCCAATCCTTTTCTCCTTCAGGAGACTCGATCCAGATGCGCATGTCTTTGCCGAGGAAATGAGCGTGTGGGAAGATGCCAAGGGCGTGTGTGGTGATGGGAAGGGTGAAGCGTTCTTCGATTTCGTAGTTCTTTTCGCCCGGCGGAATATCGATCGCGTTTGCTCGTAATTGAATTACCATACTCATCTCGGTAGGCGGTTCATCGGTGAAGTAGAGACCAATGCGAGGAGCGATTTGCTCTTCTTTTCCACTCGGCAGCATGTGGAGCTGAACGACGAGATCTACTCCTGGTGTGAGCGGGAAGGAGGTGCCGGGATAGGTTTCGTAGGGCACTTGCCCGGGAGTCCAGCCGATAAGGTGTCCGAATGGGCGAAGGGCACCTCCGAGATCCATGGACTCGTATCCAGGAAGTGGATCGGCGGCATCCTGCATACGAGAGGCAGGGGTGGGATCGAATGCGATCACGGCGTGGTGTACTGCAAGACGGGACTCGGGGAGGAACTCGAGGGCTTTAAGGTAGCGTTTTTCGCCGATTGGGATCGGCATGACGAAGTTGCGAAACTGGTCCATGCCTTCCGCGGAAAGCGTGTAGGCTTCTTGCATCTCAATGACCAGATCGGGTTCGCCGTAGGTCCACCCGTCTTTCTGGATGGGAACGGCTGGGGCTTCGGCGAGATTGCCCGCGGGGCGTCCGGCTCCGTGCCAATGGCGGAGCAAGGCTATCTCCTCGTCGCTGATGGAGCGGGTATCTTTGAGCTTGGGCCCGTATCCATGAGCGGGCATCCAAGGGGGCATAAAGCCGTCTTCAAGCACATCGAGAATCTGTTGGGATCTGCGGCGAACTTGCTCGTAGCTCGTGAAGCTAAAGGGGCCTACGCCATTGGGATTGTGGCAGTCTACGCAATTTTCGTAGATGATAGGGGCGATGTCCTTGGCGAAGGTGGGCTCGAGGTCGCTGGCAAGGGCTGGTAGGGCGGGCAGACTGACCGCTAGCAATGCGAAGATTTGTTTCACAAAATGGGAGCTCTTGTTTCTAGAAAAGCTGCGAAAGGATCTGGGCACCGTAGGCTAATTGGTGAGGACCCCGCTGGGGAGCGTTTCTTTTGCTGTGTTCTTGTCGACTTCGACAATCTTCAAGGAAGGGGATCGGTTGGTAGCGATGGGTTTTCCCGATTTGCTAAAGAAGAACAGGTCGCACTTCGCTCCTTTGGGTTTGAAGGTCGGAACCCGTTTGCTGAAGCGGACTGTTTCGATTGTACCGTGGCGAAGGTTGCCGATGTGTGCTGCTCGTACCAGAACGCCTGCTGGGATTTTGTTACTCTTTTTTGTGTAACGTTCCGGGTAGTGGAGAATCACTGCGCAGAACACATCGCTGAGATCCAGGTTAGGGCTTAGTTTAGCTCTTACGAATATCGTATCCGCCTCGGAGTCATCGTCGTATTCACCGGTGGAGATCATCTCGTTTACCTGGGCTTCGATGCCTGCGTGAGGGTCGAGCGAATCTTGGATTGCCTGTGAGGCGCGAAGCTGTTGCTTCCAGGAAGCGAAGTTTAAATTCGCTTCCTCGATTTCGATGAACGCTGTGGTGAGGGATGGCGCGAAGCTTAGCGAGCAAGAGGCGCTTGTCTTGGTCTTTCCAGTTTTTGCCCCGTCTTCGTAGTGGATGTGCTTGGGGGTAACTTTCGTCACAGGGAATCGTCCCTTCTTCGTAAACACATTCAGCTGTCCGCCGAGGAAATGGTAGGCGTCTATCTTGTCCTCAGCGGAAATGCTCGAATGTATAAACAAAGAGGATACGATCAAAACACATACAGCACGGAGTTGGGGCATTGTCTGAAATGGGGCTTGGGTTAATCTTTGTCTTTATCTTCGACCCAGCCGTCGTCCGACTCGTCGACTTCAACCTCTTTGAGTTTCCGGAAGAGGTAGCGGACATCTCGAAGTCCGCCGATGAAGAACCAAACACCAATTATGATGGCAGCGCCAGCCTGAATGCCCAGGTGCCATTTCCACCAGACGGTCCATTGTTCGGTGGTCATGCCTGAGAGCGTTCCGACAAAGAAGGCGAGAGCTCCTAGCAGGATCCAGCCATAGGCTCCGTAGTAGATGATCTTGTCCCAAGTGCTGAACTCGTGGTTGACGCCTAGAATGCGAGCGAAGAAGGAGCGCTTGACGTTGTCGCCTTGTACTTGGTCGGACTCGACGGCGTACTTCCCGCGGTGCAGGAGTTTGTCCATGTTGAAGGTCTTGCCCTTTGAGGTCAGCATGGAGACAACGAAGTAGACTGTGAATGCGATCACGGAAGCCCCGACGCTGATGTGGTAGCCATGGATTACGATATCGCCGATCGCGAAGTCGTCGCCGAGAGCCTGTTTAACGAATATTCCAGAGACAGCGAGAGTGCTTCCTGTGATCAAGCCTGCCCAAGCGGCGGCGGTGGTGCCTCGTTTCCAGTAGAGTCCGCCTATGATCGCGCAAGAGGCTCCGCCTACATAGATGGCTCCGGTGACGGCAAACCACATGTGGATGTAGTCTTTGAGGGTCCAAATCGAACTGAAGAGGAAAGCGAAGGCTCCGATGCCGACGATGCTGAGGCGGAGGTACTTCAGGTGCTGTTGTTTAGTAAAAGGTTTTTTGCGGAACGGCATAACGACGTCCTGCAGAAAGATGGATCCCCAGGAGTGGTAGGCGGAGTCGTCGGTGGAGACCGCCGCTCCGATCATATAGACTGCGAAAATGCCGATTAGCCCGACTGGAAGCATGTGAGCGAGCGAGATTGGAACCAGCATCTGAGATTGTAGATACTGTTGGTCGATCGAGTTGATCGTTTCGGCGATCACCGCTTGGTCGGCAGCGTATTCAGGATTCCACAACATGGTGTAGGTGCCCATGGTGATGGCGATGGTACCCATGGTGATGACGAGCCAACGCCAGCCGTAGAGCATGCCGCCCATGCGGCTTTCGTGCGGGCTCTTGGCGGCAGTCAGGTATCCGGCGCCGCCTTGCCAGGTGCCGGTTTGCAGGATCATCTGGAAGATGCGCATGGCGAAGTAGGCGATGCCGAAGTCGGAGAACCCTTCGAGTTTGAGAGGGTTCATGACCGAGGCCCCTTCGGTGCGTTTTACCTTTTCTAAGATGTCTGGAGTGACTGAGGGATCGATGTTTTCCGAATTAGCCATGGTTTCGATCAGCTGGGTCCAGCCGAATTTCCAGGCAACGAAGACGATGAGGGAGATACATGCGATGCTGCCGATTGTACCTTGGAGGAAGTCGGTGACCATGATTGTGATTTGGCCGCCCGCGATCGCTAGCGTGACTGCTCCGCCGATCATGAGCAGCATGAGAAGGTGGTAGGTCGACCAACCGATGCCGATGAACTCGAAGTGCGTCGGCAAGGCGAGAAAGTACATGAGGAAGTTCGCCGTGACCATGGGGAAGACCGCGCAGTTGAGCAGACCGGATACGAAGGCCATGCAACCGGCGAAGATACGGAACTTTCGGCTGTAGCGTTGCTCGAGGAATTGAGCCATGGTGAGCACGCGTGTCTGGCGGTAGCGATAGATGACCCAGCCAGTCATCATTAGTAAGGTGACGACAGGGGTACGCAGCATGTCCCACCAGTACCCGGCGATCCCGTTTTGGTAGAAGCCTTCCCAGTCGGCGACGTTGCCGATGGCGGAAGCGAAAGCCATGGAGCCGGCGACGGTGAGGAGGTAGCGCCCGGCGAGTCGCTCGGAGGAGAGAAAGCCAGCCACCGACTTGGTCGCTCGGTTCGTCTTGATGGAGATGTAGATCAACGCGAGGACAAAGGCGCCGATGATGAACCAGTCTATGAAGTGCATATACGGGGTATTGGGAGGATTAGGTTAGATTTGAGGCAGGGATACCAAAAACGTGCCCCTGGGCGTTGCCTGGGACACGTGAAAGTCGGGAATACGTTAACTAAAGTTTTCGATAGTTTGTCTTAGTCCATTTGTGGTCGACGTCGTAGGTCGAAGGCGGAGTGCTGAGGTCGCCCTTGGCTTCGGCCACGAGCTCCGCACACTTGGCACGCATCGTTTCGAGGACGTCCGCGTAGGCGGGATCGGTCGCTAGGTTGACCGCTTCGTATCTGTCAGACGCTATGTGGAAAAGCTCTTCGTAGACCACTTCTTCACCGGTAATGGTTGAAGTCAGGCTCGTCTTGTACTTTTGACGCATCTCGTCAGTGACCGTGTAGAACATGTTTTTGGGCGTGCGTTGGCGCATCTCCAAGTTGTCATTCGCGAAGTAGCGGATGTAGCGGTATTCCGCAGAACGGACGGTTTCGCAGCGAGGGTTGCCGAAGATGTTCGACCAGAGGTTCTCGCCGTAGGCGTATTGGCGCCAGCTGGCGTTGTTGCCTCTTAAGAGGGGAGATAGGTCGGACCCTTGCATGGTATCTGGAATGTCGATACCTGCCATGCTGAGGATGGTTGGGGCAACGTCGACGGAAAGGACGAGGTCTTGGTTCCTTTGGCCTTGGTGGCGGGCAGGAAGGCGCGGGTCGTACACGATGAAAGGTATTTGCAGGTTTGTCTCGTAGCAGAAGGACTTTCCGCCGAGGCCGTGCTCTCCATTAAAGATGCCGTGGTCGGACCCGTAGATGATCACGGTGTTGTCGGCGACTCCTAGCGCTTCCAGTTGCTTGCGGAGTTTTCCGATCATGCGGTCGATTCCGGTTATGGCCTGCATCTCGCGGATGTTTCGCTCACGAATGGTGGCCGGCTCGTTGACGTAGTCGTAGTTGACCTGCCGGAGTTGGGCGAGATGGACGTCCGCTGGAAGTTTGGGGTCTTTTATCTCGTTGTGCGGAACGTAGTGGGGAGGGAGAGGGAGCGTGTCCTGGTATTCCCGATACGCTGTCTTGTAGAGTTCGTCGTCGCTCTCGCGCTGTTGCATGTTGCTCGCTCCAGCTCCGTGCGGAAGGTTGAGGGCGATGGAGAGGCAGAACGGCTGATCGTCGGGACGCGAGCCTAGGAATTGGATCGCGTTTTCCATGAAGGCTTCGTTGGACTCCGGATCGAGGAAGGCGAGAGCGCCTTCGGTGACGATCTCGATTTGAGTGTCTTTCTCTGCGTTGTCGAAGATCTCGTGGCTTTCCTTGGAGTAGAACTTGATGTGATGGTGCCCGGCGTACCAGTAGTCGAAGCTCTTGTCCATGAGCCCGGTGAAGTAGCCTTTCTTTCCGATGGGGAGGTGGTTCTTGCCGATGTAGCCTGTGAAGTAGCCGTTTTCGCGAAGTATGACGGGGTAGGACTTCGACCAGGCTTCGTCCGACATGGAGGTGCCGGAGTTGAAGTTGATGCCGTGCTTGCGCTCGTACTGGCCGAGCATGTAGCAGGCGCGGCTCGGTGTGCAGATGGCGGAGGTGACAAAGGCTTGGTCAAATATCTGGCCTTCGGTCGCGAGGCGGTCGAGCTCTGGGGTTTGGACGATCTTGTTTCCCATGTATCCGACCGAGTCCGCTCTTTGGTCGTCGGAGAGGATGAAGATGATATTGGGGCGGATTCCGGAACCTTCGCTGGATAGCTTGTCTTTCGCTGAATACGCGAAATTTGCGAAAAGCAGAGCGGCTAAAAGGGGGAGTGTGAATGACTTTCTCATGAACTCAGGGGTGATTTGCAGTGATTAAGATGAGCCCGCTTTTAGTGAAACTTTTCCCGTGATCGAGGGGAATATGGCGAAGGTGAATAATCTCTATTAAGAGGTTCAAAAAGCCCATTTGGATACGAAAGGAAGGCGGCTTTGTAGGGAGGAACTTTGGAGTTCGCTAGTAAACGTTGGACGGGGTGTATGTTTACTAAAGTCGATCTCGGCGGGCCAGCCAGTTGACAACTGAACCAGTAAACTTTTCTTAGGTGTTTAGTGGATCCGTCCTAAACTTTTGGATCTTTCGTTTACCCCTAATCCATCTACCCCTGAACGCTCCGAGTGGGCGACTCGCTTTTCTTCCCTAATTATGAAACGTCGAACGACGCTTAGAGATGTGGCCGACGCGGCCGATGTGTCGATGACGACGGCGTCCTTCGTGTTAAATGGACGGGGGAGTATTTCCAATTTGATCCGCAGTCGCGTTTTGCAGGCGGCTAAGGAGATAGGCTATCAGCCGCGTCAAAAGCAGAAGGAGATCATCAGGGCGGAGTCGTTTGCGATTTTGATCGATGTATCCGATGTGCGGAGACCGGCATGGGAGTTCTTCGATCCGATTATTCAGGGAATCGTATCGGTGTTTACTTCCTTTAAGAGGACGCCGGTTCTTATTCCGTACAATCAGGAAATGGTTGCTCAGGAATTGATGAGCCAACTGCATGCGATCGATTGTCGCATGGTGTTCACCTTGGAGTGCGCGGATCCGGAGTTGATCGACAAGCTGGAGGCGCAAAACATCAAGGTTGTGGCGATTTTAGACAATCGATTGGAAGGCGAGTATCACACCGTTTGCCAAGACGACATGCAGGCAGCCTATATAGGAACCAAGCATCTTATCGAGAAAGGGCATCGGACGATATGGATTGGTGAGAAGAGTTCGCCGAACGCGCCGATGCGTACCGAAGATCGGTTTCATGGATACAGGCGAGCGCTTGCGGAATCGGGTATCGAGTTTCAGCCGCATTGGCATATTTCGTTCGAGGGGCCTTGGTCTCAGGAGTTTAGTAAACTTGCAAAGCGTATCTCGAAAGGGCCGAACCCGCCGACTGCCTTGTTCATGCAAGGCGACAATGCGGCGAGGAACCTTTTGTTGTATTTGACTGCGGAGGGGATATCGGTCCCGAGAGACTTGTCAGTGATCGCACATGGCGATGTATTGAGCCAGGAGGAAGGGGACCCGTTTGCCCTTAGTACTATGAGGTTGGATACGCGGGCGATTGGGCAATTGGCGGCTCAATCGATGTTGAATCGTATCCGAAATAAGGAGGATGAAATGCCGAAATCTGTTCGCTTGTGTTCGCAGCTCGTGGATCGGGGATCGGTTGTGTCGGTGTAAGTATTTTAGGCGATACTTCGGCGCATTCTCGTCGGGGTGTCTTCGAGTGATTTTCAGGGTATAATAGTTCAGTCAGTATTGTAGATTAGCTCCTCTCAAAGTGCTTGAGAGGAGCTTTTTTGTACGCTTAGGGCTTCCCCTCGCTTTTGAAGTTCCCACTTTTGGGGAGCGTTTATAAGTTGTTGGATATTAGGGGTAAGTAGCCTTTTTGAGTTGTTTAGTTTTTGTTACAAAATGGGAGCTGTTACGAGATTTAAGGCAAATTAGGGAAGCTTTCGGCTATTATCAGAATGCCTTTTACCCCCTCGTACATCTACGAGATCGGCTAACCCCAACTCAGGTGAGTTTTCTCGCTTCGACATTTCTCGATTAGAGACGCTAATCTGTATCCACGTTTAGGATTCGATGTGTTTACCTAGGCTTGGATTGTGTGGCTGGTTTGCTGGTTGCGTTTTACCGAAGGGGTAGGGGTGAAACAACTACTAGTAAACAAATGCCAACAATGGATAGAAATATAATATTCAGTAAACCCATCGGGCGAATCCCAACCTTTGTGTTAGGGCTAGCCTTGTCGTCGGTTCCGCTCTCGCTTGCCCAAGACGATGACGAGTCTGACGAAGTGTTCGAATTGAGTCCTTTCGTGATTACAGGGGAGGAAAATGTCGGATATCGTGCTACTTCAACCCTTGCAGGAACGCGTATCAAAACGGAGATGAAGGACTTGGGATCCGCCATTCAGGTGGTCACCGAGGAGTTCCTCGAAGATACTGGAGCTACAGGCGCGGAGGATATTCTTCTGTACACAACCGGTACCGAAATCGGTGGTCCGGACGGAAACTACTCGGGAACCAACGTAGGGGATGGCGCTCGCTTCAATGATGATGAGGCGAGACGAAATCCGCAAGCAAGTGCTCGTGTTCGCGGTGTGACTGCGCCAAACTACACGCGTAACTACTTCTCAACAAACATCCCTATCGATTCGTATAACACGTCTGGGATCACCATTAGTCGTGGACCAAACTCGCTGCTGTTCGGTCTTGGATCAGCGGGTGGTGTCATTGACAACAGCGCTCGCATGCCGGTCATTGGTGAGGAATCCAATAAGCTTACCTACCGCTACGGAAGCCATGGTTCGAATCGTGCGACATTCGATATTGTGCGTACGGTTATCGAGGATCGTTTGGCTGTAAAGGTTTCGGGCTTGTATAAGCAAACGAACTACCGGCAGGAGCCAGCGTTCGATCGAGATAAGCGTGCTTACTTCGCTTTTACTGCCAAGCTGTTTAAGAATGAAGGCGTAGAATGGCTGGGCGCTACCACTCTCCGTGGTAACGCGGAAGTAGGTGAAGGTAAGAGAACTCCGCCTGCGTCCTTGGTTCCAGGTGTATCTTGGGAGTCTTTCTTTGTGCCGCCTCAGGATTTTCGCCCTTACAACGGTGTCGACTACCCAGGTTTGGGTTATGATGGATTCGCTGCGAGCTGGGAAAAGTGGGGGACTATCGATACGCGTGAACAGCCGGACGGAACTCCTGGATACAACGAGAATTCGACTGTTCCTGGCGAATTCCCTCTCTATTCCACTCCGTTCTTCTTCACTTCTCCCATCACGATGTTCCAGCAAGATGGGTCAGTGGCGATTGCTCAGGACGGTTCAGGCATCGGTGGCTTCGCGAATTGGGCGAATAAGCAGCCGACTCCCAACGGAGCTTCTCACCGACCTGACTTGTTCGTCAACACGCGTGCTTATGAGGAAGGTAACCAAGGCCTCGCCTTCAAGGCTCCGTCGCTACCAAGTCGTGACATCTTCGACTATCGCAACCACCTCTTGACCGGCGGTCTGCAGAACGTCACTCGCGACTTCGATGCGCAGACTGTGTTCTTGGAGCAATCGCTATTTAACGGTAAGGGCGGTGTCGAGTTGGCCTTTGACCGTCAGCACTACAATACCGAATACTATCAGCCGTTCGGTGGCGGAGGCCGTGCCCACAGTATCTACATCGATACCAGTGAGTACTTGATTGGCGGAATGCCGAATCCGAATGTTGGGCGTGCGTTCATCACGAACTATTACACCTTCGATTCGGATGAGAGACGTGTCACTAAGCGTGACAACCAGCGTCTGACTGCTTACTATGAGCACGACTTCTCCGATATGAATGAAGGCCTTGGCAAGTACCTTGGTAAGCATCGTTTTACCGGTCTCATTCAAACCGAAGAGCGTCACAACATTAACTCCACTTGGGGTAAGTTCGTCGATGGCGTCGGGTTCACCAGCCGTGGAGGTAATGACGTTGGCTGGGGCCGTATGGTCGCGCCTCTGTACTACATTAGCGGTGATCTTCGTGGCGTCGAACAGGAAGACGTTCGTCTGTCGGCGTTGCCATCAAATACGATCCAAGACGTGACCCGCTTCTCGGCCCGCTATCTATTGGATCCGAATAACTCTCACAACTTGGATGAAAACGGAAACCCGATGCTAGATGGCGATGGAAACGTGATTCCAGGTTGGGAGGATCGTGACTTCCGCATTGTGCGCCGCGCTCGCGGTGGTGGAACCGATTTGCTAGAAGTTGATAGTGAAGCTTTCGCTTGGCAGTCTTACTTCCTCGACGGTCATGTCGTTGGCTTGCTTGGTATCAGAGATGACGAGGTAACTACTACCGGACGACTGTCAGACAATGAGGTCCGCGAGCTCGGTATTGAGCCTAGATTCCCAGGTAACGAAGTAAATCTCGATGCCCGTCACATTCTTGGTGAGCCAAATCCTTCCCAGGAAGCGACTACGAGGACGTACAGTGTTGTTGCTCACGCGCCCCGAGGCTGGGTGGAAAACCTTCCTGTATCCAGCGTTTCGGCGCACTGGAGCGAGGCGGAAAACTTCCAGGCTATTTCTCAAGGTCGTGACAACTTCAACAACCTGATTGGTAACCCTGAGGGTGAAACGACAGAATTGGGCTTCAGTGTTGGTTTTGCGGATGACAAGTGGTTGCTTCGTGTTAATTACTTCGAGACCACTCAGATCAATTCCAGAACTGCGAATGGACCTAAAAACAGTTCAATCAGCTGGCACCGCAACTTCCTCAACCGTTGGCAACAAGGTATAAATGACGGAATCGAGTGGAGCGCCGACAGCCCGAACGATGCGGTCCGCCAGGCTGCTCAAGCTGGATGGACAAGCTACGATCACATCATTTCGGATATCATATCGTTGCAGCCAGAGCCTGCTAGAAGCCTCTACGACTACGCTCTGAACGATGATGGTGACGAATGGGTTGCTCAAGGCGAAGGTATCCAAGGTTTGGTTGCGACTCGTGAAATTTCAGCGGAAGGCTGGGAGTTCGAGCTCGTGGGTAATCCGACTGAAAACTGGCGTGTATCCGTAAATGCGACACAAGTTGAAGCGACGCCGACCAATACGGCTCAAGCTCTGCAGGATTACAGCAACATGCTCCTTGATAACATGGCTGCCCTAGGAATGGATAATCCGCTTATCCTCGAAGGTGCTCAGAGCATTGTTGGCATTAAGGAAAGATGGGGCGCTTCTGTTGCCACTCCAGTGGCGGGCATCCGTGCTCGTGACGACACCAACTCCCAGGAGTTGCGTGAGTGGAGCCTAAGAGGTGTTTCGAACTATGTATTCACAGATGGTCGCCTCAAGGGAGGTTCCATTGGTGGTGCAGTTCGTTATTCTTCCAAGGTTGGTATTGGTAACGGGCTTGTATTTGACCAAAACGGAGTGCCTATTCCTGATGTTAACAATATCTTCTACGGGCCAAGCGAAACGAGCGCTGATATGTGGGCTGCTTACTCCAAGAAGATCACCGACGACATTAATTGGAAGATCCAGCTGAATGTGCGTAATGTCATCGGCGGTGGTGACGAAACCATTCCGGTATTCGCTAATCCTGACGGAAGAAAGAGAATATACCGTGTTGCCCCAGAGACCTCTTGGTTCCTGACCAACACGTTTACTTTCTAGTAAGTAAATTTGATCTGATAGTTTTAAATCATTGGCCCGCGAGCGAACGCTTGCGGGCCTTTTTTTGTGGTTATCCGATAAGGCTCTGAAATCGCCTACAAACACCTACCTTCCGCACATTCCAGTTTAGTGAACCACCGATTGAGACGATCTGCACCGATAGGTTTACCCAAACGTTTCACAAATTGATGAAACGGAGGAACCGCGAATGGACGCGAATGAACGCCAATCTTCGGCGATTGAGCATCATTGCTACGCCATCTACACTGCGTTCCGTCACGACCATTCGCGTTCATTCGCTGTAAAAAAAGGACTGTGATGACTTTCGATAGTCATGACTTTGTGGGTACGCTGATCAGTGATCGAAATCAGTGTTTTTTTTGGGGGGAGTCGTGGGAGGTTGATGCGGCTCGCCGCGAGCGTCGGCCCTTCGGTTGGGGCGGTGGTCGCTTAGTTCGCTGACTGATCTTCCGGGAAAGGGGGAAAGTCGGACTTTAGGTTGATGGGTCTTGTCCCATCCTCTTCGAGGCAAATTTCAACTAAAGGGCGAGAGTGTGTATAGCGAACTCCTTTGAGGGGGGCGTTATCTAGATTCCAAGCAATAACCGAGGGGTTGTTTCGGTAGGAGCCTATCAGTTGCCTTAAGTTTCGGGCCTGCCATTCGTACGACTTTTGGTGTGAATGGTTTTCGGTTCTCTGCATTGAGTGGGTGTCTATTTGGACGAGGATCCCAAGCTTGTCGCAGGTTTCTATGAAGTCGAGTGAGGGGAGACCGTCCGTTGTTCGAACCATATTGACTCCCGACGATTGAAGGCGACTCAGTTGCTTTTCCCAAGATGAGGTGGATTGTGAGCAGGGGGATAGAGACACGCCTTTTATGGGGGTTGGCTGATCGTTGATGTAGATGAGGTTTTCCTCTGCCTCCGCTTTTAGAGTGCGAATGCCGAAGTTTGATTTGTGGCGCTCTAAAAGGAGTTCTCCTTGAAGTAGTGACGATACAAGAAGGTATTGGTCAGGGCTATTCGGTTGCCAGAGCTTTGGCTGGCTGATTACGAGTTGAGTTGTTGAAAGGGAGTGGGCTTGGGCGAGGGAAGTTATCTCCTGGGTTTGTTCAGCGACGATTTCTCCAGTTGTATTCAATATTTGGGTGTAGAGGGTTAGAGATTGATCTTCGCGAGAGTTGTTGACGATTGCTGCCTCTAGTGAAAGGACTGCGGCATCTGGTTCCGCCCGTAATGTCTCTATCCGTACGCTGGAAGGGCGGATGTGCACAGGATGATGGATGCGTAGCTTTGCAGTCTGGTTGAGACTGACATGGCTGGGGCTTATCTCGGAGGGGTGGTCCGGGATAAGGTTGATCGCGATTACATTCGTCTCATCCTGCCCGTAGCGAATGTAAGGAGTCAGGTCGCACTCTAGTCTTAGGTTTCCGTTCGCATAGTAGCCAAGGTCGTGGCCGTTGAGGTAGATTTTGCACGGATAGCGAGTTCCTCCGAGCAGGAGCGCGATCGTGTGAGGTCGAAAGTCGGCGGGAAGAGAAAAATGCTTCCTGTACCATGATTGGCTGCTCCGTGGTGGAGTGCTTGTTTTTATGTCGGTTTGATCTCCGGCTTCCGTGGCGTCCAGCTTTACCCAGCTATGATCTACGTAGTCGGGGAAGCGGGCGTCTCGATTCTGTCCGGTTTGGTAGAGCCAGCCGTCGCTAAAGTCTTTCAAGGAGGAGAGAGGTTCAGCTTTTAAGCTGGAAACGAATATCTGGAGAGTGAAAACGAGTAATAGCTTAGGGGCTATTTTAGGGGTGGGTAGGCTCATTCGCAAAATGTCTTGGCGCGTTCCTTGATCCGAGCACCAAGCTGCTTCGCAGTAGGTGAATGTGGATGTAGTTGGAAGCTTGAGACAATCTTAGCAAATTGAGCGATTCAGTCTCTTTTATCCTCGTAACAAAGGTTTTGAGCTTAATTCACGCCCGCTTTATTAGCCTGAGTTGCTGGCTGCTTTAGCGCCTTTTACGAATTCTCGGGGTGATTTACTAAAGTGCTTTTTAAATGTGGTGCTAAAATAGCTGAGGTCGCTGAAGCCAACTTTGAAAGCGATTTCAGTTATGTTATGCTCTCCTTCGAGTAGAAGCTCTGAAGCGATCTTCATGCGGATAGAGCGTATGTAGGCGCTTGGCGATTCACCAGTGATTGCCTTGAACTTTCGGTAGAGTGACATGCGGCTCATGCTCATTTCTGAGGCAAAGAACTCTACATCGAAGAGCGGATTCTCGAGGTGTACTTCGACGGTGTGAAGCGCCTTGGAAAGAAACTTCTCGTCAAGCGCGTTGGTCGCGACTGTCTTGGGCTCGATTTTGGCCGCTTGCTTCTGGCTTTGAAACAGTTCGCGTAGTTTTTGCCTAGATTCGAGTTGGTTGTGTATTCGCTTTTTTAGGATTGGCGGGCGAACGGGCTTTGAAAGGAAATCGTCTGCTCCGGAGTCGAGGCCTTCTAGCTCATGCCGGTCTGACTTCAGAGCGGTGAGCATGATGATGGGGATGTGGCTCGTGCTCGAGTTGCTTTTGAGTTGGCGACAGAGCTCACGTCCATCGAGTCCAGGCATCATCACATCCGTAACGATGAGATCGGGGATTCTTGCGGATGCGGCTGCGAGCGCTTCATCGCCATCTTTTGTGGTAATGACTTCGTATTCCTCTGATAGTTCGCCCTCAAGGAACTCGAGGATGTCCTGGTCGTCTTCCGACAATAGGACGAGGGGGCGTTCGTTTGCTTCTGGCTCGCTTGCTTCCTCAGGTATTTCAGTTGGGACGGCACGCTTTGCGTGATCTGGGGGAGTGGATCTTAGCGGTATCCGGACTGTGAAGGCCGCCCCGCGATCCTCGCCATCGATCTTCGTAATCGGACTCTCGACTGAGATTGAGCCGCCAAAGGCTTCAACGATGTGTTTTGTGTATGCGAGTCCGATGCCTGATCCGCGTACCTTGTTGCGAGGCCCGTTCCCAGCTCGGTAGAAGACTTCGAAAATACTGTCGATTTTTCCGGTGGGAATTCCGCAACCATTGTCCTTGACCACGATGGTGGCGATATTCTCCGCTGCTTTCTCGGTGATTGAAAGGGATATGTGGATACGCCCCGCTTCTGGAGTGTATTTTATGGCGTTGCTGATTAGGTTGTTGAGGACGCGTTCGAACTTCTCTGAATCGATCCAGGTGTAGTGTTCTTGGGCGGAATGCTCGAACTCGAGGGTTTGCGATTGCGCGTCTGCCAGAGGCCGGATCAGGTTGATCGTCTCGTTCGCTATGTAGATGATATCCGAATGGGACGGATAGAGTTCGAGGGTCGATGTCTCTGCGTGCCGGAAGTCCAGAATCTGATTTATGAGATTGAGCGTCTTTTTTGCGTTCCGGTAGGCCAGTTCCAGCGGGCGTTTGTCCCAGTGTCTCGGAAGTTTGGCAAGTTGACTTTCAAGCGGGCCGAGGATGACGGTGAGTGGAGTGCGAAGCTCATGGGAGATGTTGGTGAAGAATTGCAGCTTAAACTCATCCATCTGTATAATATGCTGGATACGTTGACGGACGAGTAGAGCGATTAGCAGGATGATTGTTACTATGATAGCGATCATCATCGCGATAAACCAAGGGCTTTGCCAGGTCGGTGGGACTACGGAAAACGTGGCGATGGCTGGCGTGTGGCTGATGTTGCCGTCAGTATCCATACTGCGAACTTCGAACGTGTGGGATCCCGCGGGAACGTCGAGGACGACGGTGTTGGTGGAGGTGCCGAAGGGAGACCATTTGCCGCCGTCGGTACGGAATGAATACATTAGGTCTTCAGAGCGAGTTTTCGACCATTTGTCGCTTCCGCTCCATTGCATGAAGATGTTCGCAGGGGAGGTTGATTGGGTTTCTTGCGGATGGATCCTGGCAATGGGAGCTTCCGTATCTGGAAGGTATCGGATGGTCCGAAATCCCTCATGCATCTTTTTGGTAAGGTTAAACTTGAGCGTGCGGCGGAAATACCAATCGCGTCTGGCGATGTTTATCCAGAGGGCTCCGTCGTTTGATTGGCGAATAGTGCCGCCTTCACGGCTAAAGCGAATCTCCTTGGGGAGAGCGTCGGGGAACCAGTGTTCACCGTTGAAATGTGAAATTCCTTTGTTGGTCGCGACCCATACGTTACCTGAGTTGAGGCGATCGGCGTGAGCATAGATCACCTGATTGCTCGAGATGCTTGAGGGGGCTTCGATGTTTTTGAAGTTCGTACCATCGTAGTGAAAAAAGCCTCGGTCCCATATCGCGAGCCAGAGCCCTCCGTTTCCGTCGCTTGTTAGGTGGTCTATCCAGAGCTCGTTTCCAAATGGGGAAACGCTGCTGGAGGTCGAGTTTTCGTCGAGTCGGAATTCGGTTAATCCGACGCCTCCGGCCCAGAAACGATTGGGTTCGATCTCGGCTAAGCCGACAGGGCGAGAGGGGACGGTCGGTGGCGAGATTATAGAAGAGTCATAAATGTCGCCAGTTTTACGATACAGGACGAGGCCTTTGGGATCTGCATAGGCTTCGTCGTCTCCGGAGCCAAAGAGAATATCACCGTAGGCTGTTTGAATACAGGAGAGGTGGCTGATGAAGCTTCTCAGTTCTGGGTGCTGGTTGCGAATCCAGTTTTCTCCATCGTAATAGCAAACGGCTGCGATCCCTCGATGGGACCCCGCCGCCCATATGGTTCCATCGGTGGATTTGAAGATTGTGAGAGGGGTGTCGATGACGTTGTGGGTGTGTTTGGTCCAAAGGTCTTCTAGTGGATTGTTTTGTACGATTTCTCCTCCTACCGATACGAACCAGAGTGCTCCGTCAGCGTCTTCGCATTGGAAGTGGAGCCCCTGGTAGGAGTCGTATCCAGCGTTGGCGTACTCTATCTCGTAGATCTTTTCTCCGTATCCACCTAGCACAATATTCCCGTTACGCCTAACCAGAGTGAATGGAAGGTTGGTGGGGACATTGAATTCTGGATACTCGATCGAGGTGAATTCGTTGCCTCTCATAACGACGAGTCCGGTCTTGGAGAGGAGGGCGACTTCTGACGAATTTATATGAAACCCGGTGGTGTGTTGCTTGTTTCCGGGGATATCCTTGAAGTTCTCGGGGCTCCATTTTTCGAGTTCGTTATTGAATTGGTAGGCGTCTACTGAGTGCTTCCAGCTGAGCGCTACCGGAGAATCTACGAGTGGGGAACCGATTATGTGGGGGAAGGCATCCTCGTGTGTGTAGATGAATGTGTTCTTCTTTTCGATGGGGCGGCTTACGCTGTTTGCATCGAACTGATAGCGGACGAATTTGTTCTCGTAGGGGACCTTTAGCCAGAGTCGGTTGAGGGAGTCGAAGGTGATTTCGGTCGCCGCCTCTTGTATTTCTGGGATGAGGATTATGTCGCGTCCTACAATCCTGTAAAATCCGTCGGGGAGAGAGAGCACTTCGACTCCAAGGGCGCTGCGGACCATAACGGGATTTATCCCGGAAGGGCTGTCTTCGAAGGCTTTCTCGAGAATCCAATCTCCATCTTTGAACGAGTAGAGGCCGATGGATGTGTAGAGATAGAGGCGGCCGTTTTGAGAGGAGAAAATTTGGTAGGGTCTGAAGTCTTCGCCTTTAGAGGGATAGGGGGCGAGCGTGCAATCGTAGCCATCGTAAAAGACTAGGCCATTCGTGCTGGTAAAGCATAGGTCGCCTTCGAGCGTTTCAGCTCCATACATGAGCTGGTATTCGTTGAGAGGTTCGAGCTCGTGCCAGCGCCAGCTGTCCGCGAAGGCGAGCGGAGTTTCGGGCGTGTAGGGCTCGTTTGCCTCGTTTGGGGTGCCGAGGAGGAAGAGGGTAGTGAGAAGAGTAACGCTGTATCGAAACAGCGCCAAGAAGGTGGATCGGGGCATTGGAAGAAGGGTAAGGGGGACTGCGCTTGGCTCAATGATGATTTCGTGTTGTTTCAAGATTTCAAAAGGCGCGCGAATCCAGCGCTTTTTCTTTGAGTTAGGAGCAGGGCTGGTTGGACGGCGCTCGGTTTTTGGTTGAAGTAATACGCGACGAAATGGTGTATTGTATGCAAAAAGGCATGCTCGCCTTTATCTCCCCGTTTGCTTCGCCCTATGAATTGTCTTGTTCTGTTTCGTCGTTTTCAGCGTGTCTGCTTGCGGTTTTGTTTGTTTCTTTTTTGGGGAGTCTCGTGGGGAGTGTCTTCTGAAACGCCTCGATTCGAGGTAGTCGAGAGCGAGGAAGGCCTTGAATTGCAATGGGATGTGTCGAACTGGGAGACGGTGGTCTATCTAGAGTCTTCGCAAGATTTGGGGGATTGGGATTTGTTGCTGGAGATCACGCGTCAAACGGATGCGGCGGGGAAGTTGTCATTGGAGGGACTCGGGGAAGGGACGTTTTACCGTCTCCGTACGGATGAGGGGTGGTATTTTCTGAGTCGGCCGATCAAGAAATCGTCGGTTTTGTTCACGCAGGTCCCGGATGCGAACGAGCAAAACGTGGAGGCTTTTGGGGCTACGGGCGTGTTTTGGGGGCATATGCCAAGTCGGGAGCTGCATGTTCAGGAGAACATGGATGAGTGGGTGGAGAAGGTGGACGGGCTTCGCGCTTTAGGATTGGATTTTATCGGGAGGGGCGAGTTCGATTGGGGGTGGGCTTGGTTCATTGATTTCGAGGCGGAGCCGGAGGATCACTGGGTGCGGGATTTGGACGGGGAGTTTGTGCGGTACGAGTTTATGGGGGACCTGGAGTACAAGGGGCTTCGGAATTATTGGGTGAGTCACCACAGTCCGCGTTTTCTGGATTTCATGAAGTTTCAGGTAGACAAGCTCTTTGAGGGGCCGGTGACGCATGTGATGTTTGATTCACAGACCTCTGGAACGCGTTCCGTGCATATGTTTGGCGGGGATTTTTCGCCTTACGCGATGTCGGGGTTTCGTGAATACATGAAGGAGCGATATTGGGACAGCGAATTGGCGGAGATGGGTATCGTTGACATCGATAGCTTCGATTACGGCGAGTTTCTGAAGGCAAGAGGGATGTCGAGAACGACCTATGAATCTCGGATGCGTCGCATCACGGGAAACATCCCTTTGTATGAGGATTTTGTTTACTTCAACCGGAAGGTGGTAAACGAGGTGATGGATGAGGTTTTCGATTATGTAGAGGGGAAGAGTCCTGGAATCCCGATCGGGTCGACGACTTCGCTTATGGAGCCGCGTGGTTTTTTGTTTTCCGAGCGGATGACCTATCTTGCGGGGGAGTTGTTCCAGCAGGCGAGCAGCGTGGTGGACGGAGCTCCGTTGCGGCCGATTTTGCACTATCGGGCTGCGGAGGCGATCGGGATGAATCTGATTTTCTTTCCCTATCCAGGCGAGTGGGCTCGCTTGGTGGATGAGAATCGTACGCGGCAAGCGAGGCTTTGGATCGCCCAAGCCCATGCGATGGGAGCGGTCTTCACGATTCCGAAGGTGGTATGGGTAGGTGGCGAGATGGGCGTTTGGAATGCTGATTCGGAGTTGTACAGCGACTTGTATCGGTTTGTTGGCGACCATGCTCGCTTGTTTGATGGATATCGTCCGCATGCTCGGGTTGGGTATGTTTTTCCTATGCTCGCTTCGATGGACGCTTGGGGTATCGATGGAACGAATACTGCTCACGCTAGCATGGAGTTTTTGGTGGAGGAGAACATTCCCTTCGAGATGATCGTTTTTGGTGATCGTGACAGCGACCTAGCGCCTTCGCTTGAGACGCTCGAGAGGTTGGAAGTTGTGTTTGTGGATGGTGACGCGAGTTATTTGACCGATGGACAAGAGCATTGGCTTGCGGAAAACGGGCCGGAGATGGTTCGTTTTGGCGACCGGGACGAATTGGTTTCGAAGCTTTCTAGCAAGGTCGATGTGTTTGTTGGCGGGGCTGCTGCTAACGATTGGATTTCTGCCTTGCCGCGAGTTTCTGACGAGGCGGGGGCTCCTTTTGTGGTGCATCTGGTGAACCGGGTTTTCGAACCAGCGGAGAACCGCGTGGAGTCCCATGAGAATGTCCGTGTCGAAATTGGGGGCGGGCTGTTTTCGGAGGCGATTTCGAAGGTGCTCTTGCATCGTCCGGGAGAGGATTCGGAGGAGCTTGTTGTGGAAATGACGGAAGGCGGTGATCTCGTTTTGCAGGTGGCGGAGATCGAGGCTTGGGCGATGCTGGAGCTGGTTCGTTCCGATAGTCCTTAATTGGGAGGAGGGAGTTTTATTTGATTCGTGATCTCCCGAATTGGGGATCGGTGGTATCCCTATATCGGGGTGGCTCGTTTGACTCGTTTGGCGCCTGATCTAATCTGCATCTAGGAGAGCTGCTTACTGTGCCAATCGTTTCTAAGTCACTCGTTATCTTCGTCGTTGCGTGCTTGCAGGCGGGCGTGTGGGCGGCGGTGCCGGAGCATTTGGATTTCAAACGGATTAACGCTACGGATGGCTTGTCCAACAATTGGGTCCGTTGTTTCTACCAGGATGACGAAGGCTTCATGTGGATCGGCACTAGCAATGGGCTGAACCGTTACGATGGACACAGGATTAAGGCGTTTCATGTAACAGTCGAAGGGAGCGGGAGATCGGTCGCGACTACGGTCAACTACGTGGCTAGGAAGTCGGAGCACGAGCTTTGGGTCGCCACAGATATCGGGTTGTTCATCTACAGCGATCAGACGGATCGGATCGAGCATTTCCATTTTGGAAAAGAGGTTCCTGTTTTCCATGTGCTGAGCGACTTGAAGGAGCGGGTTTGGGTGTCGACCCGGACGGGCTTGTATCGACTGGAGGAAGACGGGCAATGGACCCGCTATCATAACAAGAAGGAGGATGAGGGGAGCTTGCCGAGCGATTATGTGAACGTCTCTTTCATTGACTCCAAAAAGCGGTTGTGGGTCGGGACGAAGAATGGGATTTCCTTGTATCTGGAGGACGAGGATTCGTTTCGAACTTTTAGGGCTCCGGTGCAGCCGGGCGCGTTGGGGCGAGCTGACATTCTCTCTATCGACGAGGATCGCTGGGGGAGGATCTGGCTTGGGTCGGCGACCGGCGGCTTAAAGGTGATAGATGGGACTCAGCCGCTTGAGCGCTTGAGCGTGAATCGCGTTGGTGGCGGAGACGTGGTTGATGTGACAGTCGACGGTGACGACTTGCTTTGGGTCGGTCATGCTGCGGCGGGAGGGCTAAGGATCGTCGATCTGGAAGGCTATCGTTTGGGCGAGGAGGTGGATGGTCCGCGTTTCTTTAGTGATCGGGCCAATCCGAGCAGCATTGGGGATAACTCTCTTTTCAATATCTTCCAGGACCGGAGCGGAGATATTTGGATCGGCTCGTTTGGTAACGGGGTCAGCTATACCAGTAAACGTTCCATGCCTTTTAGAGTTTTCGGGAACGGAACGCTAGAGAGTCCTCTGGTGAACGAGCTCTTGGATGACGGAGAATCGCTATGGGTTGGCACGGAAGGTGGGTTGAGCCGGAGGAACAAGAGGGATGGGACGTATCAGCATTACTACGACGCTGATGACTCTGAGGTATATCTGGGGGCGGATGCTGTGCTCGCTTTAGAGTTGGACTCGTCCGGCCTTCTTTGGCTGGGGACGTGGCGAGGTGGCTTGGTGCGGCTTGATCCCGATAGCGGTGAGTTCGTTCGATATTTGCCTCACGAAGGAGAGGGGAGTTTGAGGTCTCCGTTTGTCTTTGCGGTCGAGGAGGATCGAGAAGGTGTGATATGGGTCGGGAGCGTCGATGGCGGGCTCAGTCGTCTGGATCGTGAATCCGGTTTGTTCCACAACTACACGCGCGAGGAGATGGGGTTATCGGCCGAAGTGGAGTATTCGTCCATCAATGACATCATGGAGGCGAGTGACGGTTCGCTCTATGTGTCGACCTATGGAGCGATATTGAGATTTGATCCAGAAACTGAAAAAGCGGTGGAGTTTCCGCATGATAGGGAGCGCCCGAACGGAAACAATGGCACGAATGTGCTTGGTATCTATGAGGATAGTTTTGGCCTGCTTTGGGTTGCCACGGATGGCGGATTGGAGTTGCTGGACGGGGAGAGCGGTACGTTTGTTAATTACACGTCTGAAGATGGCTTGGTGACCGATAGCGTGCGGAGTATCGTGGAGGATGGTGAGGGGAACCTGTGGATTGCGTGTAGCGTCGGTTTGAGCAAGTTTATCAGGGAAGAGAACGCTCCAGAGAGGGGGACGTTTCGGAGTATTGTGGACGGGCACGGAATTGCGGGTAAGGAGTTTAAGCGAAGGTCCGCGGTGGGGGACAATGAGGGGGGGATCTATTTCGGAACCTCGACCGGTTTTCTCGGCTTTCGGCCGGAGGACATCCTGTTTAACGACCAGGTGCCGACTGCCGTGATCAGCGAATTGAGTCAGCTGGAAACCTTACCGGATAGAGCGTCGACCTATGTGAGTATCGAGAAGAACCGTTATAGTGATGGGGTTTTGAGCTTGGATTATGACGCGGCGGATATCCGTATCCACTTCTCTAGCTTGAGCTATCTGAATTCGGAGTCGAATCACTATAAGTATCGGATGGTTGGTTACGATAGTGATTGGATTGATGCGGGGAAAGTCAGCTCAGCCTATTACACGAGTATAGATCCTGGCAGATATGTCTTCGAGGTTGTCGGATCGAACAACGATGGAGTCTGGTCGCCAGTGGCGAGGAGTCTTGCGATTATCGTGTCTCCTCCTTGGTGGGAGACTGTTTGGTTGCGTGGGAGTTTGTTGTTGGTGGTGGTTTTGAGCGTTGTCGGAGCATTTCGGATACGGTCTAATACTTCTAGGAAGCGGGAGTTGCAGTTGAGCGAGGAGGTGCAGGCGAGGACCTTTGAGCTTCGATCGGCGAACGAGTTGTTGGCGGAGAAGCAAGAAGCTCTCGAGTACAGCAACCGGGAGCTGGAGCAGCACAAGCTAGGACTGGAAGATATGGTGGCGGAGCGCACGCTTGAGCTTGAAGCGGCGAAGCGGAAGGCGGAGGACTCGGATCGTCTGAAGTCCTCTTTTTTGGCGAACCTAAGTCATGAAGTGAGAACGCCGATGAATGCGATTATCGGGTTCTCGGGCTTGCTGAAGGAGGAGTTCAAGCCGGAGGGGGAGAGCGAGTCGTACATTCGAATCATCAACGAGAATTGCCAAAGCCTTTTGGTGCTTATCGATGACATCTTGGATCTCTCCATGATCGATTCGGAACAGGTTGTCATTCACAAGGAGCCTTTCGATTTGGTGGAGTGCCTGAGGGGAGTGGAGAGCTTTTATCGTCTGAGGGACGAGAAGGGGCTCGACATCGTTTTCGAGAAGGGAAGCGAATTGGAGTCGTTCTGGATCGAGTCCGACCCATCGCGTTTTCGCCAGATTCTTGATAATTTGATCGGGAACGCCTGCAAGTTCACTCTGCAAGGGGGGATCAGCTTTGGCTTTGAGGACAAAGGGGATACGGTCTTGTTCTACGTGCGGGATACGGGAGTGGGGATCGCTCGCAAGGACCTGGATAATATTTTCGGTCGCTTCTACAAAGTGGAAGAGGACGCGGAGACCTTGTTCCGAGGCACCGGGCTTGGCTTGGCGATTTGCAGTGAGTTGGTGGAGTTGTTGGAGGGAGAGATTTGGGCGGAATCCGAGATTGGGGTTGGGTCTGTATTTAGGTTTCGATTACCTAAAAGCAAGAGGGAGGTCGAGAGAGTGGAGTCGACGCCAATGGCTCGAGATATAGATCTGGATCAGCTGCCTGTGTTGGTTGTGGAGGATGAGCGTACTAATTTTTTGATTACGGAGGCTATTCTCGAGCGGGCGGGGGCGAAGGTTTACCACGTGGAGAATGGCTTGGAGGCGGTGGAGTTTGTTCAGGACTCTGAATGTCCTGAGGATCTCCTGATATTGATGGACTTGAAGATGCCTAAGATGAATGGCTTTGACGCTTGCGAAGCGATTAAGCGGATGCGTCCGATGACTCGGATTGTTGCTTTGACGGCTTTCGCCCAAAGGGAAGATCGGCAGAGGGTGATGTCTAAGGGCTTTGATGGCTACGTTGCTAAGCCGATCGACCCGGCTAAGCTTTTTGAAGAGATCCGAAGCGGGGTGTGAGAAAGCTTGGAATAGTGGCCGGTTTGAAGGCGAATTTATCAAATGTTGGTTAAGCTTCTCTGAAGAAGGGCACTTTGTGGTCGTCCGATTGACAGAGCCACTCCGTATATTTGTGTTTCGCTATTAATCTATTTTCTACAGTTAAGAAGGGCCTCTTTCTTCGAAGTCTTGGCGTAGCGTTTGTTTACGCGATCGTGGGATGGCTATCGTTGTTTATGGCGATTCCTCCCGGTTTCGCTTCCCCGATCTGGCCGTCGGCGGGGGTTGCTCTGGCGGTGATTTTGATGCATGGGAGTCGCTATCTGGGGGGCGTCTTCCTGGGTTCTCTGGCGATCAACCTCTATAGTTCTTTGAAGGGTGGGATTCCGGAGGACGTCTTGTTGCCGGTGGTGTTGGCGGGATCGATTGCGAGTGGAGCTGCGCTTCAGGCCTTTGCGGGAGCTTGGCTGATCAGACGTCAGGTTGGCTTTCCTAATGCGTTGGAGGGGATTCGGAGTATTTTGATTGTGCTCTTGCTTGGGGGACCGGTGGGGTGCCTTGTCAATTCCTTGATAGGAAGCAGCGCCTTGGCTGTGGCGGGAATGCTGGAGGGATCGAGCTGGGCACAGAACTGGTTTACCTGGTGGGTGGGGGATTCATTGGGTGTCGCGATTTTTGCCCCGATCGGCCTTTTGTTGCTTTCGCCGAAGGAGGTGGTTCGATTTGGGCGAAAGACGGCTCTGACGCTCGCCCAGATGGCGATGTTCGCCTTGCTGGTAGTGGGGCTTAGCTATTTGAAGAAGAGCGAAAACGAACGGTTGGAGCTGGAGTTCAGCAACAACGCTCGCGCGGTTGGCTTTCAAGTGGAGCGTGCGGCGCAGTCGCATGTGGGCGTGCTGACGGCGATCGATTCGTTTATCAATTCCGGGGAAGACTTAACGAAAGAGAGTTTCGAGCGCTTTGCCGGAGCGCAGCTGCAGTGGCAGACGGGGGTGCGGGCGTTGTCTTGGAACCCGCTGGTGAGAGGTAGGGATAGGGAGACTTTTGAGCGGTCGGTTCGTGAGGAAGGAGTCGTTGATTTTGGCGTGAAGGACCGTGCGAAATCGGGCGAGTTGGTCCCTGCTGGGAATAGGGAGAAGTATTTTCCGGTTACCTATGCTGTGAGCGCTTCCGGCGGGAATGCTCCTGTTGGCTTCGACATTTATTCGAATGCCTCACGGCGGGAGGTTCTGCGGGAAGCGGAAGGTTTAGGGATGGCTATGGCGATTGGGCGTGTTCGCTTGGTTCAGTCGAAGGCTTCAAACGGGATGTTGCTCTACCATCCGGTTTTTCTGCGTGCTGAAGGGGAGAATTTTGGGGGATACGCGTCTGAACTTGTTGGATACGTTTCAGGAATCTTTCGGTTGGACGAGTTTTTGGGGGCCGCTCTTGAGGAGGCGGAGGAGCGTTCCATGGACTTGGAGCTGCGTGCTGTGGATGCTAGTGGGGAAAAAGAGTTCCTTTTCGATTCGAGAGGGAGGGAGAGGGGCGATGCCCCTGAGAATGTCCGCTCTGATGTGTCGCTTGAGAAGGCGTTGCCTGTTTCGATTGGGGGCAGTCGATGGGAGCTGGTTGTGCGAGAGAGCGGGGCCTTGAAGCGTCAGAACATGAGCGTTCGTATTTGGACTGTTTTGACGGGGGCTTGCATCATCATGGCCTTGCTGGGCGTGCTGTTCTTCTCCCTAAGCGGACAATCCGCTATCGTTCAGCGTACGGTTGATTTGCGTACCGCGGAGCTGGCGGCCAAGACGAAGGAGGCGGAGCGTCTGGCGCTTGCTGCGGAAGCGAGCAATATCGCGAAGAGTCGTTTCTTGGCGACGATGAGCCACGAAATTCGAACTCCGATGAATGGGATCATGGGAGCGCTTAATCTGCTTGAGCAAGTTGAAGATGTGGACAGGCATAGTCTGGTCTCGATGGGGCGTCGCAGTGCGGACAACTTGCTTCATCTGATCGACGAGATTCTCGATCTGTCAAAGATAGAGGCGGGAAAATTGAGCTTGGAGGAGATCCGGTTTAGTTTGCCTGAGCTCGTTTTAGAAGTGTGCCAGTTGCACTTGCCGAACGCACGAAGCAAGGGCGTGGAGTTTCAGTATCATATCCGAGAAGAGGCGGAGCTTGAGTGCTTGGGCGATCCGTATCGATTGCGCCAGGTGCTATCGAATATCATTGCGAATGCGGTGAAGTTTACGAATCGGGGCGCGATCGAAGTGGATGCCACTTCTGTTTGTAAGGCAGACGAGTCTCGTGTAGTTGTAATTGAAATACGGGATACGGGAATCGGGATTGGTCAGGATCAGCTTGAGGGCTTGTTTGAATCTTTTGAACAGGCTGACTCCAGTATTACGCGTAAGTATGGAGGCTCCGGCTTAGGGCTGACGATTTCCAAGAAGCTAATTGAGGAAATGGGAGGAACGATCACTGTCGATAGCCAGTTGGATTCTGGCTCTCGGTTCGTGGTTACGATTCCTCAGCCAAATGCGTTTGTCATGGGGAAACGAACCGTCGGGCGTGATGACCGTAGGGCTGCGGAATCGTCTGAACCGCTAAACTTGCAGATCCTCTTGGCGGAAGATATTGAGACCAATCGCGACGTGACGACGATGATGCTCGAGTCGATGTTCAGAGCTCGGGTAGATGCGGTTTCTGATGGTGCCCAAGCTCTCAAGGCACTCGCTGAGAAGCAGTACGATCTTGTTTTGATGGACTGTATGATGCCTACGATGAGCGGCTATGAAGCGACTTCAAAGATTAGAGAAGGGGAAGCGGGCGTTTCGAATCGAGACATTCCGATCGTAGCTCTGACAGCTGACGCCATGGCTTCAGCTCGGAAACGATGCGAGGAGGTTGGAATGTCTGACTATCTCGCAAAGCCTTTGCAGCCTGATGCGTTGCGAGCGGTGCTTTCGAAGTGGAAGAAGTTTGGTATTTCGGCGACTTAGAGGCTGTCCAATAAGGTGAGAATTCCCGAATTGAAATAAGTGGGAGCGTGTTTGTCACGCGATTCGATCGGGTCAGATAGCCAGCAATCGCGTGACGAGCACGCTCCCACAATTATTGGACAGTCTCTTAGAGCACGCTTGCGAAGAAGGCGTAGGTTTTGCGCACGTGCTCTTCCCAGTAAGGCCATTCGTGACCGCCGGGGAACTCTTCGTAGCTAAAGTCAATGTTTTCGGCCTTTAGGGCTGCGGCGAGAGTGCGGTTGTATTCGATCAGTTCGTCGTCGACTCCGCAGTCGAAGCGGAAGGGGCGAAGCGTTGCTTTGTTCTCGAGAATGGAATTCTGGATACTGATGTCTGTGTTCGGAGATTGGCCGTAGGCTTCGAGCGGTTCTTCGACGAAGTGTTTGGGGAGTTCCTCGAGCCGGGTGACCGAGGAGTGCCCGGAAAAGGCGAGATACCGGTCAGGGTTGCGAGCTCCGAGTCGCATTGCCCCAAAGCCGCCCATGGAGAGTCCGGCAATAAAGTGGGGCGCTTCGATGGAGTTTCCGGTGCTTTCTGAGACGAGGTGCCGGATGTCTTCGGTGATCCACTTCTCGAAGTCTTTGCCTCCGTGTTCGAAGTAGCCGCTGCCGCAACCCCAGAGTCCGTCCGAGGGCATGGCAAGAATCATAGGAGGTATTTCGCCTGCATCGATCATCGTCTGGAGGCCAATGTGGGCTTTGCCCATGGAAGCCCAAACCCAGTGGCTTCCGTAGACGCCATGGAGCAGGGTGACGACGGGTACGTTTGTTTTGCCCTCCGCTTGTTTAGGGATGTAGAGGGAGGCGTCGGCCCGAGCTCTGAGGGCAGGGCTTTTTACGGTGTGGAAGCGGAGCGTGCCGTTTGGGCAGGGGAAGTCTCCGGTTTCGGTGGTGCGGAAGTAGGAGGTCATCAGGTTCTATCGCGACACACGGTCGCTTCCCACGGAATGTCGGTGTTATTCGAATACGATTGCGCCCTTGGCGTTTCGGCCGGCCATCATGTCGTCCAATCCTTTTTGCAGCTCTTCGAGCGGATAGGTTCGGGTGATCAGCTCGTCGAGCTTGAGGAGACCGCGTTCATAGAGTTCCAGCATTTTAGGGAAGTCGAGCTCGGGGTTTGCTCCGCCGTAGAGTGGGTTGATGTAGATCTTATCCCACTCGAAGAGGTTCATGTCGATTTCGATGACTTGCTCGATGCCGGATACTTGAACTGCCGTTCCGGCGCTTCGAACCATGGCGAGCGGCGCGGCTCCGAGGGCGGGGATGCCGGTGCACTCGAATGCGTAGTCGGCGCGACGGCCACCACAGATCTTTTCGACTTCCTTGGCCGCTTCTTCGAGACCGACGTCTTCGCGCGAGGCGAGGATGGTGTGGGTGGCTCCGAATTGCTTGGCCATTTCGAGACGCTCTGGGTTGACGTCGATGGCGATGATCTTTGCTGCGCCTGAAATGCGAGCGCCTTGTATTGAGTTTAGGCCTACACCTCCAGTTCCGAGGACGACTGCGCTGCTGCCGGCGGTAAGTTTCGCCGTGTTGACGACTGAACCGTATCCAGTCATGACGCCGCAACCGACGATGCAGGCGGATGTGAAGGGCATCTCTACGGTCATCGGGACGACGGCCTCTTTTTTGACGACCGTGTAGTTGCTGAGGGTGCCGAGATTGAAGGAGCGATGAATGCCTTCGCCATTCCAAGTGGTGGAGCCGAAGCGGGCAGCCCCTTCGTGCGGGTCTTTGGCGGTAACCTGGTTGTTGACTTCACAGATGTTGTGATGACCGGTCTGGCATTGGTGGCACTCGTGGCAGGGGATAGCCCAGTTGAGCAGGACCTTGTCGCCCGCTTTAACGTGGGTGACGCCTTCGCCGACTGATTCGACGATACCGGCTCCCTCGTGGCCGAGGACGAATTTGTAGCCCCAATTGAGTGAGTCGTGGTCGGTGTGGCAGAGTCCGGAGGCTTTGATCGCGACTCGGACTTCGCCGGGACCTGGTTCGTGGACTTCTACGGTTTCTATGGTGAAGGAACCGTTGGCGTCGGCGATGGCGGCTTTTGCTTGGATGGAAGGCATTTTGAGAGGTGTCAGGTTTTTGGGTGTGGCTTGAAAATGAAAAGTAGGGCTGTCGCTTGCGAAAGCCCTACGGTGTGTGTGAGATGGCCGCGATCTGAATGACGCGGGCTGAAGCACCGCGCTACGGGGTGGCGGGGGCCATTTTCACGTTGAGGGTGTGGAAGGCGTTTTCTCGGGTGTAGTGGGCTTCCACTTCCTTTTTGCGATGGAAATCGACGAGCTCGATGGAGGAGGTGAGTTCGCAGAGCTTTTTGAGGAGCGTGCGAATGGTGAGTCGGGCGTGAGCGGCTCCGAGGCAATTGTGGATACCGTTTCCGAAAGCGACGTGCGGATTGGGTTTGCGGTCGAGTTTTACTTCTTCCGGATCTTTGAAGATCTTTGGATCGAAGTTGGCAGCGGCCCAATTGAGCGAGATCAGGTGGTCGGCCTTTACCTTGGTGCCATGAACGTCTGTATCCACGGGACAGTGACGGCCTAGGTGGGTGACGGGCGAGGCGTAGCGCATGAGCTCTTCGGTTCCGGAGATGATGAGCTTGGGGTTCTCTCGCATGGCGTCGAGTGCTTCGGGGTGTTCGGCGACGTAGGCTACGACCATGGAGATGGCGTTGATGACAGTGTCGCGTCCGCCGGCGAAGGCGATGTTGGCGTAGCCTTGCATCTCCTCACGGGTAAGCTTGCGGCCTCGGTATTCTGCTTTGGTGAGATGTGAGAAGAAGTCTTCGCCAGGATTTGCTTCTGCCTTGTCGAAGAGGGAATTGGTGTAGGCCTCCATTTCGTGCCCTTTGGATACGCCACTTTCGTCACGGAATACGTGCGTGCCCCATTTGATCCAGATGTCCGCTTCGGACATTGGCATGTTGAGGAGAAGGGTGAGACCTTTGGATTGTAGCGGAATGGCGAACTCGCGCACGATTTCGATGGAGTCGCGGCCGGCCGCGTCGCGCACGAGCTCGTCGACGAGGTCTTCCATCTTTTCGATGTACTCGGGAGTAGTCGGTCGACGGAAGAGCGGTTCGACGATGGCGCGATAGTCTGCGTGCTCGGGTGGGTCTACCTCGAACGGGTATTGGCGAACGGTGCGTACATCCTCTTCGCGGGGGATGGGGATGCGGAAGGGGGCGTCGGAGCTGAAGGTCTTCGGGTCGCGACAGGCTTTGCGCACAGCTTTGAAGTCGACGAGCATGGCGACGGGATCGCCGTCGAACTCGGTCTCGAGTACGGGACCTTTTTCGCGGGCTTCCTTGAAGGGGTCGTGATAGGGGCACTTGGACATGGTGAAATCTGGGTGCTGGGTTTTAGGTGCTGGGTGCTGCCGGAGCTGCCGGCCGTTGTCTTGGGAAGATTAACCGAGTTTGGCGACTTCTACAACTAGGCCGTCGAGATCTTCGTCTACATCGATTTGGCAGCACAGTCGGCTGCGGGAGCAGGTTCCATCTTCGAACTCGAGGATGTCTTGCTCGAGCTCTTCGGCCTTGCCGACCTTTTCCATCCATTCTTGCTTCACTCGCACGTGGCAGGTCGCGCAGGAGCCGACTCCGCCGCAGTCGCCTTCGATGCCTTCGATGCCGTTGTCCACGGCGATGTCCATGAGAGAGCCCTCGGCGTCTTCGATGAGGTGGGAGTTTCCGTCTTCGGTGATGAATGTTACTTTAGCCATGTTGTCTTTATTGAATTAGAGTGAGTGTTTGCCGCTCCGTGTAGGTCTCGGAACGGGTTTGGGCATAAGCGGAACTATAGCGGAGCATTTGGGTGGCTACTAATAGGGGCTTCACTATATGTAGTATTATCTTCACAAAAACGAAATTAGAGGTGAGGCTTACTGTGTGAAAACGCTATGAAGCTATCGCGCGAAAACATTCAGCCGCACAGCGGCAACTCGTTTGCTCGGATTGAGTTCGATCTGCCGCAGTTCGACACGCACTATCATTATCATCCGGAGGTTGAAATCACGTGGATCGCGGAGAGTGAGGGGCAGCGTTTGGTTGGGGACGCGTTGGAGGCGTTTGAGCCTGGGGATCTGATCTTGATCGGCGGGAATGTCCCGCACCAGTATTGCAACTGGAAGAGCGGCCGGGCGCGTTCTCGGGTGATTCAGTTCAGGCAGGAGATCCTGGCTCCTGGGGTGCTGGATTTGGCGGAATTTGGGCGGGTGCGGCATTTGTTGGATTTGGCGGCCCGCGGAGTGGGGTTTTCTGATGAAGTGAGGAAGGCTGCGTTGCAGCAGATGCAGCGTGTGTTCAAAGCGGAGGAAGGGCCGAGTACGATTATCGCGTTGCTTGAGTTGCTGCGGATTCTGAGCCAGGAGGAGTCCCCGCGTCAGATCGCGAGCGTGGTTTACGCGGAACCGGTGAAGCTGAAGAAGATCGATCGCTTGCAGCGTGTTTTGAACTACTTGGAGCAGAATTGGCAGGAGACGGTGACGCTCAAGGAAGCGGCCCAGGCTGCGGCGCTGCATCCGCAATCGATGAGCCGCTTTTTTCAGCAACACTTAGGGATGAGTTTTCAGGACTACTTGATCCAGTTGAGAATCGGGCGTGCGGCGCGTTTGCTGTTGGAAACGGAGAGGACGGTGGTGGATATCGCCTTTCATTGTGGCTTCAACAATCTGGCGAACTTCAACCGGCACTTCCAGAATGCGTATAAGAAAACCCCAAGCGCGTATCGCAAGGGGTTGTAGTTTGGGTATCAGGTTTTGGGTACGATGGTATGGGTAGTGGACAGGTTTGCCGTTTTAGAAGGGGTCGTTGGGCATGACTTCGACGATTTTGGCGTAGTCGACGATGCCGGTCTCCTGTATCCAGTTTTCGCACATTCGGGCGAGCGTTTGTACGAGCTCTGGTTTTTGTTTGGCGAGGTTGTTCGTCTCGGTCGGGTCTGCGTGAAGATCGTAGAGCTCGTAGGCGATGCCTTCCTTGGCTGAGGTTTGTAGATACCAGCCGGGTTCGATGAGCAGTTTCCAGCGGCCTTGGTAGATGACGCTTTGCTGGCCCTTGTCGTTGAAGAATAGAGTTTCTGGTGGAGGGATCTCTTCTCCGTCTAGGACTTTGGATACGTCTCGGCCGTCCAGCTTTTGAGTCGCTTTGCCTCGGAAAGTTTGTGGGTAGCCGACTCCGGCGAGGTTGAGCAGGGTTGGGAGGAGGTCGCCGACCCACACCATGGAGTGCGATGTTTCGTTTTCGGGAACGTGACCAGGCCAATTCGCGATGAAGTGTGTTTTGGTGCCGCCTTCCCAGACGAGGGCTTTGCTGCCATTGTAGGGTTTGTTCATCATGGCTCCGACATGGGAGGCTGCTCCGTTGTCTGAGAAATAGAGGATAAGGGTGTTTTCGCGGAGTCCTTTCTGGTCGAGGGCGTCGAGGATACGACCTACGTTTTGATTGACTTTTTCCATCATGGCGGCGTGAACCGCCATGCGAAGTTTGAAGGCTTCGACTTGTTCGGGTGTTTGGTAGGAGGCGAGATTCGTTTTCTGGTACCCTTTGTCTTGTATTAGGTTTTTGTCTACGAGGTTATTGTATCGATCGGTTTGGAACTGGTCGAGGTCTTGGTAGCGAGGGAGGTACTTTTGCACGAGTTCCTCGGGGGCTTGTAGAGGGGTGTGCGGCGCTCGGTAGGCGACGTAGGCGAAGAAGGGGTTGCTTTGGTTGTCGCTTGCGGAGTTGAGCATCTCGATGGCTCTGTCCGTGATGCCATCTGTGTCGTAGAAGGCTTGGGAGGTTTTTCCGTGGTTGGGCGTGTAGGCGTAGTGGTTTTCGTGCGGGTAGTAGCAGTGCATCGAATACGTTCGATTAAATGGGAGCTGGGCGAGTTGGTTGCCTTCGTAGTATTCGTGCGGGTCGTTTGGCGTTATGAAGAAGTCGCCTTGAGCTCCGTGCATGCCGAAGAATTGATCGAATCCACGTTGAGGAGGGAGGGCGTTGAATTCGGCTTCGACTTCAGCGTCATCGAACGTCCAGCCGGGGTGGTGCGTTTTCCATTCTGTGGCGAGCTCGGGTTGTAGCTTTATTAGGCTGCCGCCGAGATGCCATTTGCCGGACATCATTGTTTGGTATCCGGCTGTATTGAGCAGTTCTGGCAGGAGGGGAGTGTCGTAAGGGAGGCGTCCGCGATGGGCGGGGCTGTCGTACTGGCGCCACCAATCGCCAAGCGAGCCGCCTCCAAATCCGACACGAGCGCCGTAGAGGCCGCTTAGGAGGGAGGCGCGAGTCGGGGAGCAGCGGCCGTTGGTATAGAAGTTTGTGAGACGTAGTCCGGAGCTGGCGAGCGAGTCGATATTTGGCGTGTCGATTTCGCCACCGTAGCAGCCAAGGTCCGCGTATCCGGAATCATCTGACATGATGATGAGGATGTTTGGCCGTGACGGGTTGGCCTCGGCGAACATCGAGGATAGGAGGGAGATTCCGGCGAGCAGCTGAATTGCCTGACGGAGTTTGGTTGCTTTGCGGAAGCTCACTTTTACTGGGAAATTAAGTCTCTATCTTGTCTAGAGATTTTTCTTTAGGAAGGCGGCTATCCTCTTGTTGAAGTCGTAGACGTCTGAATTGTTGGTGATGTTGGTTCCCCACCATCCTCCTTTGTAGAGCGGGGCTACGCTCACGCCGGCGTCGCTGGCCGTCTTGGCGAACGCTTTGACGTGCTCCTTGTATCCATCCTGGTCCCACTGCCCGTACGAAAGCATGAGGGAGGAGGTGATCTTGGAAGCGTTTTGCATTGGGGAGAGGCGGTTTAGGGCTTCGTGGCTGAGCTTGTAGCCACACTCTGCGAAGATGATGGGGGCGACTGAGGATATGGGGCTGGAAGTATCCTTGTTTTGGTACTCGACGAGATCGTAGATTCCGCCGGTGCTGACTGCGCAATCGAAGAGATGGGGGGAGGCGATGGTGGAATAGGCGGCGATCCAACCGCCGGCTCCGTAGCCAATGATTGCTGCTTTGGAGGGATCGCCGTGACCGGAGGTCTTTGCCCATTTGAGGGCGTCCTCGAGGTCTTGAATGGGTTTGATCGGGGCGTTTTCATTGTTCCAGTTGAGTGAGAGTGGACCGTTGAGTCCGCCGGAACCGCTGAAGTTGAGTCGCAGGACGGCGAAGCCTTCCTTAGCGTAAAACTGGTCTTCGTTTTTCCAACCGATGGTGTCTAGGGTGGCGAAGGGATCGTTGCGGACGATCACGAGAATAGGGGAGTTCTTTTTAGCCTTTGGGGACTTGGTAAGGAAGCCGTCTAGGCTGAGTCCGTCCCGGTTCGTGATTGAGATGTGCTGAGTGGTGGCGAGGTCCTTGCTCTTGAGATTGCCGCCGTTGCGACAGACGAGGTCCATCTTGCCCTTGTTGAAGTCGAACGCGTAGGTGACGCTTGGCTGGCTGGCGTAGCTTTTGCGGACCAGTACGCGCTTGCGGGCCATATCCCAACTGATGATTCGGTTCATGGAGTCGGGGGAGGCGCGATCGATGTTGGCCTGAATATTCTTGAGCGAGGGGTCGATCCACTGAGTGACAGGCTTTTGCTTGTTTATGTGGACGCCGAGGAGGTGTCCGTTCGCGGGATCGAAGATGGGCTCGGCGAAGCGGTTGAGGGGGAGTTCCTCATGGTTGATGAGCTTACGGACGACTTTGTCCTGGGAGAGGCTGTAGTAGTAGATGCCTGCGGGGAGATTGCCGAAGGATCCGCCGACTAGGATTCGGTCTGGGTCGGTGTCGAAACCGAACACGGGAAGCCATTGATTCAGCTTTAGTTTTTTCCAGGCGTCGCCGCCGGGGGGGAGGGCGTACCATGCAGCTTCGCTGTCTGGGCTTTCCTGTTTTTTGACGAGGCGTAGCGTGTGGTCGCGATCGGTTATGGCTTCGAAGGCCTTGGAGGACGAGCTATATAGGATCTCTTTGAACTTGCGGTCCGCGGCATCGAGTTTGACGACGCTGCATTCTGCGAATTTCTGGTCCGCGGGTGAGCGTGAAACGATGTATTGAGTAGAGCCGGGGATGGGATCGACGAGGGAGTTGGCGCTTTGGAACTCGATGTTTTGGATGACGTCCTGGTTTTTCAGTCCGGGGACTTTGGCTAGATGCAGGCCTACGATTCCATCGTCCCAGCTCGCGGTGAGGGCGATGTAGTCGTTGTTGATCCACTCGAAGTCGCTGACGCTTTTCTCGCCCCATTCGCCCTGGGCCGGATTGGCAGGGCCGACGAAGATGCTGCGATGCTTTTCGAGGTCGCGGACTACGAGTTTGATTCGGCCGTCGTCGCGTTGAAACTTGCCGGCGAGGCGTTTTCCGTCGGGAGAAACTTTCAGGTCCGTGTAGCGGTCGACCTCTAGCAGTTCCTTGGGCGAGGCTGTGATTAGGCTGGCTGGGATCGTCGCTGCGAGGAGGGCAAAAAGCGTGAAGAGACTCTTCATCATTCGGATATCGGGTGCTTTGTTTTCTGGGGGGCTTTTACTGCCGAAAGCTTGGTTTCGGGCTCAGTCCATTTGCGGGTGAAATGTATATTGCATGCAAAACATGCTCGGTAAAGTCAAATTTCTGGAGGCTCGGGCCCAGCGCCCGTCCTAGGTGAATCGTTTAAGTGGGCTCAGGAGGGAAAAGCCTTTACGAAAATGGATATTGTATGCAACGTGCAACAATAGCAGCGTTTGCTGCGGGAGTCTGGGTTCCCAGCCAGCTTCCGATCCCCTCTACTTAATCTACACTATTCGACCCCAATCTACACATGAGTGATTTAAGCACCGGCATTCTCTTTGCCATTTTCGCGGGCCTTATGCTCGGACTTTATGCGGTACCTGGAAAGTTCACCAAGGACTTCAAGGAAGAGAACACGTGGGGCATGTTTTTCATGCTGACGATGTTTGCGGTACCGATAGTGGCTACGCTTGCGCTTATGGCGAATCCGGGAGCGGTATTCTCCGACGAGGCAGTGCAGGGGATTTTGCCAAAGATGGTCATCTCCAGCGTACTCTGGGGGATTGGCGTTATGATGTGGGGCAAGGCGATCCATCACATTGGCGTATCGCTTGGCTTTTCGATATTCATCGGCACCGTGATTCTCGTTGGGTCGCTTTTGCCGTTTTTCGTGGACGGTTTGCCGGAGAGCAAGGTGCTGGCGACGATCGCAGTTGGGCTTCTTTTTGTATTGGCCGGAATCTTTTCTAACGGCAAGGCGGGTATCACTCGTGAAGCTGAGTCCGAAAAGAGTGAAGAGGGCGCTAAGTCGATGTCTGCTGGTATCACGATCGCGGTCGTCGGTGGTTTGTTGGCGACGGGGTTCAGTTTCGCGAATGCGGTAGGGCGTCCAGCACTACACGAGGCGAGCATTTCTCAGGGCAATCCAGAGTGGGTCACGGCGCTCGCGGTGATGCTTCCGATTTTTCTCAGTGGTGGCGTAATCATGGCCGGTTACTTTGGCTGGCAGCTCACTGCCAAAAAGAGCTGGGCCTCGTTTGGCACGTCTGCTCTCGCGAAGAATTTCGTGCTGATTCTGATCATGGCAATTTTCCACTATGCGGCGTCCGCGGTTTTTGCATACGCGGCGTTCAGGCTCGGTGGAGTGGGCAACACAGTTGGATACGCTATTTTCAACACGTCTTGTGTTTTGACTGCGATCGTCAGCGGTATCGCAACTGGCGAATGGAAGGCCGCTTCTAGCAAGGCGAAGGGCTTCCTCTACCGAGGCATGGCATTCATGACGATTGGTATCCTGATCATCGCTTTCGGCAACAAGCTCGCTTCTTCCACTCCGGTGGATGCGGAAGTCGCCGCGAATGAAGCCGCCACACTTTCAAAGTAGTTTCTGATTACACGCAGGGTGGCTCTTTGAACCACCCATTTTTTTCACCCCTAGTTATATACCTATCATGAAAATATCTAAGTCCGACTTCGGAGAATTTGAAGGAAAGCCGGTTGATCTATTCACGCTCGAAAACGGCAATGGCGTTGTGGTAAAGATCACGACTTATGGAGGCACGGTAACCTCTATCGTAGTGCCCGATGCGAAGGGGGGAAGCTCCGATATCGCATGTGGATTTGATACTCTGGATGGTTATTTCGCCGACGCCTACAAGGCGAATTCTCCTTACTTCGGTTGTCTTGTGGGACGCTACGCGGCACGAGTCAAAGACGGCAAGGTGACGGTTGACGGTCAGGATTACCAGCTCGCTACCAACGATGGAGCGAATCACATCCATGGTGGCGTTAAGGGCTTCGACAAGTGCTTGTGGGACGTTGTCTGCGCTGTAGAGGAAGCGGACGCGGCCGTTTTGACTCTTTCTCTCGATAGTCCGGATGGGGACGAAGGATTTCCTGGGAACTTGAAAGTCGAGGTCGAGTATCGTCTTAATGCGGAGAACGAGTTGCGTATCCACTATAGCGCGACGACTGATAAGGCGTCTCCTGTTTCCTTGACGAACCATACCTACTTCAACCTCAATGGTTTCAGCGACAAGGTTCTCGATCACACTCTGCAGCTTGATAGCGACAAGTATTTGGTTTGTGACGACACGGGAGTTCCTCTCGGAGAGGAAGCGCAAGTGGCGGGAACGGTGACGGACTTCAATGAGCCGAAGCGCGTAGGCGATGCCTTCGAAGAGCTGGAGATGGGCTTCGAGCACTACTATGTCTTTAAGAAGCCTGTTGGCGAGCTTGCCAAGGTGGCTACTGTGACGGAGCCGACGAGTGGACGTACTCTTGAGGTCTTCTCTTCCGAGCCCGGCACGCTTTTCTATACGGGGCGTTACACGTCCGACGAGCTTCGTCGTGAAAGCGGGGCGCAGTTTGGGCAGTTCCGGGCGTTTTGCGTGGAGACCTCGAAGTATCCGAATGGCCCGAATATCGAGGGCGCGCCAAATAGCATTCTGAAACCGGGTGAAACCTACGACGATACGACCGTCTACAAGTTCAGCTGGTAGGACGAAGAATCACTTTGTTTGATCGTTTAACCGGAATTTCCTTCGTGGAAATTCCGGTTTTTTTGTGGGCGGGGGTTCAGGGAATCCATCGTCACGGCAGGGAAGTCCATTGTCCCCCGCTGTATGATTGCGGCCTTCAAAATTGCTATGAACAACATCGGAACTTTTCTTAAGACGACAGTCGTCGCTTTTCTAGCCTTGGGCGCGGTATTGGCCGCTTCGGCTCGCGAGCGTGTGTCATTTAACGACTCCTGGCGTTTCGCCAAGGGTGATCAGCAGGCGTCGGGGGCTTCCTTCGACGATCGCGATTGGCGGGAACTGCGTCTGCCTCACGACTGGGCGATCGAGGGGCCTTATGACTTCAAGTATAACGCTCGAACGGGCGGGCTTCCCGTGGTTGGCGAAGGCTGGTATCGTAAAAGCTTCCAGATGCCTAAGTCGGCGAAGGGGAAGGTCGTGAGCATCGAGTTCGACGGAGCGATGTACGGTTCGGAAGTTTATGTGAATGGTAAGTTGGTCGGAAAGCGGCCGTATGGCTATATTGGTTTTCAATACGATATCTCCAAGTATCTGATTTATGGCGACAAGGAGAATGTGGTGGCGGTGCGTCTGGTGCTGGAGGATCTCGCGACTCGCTGGTATTCGGGGGCGGGTCTCTACCGAAATGTCTGGCTACAGGTGACTGAGCCGACACGGGTGGCTCATTGGGGGACGTTTATCAAGACGCCTGAAGTGAGCGATCACGAAGCGACGGTTGAGATTGACACGCGCATCGCTCATGCGGGAAGGGGAACGTTCAAGGGAAGTCTAGAGACTGAGATCTTTGATGCGGATGGTCGCCGAGTGGCTTCTGTTTCGAGCGACTTTGCGACTTCGGAGGATGAAAAGACGCTCACTCAATTGGCCAAGATCCGCAATCCGCGGCGTTGGGACACGGAAGATCCGCATCGCTACCGAGCGATTAGCCGAGTGAGGAATGCCAAGGGGCAGACGATCGATTTCTACGAAACGATGTTTGGCGTGCGAACGATCGAGTATACGGCTGAGCAGGGATTCTTGCTCAACGGGAAACAGACGAAATTCAAGGGAGTCTGTCTTCACCACGACCAAGGGCCTCTGGGAGCCGCAGTGAATTACCGTGCGAAGGAACGTCAGTTGCAGATCATGAAGGATATGGGAGTGAATGCGATCCGCACCAGCCATAACCCGCCTTCTATCGAGTTGCTTGAGCTTTGCGACAAGATGGGCTTGCTGGTTCAGGACGAGTCTTTTGACGTGTGGAAGATCGCGAAAGTGGAAAATGGATACAACAAGTTTTGGGATGAGTGGCATGAGCCGGATCTGCGGGACATGATCAAGCGTGACCGTAATCACCCTTCGATTGTGATGTGGAGTATCGGAAACGAGATTCTCGAGCAGCGAAACACGAATGGGGAAGGAGCCGCTCTTGCTCGTCGCTTGGTCGATATCTGTAAGGAGGAGGATGATACGCGTCCTGTGACTGCAGGACTCAATCACTACCCGCAGCCTCATGACAACGGCTTCGCTGAAGAGCTGGATCTCGTGGGGATCAACTACAAGCCATCTATGTATGCCGAGGTTTTGGAAAAATACCCGGACCGCATTGTCTACGGTTCAGAGACTTCATCCTGCGTGAGCAGCCGCGGTGTCTATCATTTGCCGATCGAAAAGTACGAAAAGCATGAATCGTTGCAGGTGACGAGCTATGACTTGATAGGACCGGTTTGGGCTTATCCTCCGGACATAGAGTTCCACTTTCAGGAGCAGAATCCTCGGATCATGGGGGAGTTTATCTGGACTGGTTTTGATTACCTTGGCGAGCCAACCCCTTATGGTGGTCGCGACAACAGCACGAATGGGCACTGGAATGGAGACTGGCCGGTGCACAGCAGTTTCTTTGGGGCGGTCGACCTCTGTGGCTTTCCGAAGGATCGATTCTTCCTCTACCAGAGCCAATGGTCGGACAAACCGATGGTGCATGTCTTGCCTCACTGGAATTGGGAGGGCATGGAAGGAGAGACGATCCCTGTGTATGGATACACTAACTGTGATGAAGCGGAGCTCTTCCTCAATGGTCGCTCGCTTGGTAGAAAGGTGAAGGGAGTGGACACGACTCGTATTATCGTGAAGTTCAAGCGCTATGACTCAGACCACCTTGACTCGAAGTATCGGTTGAGCTGGGAGGTTCCGTATGAGCCGGGAGAGTTGACAATTGTTGGCTACAAGGCAGGGCAAGAGGTATCCAGAAAGACGGTACGGACTGCTGGGAAGCCTGCCGGTGTTCGCTTGACTGCGGATCGAAGCGTGATCGCCGCGGACGGTAAGGATCTCTCTTTCATCACTGTTCAGGTGGTTGATGAAAACGGCATCGCCTGTCCGACGGCTGACAACGAGATCCATTTCGACATCCAAGGTGGGGGCGTGCTTGCAGCGGTGGGTAACGGAAATCCGGCTTCGCTCGAGTCGTTCCGCTTGCCGAAGCGCAAAGCGTTTAGCGGCAAGGCTCTGCTTGTTGTTCGTGGCAAGCCGGGGGCGAGTGGTTTGATCGATATCACTGCCAGTGGCGAGGGGCTCGATTCGTCTCGGATCTCGATCAGTCTCGAAAATTAGCGAGGTAGGGCGGTCTCGCCGAGACCGCCGATCTTTGTCTGCTTGATGTTGCGGCGGTCTGGGCCAGACCGCCCTACCAATTCATTGAGCGTCTGTTGGATTGAACGATTCAACAGACGTTTTTTTGTGTTCAGGGTGACATATGTCTTTTTAGTTTCATAAGAGAAGGTGGATCATTCGTTCCGCGAGTGGTCATCAGTTCGAGGATTGACCGCCCGTGGAGCGGCCGGACCACCTTTAAAACGAGTACCCCCTGATTATGAAGAAATGTATCCCTGTCTTTTTCTTGTTTCTCCTGAGCGGATTTGTGTCCGCTGAAACCAAACGACCGAATGTCGTTTTTATCATCGCCGACGACCTTGGAGTGATGGATCTGAGCAACGAGGGCTCGACTTACCATGAGAGCCCAAACATCGATCGGATCGCCTACGAGGGGGTGAAGTTTAACCGTGGATACGCTACGTGTCAGGTTTGCAGCCCGTCACGGGCGAGTATCCTGACGGGGACTTATCCTACCAAGCACGGGATTACCTCTTGGATAGGAGATCCCTCTGGCGAGGCTTGGGCGGCGACGCAGGATCGGGTGAAGAATAACAACCGGTATACGAGGGTGCTTCCTCCGGAGTACGAAATGGGCTTGCGGGATTCGGAGATCACTTTGGGCGAAGTCTTCAAGGCGGCTGGCTACCGGACTTTGTTCGCGGGAAAGTGGCATTTGGGAAAAGAGGATATCGCGAGTCCGGAGAGCAATGGGTTTGATGTGAACAAAGGCGGCTTTTGGTCCGGCAGCCCGCGCGGTGGATACTTTGCTCCTTGGGAAAATCCGAAGCTTGAGTCAGGTCCGGACGGGGAGTCGCTTTCGATTCGATTGGGGCAGGAGACGGCTCAATTTATCGAGGAGAATCAGGATGAGCCTTTTTTTGCGTACCTCTCTTTTTATGCGGTGCACGGGCCGATTCAGACATCGGAGAAGCTGTGGAGAAAGTATCGTGACAAGGCGGAGGAGATGGGCTTGGCGGAGAGCCGGTTCGTTTGGGACCGCAACTTGCCGGTGCGGCAAGTGCAGGATTGTCCAATCTATGCGGGCATGATGGAGTTGATGGACGATGCGGTGGGGATTGTGCTCGATAAGCTCGATGAGCTTGGCTTGGCGGAGAATACGATCGTGTGTTTTACCTCGGATCATGGCGGCGTCTCGTCAGGCGATGCTTATGCGACGAGCAATTTGCCGTTTCGCGGAGGAAAGGGCCGCCAGTGGGAGGGGGGCTTGAGAGTGCCGTTTTACATCAAGGCTCCAGGAGTTGCGAATGAGGGCACGGTGAGCGCGGTTCCTGTGACTGGGGCGGATTGGTATCCCACTTTGTTGAGTCTGGCAGGAATCGATGTCCCGAAGGAGCAGGATGTGGATGGAGTCGATTTTACGGCTGCCTTGACGGGAGGCGCTTTGGAGGATCGCCCGCTTTTTTGGCATTACCCGCACTATGGGAACCAAGGAGGAGAGCCGTCTTCCGTGATCACCCAGAATGGTTGGAAGCTGATTCACTATCACGAGGATGGCCGGGACGAGCTTTATCAGATCGACAAGGACATTGGCGAAACCAACGACCTGGCGGCGAGTCAACCGGAGCGTGTGAAGTCGATGCGAGCGAAGCTCGACACGTGGCTGGCGAGCACTGGAGCGAGGATGCCTAGCGTCGATCCGAATTTCTCGCAAGTGACTCGTGACGAGCGGGCGGCGTATCTGGAAGGCGAGTTCAAGGCGAAGCTGGAAAAGCAGCATCGCGGTTTCTTGGACAAGGACTTCAAGCCGAACGCCGATTGGTGGGGCAGTTCGGCTGCGGAGGAGTGAGGAAGGAGGGCTGCGTTTTGTCGCAGCCATTCCGGGGGGGCTAGGCAATGACGGTACCGAGGAACGAATGTGACGACACTCGAGCGAAGCGAAGACACATTGCCCTCCTGTTTCTTGCTTTTTTTGAGGGGGGCTAGGCAATGATGGAGCATTGCCCTCCTATTTTTTGCTTTTCAGCTTCTTTGTTTGGCTGGGGTTAAGGGTTGGCTTCGTGGGATCGTAGTCCGGGTGTGGGGTTGGCATTTGGGCGGAAACTGAGTCGCGCCAGGCATGCAGTTTTTGCTTCAGCTTGTTGACGATGTGAGGCTGGTGGCGGGAGAGGTCGTTGCATTCGCCGATGTCGTTGGCGAGATTGTAGAGCTCAACGTTTCCGTCGCGGTGGTACTCGATGAGGCGGTAGTCTCCCGAGCGGATGGCGCTGTAGGGGGTGGAGCCTTGGGTGTGGTAGTGAGGGTAGTGCCAGAATAGGTCACGGTCGGCGATGGTTTCGCTGGCGCCGGATAGTATGGGGGTGAGGTCCTGGCCGTCAGTATCGTTGACTATGTTCTGGATGCCTGCGGCGGAGAGGATGGTGGGGAAGAAGTCGTTTGAGATGATTGGCGTCTCGTTGCGGGCTCCTTGAGCTCCTCCGGGGAGTTTCACGACGCAGGGGACGCGCACGCCGCCTTCGTATACGGAGCCTTTGCCTTCGCGAAGGGGAGCGTTGCTGGTGAGTCCACCGCGAATGAGTCCGCCGTTGTCGCCGGTTAGAATGATCATGGTGTTTTCCGAGAGTCCCGCCGCTTCAAGAGCGTCGGAAACGCGGCCGATGGCCACGTCGACGGCGTGTACCATGGCGGCGTATTTGGCGTTGGTGTGCCGCATGCCTGGTTTGACCTTGTCTTGGTAGAGGGCGATGTATTCGTCCTTGGCTTGGAGGGGCAGGTGTACGTTGTAGAGGGGGAAGTAGAAGAAGAATGGATCGTCCTTCCAATTTTCGATAAGCTCGACGGCTTCGTCGACGAGGCGGTCTGTGATGTAGTCCCCTTTCTTGGACTCGGGCATGTTTAGCCGGATGCCGTCGCCTTTGCCGTAAGGAGCGAAGTAGCTGCCGGGGCTGCCGAACTGGTTGCCGCCGATATTTTTGTCGAACCCGTGGTGTTCGGGCCAATATGCAGCGACTTCGGGGCTGCCTGGTTTGCCTTTGGGCGTGAGGTGCCACTTGCCGATACTGGCGGTGCGATAGCCGTTTTGCTTGAGAACCTCGGCGATGGTGGTGTGCTTGAACTCGAGTTTTTTGGTCCATTCCGGTTCCTGCAGGGGCAAGTTGCTGTAGTTCGGGGCGTGGCCACCGATCCAGTCAGTCAAGTAGGTGCGAGCTGGATACAGGCCAGTGAGGACGGCTGAGCGGGTTGGTGAACAGACAGTGCAGGCTGCGTAGGCTTGGCTAAATAGCGTACCTTCGCGGGCGAGTTTGTCCATGTTGGGCGTTTGGTAGAGGTCGCTGCCGAAAACGCCTCCGTCGGTCCAGCCCCAGTCGTCGACGAGGAAGAGGATGATGTTAAGCGGCTTCTCGTCAGCTTCAATGGAAGTGGTCGGAAAGGCGGCGATTAGGGTGAGTAGTAGCGTGAGGGGGGTAGCCTTAAAAAGGTTCATGGGAGGGGGCTAGTTGAGTTGCCTGGCGGCGCCAAGGAAAAGGGGTGTTTAGACGTTCAAGGAGGAGGGGGCGATTGAACTGTTCGACGTGGATGGGTTTGGGTAGGGAGGGGGATTTAAGGAGTCTGCGTCCAGTTAGAGGCGCCTCTTGCGAAAACGGGGCGAGAGGAGTATTTTTTGCTACGAGGGGTGCGCCCGGTTTTGAATTTCTAGTTTTCAGGTATGGTTAAGGATGGATTGAACCAAGGTTTTGACGCGAACGGCTCGAGAAAGCCGAGAGCGGCTATTCTCGGCACGAGAGGGAACAAGTTCGTAAGGGCTATGTACAGCGAGGCGGCGCGACGTCGTATTTCGGAACTTTTCGATTTGTATCCAAAGTGTATTACAGAAGAGGACGTGGTAAGCGACCTGATTGACGTAGGGGAGTTTGAAGTGCTGTTTGCTACTTGGGGCGTTCCTGTTTTGGATAGTCGGCAAGTCGCGAAGTTCACGAGGTTGAAGCACATCTTTTTTGGGGCCGGATCCATCAAGCACTTCGGATTGCCGTTTTTGGAAGCGGGGGTGACGATCAGCTCTTCGAAGGCGACCAATGCTCGGATTGTGGCAGATTTTTGCTTGGGGCAGATTCTACTGGCGACGAAGCGCTACTTTCAGAATGTGGCTGGCTATAACAGCTATCAGGCTGGAGTTGAACTCAAAGAGAAGCTGCATGATTTTCCGGGGCACTGTGGTTCCCGGATCGGCTTGATTGGCTGTGGCAAGATAAGCCGTTTTCTGATTGGGCATCTGGGGGAACGCGATTTCGAGATCTCGGTAATGGATCCTTTTCTTTCCGATGAGGAGAGCGAAAAGCTGGGGGTTCGTAAGGTGAATTTGGAGACGCTTTTTGAAGAGTGCGATGTCGTCTCTAATCATCTACCTAACTTGCCTCACTTGAAGGGGGTGTTGAACGGACAGTTGTTTTCGAGAATGAAACAAGGCGCTACATTTATGAATACAGGGCGTGGGGCTCAGATCCAGGAGAGCGAGTTGTTGGAAGTGATGCAGCGTCGTGCAGATTTGGTGGCGTTGTTGGATGTCACGGATCCGGAGCCGCCGGAGGTTGATTCGAAATTGTACTCGCAGTCAAATATACTCCTGAGTTCGCACATTGCAGGTTGTGTGGGACGGGAGGTTCATATGTTGATCGACGAGGCGATCGAGTCGTCTCGAAAGTGGTTGAAGGGGGATCCCCTCGATAACCTCGAATCGCTGGAGCAGTTTGATTTGATTGCTTAGACTTTATCTGTTTCCCACCGCTTTATCCCGATCGAGCGATTGCTCGGAATGCCCCCAAAAAATGAATCAGAATCGTAGAGATTTTCTTAAGACAACTAGCGTACTTTCCGCTGCGGGACTTGCCACTGGCTTAGCTCACGGCGCGAAGTCGGAGGAATCTAGGTCCAAACGGCAGAAGCAGCCGAATCTAGTCTATGTTTTTCCGGACCAGATGCGTCGGCACGCGATGGGCTTTATGAAGCAGGATCCCGTGCTGACGCCTAACTTGGACAAGTTTGCAAAGCGTAGTGTTATTTTGGATAACGCATGCAGCACCTATCCTGTCTGTAGTCCGCACCGGGCTTCGTTGCTGACGGGGCAGTATCCGATCACGACTGGTTTTTACTCGAACTGTCGTGGAGATCGGCCGGATGTTTTTCTGAATCCGGAGACTGAGTGTTTTACCGATGTATTGCACAACAATGGGTATCACGTGGGGTACATCGGCAAGTGGCATTTGGAGCGGGGGGAGCCAGGGGAGGGCTATGCGTCTCCTTGGGTGGCGAAGGAGCGTCGGCATAATATCGATTTTTGGCACTCCTGGTGCAACCAGCTGCAAGATGAGTACGGGAAGCGAATTCCTTGGGAGTCCGACCATTTCCATTTTGGATACTGGGTGGATGATGCGGGGCCTGAGGAACGTCATTTCCCGGGGCCGATCTGGTCGGCGATTTACGAAACGAACGTGGCGGCGGATTACATCAGCAATCGCAATGGCGAGCGCGATGCGGACAAGCCGTTCGCTTTGTTCGTCTCCTGGAATCCGCCGCACAATCCGTACGACAGCGTGCCGCAGAACTACAAGGAGCTTTATAAGGATGCGACTCCGGGGGAGCTGTTGAATCGGCCGAATGTCTCAAAGGAGAACCGGGGGGCGGAGGCTCTGGAGCACGTGCAGGGCTACTTCGGGGCTGTAACGGGTGTGGACGATCAGTTTGGGCGTATCCTTCATGCGATCGAGGAGGCTGGCTTGGAGGAGGATACGATTATCGTGTTCACTTCCGATCATGGCGAGATGATGGGAAGTCATGGCGAGATGGGTAAGCCCTACGTTTGGGAGGAAGCTTTTGGTGTGCCGTTTTTGATTTCGTGGAAGAATCATCTCGAGGCGCGCCATGAGGAGCTATTGTTGGGGACGCCAGACATCATGCCGACTTTGCTTGGATTGATGGGGCTCGATAAGAAGATTCCGGATACGGTGGAAGGGCGAGACTACAGCGCTGCTCTTGAGGACAAGCCGGGCGCGGTTCGTCCGGAGTTCGCTTGGTACTACAACTATTGGAACGCCCGCGGTCTTCGGACGAAGGACGAAGGTTGCTATTTTTACCGTGATGGCCGAGGCCGGAATGTCGACTATCTCTTCGATTTGAGAAACGATCCGTTTCAGATGGAGAATTTGGGGGCTGCTAAGGTGTCTCGTTCTCGGGAGTTTGGCGCGGAGGTAAAGCGTTGGATGAAGGAGTATGGTGATACGTTTTTCAGCCAACGAGCGAAGAGGGACTATCTGGATACGATTCCTGGGTGACGTGGAATGGCTTAAAAGGGAATAGAGAGTGACCAATTTATCTGAGTCGATATCAAGCAACGCTACCGAGTTTATCGTAATTGGCGTTTATTTCGTTTTTCTAATTGTGGTGGGCGTCGTGTTTGGGCGCCTGGTTCGCAACAGCGAGGACTACTTCAAGGCTGGGGGGCAAGCGAGTTGGTGGCTGGTGGGCTTGAGCATGTTCATGAGCGGGATCAGTACCTACACCTTTGTGGGCAACGCTTCCGGAATCTTTAAGTCGGGCTGGAGTCCGCTGGCGATCTACGCTGCTAATGTCGCTGGCTTTGTGCTGTGCGGATTGTTCGTAGCCGCGTGGTATCGGCAGATGCGGGTGGTAACCGTGGCGGAAGCGATTCGGGCTCGCTTCGGGAAAAAGTCGGAAATCGTTCTGGCGACTTTGATGGTAGTGAACGGTTTGGTTTGGACAGGAGCGGTGCTCTACGGCTTGTCCGTCTTTTTCACGCTGTTGCTGCCAGGCGTGTCGCAGACGTTTGTGATCATCGCGGTCGGGATTGTTGTGATCGGCTACTGTACGATTGGTGGAAACTGGGCGGTGATGGCCAACGATTTCGTGCAGGGGATGATCATGGTGTCGGTGACAGTCCTGATCACTGTATTGTGTTTCAACTACGCTGGAGGAGTGGGAGAGTTTTTCAGCGCGATCGCGGCGAACGAGGGGGCGGATGAGCTGTCGTTTGTGACGCCTCTTGCTGAGGGCGAGAGTTTTTGGAAGGCTCCTTATGGGCTCTCTTGGTTGGTTGTGACTTTTTTGGTGCAGTTTTTCAATATGATTAGCTTGTTTCAGGGGGTGCGCTACTTTTCGGCCAAGGATGGGAAGGAAGCGGCGAAGGCGTCCTGGCTGGCTGCGGGCTTGATGATTGTCGGCTGTCTGGTCTTCTTCATCCCGCCGATCTTTAGCCGCCTCTTTTTGTTTGAGGAGGTAATGGCTATGCATCCGGATCCGGCGAAGGCGCCGGAGTATTCATTCGCGGTGGCGTGCCAGCATTTGCTTCCGAAGGGGGCGTTCAGCCTGATGATCGTTTCGATGCTGGCGGCTGCTATCAGTTCTTTGGATACCGGCTTGAATCGGAATTCAGCTTTGATTGTACGCGATCTTTTGCCGGCTTTGCTGCGAACTTTGAGACTGAAGGCGATCCCTGCGGGAAAAGAGGTTTTCGCTGGGAAAGTGGCGACGGTAGGCCTCGGCTGTTTGATCATGGCGGTCGCTCTCTTTTATTCGGAGATGCGTGGGGTGACTCTGTTTGATCTGATGCTCAGTATTGGGAATATGCTGATGCTGCCGCAGTTTATCCCGCTCGTGCTGTTTCTGGTTGTGCGGAAAGTGCCGGCATGGGCGGCTCTTGCTTCGATGGTGGCAGGGTTCTTGCCGTCGTTTCTCGACCTTGTTCTTGATCTCGGCTGGTCGTACCAGGAAAAGTCGCTTGCGATCGTGATATCGAGCACATCGGTCTTTTTGCTCTCCACATTGTTTTACAGGATGGTTTCGCAAGAGGAAAGGGAGCGAGTGGAGCGGTTTTATAAGAATCTTGAGAGGCCGATTGATTACGAAACGGAAGTTGGCCACAATAGTGACTGGTTTCAGCTGAAGCAAATAGGGATGTTTTCCATGGTATTGGGAATGATGATACTTTTGTTGCTTTTTCTGGACAATCCCATTGGAGGGCGAATTGGGATTCTCTCGGTGGGAGGTTTTATTGTTGGGATTGGTTTTGTTATGCTGAGCCTAGCTAAGCGGCACAAGAGGCAGCATTTAGAGTGTAAAGAGGAATTGGTAGAAACGGTATCGAAATGAGACGATTAATTGGATCCGCGATAATTCTGGGTCTTTCTTTGCAGGCGTTAGCGAAGGAGATCGAACAGCTAGAGCGAGAGCTTGGGTTGCCTGACTTTTCTTATGCGGGTTACCACAGGTCCGAAAGGGAACTTCCTCGGGTTAGCGGGCCCGTTTTTAGAGTCACCGATTTTGGCGCGATTGCAGACGACGGCGTTTGCGATAGGAGTTGGATCCAGAGGGCGGTCGACGCTGCAGAGAAGGCGGGAGGTGGCGTTGTGCTGTTTCCGAAGGGGCGATTCATTTTGAATGACAAATCGGATACGGAGCAGATTCGGGTGTCGGCCAGTGGGATCGTCTGGAGGGGAAGTGGTAGTGGCGACGGTGGGACGGTGTTGGCGGCGATGGAGGCGCTTGCTCCGCCTCCGCCAGGCAAGCTGTGGATGTCGCCCTATGTTATCAATGTCTCTGCTCCCAAGGTGAAGGAGCGTTCTACGGCGATCGTGCAAGACGTGGAGCAAGGAGGGGCCTCTGTATTGGTTGAAAGCTCGAAGGGGATTAAGGCGGGCGATTGGGTGACTTTGTCGTTGCTTGATAACTCGGCGAGTTTGGTCGAGTCGGAGCTGGAGGGATTTGTGAAGATCGATCCGCGCTGGACGGCAATAATCGAAAAAGGTGTCCATGTTGAGGAGCGCCATCAAGTGAGGGCAGTGGAGGGCAATCGTCTCGTGCTTGAGGTTCCTGTTATGAAGCCGATCGATTCGAGTTACGACTGGAAGGTCGAGACCTTGTCGACGATCGAGGAAGTCGGTTTTGAAGGGATTCGCTTTGAGGGGCAGTGGAAGGATCGTTTTGTGCATCACCGCTCATGGATGGACGACGGGGGGTATTCCATGTTGAAAATGGTAGGCGTGGTGAACTCCTGGATACGGGATTGCGAGTTTGTCGACTTGAATCGTGTCGCCTCGATTAACAATTCGGCTCACGTGACTGTGGTAGACTCAAAGCTCACTGGCACGAAGGGGCACAATGCGATTTGCTTTCATGGTAGCTCGTTCTGCTTGATGGCTGGTGTCGTGGATGAGGCTGCCCATTGGCACAGTCTTGGCGTTTCGAAGCCTGCGATCGGTAATGTGATTGTTGATTGTTATTGGGGATCGGATACGTGCTTCGAGTCGCACTCTTCGCAGCCACGCTATACGTTGATCGACTCGTGCGTAGGGGGATTTATGAAAGGGCATGGCGGGGGCGCTGCGTTTAATTTGCCCACGCATGTGGAGGGACTGGTGCTTTGGAATTTTATGAAAACCAATCCCGATTTGGAGGACTTCCAGTTTGAGCCTTTGGATGAGCTTTACTGGAGGGTGTTGCAGCCGACGATCGTTGGGATGCATGGCACCGAGATTTCTTTTAGGGAAGGGCAGTCTGTTGTCGTGGAGCATGGCGCTCCGGTAGAGGAGGGGTCGCTGTACAAGTATCAATTGGAGCGTCGCTTGGCTAAGCTGAGGAAGGATTCTTGAGAATGTCGCCTCAGCGCGCATTGGCGTCAACTTGACAAAAATAGCATCATCTGGAGGGCAACGCTCTGTCGTTGCCACATCGTTTATTCCCCCGTAGGTTCCGCGGCAATGACGGAGCATTGCCCTCCTGCGCACAGCGTTTAGCGCTTAAGTTGACGCCAATGCTCAGCGAGGCGACCTACAGTTGAGCTCATTGTAGGTCGGGGCGTTGATCCGACGATTCAGATATCGTTCGTCGTATACGAAAAAGCCCCCCGCTTGCGCGAGGGGCGACGACGTCATAGATGGTTTAGATCACAAATTTGGCGCTTAGCGTACCACGCGTCCGGAACCGCCTTGCTTGAGAAGGGCTTCTACTTCGGAGCGGGTGGTGAAATTGAAGTCTCCGTAGATGGAGTGAGCGAGGCAAGAGGAGGCGACTGCGAAGGCGATCGCGTCCTGGGCTCCGCTGAGCTCTGGTGTATTCAATGCGAAGATGAGGCCGGCTCCGAAGGAGTCTCCACCGCCGACGCGGTCGACGATGTTGCGGATTTCGTAGGGTGAGTACTCTTGTCCGTCGAGTGGAGCGAAGTAAGCCTTGTCTTCAGACTTGATGTAAAGCATTGCGCCCCAGTTGTTGTGGCTGGCGGAGATGCTTTCGCGAAGAGTTATGGCTACTTTGGATACGTTCGGGAATTGTTCGGTGATCTTGCGTGCCACGTCGGTGTACTTGGCTGCGTCGATCTTGCCACCGTGAATGTCCGTATTTTCAGCATGGATACCGAGTACGTCTGCCGCGTCCTCTTCGTTGCCGATGACGACGTCGACGTACGGGAGAACCTGACGCATGGTTTCTTGGGCGAGTTCCTTAGCCGAGCTGCCTGGTTTCCACTTCCAGAGTTTGTTGCGGAAGTTGAGGTCGCAGGAGACTTGTAGGCCAGCGGCCTTGGCTCGCTTGACGGCTTCGATTGTTGTTTCGGCCGATTGCGCGGAAAGGGATGGAGTGATGCCGGTGGTGTGGAACCACTTTGCTCCGTCGAGGATGCCGTCCCAGTCGTAAGCGTCTGGTCCGGTCATGCTGACCGCAGAGTGGTCGCGATCGTAGATGACGCGGCTTGGGCGTTGGTTTGCTCCTGCTTCCACGAAGTAGAGACCGAGGCGTCCTTCGTCGCTGTCAACGATGTAGCTGGTGTCGACCCCGAGCCCTTCGAGGGTGCCTTTGCAGGCAGTCGTGATGTCGTTGACAGGAAGGGCTGTAACGAAGCGCGCTTCGGCTCCGAGCATGGAGATTGAGGATGCGACGTTGGCTTCGGCGCCTGCGAAGGTGAGGTTGAGGTCGCCCGGCATTGCCTGGCGGAAACGTTTGAAGCCTGGAGGGCAAACGCGGCCCATCACTTCACCAAAAGTTACGATAGTGCTCATTGTAATTAGCTTTTTGCTTCAGTTGCGATTGAAACGGCGCTGCGGGCTGCAGCTTCGATGGCGTCCCAGTCTTGGGCAGCGATCTTGTCTGGCTTTGCGAGCCAGGATCCGCCGATCGCTGCGATGAGAGGTGAGGAAAGGTATGAGGCCATGTTGCCTTCGTTTAGGCCGCCCAGGGGAATGAAGCCGAGGCCGAGGTGCTTGTAGGGAGCTGCCATGGTGCTGAGCGTCTTCATGCCGCCGATAGACTCGGCTGGGAAGAGCTTCATGGTTTTACAGCCGTGGTCGAGGGCGCACTCGATGTCGCTTGGGGTCATGACGCCTGGAGCGAAGGGAAGACCGACTTTGTCAGCGTATTCGATAACCTTAGGGTTTAAGCCTGGCGCTACGCCAAATGCGACTCCCGCTTCCATGGCGTCATCGACTTGCTTTGGCGTTAGGATGGTGCCGGCTCCGAGGAGAACTTCCGGGACTTCGGCGCGGATCGCGCGGATCGCGTCGAGCGCTGCTGGAGTGCGGAGTGTGAGCTCGATGGAGGTGACGCCTCCGCGCACGAGAGCTTGAGCAGTGGGGACGGCGTTTTTGGCGTCCTCAATGGTTGTTACTGCGATGATGCCGCTTTTGCGGACTTGTTCTTCGATTGATTGTGACAGCATAGTAGACAAATGTGATTGAAATGTGGACAGGTATGCGCATCTAGTGGGGTCGTGTCAAAAGAAACCCGTCAGCTCGCTACATCTCTTTTCAAGGCTCTCGACCTCTTAACGCTCATCTCATCCAAGCCGGATGGGGTGGGGATTCAGGAGTTGGTGGCTGACATGTCATTGCCGCGCACGAGTTTGCTGCGGTTGCTTGATAGTCTGATCCACTATGGTCTGGTTGCTCGGGACGACTCCCGACGTTACTTCGCCACCGATATGTTCCACGAATGGCGGAAGGAGGATCCGGACCAGAGATTGAAGGATCGCTATGCTCCGATGATGCGTCGGATCACTGAAGAGCTAGGCGAAATGACTACCATGGGACGTCTGTCAGGGCGCGGAATTCGCCATATTCATTGCGAGGAGCCGGATTGCCGCGTGCGGGTAACGCCGCCGGTGGGACGCCAGTTTGCGATCGAGAAGATGGCGATGGGAAAAATGGTGCTTACGGTGCGGCCGGATCTGATTCCAGAGGGAGTCGGTGAGGGCTACCTAGAGGAGCTGGAGGTGATCAGGGCGCAGAAGTGCGCCATGAACCTCGCTGAGTCGGAGGAGGCAATTGTGGCTTGGGGAACCTGGCTGGGCGAGCCGTCGCCTTTGACCCCGTTGTTTGCGATCACGTGGCCGGATTTTCGTTTTTCGGAAGATTCGCTGGAGCGAGGGATCGAGTTGCTTCGAGAGGAGAGTCGTAAGATTGGGCCGTTTCCCTATTTTGAGTAGAGGCTACTTTGTTGCTCCGGCTTTTTTTAGGCGGGCCCAGATGAAATAGAGGGCGAGGCCTACCCAGATCCACCACGCTCTCAGGGCGTTTTGTAGCATGACTCGAAGCACGGGAACCGCGATGACAAGGGCGGCGCCGGCGATGAGGCCGATCCAGAGTGTCTTGTTTTTTAGGAGGGACATGAAGCCGCCTTTTTTGGCGTTTGGCTTCTTCTCGCCAGGGATTTCCTCAACGAGTTCCCAATCTGAGTCGTGCTTTGAGGGCATGGGGACGGGTATGCATGTAATTGTGCCGGAGCGTCAACTGTTTGCGTGCCTCTACTGAGTTTTGAGAAAACGCTTGGTCGTGTCGTGTTTCTCTGTTGGTTTGGTGGTCCAACCCTTTGTTACCCCTCTAGTATGTCCCCGTACACCCGCCCCGAATCTGTGGAGGAATTCCACGGGCCTTATGGTCCTTACCATGTCAGCGAACTGGTCTTGCAGAAGATTTGGTTGGAACAGGCCTTCGATGAGGGGCGATTGCGGGATGAGCAGGGGCGTCGCGTGCAGGTCGTTTTTCCTGGGACCTGGAATCGGCTGGAGGGACCCGACTTTCGCGGAGCTTTGTTGAGGGTCGACGGTTTGGACGTGCGTGGAGACGTGGAGGTGCATTTCTCTCAAGCGGATTGGAAGGCGCATGGGCACGAGGAAAATCCTGCCTACGATAACGTAGTGTTGCACGTGCTCTATTACGATCCTGGCGAGGGCGCTCCGGAGTGCCGGACGAGTTGTGGGACCGTGTTGCCGCGGGTGAGTCTTTTGCCGTTGCTTTGGTACTCGCTTGAGGAGTACGCGGGGGACGATTCCTTGGTGGCGTCGACTGGCGTCGATTTGAGGCCGGAGGTAGAATCGTTGTTGCAGCACGATCTAAGCGACCGAAAGAAACGATTGAGGGACTTGGCTGAACGGCGGTGGGGAATGAAGCGGCATTTCGCGAAGCTGAGGCTTGAGCGACTCGGTTGGGAGGGGGCTTGCCATCAGAGTACGTTGGAAGTGTTGGGATTTGCCCGAAACCGGGTGCCGATGCTGATGATTGCGGAGCGGTTCGGGATGGACGCCTTCGTCGGGGGGAAGCTGCCTGTAGACCTGTTGATGGGAGTGGCCGGCAATCGGTGGCGTCTGAATGGATGCCGCCCGGCGAACCATCCGCGAACGCGTCTTCAGCAATATATGGATTTGGTGTCGGTGGTGCCAGCTTGGCCTGAGAATCTCGCTTTGTTTGGGCAGGCTATCGAGGAAGTAGGGCATAAGCTGAAAGAAGAGGAGTGGGGGACGAGCGAGGCTCGTATGGATCTGGGGATTCAGAAGTTACGCAAGTCGATGGTTGCGTTGGTCTTAGGCGGCAAGTTGGGGGGTACGCGACTGGATACGCTCATTTGCGATGCGTTGTTTCCCTTGGTGTCGGCAAGGCTTGGAGTTGATTGCTTTGCTCTCTGGTTTCATTGGCCGGCTGGAGATCGGCCGGATTCCTGTGTGGAGGCCCTGAAGTTGTTGCAGGTGCTCGAGCCTAGGAAGGTCCTTATGAGCAACGGTTGGCTGCAGGGAGTGCTCGGTGCCAAAAGCGTATCTAATAAGGAAACGCAAGGGGTTGAGAGCGTCCAAGCACACGCTTGACTTTCTCAATCGCGGGAAATTTAGTTCCCGCTTCACAATTTCAATTATTTTTTGAAAGTGGGTCAGTGACCCGCTTTTTTTTTCAAATAGGCACTAACAACTAAGATGAGCAGCGAAATTCTTTCAGTCCTGGAGTACATGGAAAAAGAGAAGGGAATCGGTCGTGAAGACATGATTTCCGCCATTATTACGGCTATTAAGAACGCCGCGGCCAAGGGCGTAAACGCGGGGCAGGAACTGAAGATCACCATCGATCCGCGTAATGGAAAGATGAACGCTTGGGCGTTGCTCGACGTGGTTGATTCTGTAAGTGATCCGAAAACTGAAATCTCTCTCGAGAAAGCGCGCCAGGTAGACACCGAACTCAACATCGGGGACATCTACGAAAAGGAGATCGATCCTGCCTATCTCGGGCGTATCGCGGCGCAGACAGCTCGCCAAGCGATCATGCAACGTCTCCGCCAGTTCGAGAAGGAGCGTATCTACGACGACTTTAAGGATCAGGTAGGCGATATTGTATCCGGAATCGTAAGACGTCGCGAGCGTGGCGATCTGATCATCGATCTCGGCAAAGCGGAAGCCATGATGCCTTCGCGTGACCAAGTCCCTGGCGAAGACTATTCGCCTGGTGAACGTATCCGCTGTTTTCTTTTGAAAATCGAAGCGACCAACCGTGGTCCGGAGCTTATTCTTACACGTTCCAACGCGAAGTTCGTTCTTCGTTTGTTCGATCTGGAAGTGACTGAAATCGCGGATGGCACGGTGAAGATAGAAGCCTTCTCTCGCGAGCCAGGTTACCGCACGAAGATCGCGGTTACTTCCACAGACCCGAAGGTCGACCCAGTTGGCGCTTGCGTCGGAGCTCGTGGAGCCCGCGTCAAGAGCATCGTTCGCGAGCTCGGTGGCGAGAAGATCGATATTATCCGCTACTTCGAAGACCCGAAGGAAATGGCGCTCGAAGCTCTCAAGCCAGCGATCCCGCGTAACGTGATCGTCGACGAGCGTAACCGCCGAATCTCTATCGAAGTCTCTGAAGACGATCTCGCAGTAGCGATCGGCCGCAAGGGGCAAAATGCTCGTCTCACCTCTAAGCTTGTTGGTTGGAAGATCGACATCATGAAGGAAGAGGTAAGAGAAGTGAGCATGGAGACCAAGCAAGCGGAAGCGGCTCAAGGCCTCAACCAGATCGAAGGCATCGATGCTGCTACTGCCGAGCGTTTGGTTAACAACGGTTTGATCAGCCCAGAGCTCTTCCTCGATGTCGAGGTTGACGATCTGGCTGAAATGGGATTCTCCGCTGAAGAGGCGGCTGACATCCTCGCTAAGGTGAACCAGTTCCTTCAGTCGCAGGGCATCTCATCTTAATACAGGCAACAACCACACCTGAGTACTAAATCATCCCCTCCTTTATTTATATAGCGACACCCACTTTCCTGCATGAGCGTTAGAATCTATCAGTTGTCTAAAGAAATCGGTATGGAGAATGCCGCATTGATCGAGTTGTTGCGTGAGCGCGGCTTCGAGGTCAAAAGCGCGTCCAGCACCGTCGACAACATTTCCGCCGAATCCCTCCGTGAGGAATTCGCCCAGAAAAACGCAGCCAGCGAAAGCGAAGAAGAGGCTGCCGCAGCAGAGCCAGAAGCTGAAGAGAAAGCGCCTCCGGCGCCTCCGACAGCTCCAGACTTGTCTAAGTTCGTGAAGAGCCCAGAGCAGATCGCTCAGGAAAAGGAAGACGCGAAGAAGGCAGAGGAAGAGGCCCGAAAGGCGGCTGCCGCGGCGAAGGTCGTAGCACCTCCGCCACCTCCGGCCCCGGCTGCTCCTGCACCTGTCGCTCCGCCAGCTCCAGCGGCTCCCAAGCCGATGGCTCCGCCTCCGGTCGCTCCTCCTTCAGGACCAGCAAAGGTCGCTCCTCCGGCTGCAAAACCGACACCTGCGGCGCCCGCGCCCGCTGCTCCTCCTTCCGTGAATCCTGGCGTTCGTGCCGCTGCAGGTGCTCCTGCACCTGCAGCACCAGCCCCGGCAGCGCCGCCACCGGTCGCGCCGAAGCCAGTAGCCAAGGCACCGGCCGCACCGGCCCCCGCTGGTCCACCAGCTCCACCAGCGCCTCCAGCGATGGGGGCTCCGAAAGCGCCACCGCCGCCTCCGGCGGGTCCTGGTAGCGTCGCTCCCCCGGCGGCAGCCAAGGCAGCTCCAGCGAGCGGCGATCCTGACGAGATAAAGCAGATTTCCCTGAAGCCACCAATCGTGGTGCGCGATTTCGCCAACGAGCTTGGCGTGAAGCCATTTAAGTTGATCTCCGAGTTGATGGAGATGGGTATCTTCGCTTCCATCAACCAAAGCTTGGAAGAGAATGTGGCCAGCGAGCTTGCGGCTAAGCATGGATTCCTTCTCGAAATCCGCCATCGCGGTGAAGGCAACAAGGCCAAGAAGAAGCAGCAGAAGAAGGAAGAGATCGATGAAACAGGCGATCTTGAGCACCGTCCTCCGTGCGTCTGTATCATGGGCCACGTTGACCATGGTAAGACCTCTTTGCTCGACTACATCCGCAAGGCGAACGTCACCAAGGGCGAAGCGGGCGGCATCACGCAGCACATTGGCGCCTACCAGATCGAGCATAACGATCACAAGATCACTTTCCTCGACACGCCTGGTCACGAAGCCTTCAACTCTATGCGTGCTCGTGGCGCGGACGTCACTGATATCGCGATCCTGGTGGTTGCGGCGGACGACGGTTTCAAGCCACAGACGGACGAAGCTCTCAAGTTCATCCAGAAGTCAGGTGTTCAGCCGATCGTAGCGATCAACAAGATCGATACCAAGGGAGCGAATGTCGACAAGGTGAAGCAGCAGATGCAGGAGCGTGGTATCGCCTCCGAAGATTGGGGTGGTCAAACGATCTGTGTCGAAGTTTCCGCATTGAAGGGAACTGGCATCGAAGACCTGCTCGACATGGTTCTTCTCCAGGCCGAAGTTCTCGAGCTTCAAGCGAATCCCAAGAAGAAGTCTTCAGGTGTTGTCATCGAAGCTTCTGTTGAAGTCGGCCGTGGTCCGACCGCGACCGTAATCGTACAGTCCGGTACGCTGAAGGTGGGTGACGCGCTTGTTTGCGGTCCAGCTTCCACCAAGGTGAAGGCGATGCTCGACGAAAACGGCAAGCAATTGAAGAAGGCTCCGCCTGCGACCCCTGTTCGTGTTATCGGCTGGTCGACCACTCCGGATTGTGGTGCGGTTTACGAGACGGTTAAGAACGAGAAGACTGCTAAGAGCCTAGCAGCTGACAACGAGCACCAGATGAAGGCCGAAATGGCGGCGATGGAAGACGAAGCTACTGCAGGAATGTCTCCGCAGGAAAAGCTCTTCGCTGCGATCGCTAAAACTCAGAAAAAGACGCTTCGCCTTATTGTGAAGGCTGATGCGTTCGGTTCGCTCGAAGCGATCTGCGAAGCTCTCACATCGATCACGAGCGAAAAGGTTGCTCTTGAAATCATTGGCAAGGGCGTTGGCGTTATCAGCAAGAGCGATGTTGAAAAGGCGCATGCTGGTGAAGCTGAAGTGATTGGTTTCAACGTTCGTTCCGACAACGGTGTAGCGGCGGTCGCCAAGAACAAGGCGGTTAAGATTTCCTCTTACCAGATCATCTACGAGCTCGTTGACCGCGTCCGTGATGACATGATCGAAATGCTCGATCCAGAGTATCGCGAAAACAAGATCGGCGCGGCCGAGGTTCGTGCGGTATTCCCGATCGCGAAGGGCTTTGTTGCTGGCTGTTTGGTTACCGAAGGTCGCGTTTCACATGGCGCGAATGCGCGTGTCATGCGCCGCAACAAGGTTATGCACGACAGCAAGGTACAGACGCTCCGCCGCGTGAAGGACGACGTGAAGGAGGTTCGCGCTGGTACCGAGTGTGGTATCCAGATCGAGAAGTTCAACGACTACAAGCCAGGCGATACGATCGAAATCTACGAAGTACACGAGATCCGTCCAAGCCTGTAGGATTTAAACAGTTTCTTTCGTAGGAGCGACCTTGGTCGCGATGACTCTTTTCTAGAAAGCAGATTCGCCACCGAGGTCGCTCCTACTTCTTTAGCCCTATGAGCAATCGAAAAGTTAGAGTTGGCGAGCTGGTTAAGCGCGAGATAAGCGATATCTTGCACACGCGTTTTCGTACGAACGCTGTGATGATCACGATCACGGAGGTGGACGTGTCTCCGGACAACAAGAACGCTCTTGTCTTGTATTCAGTTATTGAAACAAAGGACTATAGCCGCCGCATGGCTCAGCAGTTTTTCCAGAAGAACAAGTCTATGTTCAGAAGGGAGCTGGGGAAGCGGATCATCTTAAAGTACTTGCCGGATCTGACTTTTGCGTTCGACGAAAAGAACCAGGCGGCGAACAAGGTGCATGACTTGATCGACGAGCTCGAGATTCCAGATGAGGAGCTCACCGATCTGCAGAGCGCGGAAGAACAAGAAGAATCATGAGCTACTTTCCGCAGTTGGCTGAAGGATTTAGCGAACTCTTCGCCAGCATCGCGAATGATCGAGTTCTGGTGCTTGGGCACGCTCGCCCGGATGGCGATTGTATCGGCTCGCAGTTGGCGCTGACCCGTTTGTTGAGAGCGGAAGGTGTCGATGCTGTTGCGCTCAATGCGGACCCGGTGCCCGACGCTCTTTCGTTTCTAATCCAAGAAACGCCCGTTTTGAACCTGAGGCAAAATCTCGACGAGAGTTCGTTGTTGTTCGTGGATTGCGCGGACGAAGGGCGAGTAGGGCCGAAGTCTAGCAAGGCGATCGCGAATCACAATTTTCTCGGAAATATCGATCACCACATTTCGAATACGAAGTACGCTCACTTCAATTTGGTAGATTCGAAAGCGGCTGCGACCTGTGAAATGATCGCTGGCCTTGCGTTTGATTTTGGTTGGGATGTCGATCCGCTGACGGCACAATGCCTTTTGACAGGTATTATGACTGATACAGGGCGGTACTCGTATGCTGCTACGTCGCGTCGTGTATTCGAACTTAGCGGTCGCCTTGTTGATTGTGGGGCTCGCCCTGTGACGACGGCCCAAGCTCTCTACGAGAACGAGCCTCTGTGTCGTCTGGAATTGTTGCAGCGTTTTCTAGCGACGCTCCAAACTAAGTGCGATGGGCAGTTGGGTGTGGGCAAAGTGATGTATCAGGACTTTTTGGATACGGGAGCAACTTACGAACACACGGAAGGGTTTGTGGACTATACACGCTCGATTCGGGGTGTGAAGATCGGCGTTTATTTGGAGCAAAGAGAGTCCACGGTGAAAGGGAGTTTTCGGGCTGAGCATGCTGATTACCGTGTCGATACGCTGGCTCGAGAGTTTGGCGGGGGTGGTCATGCCTGTGCGGCCGCGTTTAGTTCGGGCGAGTCTTTGAGCGAAATTGAGCCGAAAGTGCTTGCTGCCGTTGAGCGACGGCTCGGTGAGGTGTAAGGTATTTAAGTTTTAGAAAATGGAACAGAAAAGAGATCTTGAAGGCGTTTTGCTTATCGACAAGCCCAGTGGGATGACTTCCCACGATGTGGTGGATCAAGTTCGTCGAAAATTGCGTATGAAGCGCGTCGGGCATGCGGGGACACTCGACCCGATGGCGACCGGTTTGCTCATCATTCTTGTCGGAAAGGCAACCAAGCTTTCCCAGTACCTGACGAGTTTGGACAAGACCTATTCAGGCACGATCAAGTTGGGTGAATCGACCAATACGCAAGATGCCGATGGTGAGATCACGGTAACGCGTCCGGTCCCTGAGTTGAGTCAGCTGCAGGCTCAGTTCGCGATGAGTGACTTTGTTGGCGACCAGTACCAAACGCCTCCGATGTTTTCGGCGGTGAAAATCAAGGGACAACGCCTCTACAAACTGGCCCGCAAAGGACAGGAAGTAGAGAGAGAGCCGCGCTTTATTCGCGTATCCAAATTTGAGATCACGCGTTTTGATTTGCCGGAGATTGATTTCACTCTGGATTGCTCGAAGGGCACTTACGTCCGAACTTTGGCGAACGATCTCGGAGAGAAGCTTGAATGCGGAGCGCACCTCACGGCTTTGCGCCGTGACGCTTCTGATGATTTCAGCACGGCTCAGGCGGTCGAGCTGGATGCCTTCAAGGAGATGGAAATCTCGGAGATCGAGAAGAAGCTGATCCCTGCGCACGAGGCGACTCCAGACAACTTTTTCTAAGGAAGAGAGGCTAACATGAGCGGGACAAAGCAATTCGAGTGTTTGCGAACGGTAGATTATGCTGCCGATTGTCCCGTGCATCTGGCGATAGGGATGTTCGACGGTTTGCACCGCGGGCATCAGCGGGTGATTGAATCTGCAAAAGAGGCTGCCCGCGAAAGTGGAGGCGTTTGCGGTACCTTGACCTTCTGGCCTCACCCCAGTCGCCTGTTTCGTCCGGCTGACCCTGCTCGCATGATTCTGAGTCCGGAGCTGAAGCGGCTTGAGCTCGCGAAGCTTGGCTTGGACTTTATTGTGGAAGAGCCTTTCACGCGTGAGTTTGCCGCTATCGAAGCATCCGAGTTCCTAGCTCACCTCAAGAGCGAATTGCCTGCCATCCAATCGGTGCATGCCGGTGAGAATTGGCAATTCGGGCGAGGTCGGACTGGTGACATGGGCGAACTTGAACTGCAGGGAGATCTGCTAGGGGTTGGCGTAGAGTCGGTCCCTTGTCTCGATTCCGGAGCCGAACGCGTAAGCAGCACGCGGATACGCAATTTACTGACACTCGGACAAATCGGGGAGGCAAATGAACTCTTAGGCTATGACTATTATAGCATTGGTACTGTGACTCAGGGGAAGCGTATGGGGCGTACGATTGATGCTCCTACTCTGAACCTTCCGTTTGAGGGGGATTTGAGGCCTGCTTACGGCGTTTACGCGGTGAGTGTTTCAGACGTGTCGTTGGACCATCAGTACCGAGCTGTCGCCAATTTCGGAATACGACCGACTGTTGAGCAGACGGATAAACCCCTGCTTGAGGCGTTTCTTTTGGATGAGTGTCCGTTTGACTACGGGCATCGTTTGCAGGTCGTGTGGCACAGCTTTCTTCGCCAGGAGGAGAAGTTTAATGGGATCGACGAACTGAAGCGCCAGATTGCTAAGGACGTTGATCAAGCGAGAGCCTTTTTCGATGGCAGGTAAAAAGAAGAGACTGGATGAGATCGTGCTCGAACGTGGGTATGCGAGTTCCCGCAGCGAGGCGAAGGCCTTGATCATGACGGGGAAGGTTCGCCGCGGGACAGAGCGACTAACCAAGGGCGGTACGAAGTACGAGGAGGATATCGAACTCGAGGTCGAAGCTGGTCAGAGATTTGTGGGTCGTGGAGGGGAGAAGCTTCTCGGCTGGATCGAGAACTTTGAGCTCGGCTTTGAAGGTACGCAGGTTCTCGATGTAGGAGCTTGCACTGGAGGATTCACGGACTGTGCTTTGCAGCACGGGGCGGCGGGAGCAACTTGTGTGGATGTAGGCTATGGGCAACTACACATGAAGTTGCGAAACGATGAGCGCGTGACGAATCTGGAAAAGACGAACGCCCGCTACCTGAGCGCTGATCTTCTTCCGTATTCTGAATACGACCGGATGGTGATGGATCTGTCTTTTATTTCGCTGAAGACGGTTTTGCCCTGCGTGTGGCCTTTTTTGAAAGAGGAAGGCGTTTTGGTTGCTCTCGTAAAGCCTCAGTTTGAAGTGGGGAAAGAGATCGCTGACAAGTTCAAGGGCGTCATCCGTGACGAAAAGGCGAGATCGAAGGCAATGGAAGGTGTTAAGCAGTTTGCTTTGGAAGAGTTGCCGGGGGCTCGATATATTGGCGAGATGGTATCGCCCATAAAGGGAGGCGATGGAAACGTGGAGTTTCTATTGGGATTGGTAAAACGATCCGGTGACAGTCGTCTTTAGTGATTGAAAATCAGTGGTTTGTCAGTTTTATGTCTGTGAACTTGCCTGATGAATGCGATCAAGAGATTAGCCTTTGTGATAAACGGGACCAAATCTGGTTCGGTAGAGCTGGTTGAGAGACTTGGCGAAATTGCCCGTGAGAAGGGCGTGGATACGAAGGCGATCACCGGTTTTCCGGTCCCTGCTGGGAGCTTCTCTAACATGGATGCTTGTTGTGTCGTTGGCGGCGATGGAACGTTCCTGAGCGCGGCGGCAGAAGCGACATCGGCGCAGATCCCGGTGATCGGAGTGAACCGAGGGACGCTTGGCTTTTTGACGACCTACACGTCCGAAGAGGTCGAGGCTTTGTTTCCTTCGATCTTGGCAGGAGAGTTTAAGGTGCAGGGGAGAGCCTTGCTTGAGTGCACTGCTCACGAAAACCATATCGATCTAGCCTTGAATGATGTGGTGGTGAAGGCGGCGGATTCGAGCCAGATCATCCATATCAATGTTTTCGCGGATGACGAGTTTGTCACGACCTACGTGTGTGATGGTTTGATCTTTAGTACGCCCACTGGTTCGACGGCGTACAACTTGTCGGCTGGCGGTCCAATGATGCATCCGGATTCTGAATCGATTTCGTTGACTCCGATTTGCCCGCATACCTTGAGCAATCGCTCCATTATTTTCCCGACTAAGGTTAAATTGCGGATCGAGAATGCCAAGCCAGGCCAGCGTTTGCTTGTCGCTCTCGATGGGCAGAGAAACTTGAATATTCTCGAAGGAAGTTCCTTGGGGATTCATGTCTCAGAGAGTCGACTACAGATTGCTCAGAAACTCGATTATTCGCACTTCAATGTTGTCCGCCATAAACTGAAGTGGAGTGGTGGATACGCGGGCGAAGCTTAGCTTTTTCAATGGCTAGATTGTCGGATAAGCAGCTGGCGGATTGGCTTGAGCAAGTTGCTGATGGGGTTGACTCCGGGATGGAGGCTAGCAACGCGGTGGCATTGGCGAAACCCTTGCCGAACGATAGGAGCGAGGGCCTAATTGGTTCTTTTCGCGAAGGAGCTAGTTGGGCCACGGTATTTATGGATCCGGTATTTTCGCTCTCGCAGGCTGAGCATGCTATTCTGGCTGCCTCGGAGCGTTCGGCTCGTATCCCGCAGGCGATGCGAAAGATAGCGGAGTCACGTCGCGAAGCTCAGAAGGTGAAAAGACGGATCACGCTCGCTTTGGCGTACCCGATCTTGTTGCTGCATTTTGCTGCTCTTGTCTTTTCCATAACGTATTTAGTAAGTGGCGACGTGACAGCTTTTCTGGTGTCCGCGGGTATGGTGATTGTACCGCTATGGATGTTCGTTTTTTTTGTGTGGAGCTTAGCGGTGTATTTGCCGAGCGTCTGTTTGTCGATCGCGAGGCGGGTGCCGGTGATTGCCTCGTATCGTATGTATTGGGAGTCTGGGGTCTTGTGCGATGTTCTTGGCAGCTGCCTCTCTGCTGGCTTGGGAGTGGAGGACGCTTGGCGTACGGCTGCAATGGCCTCAGGGAGTCCGAAGCATAATCGCCTTTGCGATCAAGTGCTGGAAATGGTTGCACAAGGCCGAAAGGCGAGCGAAGCGATGGATTCTAAGTTAAGGGGAGTGCCTTCTGGGTTTCGCGAGATGTATCGTTCCGGCGAGGAGAGCGGCAAGCTTGACCAGAATTTGGAGGCTGCCGGGAGTCGCTATCGGAAGGATGCTAGCAATCGTCTGCTGCTCGCTTCAGTGCTCTATCCAAAGATCGTTTTGATCGGGATATTTGGATACATCGCCTACAAGATCGTGGTTCTTGTAAGCGACTATTATGAGCAGCTAATGGAAATAGGCGCTTAATCTAGTTCCAGAGAAGTTCCTCTTCTTTTTTTGCTCGGGAAGGAGTGAATTCGTTTTGTGCCGAGTGGCTGGCCGGTTGAGTTTGGGCTGGAGTGGCTGAGATCAGGTTTTCGTCTCTGTAGGCGATACCTGCTTGCAGGGCGAGGTCTCGAATCGAGGCCTGCATATTGCCAGCTTGGCTGTGAAGCTCTTCTGCTGCGGAAGCTGTTTCTTCGGTAGAAGTAGAGGCGCCCATAACGACTTCCTCTTGCGAGCGTACGGCGGATTGGACTTCGAGGATTGCGGCGAGTTGGTTTTGGGAGGCTTCGTCGATTTTAGTTACGACGTCATCGACCTCACGTACCTTGCCTACGATGTTCTCAAGTACGGATCCGACGCTGCTGGAAATGCTGGTCCCGTTGTGGGCTCGCTTGATGGAGTCCTCGATCTTTTGGGTGGTATCGTTGGCTGCTTGAGCAGAGCGTTGTGCGAGGTTTCGTACTTCGTCGGCAACTACAGCGAATCCGGTGCCTGCTTGTCCGGCGCGAGCGGCTTCGACGGCGGCGTTTAGGGCTAGGATGTTTGTTTGGAAGGCGATCTCGTCGATGGTCTTGATAATCGCTGAAATCTCGTCGCTGGAAGTGCGGATTTCATCCATCGCGTTTTGGAGGGTTCGCATTTCCTCTAGGCTGTTGTCGACCATCTTGCGGGCTTCGGCGGTGATAGCGTTTGCGTTGCCAGCCAGTTCGCCGTTGCTGCGGGTAATGTCGGTGATGTTGCTGAGAATGCCGCTGGTGTGGTTGAGGCTTGTGGATTGCTCGTTGGCCGCATTGGCCATGGCGATGGAGGCTTGCGATACTTGTCCGGAAGCGGCTGCCACTTCGTCGACTCCTTGATGAAGGCGAGAGACGGTTTCTCGAAGCGAGCGAGATGTGAAGGTGGCGACCCAATAGGAGAGTCCAAGGGTGAGCGTTATGAGAGCTGCTGCTGTGGAGACGAGGGTGTAGAACTTCGAGCTATTGGCGGAGGCAATTTGCTCGGAGCTTTGCCGGACCGAGTTCGCGATGTGATCCTCTACTGTCTTCATGAGGTCGATCTTGGCGGTGATTTCGGTGAACCAGTCTTCAGGGCGGACTCCGAATCCGCCTGTATCCGCTTTGGCGAATGCAAGGGCTTCCCACTCCGACACTTTGTCGACGGAGGGGCCGCGTACGGTCCGTTTGTAGAATTGGATATGTTCGGGGAGGGCGAACGCTTGGAAGCTGGAAAGGTAGGCGGCCTGATTGGCGAGCACGGTGCAATAGCGCTTGTAGAAGTCAGCTTTGAAGGCGTCTGCTCCGAAGGCGTTGCTCAAAACCGCTCGCTCGATGCCCATGTTTTCTTTGGCTCGGAGGAAGTTGCTGTAGGAAACGAGTAGCAGGGAAATATCGGACTCCTGAGTGAGTTTGGCGGATGTGTCGATCACGCTCAGGAAGCTGGTGATCATCTTTGTATATTGGCCGACTGCGTCGCCGCCTTTAATTTTTAGAGCAAGCACTTCGTTTCTGAGGCCTGGCACTTTTTCCATCAGTGAGACGCTCTTGTCCAAGGCCGCGTGAAATTCTGGAGGTTGAAGGGAGTAGTCGTTTGCTTGGATCGCTTGACGCAGGGTTGCCATGGTTTGGTCGCTGGAGCGATGTTGGCTTCTGATCTCGCTCGAGAACTTTTTGCCTGCCGAGCCGAGATAGCCAGCTGAGCGACCGCGCTCTTTTTGCCATTCGTGTATTGCTTCGGCGATTACAGTTCCCAGTTCCGTAAGCTCGGTGACCGAGTCGATTTCTCGCTGAGTCTGTTTGGTGGCTTGGATATGGTCCAGGATAGTGACGATGCTGAAGATCGATAGACCGCAAAGTGGGATCATCATCAGGATGATGATTCGTTTGGAAAAGCTAAGGCGATTGAGTAAGGCGTTCACGGGGAATAGTTGGTTACGTTATTCGCTCTAGCTATCGGTAGTGTTACTTGCCCCTTGAGCGCTGAATTCTATGGATTAGGTAGCGAGGGGAGTTGCATTACTTATTTCGTGGTAAAAGCATAAAAACACTAATGCTTCGTTTGGGGTGCCTAGTGAACTGTAGGACTAAATGGGAGACGGATTGGGGTGTTTTAGGGGTGAAAAAGACCCTAATTTTACGTAAGGAGAGTTTTTCTGGGTGTTTCTCGCCAAAATTCTGTAAAACCAGATTTTTGAGACGGCCATTAGCCTCGGGAGATGGCGATTGCTGAGGGAATACGTAGTGTATGACCTTTTCTTTGCAGTTTCGGACTAGGTGGCTGGACCGAAACTGACTCCTTCTGAAGAGAGAATAACTCCCGTTGTTTTGAACAGGGAGCTTCGTTGCTACCGCAAGGGGGCGTAGATGGATCGAGAGGATACCTCTTCTTGAAAAAGGGTCGCTTCGTGGGCGTGGAATTTTTGGAAGGCTTCCTTGGAAGGCTCGGGAGATCCTGAGTACGGCGTGTAAGGGCCGGACCAATCTGAGTTTATCCATGTAAGCACCCAGGCGATACGGCTTGCCTTCTCGCTTGCGAGAATGGGATCGAGTACGCTTTGAGTCCACCAGTCGGGACGAGTGGTGTGGTAGTCGACGTTGTTTTTGGTGTCGTATCCAGTTTCAGTGAAGGCGGCGACCTTGTCTTCTTTGGCGGCGAAATCGACGACGGCTTCCAGTTGCTCGATCATATCGTTGACGGTGAACCAGTGGACTTTCGGATTGCCTTGGCCGTAGCCGTCGAAGCCGATGATGTCGACGTATTCGCTTCCTGGATAATATTCCAGGGTGAGGTCTTTGTCTGGAGACCAGCAGAAAAGGAAGTAGTCGCTTCGCTCTTTGATGTAATCGACGAGGATGCGGTAAGCTTGTTTGTAGGTTTCGGGGCCGCCTTTGAGCTTGCTGCCCCACCAGAACCAATTGCCGTTCATCTCATGGAAGGGGCGGAAGACGATGGGGAATTGCAGGTCTTCGTTGACGATGCGAATCACTTCGTCGAGGGATTGGTAGAACCATGTGACGTCGCCTCTCTTGTCGTTGTCGTTAACGACGTTGTAGAGGATTTTGGCGTCTTCCTTGTGCCAGGAGTGGGTCCCGCCGTATTTCCCGACCCAGTGGAAATCGAAGGTGACCATAGAGCCTGACTCGTAAGCGGTGAGGGCGGCGACCTTGTGAGCGACGATTTCATGGGGATCCTTGTCGATCATGAAATGGAAGTCGGATCCGTGTACGCCTGGGTGGTCGCCGACGACTTCTTTCAGATCAGAAGTGGCTGGATCGTTTATTCCTTTCATCTCCCTCTGGTAGCTGAGCGGAAATTCTTGGCCGAACATGAAGGAGTCTGTGTGCCAGCCAATGTGGTGGAGATGGGCTAGCAGATTTTGGGTTTCTTCGGTTGCTCCTGAATCGATTGGCTGCGGGCGTGAGTTTTCCGCAGTCGCGGTGACAACTGGAAGAATGAGAGTGAGAAAAGCGAAGGCTCGAGATACTGACATGCACTGTGGGGGTGAGGCACTGAAAATAGGCCAATTGATGTGAAATTGGTAGGTGATTCAGCGGAATCTATTGGAGTCTGGTTTACGGTGGTTGCGACTCCCGCGTGGGGCGCCTGAGGCTTGGCGTTCAGAAGAGTCCGAGCTGATTCTCGTCTTTAGCGACTTTGATTTTCTTCCGGGGCTTCGCGACGGGTGTGGGCGTGGGGCTGGAAACGGTGACTGTGGAGTCGTCCGACTCGAGCTTCTCTAGGATTTCTTTCGCGCGGTCGATGACAGGGGTAGGGAGGCCGGCTAAGCGGGCGACTTGAATCCCGTAGCTGCGGTCGGCAGCTCCTTTGACGACTTGGCGGACGAACACGATGTCGTCGTTCCATTCCTTTACTGCGACGCTGTAGTTTTCGAGGCGGTTTAGGTGTTTGTCGAGTTGAGTCAGCTCTTGGTAGTGGGTGGCGAAGAGGGTTTTGGGGCCAGCTTCGGTGTCGCGGTGCAAGTGCTCGATGACGGACCAAGCGATGGAGAGACCGTCGTAGGTGGAGGTGCCACGGCCGATTTCGTCGAGGATGATTAGGCTGCTCTCGGTGGCGTTGTTGAGGATGTTGGCGGTCTCGTTCATCTCCACCATGAAGGTCGAGTTACCTCGGGCGAGGTCGTCGCTAGCTCCGACACGGGAGAAGATGCGATCGACGACTCCTATCTTTGCGGATGCTGCCGGCACCCAGCAGCCGACTTGAGCCATGAGAGTGATGAGGGCGACCTGGCGGATGAAGGTCGACTTACCAGCCATGTTAGGCCCGGTTATCAGGTGTATTTGGTTGTTGGATGCGCTGATGTTGATTCCGTTAGGCACGAACGCGTGGCTGCCGGCGAGACCTTGGCTGTCTTTGCGGAGCATTTGCTCCACGACCGGGTGGCGCCCTTGATCGATGTCGAGAAGGTCTGTATCGTTGAGTTCCGGTTTGCTGTAGTCCCAGCGGCGAGCGATTTCCGACCAACCGCAAAAGACGTCGAGCTCGGCGAGAGCGGCGGCGGTTTCCTTAAGTGCAGCGGACTCTTCGAGGACTGCCTCGATGAGGCCGAGGAAGAGCTCTTCTTCGCGACGCTTCGAGTTTTCCTCGGCATGGAAGATTTCCTTCTCCTTGACCTTGAGGTCCTCGGTGATGAAGCGTTCAGCGTTTACGGTCGTTTGCTTGCGTATGTAATTTTCGGGTACGAGAGAGAGGTTCGATTTGGTGACTTCGATGAAGTAGCCGAATGCTCCGTTGTACTTGACCTTTAGGTTTTTGATTCCTGTTCGCTCGCGTTCGCCGGACTCGAGGTCGGCCAACCAGACTTTGTTGTCGGTGGTGAGCGAGAGCATACGATCAAGCTCGGGGTCGTATCCGGTGGCGATGTAGCCACCGTCGTCGAGCTTGGATGGAAGCTCCTCTTTGAGGGCGCGGTCGAGAAGCTCGGTAAGAGCTGGGAGTTCGTGGAGGCGATTGGTGAGCCCGTCGAGCGGGTTGGTGTCCGCTGGATCTGCGGAGGCTACTTCTTGGATGCTGGCTTTAAGTTCGGGGATCTGGGCGAGGGTATCGCGAACGCCGCCTAGCTCTCGTGGGTTTCGCAAGCGGTTTTGCATGCGGGAGAGGATGCGTTGGATGTCGCGTACTGATTTGAGGGTGCTCTGCAGCTCGGTGGCGGCCATCGGATTGCCGAAGAATTGTTCTACGGAATCGAGGCGTCGGTTGAGCTCTGGTATGTCACGTTCGGGTGCGATGAGCCATTGCTCGAGAAGTCGGGCGCCTGCGGCGGTCTTGCAGCCATTGATGGCTTCGATGAGGGAGCCTTCGCGTAGCCCGCGGGTCGACTTGAAAATCTCAAGGTTGCGTAGGGTTGCAGGGTCGATGAGCAGCGAGGCTTTGGAGCTGTATTCGCTGATTGATGACAGATTCTTTGGTTCGGAGCGGAGTGTTTCTCGGGCGTAGTGGAGAAGAGCTCCTGCGCAGCCTAGGGCGTCGTGTGTCTTGTCGATGCCAAAGCCCTCGAGATTGATCACGCCGAGGATCTCCATGACTGCTTGAGATCCGGAGTCGCAATCGAACTGGAAGGCAGGTTGCTCGCTTGTGGATCTTGAGTTGGCGAAGTGTATCAGCTCCTCAAATACTGGGTTGTTATGAGAGTGCTTTTGCCAATTTTCCTGCGTGCCTTCGATGAGAAGCAATTCTGCTGGGTCGATTGAGACCAGGACAGGGAGGAGGTCGTCTGGCTTCGAATCGTGGGCGATACGGAATTCGCCGGTTGAAAGGTCGATCCAGGCGAGCGAGAATCCGGCTTTGTCGTACTCGATGGCAGCTAGGTAGTGGTTTCGCTGGGAGTCGAGTTGATTATCCTCGATGGTGGTGCCGGGAGTCAGGATTCGGGTGAGGGCGCGTTTGACGAGCTTGCCGGCCTGAGGCGTTTCGACTTGCTCGCAGATGGCGACCTTCATGCCTACTTTGAGGACTTTGCCGATGTATTGCTCGGCGGCATGGAAGGGGATGCCCGCCATCTTATAGTCGCTGCGTTTGGTGAGCGTGATGCCGAGAACTTGGGCTCCCACTTCGGCATCCTCGTGAAACATTTCATAGAAGTCACCTAGACGAAAGAGCAGCAAGGTGTTGGCAGGGAGGGTCTTGCGAACCTCGTAGTACTGCTGCATCATGGGGGTGATCTTCTTTTCGCGAGCCATTTCTTCTGGGTGCTGGGTCTTGGGTGCTTTGTTCTTGATGGTGGAGGGAGCAGGGAAATTTGGGAAGAGGAGGGAAGAGGTAAAGGGCGAAGTTGATAGATTGCATTGCGAGGGGGAGAAGAGTGGAGTTGACGGTGAGTACTATAACGTTATGCGTTATGGAATGGGTACCATTTGTCCGGGAGAGATTTTGAAAGAGGACTATCTCGATCCGCTTAAGATTTCGCAAAATGCCTTGGGAAGAGCGCTTGGTGTTTCGCCGCGGGCGATCAATGAGATCGTACACGGGCGTCGATCGATCACGGCTCAGATGTCAGTGCGTTTGGGCGCATATTTTCGGCAGTCGCCTCGTTTTTGGCTCAATATCCAGACCGAGTGTGATATCCGCGAGGCCTTGCGAAGTGAGAAGAAACTCACGGCTCACATACGCCCAATCGGATCGGTCGCTGAAGATCCTTCAGGCTATGGCCGCTAATGATCCGTTCCTTTTCGGATAAGGAAACGCAAAGGCTTTGGGAAACGGAGCGCTCGCGACGGTTTGCGTCGATCGCCCGAGTCGCATTGCGACGGCTTATTCAGCTCAATGCGGCTGAGTCTTTGGATGATTTGCGAGTCCCGCCCGGTAATCAGCTGGAAGCCCTTGTCGGCGACCGCAAAGGGCAGCATTCCATCCGGATAAACCGGCAGTTCCGTATTTGTTTCGTCTGGACAAGCCAAGGTCCTGCCGGGGTTGAGATAGTGGACTATCATTGAGGTCCTAGAAGGCTAGGGGGAGGAGGAGATCTTTAGAATAGTTTTGGGGAACCTCGAGTGTTAAAGCGGGGACCTAGGGCTCTGTTACCTTGGCCTTAACTCTCTGTTGCCCCTCATGAAAATCCCTCTCTTGCTTACCCTTGGTACTGGCTCCTTGCTTGCGCTTGTTCTGTTTTTCACCGTGTTTCGTGAGTCAAGCTTGGGCTTGGAGGCGGAGGGAGCAAACGAAACTTCGAGGACTGCGACGCAGGTCGGATCGGAAGATGCGCCTCGCTCGAAGTTTGTATCCTCAAGTGCTTCGGGGAGCGAGGTGGATTTCGAGGGGCGTTACCGCGTTTTGAGTGCTTTGCGGAATGGGCCAGGAAAAGTGGTGGAGCTTGAGGAGTTGTTCGCGGAGTGGGCCGCTGAGGAAGGGGAACCCGCCTTTGAGTTTGCGTTGGGATTACAGGGGCGGGATCGGCTGAGCTTTATGGGGAGCGCGGCGGCGGCTTGGGCGGAGACGGATCCCGATGCGGCTTGGGAGGCGATGATGGCGGTGTCCAACGGCGGGAAGATGTTGGTGCCGCAGCTTGCGAAAGTCGCGAAAAGTATTGCGGATACGGATCCTCGTTTAGCGACTGAACTGCTCTTGGGGGTGGAGAGCCAATTGAATAGGCAAGAGTTGTTTGGTCGGGTGGTTTCGAGTTTTAAGACGGATGAAGTCAGGAACCGCGTTTTGGAGGTGTTGGTTTCCAGCGAAGTGAATGGAACAGAGTTTATGGTGGAGTCGTTGTTTCGTGATTGGGGGCGATACGATTCGGAGTCGCCGATCAGAGCTCTAGATCGTTTGGGTGACGCTTCATTGGCGAAGAAGGCGATGTTGGGGATTTTGAGTGGGTGGGCCTCGGTGGATGGGAGGGGAGCGTTCGATTATGTCTTGCGAAGCGGAGACGAAGCTCTCGTCAGCAGCGCCTTATCTACGGTTGCGGAAGAGTGGGTGGGTAACTCGACTGCGGACGAGCTGCCGGGTATCGTGGAGTTGATATCGAGTTTGGAAGGGGATGAAGCTGTATTGAAAAATCTGATAAGTCCTCTCGCTCGAGTGGATCCAGCGTTGGCTCTCGAGAGTGTAGCCGGGTTCGAAAACGCGTCCGCACGCGCTTGGCATACACAGGATGCGATGAGGCAATGGGCCATATCGGATCTGGATGCGGCTGAGGAGTATTTCTTGTCGATGCCGGCGGGGAGAACCAAGGACTACGCTATTTGGGGATTGTTTAATCCAGCGATCAAATATGGAGCTTCCGCGGAGCGTATCCTCAGCCATGCGGATTCATTGGAGACCCCGAAGTCCATCGAAATCGCTTTGATCAATTTGAGCGAATACGTGCGGGTGCGGGATCTGGGCGAGCAAACCGATAGTCTCATTGTGGCGATCGAGGACTACGTCGCTAATTCGGATAAGCTGAGTGACGAGTTCCGGCAGGAGTTGCTGGAGAATCTTCCATCGCCGGAAGGGTGACTTTCTTTTTGGGTTGTGAATCGCTGAGCTGCTCTCGTTTATGAGGGCGGTTTATGGAGTTGTTTTTCAGAGAGTATGGCGAGGTCGGGAATCCGCAGATTGTGATTATGCATGGTTTGTTGGGATCTTCGCGCAATTGGCAGGCGGCGGCTAAGGATTTAGCCAAGAAGCATCACGTGTTTTGCTTGGACTTGCGGAATCACGGGGATTCGCCTGCGGCTGAACCGCATACTTACGACGCGATGATGGAGGACATCCTTGAGTTTATGGACGAGAATCTGGACGGTCGTCCGGTGTTGATCGGCCACTCGATGGGAGGGAAGCTGGCGATGAAGATCGCCTGCGAGTACCCGAAGGCGATTCGCAAGCTGGTGGTGGTGGATATTCACCCTCACCGGTATCCGAATAATCACGACGACGATTTCGAAGGGATGCGTGCGGTCGATCTGGAGGGGCTGGAGTCTCGGACTGACGCGGAGACGGATATGATCCCGCACGTTCCGAACTGGAAGATGCGTAAGTTCCTTCTGACCAACCTGGAGAAGGATCGGGAGACGGGGCAGTTTCGCTGGCTGGTGAATTTGGACGCGATCGTGGGCGGCCAACGTGACATCGAAGCGAATCCGTTGAAACCGGGAGATCGCTACGATGGGGATGCTCTGTTTATCATGGGCGGGAAGAGCCGCTACTTCATCAAGGATAAGGTGCCGGAGTTGCGGGAGTATTTTCCGGCGAGCGCGTTGGAGGTGATCCCGGAGAGCGGGCACAATCCGCATTTCGAGTGCCGCGAGCGTTTTGTGGAGATTTTGGCTGAGTTCGTCGGCTAAATAGGCTTTTTTGGGGAAATGCTCTTGGTCGGAAAGCTGGTTTGCCTGATCGCCTGCTATTTAGGCGGGATCGTTAGCGGTGTGTTTCTACATGAGCTTGGTCACTCCGTGATGGCGTTGCTAACGACTCGGCAGAAGGTGGCGCTGGAAGTGGGATCGGCTGGGGCGAGGAAGGAGCTTCGACTGGGGAGGCTGGAGCTGGTGGGACGCTCGCGAGGCTTGCGGTACGGGGCGACGCGCTACGACCGTGAGAGCGAATCCCGCGGAGTGCAGGCAGTGGTGGCGATTGGGGGACCGTTGGCGAGCTCGCTTGCTGTTTTGCTTTTCGCTTGGTTGTTGGTGAACTCGGTGGTGGGAGATTGGGTTTGGATCGTTTGGTTGGGCTTGCTGGTGGCGAATTTTCGGATTTTGATCGTGGCGGTTTGGCCGATCGAGTATCGCCCGGATGGCCCTGAAGGGGAGGTTTGGCTGAGCGACGGGCTGGATCTTTGGCGATTGCTTACTTCTAAGCATGATTAGCGGTGGGAATGGAATTTGCTGATAAAGCGTTAATGGGTTGCACTGATTTGTGCCTTTCCCAGAAAACCCTGACTGCATGTCCGCTGAAACAAACATGAGCACCATTTTAATAGTCGATGACGACGAAGAGATTCGCTACTCCCTTAGCCGCGTTCTAGGAAGCCGCGGCTACCACATCGAGACTGCCGCTAGTGGCGAGGAGGGAATCGAGAAAGTAAAGGCCGGGCTGAAGCCGGACCTGATCATGTGCGACGTGCGCATGGGTGGGATCTCGGGTATCGAGGCTCTGCAGCACATGCGTTCGGCGAATTCCAGTTTACAGATCGTTTTGATGACTGCCTTTGGCACTGCTCAGACGGCGATCGAGGCGATGAAGTTTGGGGCTTACGACTACATCATGAAGCCTTTCGACGTCGACAAGGTGATCGAGATCGCGGACAAGGCGATCAGCTCGTCGCAGGACATGAAGTCGGCCAAGCAGTACGAGAAGAAGGTCAACTACGAGGACTACAAGGAAGGGATCGTGGGGAACTCTCCGGCGATGCAGGAAGTTTTCAAGGTGATCGGGCAAGTGGCGGCAAGCGACGCTACGGTGCTTGTGACGGGTGAAAGCGGTACGGGCAAGGAGTTGATCGCCAAGTGCATCTACCAGCACAGCCTTCGTTCCGGCGGACCGTTTGTGGCGGTGAATTGCGCGGCGATTCCGGACAATCTGATCGAGAGCGAGCTCTTCGGTCACGAGAAAGGCAGTTTCACCGGCGCGACGACGCAGAGGATCGGACGTTTCGAGCAATGCGACCGGGGTACGATCTTCCTCGACGAGATCGGCGACATGGCTTTGGCGACGCAGACCAAGATTTTGCGCGTGTTGCAAGAGGGGGAGATCCAGCGTGTCGGCAGTACGGAAACCATCAAGGTGGACGTGCGCGTCATCGCGGCGACCAACAAGGATCTCGAAACGATGGTGGAGGAGAAGGAGTTTCGCGAGGACCTCTACTACCGACTGAACGTATTTCGGATTCGGGTGCCGGCATTGAAGGAGCGTAAGGAGGACATTCCTGATATCGTGGACTTTATGCTCCAGAATCTGGTGAAGGAGAAAAAGGCGCGTGTGACGCGTGTCTCGGCGGATGCTCTCAAGACAATCGTGGCTTACGCTTGGCCGGGCAATGTCCGTGAGCTTGGCAACGTGGTTTACCGTAGCGCGGTGGTTGCGCAAGGGGACGCGATATTGCTGAAGGATCTGCCTGATACGATTCGAGGTGAACTTGAAGAGGGAACTCCCCCGGTTTCGAGTCCGACGCCCGCTCCTGTGGAGGAGGCAAGTGAATCTCCCGTGACGGTTCCGGAAGCGATTCCTGTTGTTGAGGAGCCCAAGGTGGAAGCGGCGGTCCCAGCGGCCATCGAGCCGACTGTGGGAGCTGTCGAGCCGATGCCGATATCGCTTCCTGCGATTTACGATAAGCTTTACCACGAGTTGAGGGAGCGTCAGGAGATGCGGATTTTGACTTTGATCGAGCGCCAGATGATCGAGCGCGCGATAGCGGAGACTGGGGGTAACCAAGCTCGAGCGGCGGAGATTTTGGGTATTACTCGAAACACGCTGAAGAAGCGCTTGGACGAGTACTCGGCTGGGTAAATCTAGGAAGGGCTCTTGAATGGGCCCTCCACTATTTTGGCCTGCATTTTTAAATGGTGTTCCTGCGACCAGGGAGGTCGTGGGAGGACACGTCCAAAGGTCTGGATCGAAAGCTGCAAATGGGCTCGATCGTCGAAATGGAGAAGGGGCTGTACAAGAGACGGGGCGGCGAGCATTCTTGTCGTATCACCCCAATACCTAATATGAAACGTCGTCAATTTTTACGAACCGCTCTCGCATCCACTCTTGCTTCTTCCGCTGCTTTTCAGGCGTTGGCTTTGAGCAAGAACAACCGCTACCGCAACGATATCGGCATCCAGCTGTACACCCTCCGCAACCAACTGAAGGCGGATTTGGCGGGAACGCTGAAGAGCGTGGCTGAAGCTGGCTACAAGCAAGTGGAGTGTTATGGTTTTCCCGATGCGGAGGAGATGATCAAGGTGGCCAAGGACAACGGTCTTGCGGTCAACTCTTCGCACTTTGCGTGGGAGTCGGTGACGGATCCGAAGAAAGAGGGAGTCGCTCCTTTCGCGCAGATTCTGGATCAGGCGAATGAAGCAGGGCTGACGCATTTGGTTGTTCCTTACGTTCACGGCCACAATCGGGAGACGCTCGACGACTACAAGCGTCTCGCGGAAAACTGCAATAAGGCCTCCGTTGAGGCTAAGAAGGCGGGAGTGCAGCTTGCGTATCACAACCATGCGTTCGAGTTTGAGCCGAAGGAAGGTGGCAAGTCTGGCTATGACGTTTTCGTAGAAGAGTTCGATTCGGACATGATGTTCGAGATTGATGTTTTTTGGGTAGTCGTCGGTGGAGTGGATCCGGTCAAGCTGATCAAAAAGCTAAAGGGCCGAGTTTCTCAGCTTCATTTGAAGGATTTGAAAAAAGGTACGACCCTGCCGGAGTTCGGGCAGCTGCCGAAGGATGCTTTCAAGGAGCTCGGAAATGGAATGATCGACATCGAGCCGATCATCAAAGTGGCTGAAAAGGCAGGAGTGTCCCACTGTCACGTAGAGCAGGATCAATCACCAGATCCAATCAAGAGCGTCCAGCAGAGTATCCAGTATCTGGGGTCGTTGTAGAGTTGACGTACAGGAGGGCAATGCTCTGGCATTGCCGTTTCAGTAGCCAATCTCGCGAGAGATTGGACCGTCCAATACGGCGATAGGAGAGAGAACCTCAGTCGCGGAAAGAGTATAGGTCGTCCGCTATTTTTGAGAACATATCGATCACTGCGTCGTGACGTTCTCCGAGTGGGTCTATGATTCCGGGTTTTTGCGTGCCGTGGGGGGCGGTTTTCCAGGAGTCGATGACGCCGCAGACGTGGTAACCGACGAAGTTTGGGTGGGCGAAGGATGTTTTCGCGTATTTGTAAAACCACTCTGCTCGCTGTGTTTGGTCTTTGGCTTTTGGCGTTTGCGGGTTGGGCATCTTAGGGTCGCCGAAAGCACCGAATCCGCCGTCACCGTTGATGATCGGTTTTTGAGCGACCTCGGCGATGCGGTTTTGGATACGGTCTTGGTAGGCCCCGTCCCCGTAGAATTGGAAAAGGATCACGTCTACATAGTCCTTCGCTACGTCGATGGTAAGATCGAGTTCGGGCATTACCCGCATGTTTGCGTTTAGCTTGTCGCCGAGAAAGAGGTGGTTCTTGTTCACTGCTCTGAAGGCAGTGGAAGCGGTCTCGTAGTATTTCCGCATGCAGAGCTCGTTGAACGAGTTGTTGTCGGCGATTTCAGTCTCGTTACTGAAATCAGTGAAGTCGCGCCAGTTTTCTGCTTTTTCTAAGGCAGCCCATGAAGGGAACTCTGTAGCGTAGGTTTGATTGAAGTCATTGATTGATGAATACCGATCTTTGATGACTTTCATGTAAGCTTGCTTGCCCGGTGCCTTGGCAGGAAGGTTTCGGAGGACCATGGCCCAGGTTGGGATTTTTTGTCTTTGGACCGCTTTGGCCCAGCCTTCGGTTAGGACAGGGATGTCGGCCATAGCGAAGCCGATGATCATCTTGTCATTCACATAAGGGGCGACTTGTTCTTGAGCAGCTGCGTTACACATCTCTTTGAAGGATGGAGCGAAGACATCGACGTAGTCCTTCTTCTTCATGTGCATCGAGATCTTTACTGGGATGTACTGTTTGAAGTAAGGGAGAAGTGGTTTTCGCGATAAGAGAATGGCCTCCTCGTTGTGGTAACCCATGGTGTTCGCTCCGCAATCCGTGACGAGTTGGCGGGCGTGATCGTGGAAGGATTCCTTCCAGTTTGGAGACCACGCGGTGCCGCCGAATTTATTTTCCCAGTGAGTCTTGTTGTAGTCCTGTACCCATAGATTGGAGTGGAAGTGGTTCAGCCCGAATGAGAGGAAGGCGTTGTTGTCGGGAGTTACGAGCCACCATTGACCGTCCTGGTAATGAGTGCGGAAGAAGCCATTGCTTTCGATGTCGAAGTGCTTGGACTTTAGACCGCCGTATTGATCGAGCTCGGGTGGGGAAGAACTACGGAGTAGTGTGGAGGGGGATATCGAAAGGAGAATTAATGTGAGTAGAGTTGTTAGTCGTCTCATGCGAAATGTGTTTTTTTAACCACTGATAGACACCGATGGATTTTGTTGGTCTTAGAATTGGGTTTTGATCCAGTTGGTTATTGCTTGGTTGGCGGCGGTCATTTGCTCGACGTGTTCTTGGTCTGGATTTTCGAGTTCGTCGAGGAGGCCACGGCGGCGGGCTTTGTTGCGTTGGTAAGCCCCGCAGAGGTGGAAGCCAACACAGCCTGGATTTTTCCTAAGAGCGTGTAAGGTTTCTGAATACCAGGAGCCGTTGTTAGGTTTGTAGAAACCGTCGCTCTTGACGCGGACGCCTGCTGCATCGGCGAGGAGGACAGGTTTACCCGTCTTTTTGTGCCACTCTGCTAGGTGCTTTACAGGATCGTTGAAATCTTGGAAGGAGAGGACGTCGACGTAGGGGAGTGCGGCGTTTACGACCTCCATGGGAAGCGGAGCATTGGCTTCGTAGCGGTCGCCGAGGATGAGGTGATGCTTGTCGTAGCGCCGGATGGCGTCGTGGGTGGTTTTGTAGTAAAGGGTGGCGAGCTCCTTGAGTTCTTTTTTGCCCGCTTCAGACTTCAACCGTTCGGAATCAAAGATTGGACCGCGCCATTTGTTTTGCGGTCGCTCGTGTACCCAAACGGGGCAGTCGCTGTAAAAGTAACCGATCAGGTTCGGTTCCTCCGCAAGAGCAGCGCAGTGCGAGCGTGCCACGTAATCGCACCATTCCTGCCAGTCCTTGCTGCGGAAGTCAAAGTGTACGGTGTGCTTCTCCCATTGGTGGGATTCGATGAAGGGCAGTAAGTGACAGTAGGGCATGTTGAGTGCCCGGTACTCGTCTACGGTGAAGGGACGGGAGTGCTGCCATTGTTTGACCGTGACTTCTTGCACCCAACCGACTGTGTTGAAGCCCCACGACTGTAGGTTCGGTGCGACGGATTCCTGTATCCAACGGATGGTGCTGCCGCCATACTTCCTTTTCCAAATGTCTAGGTTTTCCGGGTACCGAAGACTTGCCGGGTCGATGTGGTTGATTCCTAGCGAAAAGAATGGATCCCTGTCGGGAGTGAGGAGCAGGTGACGACCCTTGACCTTGCCAAGGGTGAAGTATCCCTCGGGGGCGGTTTGAGTGGTCTTCTCGAGTTTGCTCGCTCCGTATGTGAGGCGAGGCACGAGACAGAAACCAGCTCCGGCCAAGAGCCCGCACTTGATGAAATCTCTTCTGGATGCGTTTGCCATATTACTCGAATTTGATGACTACGTTTTCGTCGTCGTCGAGAGTCGCCGAGACGACTCTCGTGTCTGAACCGTAACTTGCGGTAATCGTGTAGTCGCCTTTGAAGCCGCGAGCGAGGGTGGTGCCGTCGGCTTGGGTGATGGCGATTAGGTCGGTATTGAACTCTTCGTCCATGGTACGCATCCACTCCTCTCCGCAAGGGAAGGGGGTGCCGTCGTATTTGAAGAGGGCGAAGGGCTCGTTGCCATTTGGCAGGTCACAGAAGGTCCAATGCCACATACCCTCGACGGATGGGTGACTGAAGTAGATGGTCATCATTTCGTTGACCATTTTCACCTTTTCTTCGTCGGTGTAGGTTTTGGCGGGCTTGTTTCGGATTTCGAACTCTGTGATGTGTAGAGGGAGATTGTAGCGCTCGAAGGCCCGCAGGCGTTGGTATACAGTTTCTGGTGACAGGATTCCTGAGTGGATGCGGGCTTGGAAGCCGATGCCTTCGATAGGTGCCCCTTCGGCTAACATCTGATCGATGATCTCCCGGTAAATCGCGGGTCTATTCAGGGCGTAGGGAAGAATGGCGGACAGAACCTGAAACTCGTTGATGTAGAGTTTCACATCCTCGAGACCATGCTGCTTGCGAACCTCGTCAGCGAGTTTGAACCAGTGCGTGAAGCTGTGTCCTTCGACAAGATTGTGGATGGCGAAGTTGGTTTGTGGCTCGTTCATTACGTCCCAGCATTCTACATCCCACTTCGGAATTGCGTAGTGGATGTGTCGCTCGGCCATTTCCAGTAGTTTATCGCCTTTGGCTTTGTCGGTAAGGGAATCATCGTTGTACACGTCTACCATGTCTTGGGGCCACCATTTGGGATCGTCCCAGACTAGGAGGTGTCCCCGCATGTAAATATCGTTCTCCATGAACCAGGGCCACATTTGCTCGGCTCTGTTTTCGTTGGTGAGGCCGACCCATTTGGGTTTGAGGGCGAGGCGAAATCCGGACGCGTTGAAATAGCGCAGGAAGATTTCCTTGTATGTATCCAAGTGGGGAGACACTGGCCAAAGCTCGTTGATCACCGCACCCCAGAGGAATTTGTGTCGGTCTAGTTTTACATGGACTTTTGCGCCTTTGATCGGGGCTCCGTCTTTGTCGGTGACAGTTATGTTGAAATTGCTTTTGCGAATCTGATCGATGCGTTGGTTCGCTCTTACCCGCCAAGCTTCGGGGGCTTCTTGGGTGACACCTAGGCGAGCGAATAGACTGGAGGCTCCTGCCAATTGTGAGCTGCTGATCGCGGTTCGGACCATGTCCATTTGTATGTTGTTGCTTTGCGAAACGCTAACAACGTGTTCGTTCACAACCTCAAGGTTTTGCCATTGCTCAAGGTCAGAGGAGAGTTGGTAGTGGTAGTCTAGGCCTTGTAGATCGTAGTCAGAACGGCGTTCAAGAAGCAGATCGATACCAGAGTGTTCATTTGATGCAGCCAATTGGATCGGATTGCAGCAAGAGGTGAAGTTGGTCGGGATGGTGTCTTCTTTGTATCCAGAAAATAGCTTCAGTGCAGCAGAGTCGACCTGACCGGTGCCGATGTCGTAGAGGCGAGAAGAAAGGAAGGTGATGGCGTTTTCCGGTTCTGGGTAGAAGTCTCCCGTTGGTGTTTTCAAACCGCCTTTTTGAACACTCTCGTAACCGGGCGTCGATTGCCACTGATCTAATATGGTGCATATATGCCAACCAACGAAATCCGGGCGAGCGAAGGCTCCTTCGCCAAACTCGAGCATGCGGAAGGCTCGGGCTTCCTGGTCAGGGACAATGGTGATGCCAGGATTTGGCATTTCAGGAGTGATCGCGCGATAAGTTGAGTCGCCGTTGATAAGCGGGAGGCCCCCTGTTAACGCCGCCCAGCGGTCGTAGGCTGCCTCTTGCACGTCCCATAGCGCATAGTATTGAACCAGGAGTACATCTACATGCTTGGCGATTACATCGGCTAGGACGTCCACGGCATCGCCGTTGCCGTTTAGTTTGTCACCTAGGAAAAGGTGCTTGGTGTCGTACCGGCGAAGCGCTTCCTTGGCTTGGCGGTAATACTCGTCAACGCATTTACGGAGGAAAGCGTTGTTGTCGGCGACCTCGGCGCGGTTGTTGGTATCTGTATTGGGGCGCCAATTGACCGCGGTTTCGAGTTCTTCCCAGTTCGCGAAGGTTGTGCTGTAAGTCGTATTGAAGGTATCGATACCGGTATAGCGTTCCTTCATGGTATCGACATAGGCGAGTTTGCCGGGTGCGGCGTTTCCGAGATTTCTCAGAACGCGTGGCCATGTAGGGACACCGGACCAGGCGGATTCGGAGTCGAGCATAGTCGGTACGTCCGCCATTGCCCAGCCGAGTATCCAGGGATCGTTGGCGTGAGGGGCGACTTGCTGTTGGGCGACACTGTCGCAATGGTCGGCAAACTCAGGACTGAAAAAATCTGGATAGCCTTCCGCTCCCACACGCAGATGGAGCGAGAACTCGATCGGTCGGTATTGCCGGATGTAGGGCATGAAGGGGCCGTACGGAGCGTCTTGCAAAATAGGCGTTTCGCAGTGGTAGCCGAGGGTGTTGATTCCAAGACGCTCACAATCGGTCTGGGCTTCGTTTTTGAAGCCTTCCTTCCAGTCCTCGTCCCATTCCGATTGTGCTCCGAAGACGCTGTTCCAATGCTCTTTGTTTTCCTCACGTGTCCACCAGTTGGGATGGTAGTGATTGAGGCCGAGGGAGAGGAAAGCATTACCCTCAGGAGTGACGAGCCACCAGCGTTCTCCGTCGTGATGGGTTTGGAAAAAGCCAGTAGCTTCGAAGGGTTTGGCTTTCCAGCCGCCGTATTGGTCGAGGGTGTGGGAAGCGTTTAGAAGCGTGGCACATAGCAAGAATCCTACAGCGAGCAAGGATGTGGCCAAGGTTGCGGACCGACGGGGGCCGGTCCCTCCAAAGATTGAAACGAGGAGGGTGAACATTTAGTGGTCTGTTGTTTGGGGGATTTTAGAACTGACTCTCGATCTGCTGAGCGATCTTGAGATTGGCAGCTTTCATGGGATCGACTTGCTCAGTGTCGGGATTTTCGAGTTCGTCGAGTAGGCCGTAGCGGCGGGCTTTGTTCCTTTGGTAGGCACCGCAGAGGTGAAAGCCGATGCAGCCTGGGTTTTGAAAAAGTGCTTCAAGCGTATCCGCATACCAAGTACCGTCGTTGGGAGTAAATTCTCCCGGTTCCGTGTGCCACTTGATCTTAGCAGAGTCGGCGAGGAGTACGGGTTTCCCGGTTTTCTTGTGCCAGTCATCTAGGTTCTTGATTGGATTGTTGAAATCCTGAAAGGAAAGCACGTCGACGTAGGGGAGCGCTGCGTTCACTACTTCCATGGAGATTGGCTGGTAGTTTTCGTAACGATCTCCCAAGAGAAGGTGATGCTTGTCGTAGCGACGAATCGTGTCGTGGATCGTTTTGTAGTAGGCGGTGGCGATCTCAGTGAGCTCCTTCTTTCCGGCCTCTGTTTTGAGCATCTCTGGATCGAAGATCGGGCCGCGCCATTCGTTTTCGGGGAGATTGTGTACCCAGGTCGGGCAGTCGCTGTAGAAGTATCCGATTAGGTTGGGATCGTCGGCGAGCTCCGCACACTGGTCACGAGCCACATACTCGCACCAGTCCTGCCAGTCTTTGCTGCGGAAGTCGTAGTGCACGGTGTGTTTCTCCCACTGATGAGATTCGGTGAAGGGAAGCGAATGGCAGTAGGGCATGTCGAGGGCTCGATACTCGTCGACAGTGAAGGCTCGGGAGTGGCGCCATTGGCGAACGGATACTTCTTGGACCCAGCCGACCGTGTTGAATCCCCATTCCTTGAGATTCGGAGCGACGGATTCTTTGATCCAGCGGAGTGTGCTACCTCCGTAAGTGTCTCGCCAGATGCAAATGTTTTCTGGATATCGAAGACTCGCGGGATCAATGTGGTTGAGTCCCGTGCTGAAAAAAGGCTCGCCGCCGGGAGTGATTAGGAACCAGCGGTCTTTCCTTTTTCCAAGGGTGAAAAAGCCTCTGGAGTTGGTTTGCGTTGTCGGAGCCATTTCGGATGCGGTGAGATGGGATATGGGGGAGAGGGCGAAGCCTGCGCTCAGAGCTAGGCTGCCTTTTATGAACTGTCTTCGGCTTTCCTGGGGCAATGTGGTAGGGGAGTTGCGTTTAGTCTTTGCTTTGGACGAGGACTCTCATCTGGTCGACGCCTTGATCGGGAACCACGTTTACGCTCATTCTGATGGTAGTCAGATCTTGAGAAAGCGTGACTTCGTCAGGAGACATTCCTGCATTCTTGATGTTGGATCCCTTTCCTATCTGCTGGCGAGAGTGAGGTTCGAGTCCCCGGAAACCACCTGCTTGGTTTGGAAACACCACATCTTCGAGACCTGTAAGTCCGTCCGTTACCATCAGTTCGTTTTGCTCGCAGATCAGGCCCAGAATCGGGCGATCGAATTTGATGACGCCGCGAACAGGCTCACCATCCACCGAACGGAAATGAAGCAAAAAACTGTCCACTTTGGTTCCAGCTGGAATGGTTCCTCCAGAGGGACCAAAGCGTTTATAGAAGCCGGGCTTGGCGATGGTCACATCTGTATCCGCTTCGAGCTCTGTGGCTGCCTTTTCTGGAATGACCTCGATATAGGACTGATTTGCAGTTGTCGTTTTAAGGTGCCGTTTCCCAACATGATCGTTCAGGCGGACATTTCCTCTCAGGAGACTTAGCCCAAGTTCGCCGTAGTGACGATCCTCCAAGATTTGCTGACGGGAAAAGAAGGGGATATCCACCCAACGGAATCCTCCCTCGGACTCGAAACGTCGAGCTTCGCCTTCGCCGATTTGAACCCCATCCGTGCTGCCGGCTGCAGATCGAGAGCTGACTCGTTCGTAAACCTCGACCAAGCCGTCGATGACGTGGACATCTGTACGTCCGTTTTCAACTACATCCAATCCGAACTCGGTTCCAAGATCCACGACTTCGCTTTGCGGTGTTGTCACAGCAAAACCTAGTGCATCCTCGGGAATACGGGCGACAAGCTTGCCTGAATAGACATGCAGATGGCCCTCGCTCCTCAATTCGAATGAAGCCGGACCGCGGAGGCTCACACGAGCTCCGTCATGAAACTCGAGTTCTGCAGTCCCTTGAGTGAGTGAGTATTCGCCAGTCGAAAGCGAGGAGCCGGGCTCGTGGTTCGCGTCTTTCCAGTCGGCATCAACCGCCGCTATCAGTCGAGCTACCGTATCCGCAGATAGGGTACCAGTGTTCGCTAGTGATTTCTCAGCGTTGTTGGTGAAATTGAGTGATACAACGAGTATGAGAGTGAGGATAGCCGCTGCTGCCGAGATCCATGGGAGCCACGGGAACTTTGAGGCTGCTGGGACCTCATTGCTTGAATCGTCGATTGGCTCGTCGATATCTAGGCCTGTTTCGAAGACCTCGCCAGGGTAAATGGTGCAGAGAGCCTCGTGATTATCGAGGAGCTCCAGATAGCATTGGCGGGCGTCCTCTGAGTCGCGCAGCAAAGCGTTTAGGCGTGTTGCCTGCTCCTCCGACAGCTGGCGGTCGAGCATTTGCGAAACTAGACGTTCAACCTCTTTGATTGAAGCGTTTTCAGTGCTCATGTCGGGCCTCCTGTTTGAGGTTGATTTGCACGCAGTCCCGGAGTCGTTTGCGGATTCGCAGGAGACGCATTCCCATAGCGTCTATCGATTTTTTAAGACGTTGAGCGAGCGTTTCGACGCTCTCGCCATCCCGATAGCGTTGCTGGATGAGCTCTCGATCCTCGTCCCGTAGTTTGTTTATGCAGCTCTTCAGGATGGGGATCCGCCTGTCGACAGATTCAATTTCACTCGCTGTGGTTCGGTCGAGCAGCTCATGCACGTCTTCGGTGAACACCAGACGGTTCCGCCCCTGATCCTTTCGCCAAGCCATGATCTGGAATTTTGCGACTGTGAATGCCCAGGCGGTGAAACTGGAGCCTTTCTGAAATTCGTTGGCTTTGCGGCAGAGGACTAGATTCGTTCGCTGCAACACCTCTAGAGTCAGCTCCCTGTCGGCGATCCTCTTTAGGATGAAGCCGTACAACCGAGGCTGGATGGAAGTGATTTCCATCGCCAAGTCGCCAGCATCGGTCGGTTGGTTTTCGTGTTCGGGAAGGGGCATACCAAGGAGGTAATAGAATTCATCCAAGAAATCTAACGAAAATAGTTTTCGTTAGTGCTCACTTAAGCGTCGGATCAGGCGTACTGTCTTTCTCTGGGATTCCGATTTCTCGAATAATCCTGTTAGATGCGTACAGTTGAGGCTATTAGCTCAAAGAGAGTAGCCGAATAGCTACTTTTTCAGTTCCTCAATCAGATACCCCTCTAAACTTGAATATGAAGTTCCGGCTTAGCTCTTTCGCCAGGTTGCACCTGATGGTGCTGCTTATCTTCTCCACACTCTCAAATGCTGCTGAGTACGACTCTTTCGGTGGAATCAAGACACTGGAGGGGAAGGAGACTGGTTTCTTTCACATAGATAAAATGGGCGACCGCTACTTCTTAGTAACTCCTCAAGGTCATGGGTATCGAGCTCTCGGAATTAATCACTTCCACAAAATGACTTCCAAGGATTACGATGGGGCGGTCCAGAATATTAAGACATGGGGATTCAATGCGGGCTGCTATCAAGGGCCACGCTGGATGTGGGAAAGGTATCCGTACACCAAGGGGATCAATTTGGTGCCGATCTGCCAGTGGATGCCGAACAAGGCTTACGGCTACCGGGATGTCTTTGATTCGAGTTTTTTGGAGGAACTAGACCGGAATATACGTCGCATCGTCGAACCTCAGAAGGACAACGAGTATTTAATCGGATACTTCTGGACCGATATCCCAAATTGGGAGCGCAGTCGAAACGGTGAAGATTGGATTAGCTTCTATAAGTCGCTTCCCAAAGCGTCGGCTGGCGGAAAGGTTTGGCGCGACTGGAAAAAGCGGAATCCAAAATCGGACGAAAACCAGTTCTTGGCTGTGATCGCCAAGCAACTGTATTCAAAGGCTTATGCGACGATTCGGAAATACGACCCGAATCACATCATCATGGGAGATCGCTACCACGAGATCGATATGCCGGAACATGTAGTGAAGGAGGCATTACCGTATATTGATGCCATAGCGATTCAGCCGACGAGTCGTGAGTTTAACTACGATTTCTTCGACAAGGTTTACAAAAAGTACGGGAAGCCCATCTATATCGCTGATCACGTGAGTTCCTTTGCCACGCAAGAGTATCCAGTGACGATGGGGCAGGCTACGCAAGATCCAGTGTCCTACATGGAGTACTACGAACGATACGTGACTGCGGCTCTTTCACTACCGTATCTTATCGGGTACAACAAATGCCAGTATCAGGATGAGATAACGCCAGGTGGAGAGATGCTCAAACAAGGGGTCCTCAAGATGAACGAAAGTCCGTATCCCATTCTTGATGGTGTCACTGCCGCCAACAGGAAGGCCTTGGATCTAGCCTACCGAGGAGAATAGCCAACGCATCAGGACACTCTGCGTATCGCAGAGCCTTGAAACGGGACTTCTTTGACTAGCGCGCGAGAACGCTCGCTCGCTCACCACTCGAGCTATGGGTACTGGATCGGCGAATACATGGGGAAGAGGTGTGGCTCCTAGTCTCTCTTTTTAGAGATTTCGAAAAAACTAGCAGATCGGCTAGTAGATTTTGTGAGTCTCAAGTGATAGGGTAGTTGCTGTTCTAAGTCCTAGTCGAAACCTAGTTTGAGCTCTGGCCACCGTAAGGTAGCTAGGGCCTCTTGGGGTTCGTAGGGGTATGAGTAAGTTTTCCACGTGAGTTTCCGTGAGAAATCTGTTGAGTATCTGGTAGATGAATCGGGACCCCTACAGAGCAGTTAGAAGGAGACAGTGTAATAGACTGTTGGCTGGATTGCTTTGCCTGCTCTTGAACTCAACCACACTTTGGGGCGAGGAGGACGCTGTCCCTATTTGGAAAATCTCAGAATCCTTGGCTGAGTTGGAACGCGAAGCTGCGGATATCCAAGACGAGCTGGATCACTTGCCACACTTGGAGGATACACTGCAGCTGGATGCTTATGGGTACCATAGTAACTATTTGCCCGCCATCGATTCAGTCCCTGAGGAACCTAGGTGGACGGTTACCATTGATGTTCCGCATGGTGGATATCTAGAGGAGGTTTATCTGATTCCCGCTGCTGACCGTAGAAGTCCGGAAATTCCAGGCTATGGCTTTCCGGTCCGCTTTCGTTTGATTGGGCACTCGGGCGAAGATGTTGATACCATCCTGGTGGATTGGCGTGATCGAGACTTTCCGGATCCAGGGCGTTTGCCGGTGCGATTGCTGGTTGAGCCCAATGCGTATGAGCAAATCGTGATTGAGGTGTTTCGTGGGAAGGTGGAATCGGGGAAGGAGTTTTTCGCTCTGGATGAGGTCGCCTTACGTCCGAGCTTTTACCTGACTCGAGTGAGAAGGGTGAAGGCGAGTGGAAGTTTCGAGGCGCATCCATTTTGGAGCACGGAGTACCTCTATGACCAGAAGACGAGTATGGGTTTGCCGGTACAACCGAGTGAAGAAGGGCGACGACCGGAGTTGGATTTTGTGCACCGTTTCGAGGGAAGCTATCCGCATCCGGTGGTGATCGAGATGGACCTTGGGGAAAACAAAAGAAATGGTGAACTGACAATCTATCCTGCTCAACCTCCAGAGGGTGTATTCGTTCCTGGATACGGTTATCCGGGTAAAGTGACGGTGGATCTGTTTCGAGATGTCGGAGAGGACGCGCCCGTCCAGTTGATCGATGGCCTAGCTTTCCCTCTGGGAAATCGTGGAAACAACATCATGCGCCAGATTCTCGGAGGGCGTGAAGGGCGCTGGCTTAGGTTAACCTTCGAGGATTTTCCGGAATACCAGGGAATCGCGACCTTCGGACTCGGGGAGATAGAACTCACTGAGGCGAGGGAATCGATGTCCTTGGGCGCTAAGGTTTCGTCTCCCTCGTTGCACGAGTCGGAGTCGGAAGCTCTCCAGCGATTGACTGACGGTTTGTCGGGAGGAAACGAGGTGTTGCCTTTGTTGCCTTGGCTAGACGGGTTGTCGGACCGACGTGACTTAGTCGCTCAGCTGGATGCGAATCTTGCATCACAATCTGAGTTGAAGGCACGCAAAAGCCACTTGGTGGAGCTGAGCTTGACCGTTGCCCTTTGGGGTGGCGGATTGATTTTTCTGTTCACCGTTGTATTGTCTGTGTTGATACAAAAACGACGGTTGCTGGCTTTGCGTCAGCAGATCGCTAAGGACTTGCATGATGAAGTTGGCAGTAATCTTGGCAGCGTTCGACTTGTCGCCGAACGCCTGCAGAAGGATATTCCGGATGCGTCCGCTCTCGGGGACCTCGATGATTTGGTTTTGTTTGCGAGGGAAGCGTCTGTATCGCTAACCGATGTTATTTGGGTCACGGCTCGTCGGGATGTACATGTATCGGAGCTCATCGAAAACTTCCGTAAACGTGCCCATCGAGTCTTGGCCGGAGCGGAGCTCGCATTCGAAAACGAATATGATGGTCCGGATTCTGTAATTCCGCTCCCTGTGAGGCGGCAGTTGATGATGATCTTTAAGGAAGCTGTGCATAATTGCGCTCGGCACTCTTGTGCGAAAAAGGTGTTGCTTGCAGTATCAATGGAAGAGAGCGCATTTGTTTTGAAGCTGGAAGATGATGGAGTTGGGTTTGACTTTGCGGGCCTCAGTGAGGGGTGGGGGATAGATAGTATGCAAGAGCGGGCGTCGGAACTTGGAGGCAAACTCGACCTACAGAGTGAGCCGGGAGTTGGGACGCGGATCTGTCTGCGATTGCCGATCGCCGCTTTGACACGGAGTGCAAAAACTGGATACAAGAGCTCGAACTAATATGACACCGATAAATATCTGGATCGTTGAGGATGATTCCGGTTACCGGAGAAATTTGCAGAAGTCTCTGCAGCGCGAGGAGCGAGTGACCTGTAGTCGAACGTTTCCATCTTGTGTGAAATTTCTCGAAGCAATTGAGGCGGGTGAGCGCCCGGATGTTGCCTTGATGGATCTCGGGTTACCGAAGATGGATGGGGTGGAAGGCATTCGTCGGTTGAAGGACATAGCCCCCGATGTTGCGGCTGTGGTTTTGACCGTGGAAGAGCGAAAAGAAAAGGTGCTCAAAGCGATAGAAGCGGGGGCTATGGGGTATTTTCTCAAGACTGCCAGCGTCGAAGAAATCGTAAACGCTCTCGAGCAAGTGATGCAGGGCGGTGCGGCACTCGGGGCGGGGGTGGCGAAACACGTGCTGGGAGAGCTGAAGAAACCAGCGAAGGTAGAGTACAATTTATCGGATCGAGAGATCGAGGTTTTGAGCCATTTGGCCGAAGGCCTCTCCTCCAAAGAGATTGGATCAAAAATGCACATCAGCGTGGCGACCGTGAAATTTCACTTGGGCAAGATCTACCAGAAGCTCGACGTGCAGACGCAAAGCGGCGCGGTGGCTAAGGCGCTGCGCAGCGATCTGATTTGAATCGATTGTAAAGCGGCCTTGTGCCGCGATTTTTGGGGGACTAATCGCGGCACAAGGCCGCTTCCCACCTCAAAAACTAGCTAATCGGCTAGTAGACGTCGAAGGTTCAAATTGTTAAGCTATGAACCGTTCGAATTCCTAATCGAATACCTAAGCTATAGCTCTGGCTGCCACCCCTGTTCAAAAGTCATCGGCAGCCAGGGTATGCCTGGTATCTAGGGACCTCGTCACGATTTTTAACCCCAATTTTTAGTTATGCCAGAACTCAATCGAAGGAACTTCGTCAAAACAGCGGCTCTCGCAACGGCTGCCTTTACTCCAGCTCGCTTCGCGATTGGCAAGGCAGGGATTCCTGCCAATAGCCGTCTCAATATCGCGATGATCGGCGCCGGTAACATTGCGGGAATGGCATACGGCGGTTGTAAGGGAGAGAATATCGTCGCTCTCGCTGATGTTGACTCGGCTATGTTCCACCAGAAGAAGGAGGATCATCCTGAAGTTCTTAAGGCGAAGACCTTTGCCGATTTCCGTGTGATGCTCGACAAGATGGGCAAGGAAATCGATGCGGTCTGTATCAATACGCCGGATCATACACACTTCTCCGCAACGATGCATGCCATGGAAATGGGAATGCACGTTTGTACCCAGAAACCGCTTACGCACAATATCTGGCAGGCGCGTACTCTTCAGAAGGCGAAGAAGAAGTACAAGGTAACGACTCAAATGGCGGTTCAAGGACACACCTTCGATGGCATTCGCCAAATGAAGGAGTGGTACGAAGCGGATGTATTTGGCCAGATTCGCGAAGCTCACTCTTGGATAGAGGGGCCTAAGTGGAGACAGTTTGATGGAAAGCACTGGTACTTCCACAAGCCATCGGCATTTCCGCCAAAGAAGAGCCTGCCTCCAAGCAGTTTGAATTGGGACCTTTGGCTTGGACCTAACGCTGGCGAGACTCCTTTCCACGAGCTTTATCATCCGCTGAGCTGGCGCGGCTTTAACGCTTTTGGCAATGGACTCTTCGGTGACTGGATGCCGCACATTTCGGATGCTCCGGTTTGGATTCTAGATCTGTTCGAGCCAGTTGTGGTTGAGCTTGAAGAGAAGGAGGGCGGCAATGATTGGGTGGTGCCAGATGGCAACCGTGTTCGCTGGGAGTTCAAGAAACGCGGCAGCAAGGCTCCTTGTACTTTCTATTGGCACAATGGTGATTCGTCCTACGCGCCAAAAACTCCAGAAGGTTGGACGTGGGGCAAGCTGCCGAATCGTGGTACGCTCTACTTCGGTGACAAGGCCTTGGGCTACACGGATGGTCGCTCGAACAATCCTCGCCTCGGCAACAAGGAGGATATGAAGGAGTTTAAAAAGAACGGGTATCCAGCAGAGAAATACGAACGTATCAAGGGAGGTCCGTTTGTTGAGTGGATCAAGGCGATCAAGGGTGAAGGTCCCGAACCAGGCGCGAACTTCGACTTCTCTGCTCCTTACACGGAGATGATGCTGATCGGTGTTCTCGCAGCTCGTTTTGGTGGACGAATAGAGTGGGATCCGAAGAAGGGGATCACCAACCGCCCTGAGCTCAACAAGTATGTACGTCCAGACAACGTACGCGAAGGCTGGGACTACGGTCAGAATCTCTGGAAGAAGAAGTCCAAGTTCGCCCGCTACTAATCGAATTTATTCAAAATTGGGTTTATGAGAGCTCGCTCCAGCTTTTCTGGGGCGGGCTTTTTTGTGTCGAGCGTGAGGGCGTAGGTTCTTCGGCACTACAATCGTGATAGGGATACCTGTTTGCGGATGTCGAACTGTTCAACTGAGCTAGGGTTTCGTTTCTTTTACGGTTTTCTATTACTCTTGGCTCATATCCCCAGAGTACCCTTTTCCGGCTCAGTTGTTTGTGTGTCCCAACGATAAGCGTGTCTCGAATGCTGAGTCTACGTGTCGTTGAACCTGTGCATACTTGTCGGTGATTTGGGCGCTTCGAGAGCCGTTTCAGGTGGGGGAGCCAATCGAAATCAGTGCAAACAGAATAGTAGAAATGAATACCTCAATCCTACGAGGCCTAGGCCTCATTGGAACCGCTTCTGCCCTAGCCGTTCCGACCTTCGCCCAGTCCGGGGCAGAAGAAGATGAATTCTTCGAGTTGTCTCCGTTTACGGTTAACGCCGAGGAAGATCAGGGTTATCGTGCCCAGAATACACTCTCGGGAACCCGCTTGAAGTCGAGCCTGACGGATGTCGGCGCCTCGATTTCTGTAATGACCAAGGATCTTCTAGAAGATATTGGTGCGACCGATATTACGGATGCTTTCCTGTATTCGACAAATACGGAAAACGAAGACGAGTTTGCATCTGATGATACGGAAGGTATCAGTATTACGACTACGAACTCGAATCGGGTACGCGGGATCTCTTCCAGTACTTATTCACGCGGTTTTTTCGACACCAATGTTCGTGGTGATTCCTACAATATCGAGCGTTTCACCATGGCGTACGGACCAAACGCGATCCTTTATGGATTGGGGAGTCCGGCTGGTATCGTTAATTCTTCGACTAAACGTGGTTCTTTTGCCCGGGACTTCGGCGAAGTTGGATTTCGATTCGATACCGAAGATGGGCACCGAGTGACCTTCGACTACAACAAGGTTCTCGCTGAAGAGAAGTTTGCCATTCGAATCGCTGCGATGGACCAGGCCAAGAAGTCGTGGAAGCAGCCTGATGTGGATGAGGAGACTCGCTTCTATGGTACCTTCACGGCTCGTCCGTTTGAGAAGACTACGCTTCGATACTCCTACGAGAGCATGGAGAATCTGCGCCGCAAAGGTCGCTCCCAGATGCCAAATCAGAGTGTGCAGACTTGGCTAGATAACGGGCGCCCGTTGTACGACCACATAAACGACCGTTTGACCTACGACAATGGTGCGACATGGCAGGATGCCCCGACTATGATTAACTCAAAGGGTAACACGGTAGTTGATAACGATGCCTTGTACGCGATGGGCATCAATCGTGGAGCGGGATCCTACTTCCGTCTGCAGATCAACAGTGGCGACGAGATTGACCCAAGTGCTTGGAATGCGATTGAGGACCCTATCGAGCGCGATCTGTATGCCCAGAACGGTATCCAAGCTATGCGTTGGCGCGGTACCGCTTTGAGTACTGGACGCTCGAATAGTGAAGACCGTAGGGATCCTTTGGCGACAGATAGCCTTTTGCCGCGTGACTACAGCATTTCAGGCCTGGCGAACTTCGCCGACTTGAGCTCCGATACGCACAGCGTCTTCCTCGAGCAGAAAGTGAACGAGAATCTCTACTTCGAATTGGCATACAACCAGGAAGTCTGGAAGCAGCATTCGTTCGACCCGATTCGTGGCGCGAACGAGTTGAGAGCGGACGTTAACTACTACTTGCCTACGATCGTACACCCTCTAGCTGCCGAAGGGTCCATTGCTGAACCAAATCGGAACAATGGTACTCTGATCACTAATGGCGACGGGAACCCAGCCATGGTACCGAATCCAAACGCTGGATACTTCTATGTCGAAGGGCGGGGAATTGGCTACACTCAGGAACAGACTTTCGATACGTTCCGATTCACTGCGTCTTACGAAATGGACTTCACGGAGCGGAACCCGCATTTCGGTAAGCATGCCCTTGCATTGCTCTATCAAACCGATGACAAGGAGGTCCTCTACAATAAGACCCGTCACTACAACGAACCTGATTTTTATGTTCGCGCCCCGGATCACAATGACAGCGATGTGCTGCAACGTTACTACATAGACCCTCCGGTAGTGGGTACAAACGGAGCAACACGCTCGGCCTATCCTGTCGGTTTCACTACCGAGGACGCTTCTACATGGGCGACTACCGTAGGCACTCGAGGCGAGGGGACTGCCACTCTTCGTAAGCTAGAAGGTAAGATGGCTGTTTTCCAAAGCCGCTGGCTGAACAATCGCTTGATCACGACCTTCGGTTTCAGAGAGGACAAAGAAGAGACGTATCAGAATATCCGTAAGAAGTCTGGAGAGCTGCCTTTCGATACCAGCTATCCTGAAGTTCCCGATGAACTGACGTATCCAGTTGCTGATGGCACAACTCAAACGACAGGTGCGGTGTACAAGGCGAACGACTGGTTGCGGATTTTCTACAACAAGTCCGATAGCTTCCAGCCGCAAAGCAACTTGCATGACTACTTCAACAATCCGGTCCCACCCGCGGATGGCGTAGGTGAAGACATCGGTTTCATGCTCGACCTTATGGATGGCAAATTCTTCGCCCGTGCCAGTTGGTTCAATCAGACTGCGACCGGTGCGCTCGAGCTCGACTGGACCTACGAGATCATGAAATGGCGTTTGGTGAACAACACGGAACGCGACATCGAGGAATGGTCAGCGATTATCCCGGAGCGTCAAGAATGGGCAGCCGAACGTGGACTATCGGTGGATGATGTATTCCGTCCTGAGATTGGTGACAACCTGCGTTCGATTCGTGACTTTGAATCGAAAGGTATGGAGTTGGAGCTGATCGCAAAGCCGATTTCCAACTTGGATCTCCGTCTGACCTTCGCGAAGAACGAATCGGTCAATACTCGGACCTTGCCGAACTTGCAGGCGTACGTGAACGAGCGCTTCCCGATTTGGGAAAAATACGAGACCCTGACCAACAATCCTGGTTCTGCTAAGTTCATCCCAGATCCCGCAGATCCGTCTCAAGACAAGTACGGCAACGCGCTTTTTGACGACATGACGCGTGGTGAGAAGCTCGCTCACTCCAATTCGATTGGATACAACATGTATATCAAGGATACGGGGCTTTCTCGCTTGGAGTTCGCTAAGCAGGAAGAGGGATCTACCTCTGCTCGTGCTCGCAAATACCGGGCAAACTTCATAGCCAACTATCGTTTCTCTGACGGCAAGATGAAGGGCTTCGGAATTGGTACAGGTGTTCGCTATCGTTCCAAGGCTGCTATCGGTTACGAGGGTAAGCTCAATCCGCTTATGCTGGAGGTGGCCGAGTCCGAGCCAGAGTTGGCGGAGATCGTAGATCCAGAGGTCTTCCTAACTGCTGATGTGACGAAGCCGATCTACGGAGACGACTTGGTTGATATCGATGCTTGGATGAATTATCGCAAGAAGTTCAGCTTCGCGGGGCGTGACATGGATTGGAGAATTCAAATGAACATCTACAATCTCTTGGACGACGACGATCCGCTCGCTCGTTCCTCCTACTACGACGGCTCGGTTCGCCAGTATACATTGCGATCCCCACGTCGTATTGCAGTGACCAATACGTTTAAATTTTAGTTCTTGTTTTATCTGACAAACGGGCTCGCTACAGGCGGGCCCGTTTTTGTGTCCGAGGTTAGAGAATGGGAGCGTGTAGGGCTGTCGCTCGCGACATGCCGCGAGCCGAGGATTCTGCAATGCGGCGTTCCGCGAGCGGAAGCCCTACAAGAATAGTTGCTTACTTCGTCGGTCAAATGACGGACACGGTTTGGCGGAAATGTGCATGCTTTTGGCTCAATATCCATCTGAACCCTCTTGCTGAATAGGGAAAACAGGGATTGGGTTGCCTTTGAGGTGCGTGTAAATGTT
>NZ_JAENIL010000019.1 GCF_016595505.1 Pelagicoccus mobilis | reverse complement strand
ACAAGGCCGCTTCCTACAGGAGATTTCGTAAGGAGGAAACTCTCCCCGCAAAATAGCGATGAACCAAAAAAAGGCCCGAGCCAGCAGCTCGGACCTCCCTCGAAATCGAAATAGCGCTTGGTCGCTTCTAAGCCTTCACCAGTCGATTCAGCGCACTCACCACCCCGCGAATCGAGGCGAGAGAGATGTTGGTATCAATACCAGCACCGAAGCACTTCGCTCCGGTCGGCCCCTTCAGCTCGATGTACGAGACGGCCTCCGAGCGCGCCCCTTTCGAGAGCGAGTGCTCGCTATAGGACAACAGCTCGAAATCCGAATAGCCGATTCCCGCAACCGCGTCGACAAAAGCTGCGATCGGGCCATTGCCAACACCGCGAAGATTCTTCTCCTCGCCATTGTGCCGTACTACAGCCCAACCTTCGACCGTTTCGTCGTTGAGACGCTCGGATCGCCATTCGATCACATCCAAAGGTTCGCGCACCTTGATGTACTCGTTTTGAAAGCACTCGTACACGCCTTCCGGAGTAATCTCGTCACCCGTCTGGTCAGCCATCGCGTTGACAACCTTACCGAGCTCCTTGTGCATCTCCTTCGGCATATTGAAGCCGTACTCCTTCTCCATGATGTAGGCGACGCCGCCCTTGCCGGATTGAGAGTTGATGCGAATGATCGCTCGATAGTTTCGACCGAGATCCTTCGGATCGATGGTCATATACGGCACCTGCCAAAGAGCCCCTTCCTCCTCAGGCATCTGGGCAAATCCCTTCTTGATCGCGTCCTGGTGAGATCCCGAAAACGCGGTAAACACAAGATCGCCCCCGTAGGGAGAGCGTGGATGCACGTCCATCTTGGTCACGCGTTCGTAGACTTCACGAACGTCGTTGAGATTCGAGAAATCAAGCTGCGGATCCAAGCCTTGCGTGTACATGTTCAAGGCTACGATCACGATATCCAGATTTCCAGTACGCTCGCCGTTTCCGAAGAGCGTTCCCTCCACTCGGTCAGCGCCAGCCATCAGGCCAAGCTCGGTCGCAGCTACGCCGGTTCCTCGGTCATTGTGCGTGTGCAGGCTGATCACCACGCTATCCCGACGCGAAATATTGCGGCAAAACCACTCGATCTGGTCCGCATGCACATTCGGCGTAAAGAGCTCAACCGTCGCCGGAAGATTCAAGATCATCTTCTTCTCCGGAGTCGGCTCCCAGACATCGCACACCGCCTCGCAACACTCGAGAGAAAATTCGAGCTCGGTATCCGAGTAGCTCTCCGGCGAGTACTGCAACACGATCTCCGTATCCGGCAAGGTCGGCACGAGCTCCTTCACAAGCTTCGCTCCAGCCACCGCGATATCGCGAATCTCCTCCTTTGAGGAGCCGAACACCACTCGACGCTGCAAGGGATTGGTCGAATTGTAGATGTGCACGATCGCGCGCTTCACGCCTTCGAGCGACTCGAAAGTGCGGCGGATCAAATGCTCGCGACACTGCACGAGAACCTGGATCGTAACATCGTCCGGTATCAAATTGTCCGATACAAGACGCCGGAGAAACGCGAATTCGGTTTCCGAAGCCGAAGGGAAACCAACTTCGATCTCCTTAAAGCCAATCCCGACCAGCACCTTGAATAGCTCTACCTTCTCCTCGACGTTCATCGGGATCGCGAGAGCCTGATTTCCGTCGCGTAGGTCTACGCTGCACCAAGTAGGAGCCTTGTCGATAGTGCGACTTGGCCATTGGCGATCAGGCAGATCGATTACCGGATACGGTCGGTATTTGCTGATGGGCGGTTTTTGCATGGCTTTTATTGGTTCAAAAACGAAAAGGTCTATGCGGGTGGGGCAATCCCAAAAATGCCGGGCCGATACTGTTTGAAACCTGCTGCACCATGCCCACACGCGGCATGATCAATTGTTCGAACGTCCCGACAGCCCCAATTCTTAAGCGAGGAATAGGCTGTCTAGCTTGCTAAGTCGTAGCTGGGGTTGGACGTTCAGATTCATTTGAGTGCGAGGAAAACAACGCCTTACCCTACCCCTGTCAAGCTACCTTAGCGGCATAAACGGTAGGGCGTGGGCGCCGTCCTACGCCTCCCTCAGTACGTTCGACCAATAAGTAAGAACGTCGAAAACAAAACTCTCCCCAATCAATCGGTCTTCTTACTCGCAAATCACCGGTACTTCATAATTCATCCACCCAACCATAGCGAATCCCCATGCAAACAACACCCTTCGGAAAAGATAACACACAAATTTCACGCGTCGGCCTAGGCTGCTGGCAACTCGGCGCCGACTGGGGCGACCTCGAACTCTCCGAGGCCAACGCCATCCTCAAGGCCTCCGTCGATGCCGGCGTCACCTTCCTAGATACTGCCGATGTCTACGGAGGCGGCCGTTCAGAGGAGATCATCGGCAATTTCCTCTCGAAAGCGGGACTGCAAGACGACGTTTTCGTCGCGACCAAGCTCGGCAGATTCGGAGACCTTTATCCGGACAATTACACCGCCGCCTCCATCCAAGGGCGGGTCGAAGAATCCCTCAAGCGTCTCAAGACTGACGCTCTCGATCTGGTCCAGCTTCACTGTATTCCAACCGAAGTCATGGAACAGGACGAAGTTTGGACCATCCTAGCCGACCTCGTATCCCAAGGCAAAATCAAGCGTTTCGGAGCCAGCGTCGAAACCTGGCGTGAAGCCGTCATGTGCATCGAAAAAGCCCCCGAGCTCACCTCCCTGCAAATCATCTTCAACCTCTTCCGCCAACGCCCCATCCGCAAGGTCTTCGACCTCGCCAAGCAAAACCAGGTCGGCATCATCGCTCGCGTCCCGCTCGCCAGCGGACTGCTAAGCGGCAAATTCGACCGTCAAACGAGCTTTGCCGAATCCGACCACCGCAACTACAACCGCGACGGAGCGGCCTTCAACGTAGGCGAAACCTTCGCCGGCGTCCCCTTCGAGAACGGCCTCGAGCTCGTCGAGGAACTCGCCCCGCTCGTGCCAGAAGGCATGACACTCGCCCAAATGGCGCTGCGCTGGATTCTAGACTACGACGCCGTCTCAGTCGTCATCCCAGGAGCCTCCCGACCAGATCAAGCCCTGGCAAACGCCAGCATCGCCGATCTGCCACCTCTCCCGACTGAGCTGCACGAGACAATCCGCCAACTCTACAAAGAAAAGATCCGAGACCAAATCCGAGGGGCATACTAAAGGCGCAGTGCGCAGTCGTCCCACCCTGTAGGGGGGGCGCCGACCCGCCATTGAAAAGCTCTTGCAATCTCCACCAAAGCCAGGAGCGCCCCTCGCTCCGACTCCATCTTGAAACGTTTAGCGTAGTGCGGGCTCGACCTTTTCGCTCGGGCCATTTCAAGCTTTTTGAACTTATCATGCGTCATCAAATCGCAATTTCCACCCTTACTCTTTCCGCTTCGCTGCTTAGCGCCCAGACCGTCGAGCTCGACCCAATTGTCGCGAACGCCAATCGTATCCTGACCAACGGTACCGAAAATCTAGCGAGCGTATCCTCCTTCGAATTACAAGAGGTCGAGTCGGCCCATTTTCGCGACGTTTCCGACGTCCTTCACGCCTATCCCGGCTTCGCCAGCTATCGCCGCACCCACCCGACCTCCGCTCATCCCGCCACCCAAGGCGTTCGACTACGAAACTTCGGTTCCAACGCCAGCGCTCGCTCGCTCGTCCTTCTCGACGGCGTTCCGCAAAACGATCCGTTCGGAGGCTGGGTCTACTGGCATCGCTACGACAGCGCCCAACTCGAAGCCATTACCCTCTACCCAAGCGGCATCGGAGAAACTTGGGGCAATATGGCATCCGGCGGCATCATCTCCCTCGTCGCGCTCCCACCATCCCCTGGAGCTCGCTTCCTGCAGGCCAGCTACGGAAGCTCCGATCGCATCGACCTCAGACTCAACTCCGCTCACGCCCTTTCCGATTCAGCGGTATTCGACTTCGGACTACGCCACTTTCAATCAGACGGTTTCTACACGCTGCACCCTTCCCAACGCGGCCCCATCGACGAGAGAGCCAATTCCGAGGCCACCGCATTCAACACCCGACTCTCCTGGCGCAACGGAGATCTCTGGAACTCCCAACTCAGCCTGCGAGCTCTCGACGAAAAACGAGGCAACGGCACCCCCGTCTCACGGAACAGCACCGAAGCGATCGACCTCAACTACCTCGCCCAACGCGATCTCGAAGCTCACGACGCGCACCTCAACTTCAGCCTCTTCTACCAAGATCGCGATTTCCAAAACGTCTTCGCCTCCGTCGCCCAAGATCGGAGCTCCGAACGCCCCGCCCTCGACCAGTACGACATGCCAGCCGAATCAATCGGCGGCTCCATCGTCTATCGCCAGGACGGAAAACAAGCCGTACGCTTCTCCGGAGGAGCAGACTTCCGCCATATCAAAGGCTCTGTTAATGAGCGCTACCGCAATCTAGGAGCTGGATTCACCCGCGACCGACATGCCGGAGGCGAACAAGAGTTTTACGGTCTCTTCGCCGTGGCCGAGTGGGAACTCTCCCCAGAAGATACCCTCGCCGCCACTGCTCGACTCGAAAACGTCAAACGCGTCGACGGGCGTCGTATCGAAACCAACACCGAAACCGACACCGTCATTCGCGACGATCGCTACCCAGATGAAGACTCGGACATCCTCAGCGGCAACCTAAACTGGCGTCACGAATTCACAGATACGACGAACAGCAACTTCATCCTCTTCTCCGGCTATCGAGCCCCCACGCTCAACGAACTCTACCGTCCCTTCCGCGTTCGCAACGACATCACCGAAGCCAACCCTCTGCTCGCCAAAGAACGCCACCAAGGCATCGAACTCTCCCTCGCCACTCAAAAAATATCGTCAACCGACCTCTCCAGCTCCTTCCGAATCTCCGCCTTCTACTACGAAGCCGAAGAGATGATCGCCAACGCGCTCATCACCACCGAGTCCGGGTTCGATCCACGTTTCGGCTTCATCCCGGAAGGCGGATCAGGCAGCTCCCGCGTCAACTTAGACGAGTCCACCGTATCCGGCATCGAGATACACGCGACCCACGAACTCACACAATCCCTCTTCGCCTCGCTCACTGCGATCTACTCGGAGACCGAGATCGACTCCGACGAACTCGCCGAACTGGAAGGCAACTCCTTTCCCCACTCCGCCCCCTGGAAGGCAGTGGCAGGCTTGAATTATTCAGCAAACGAACAACTGCAATTCGCCGCCAACTACCGCTGGTATGATCGTAGCTGGGAGAACTTGGCCAACACGCGACGCCTCGGCGCCACCTCCGACCTCACCCTCGCCGCCCACTACCAGCTAGACGATACATCACGCATTTCCCTCACCCTCACCAACGCCCTAGACGAAGAGAACCGCAGCGGCCTCGCCTCCAACGGACTCATCACCATCGACGAACCCCGCGAACTCCTCCTCACCTACACCTGGAGACAGTAAGGCACCCAAGGTAGCGGCCGCTGTCCCCAGCGGCCACCTCAAGCAACTTTCCCCCTTCAACATGCACCCCTTCCTCCTTGCACTCCTCACTCTGCAAATCCCGCTTTTCGCGGCGCCTGCCGAAAACGCTCCCAACTTCATCTTCTTCATCGCCGACGACGTCTCCCAAGAAGACTTCGGCTGCTACGGACACCCGAGCATCCAGACTCCCAACGTCGACGCCCTCGCCGCGAACGGCATGCGCTTCGACAACGCCTACCTCACCACCAGCAGTTGCAGCCCTAGCCGCTGCAGCATCATCACCGGCCGCTACCCCCACAACACCGGCGCCCCCGAGCTCCACTCCAAGCTCCCCGACTCCCAGACACGCTTTCCCGAACTCCTCCGACAAGCTGGCTACTACACCGCTCTCTCGGGAAAAAACCACATGTTTGGCAACAAGGATCGAGCCTTCGATCTCATCACCCAAGGCGGCGGCCCCGGAAAAGAGGACGACTGGGTTCAAATCGTAAACGACCGCCCGAGCGACCGCCCCTTCTTCTTCTGGTTCGCCTCCAGCGACGCCCATCGCGTATGGCAAAAAAGCGAGCACGCCCCCGAGTACGCGCTCGAGGAAGTCGTAGTGCCTCCCTTCCTGATCGACTCTGAGACCACCCGCCAAGATCTCGCCGACTACTACCACGAAGTCAGCCGCTTCGACCACTTCATCGGTCTAGTCGTTGCCAAACTCAAAGAGCAGGACGTCTTCGAAAACACAGTCATCGTCGTCGCTGCCGACAACGGCCGCCCCTTCCCTCGCTGCAAATCCCGCCTCTACGATAGCGGAATCAAAACGCCCTGGGTCGTTTCGTACCCCGAACTTATCAGAAACGCGTCAACAACGAACAGCTTGGTCAGCTCGATCGACTTGAGCGCCACGCTTCTCGAGCTCGCCGGACTCGAAAAGCCCGAAACCATCCAAGGCCAGAGCTTTCTCCCCATCTTGCGAGATCCACAAGCCCGCACCCGCGACATGGTCTTCTCCGAGCACAACTGGCACGTCTACAAAAACCACGAACGCATGGTCCGCTTCGGCGACTACCTGTACATAAAAAACAACTACCCAGATCAGCCCAACCTCTGCTCCGAAGCCTTTAGCCCACCCTCAGGCAAAGACCTCTGGGAAGCTCACGCCAAAGGGAAAACCAACACGTTCCAACAACAGGTATTCGCCAACCCCTGCCCAGAAGAAGAGCTCTATCGCGTGACCGACGAACCGCACCAGTTCACCAACCTCGCCAGCAATCCCGAGCACGCCCAAGCCCTTACCAAGGCGCGCCAGCTCATTTCCGACTGGTCCACCCAAACCGGCGACAGCATTCCCACCAATCCAACGCCGCACCGCAGCCCACCGCCCTTCATTGAAGACGGAAAGATCGTCTTCCCCAAACCAGACAAAAAAGGTCCACGCAATCCTCACGCAGAGTTCCCAGGCCAATCCAACAACGCCACCCAAATCAACCAACCGGGACCAATAAGATTCCCAAAATAGAGAGCTCCTTGCAGGGCAATTCCCCCCGCCGGCAGCCCCATATCCGCCCTAAGGATCCACCCCCTTTAGTTCTTTTAAACCCTATTCCTCACCGGGCCTCTACAGCCCTATTCGAGCCGGCCGATTTTCAGAAACCACCACACTGAATCGTCTCTGATAACATGGCCTACAACATCACTCAGCTCGAACTCAAAGCAGCTGCCCAAAAACTACCACCTTCGCCGCAAATCTTCGGCAAACTCACCAAATTGCTCAAAGAGCGCGACACCGGCACAGCCGATATAGTCGAACTCGTCAAAACCGACACCTCCCTCACCGCCAAAGTCCTGAAAATCTCCAACAGCATGGCCTACACAGTTGGCGATCCCGTCGACTCCCTCGAGGAAGCCATCTCACGCATCGGATTTTCTGAGCTTTTCAAAGTCGTCGGCATGGCAGCCGCCTCCAACACTTTCGCCCGACGGAACGCCACCTACGGCATCGACGGCTGGCATTTCTGGGAAAACTCCGTGGCGACCGGTCTCGCCATGGAAGAACTAGCCCTCGCTCGCGGAGTCGACGAACAAGAGGCCTACACCCTTGGACTTCTCAAAAGCATGGGCAAAACCATCGTCGACGCCTGCTCGAAGAAGTTCATGACCCCTCCCAAGTACGACCCTAAGACCGAAACGCCCCTCCTCCTGTGGGAAGAAGAAAACCTAGGCGTCACCAACCCCGAAGCAGCCGCCATCGTGCTCGAAGCATGGCACTTCCCAGCCGCAGCGATCGAAGCCCTAAGGTACCAATACACACCAGATGAAGCGCCGGAGAAAAACCTTCACGCTCATCTGCTCGCCCTTTCAGCCGCAATTGCGAACCATCTCGGCAAAGGAGCCCCGGGAGAAAAGACCTACTGCACCATCACCCAAAACCGATTGGACGAGGTAGGACTCGACATCAAAACGGTCCGACTCGTCTGTAAAAAGGTGAAGGCGAGAATCGACGATCTCTCCACCGAACTCGCAGCGTAGTATCTCCACCGATACACAATTCTAGCAAAAAAACAAAGACGTCCAAACGGGCGTCTTTTTTTGGGTTTCATAATCAAACTCAGTGGATTGCTGTTTGAGGCGAAACAGTTGGAGTACCCGCTTCAGCGGGCTTACCGGGTTCCGCTGTCTAGGGATGCCGCCTAAAGGCGCTCCAACGATTGCGTACTCTTCCACTGCAAGGCGCTGATGCACCTTTTTTTATTTGGCTAACCACAAATCAGCCTATTTAACAGTCTCACTAGCGATCCCAATCCATTCGAACCCAACTCTTCGCATGCCATCACGTATCTCCGCGATCCTCTGCGTCCTACTCTACGTAGCGACACCGCTATTCTCATTCACCGAAGCCGAGCTCGACGCCCCGCTTCCGCTCGATAAAAACGTACGTATCGGAAAACTGGATAACGGGTTCAGGTACCTCATTCGAGAAAACAAAAAACCCGAAGGACGCGCCCTGCTCCGCCTCGTGATCGACGTCGGGTCCCTTCAAGAAGAGGACGACGAAAAAGGCATCGCCCACTTCATCGAGCACATGGCCTTCAACGGCACCAAAAACTTCGAGAAACACGAAATCATAGATTTCCTCGAAGGCGTCGGCATGCGTTTCGGCTCCCACCTCAACGCCTCCACCTCCTTCAATGAAACCATCTACAAACTAGAGATACCGCTCGACGATCCTGAGACGATCGAGAAGGGATTTCTCATACTAGAAGACTGGGCCAGCAACATCCTCTTCGAGCCGGAAGAAATCGACAAGGAACGCGGGATCGTGATTGAAGAATGGCGAGCTCGCAAAGGCGTCGGCCAGCGCTTGCAAGAAAAGCAACGCCCTCTCCTGTATCATGGTTCAAAATACATCGACCGACTCCCCATCGGCGAGGTCCCCATCATCGAGTCACTCACGCCCGAACAATTCCAAAACTTCTACCGGAAGTGGTATCGCCCAGAACTCATGTCACTCGTGGCCGTCGGCGACTTCTCCACCGATGAAATCGAAGCCAAGATCAAACAACACTTCTCGCATCTAGAGAACCCGTCCCACGCGCCCGCACGTGTCGACCACCCATTGGCCGATCACGAAGAAACCCTGTTCTCCATCGAAACCGATCCAGAACTCAGCCAATCGAGTATCGGAGTCCTCCTCAAAACCGATGGCCCCGAGTACGGCACCGTCAGAGTCTATCGCGAACGCCTCGTCGAAAATCTCTACTTCGCCCTCATCAACAACCGCCTACGCGAGCGAACTAAACTAGAAGATCCCCCCTTCCTCGGAGCCGGCATCGGCCGCGGCAGCCTCGGTCGCGAAAAAGGCTACTATCGAATGAGCGCCGGCCTCATCGATGCCGACTACTCAGGCGGACTCAAAGGCCTGCTGCAAGAAGTCGAGCGAGCGAGCCGCGACGGATTTGCCCCGACCGAATTCGAGCGAATGAAAGTCAACATCCTCCGCTCTCTGGAAAAAGCCTACGCCGAACGCGACAAGCAGCAATCCTCTCGGTACCTTCGCGAGTACATCAGCCACTTCCTCGTCGGAGAAAGCGTCCCCGGCCTCGAGTACGAGCTCGAGCTCGTCCGCCAAATCCTTGCGGACCTGCAGCTCTCCGAAATAAACGCCAAAGCAGCAGCCCTCCTCCAAACCACCAATCGCGTCATCCTCTTCACCGCCCCCGAAAAGGAGGACTACGTCAAACCGACGGAAGACCAAATTCTCGCCGCTCTTACCCTAAAGGTGGAAGACAGCCTTTCCGCCTACGACGACGGGATCAGCGACGCCCCTCTCCTCCCCCAACAGCCGGAAGCAGGCACGATCCTCAGCGAAACCTATATCGAGTCGATCGACACCTACGACCTGAAACTGTCAAACGGCATCCGCGTCATCGCCAAATCGACAGACTTCAAAAACGATCAGATACTGATTAATGGATACAGCCCCGGAGGCCACTCCCTCATACCGGACGAACACTTCGTATCAGCTACCTTCGCCAGCGACATCGTTTCACGCAGCGGGATGGGTGACTACGACTCGATCGAGCTCGGCAAGAAACTCGCCGGCAAGATCGTCTCAAGCGGCACTGGCCTGAGCTCCCTCTACGAAAACGTCCGCGGCTCCTCCTCGCCCAAAGACTTGGAAACCTACTTCCAGCTCATGCACCTCAACCTCACCCAGCCAAGGTTGGACATGGGAGCATTCGCCTCCATGAAAAAACGCTTGCTGGCCTCCGTCGAAAACCGGCTTAAATCCCCCAACGCACATTTTTCCGACGCCATAAGCCAAGCCCTCTACGGAGACCACCCTCGCCACCGAGCCCTGTCGATAGAGGTCGTGAACGAGATCGACCCTCATCTTGCCTTCGAACTCTACAAGCAACGCTTCTCCGATCTGGGAGACTTGCACCTAGTGATCGTAGGGTCCTTTGAATTGGACATCCTCAAAGAACACCTGAAACGCTATGTCGCATCCTTACCCACTGGTGGGCGAAGCGAGATCGGGCGCTTTGCTGGAGACCACAAAACAACTGGGCAACAAAACGTGGTCGTCCCCAAAAACGCAGAACAGAAAACCGTAGTGAGCGTGATGTACCACGGCCCTGCCGAATGGTCTCCCGAGAACGCCATGGCTCTTGGCATAGCCAAAGACGTATTAAGTATCAGACTACGCGAAAAGCTCCGCGAAGATGAAAGCAAAGTATACGGCTCCCGGGTAAGCGCCTCCCTCTCACGTTTTCCAATACAAAGGTTCTCAAGTGGCTTCTCCTTCACCTGCGCCCCCGAAAACGCGGACGATCTCATAGCCATGACACGGGCCGAAATCGAAACCTTGCAAACAAACGGCCCCCTTGAAGAGGACCTGGAAAAGATCCGTCAGCAGCAGCTTCGCAGCTACGAAAAGAACCTGAAGCAAAACGGCTACTGGGTGTCATCCTTTTTACGATACCTGAAGCAGGACCGGCCGCTCGACACCATGCTTGAGTTCCCAGAACGAATCCAATCCTTCGACGGTAAAGAAGCGCAACGAGCCGCCCAGCTCTACTTCGACAATACCAACCAGCTCATCGCCAAACTCGACCCGCTCCCCAGCGAAACAGAGTCAGAACCCGAGGAATAATACAATACGCAAGAAGCCCCTAAAACCCGAGGCCTTTCGCCTTCGTACGGATGCGACAAACATACATGTCGACGGTCATGTAGAGAGTGGAACCATCGTCGCCCCAAGCGCAGTTGCTTGCGTGTTCTCCAGGTTCGATTCGCCCTAGCAACTCCCCCTGCGGGGTGAATACGTAAACACCCGCCGGTCCCGTCGCCCAGATGTTTCCCTCCACATCGATCGCCATGCCGTCGGGCATACCAACTCCGTCTCCCTTGTACGTAGATGCATCGAAAAAGACTTTCCCCTCGCCCAATGTTCCGTCCCGCATGACCGGAAACGATTTCCAGATCGGGGCCCTCCCGTCAGATTGCGCGACATACAAAGTCTCCCCATCTGGCGAGAGTCCGATTCCATTCGGGCGACTAAACTCCTTGGTCAGCAACACCACCTCGCCTGAAGGACGCAGTAGATACACCCCACAAAAATCCATTTCCCGTCGCGGATCGTTTTGCCGCTTTGGCAATCCGTAGATCGGATCCGTAAAGTAGAGATTCCCATTCTCGTGGTAGCAGAGGTCGTTGGGACTGTTAAATCTCATTCCCTTGTAGTTGTCCGCCAATGTACGCTTTCCCCCGTCTTGCGTTAAGACCGCCACTCGACGATCTCCATGCTCACAGAGCGTGAGTCTCCCTTGATTATCAAACAACAATCCATTGCTGCCCGGCTCTCCTCCGTAATCGACCCTTCCCGTATAACCAGAAGGCCTCAGATATTCGCTCAAGCCCTCGCTCTCGCTCCACTTCATCACCACATTTCTCGGGATATCCGAAAAGACGAGATAACCACCGTCCCTATTCCAAGCAGGACCTTCCGTCCAATCAAAGCCCGAAGCGATCACTTCGATCTTAGAGCTCGTATCCAAAACAGAATCCAAGCGATCATCGTATTTTGTTATTTTACCAATAGTCGGGTAACGACTCGGTACGTCGGTACCCGCAGTGAGGAATCCCGAAGTAAAAATTGGCAAAACAAGAATCAGAGCAATGCGAGAGGTAGAAAACATGAAGGCATTGTCCCAGCATTGCCGTACAAGTCGACACTTTAGAATTTCAACGCTTCAAGAGCTACAATCAACTCACTCACCCTGTATTCAAATAAAGGCGACACCTCTTTTGCGATTGCGTTTCTCATGCTTCAGAGAATTGAAACCTTGTTTTTCCCTGCGTTGAAGGCTTTGATTATCCCATGTCAGCGTGGGAGCAAGGAATCCAATCGATCTACACGTTCATCCGCAGGACTGCCGAAAAGACAGACTCCGGGATCTGCTGGGAAACGATTGACTACGAAAACCGGCCTCAGCGGAACTACAACCTCTTCAACGGCGTGGGAGGCATCCCCTTTTTCCTGTGTGACTATTTTCGATACAGCGGTGATCAGGAAGCGCTCTCCTTAGCAAAAGGAGCGATCGAATGGTGCAAGTCAGAGAGCGTGTCACCCCCCTCCGAGAATGAGATGAACTACATGCGAGGCTTGCACACCGGCAAAGTCGGCATCGCATACGTGCAGCTCTTCTATGACTCTCTACTCGACAGGCAGCCAAGCTCCTATTGCCACGAATTAGCCAATCATGTCCTCAAGGAGCCGCCTGGGCCGATAACTGATCTCACGGGTGGCGAAGCCTCGAACGGATTTTACCTTCTAAAGCTCTATCAGAAAACGGCGGATCCAAAATACTTAGAGGGAGCCAAACGCTGCGCAGACTGGATCAGTAGCACCTTCATTCAGGAAGGAGAACGCCTTTTCTGTAAGATGATTCCGGGCGAACCGAAGCAAGACGGTAGATACTCACTGGGAGTCTCGCACGGCATGTCAGGTGTATCCTACTTTTTTGGCTTTCTGTATCAGGAAACGAAAGAAGAGCGCTACAAAGAGATAGCGAAACAGCTCATCGATACCGTCATCGGACAAGCGATAGAAAGCAAAGGTGGCCTCAATTGGCCCGTAGTCGCGGGAGCAAAGGAGCTGCCCCGATGCCAATACAGCCACGGAGCGGTAGGCATCGGAATGGTATTAACCAGACTCAGCGAACTCTTAGATCGTACTGAGCTTTCGGAGATCGCCCTCAAGGCCGGAGAAGCAAGTTACCAATACGGCGACTTTCGCAATAACCTCACCATCTGCACCGGAGTCAGCGGCAGCGGACATCTTATGCTGGATCTCTATTGCCAGACTCAAGATCCGCTTTGGCTGGAGCGTGCCAAAGACTTCGCTGCGATTGCCGCGTCCTACAAAGAAGAAACCAAGGCTGGAGACGCTTGGCCGACAGACGAGCCTGGCCTCTATTCCGCCGACTACCTCTACGGCGCCTCCGGCGTTGGCCACTTCTTCCTCCGAATAGCAGATCCAACCCGTTTCAACATGCCGCTTTTCTAAGAGACTGTCCAATAACTCGCTTTCGAGTGGGCGTAGTACAGTTCGAGATAAAAATTTTGGCTTTCGATTTGAGGTATACCCGGAGGGTATATCGAAATGAGAAAGTGAAATTTATATCCGAAAAGTACAGGCACGCGAAGGAATTGGGGTTATTGGACAGTCTCTAAGGTAACAATTCAGTAACCAAGAACGTATAGGCTCTGTATTCCCCTTTCCACCAATCCAACTCAACTCCGCCTGCCCATGAACACTACCCTGCGTCAAGTCTTCCGCCAACTTCGGCAAAACAAGGGATTCACCACCATCACCTTGCTCACCTTAGCTCTCTGTATCGGAGCCACCACCGCCATTTTCTCCACGGTATACTCTCTCATGCTGAAACCGCTCCCTTTCGAGGAGCCTGAGCAAATCGTCGAACTCTACACCTCCGCCGAAAAGGCTGGTTTGGATCGGATGCCTGCAAACATTCCCTTCTACGTCGACTATTCGGAAAACGCCGAATCCTACCAAGAGCTCGCCCTCTGGCGGTCATACGAAGCAATGATCGGCGACGACGACAACCCAAGCCGCGCCCAAGGCGCCAGAATCACTTCCGAGATCTTCTCCATCCTCAAAGTGAAGCCATTGATGGGCAACTTCTTCACCAAAAAAAACAGCACTCCCGGAAACGAGAAGGTCGTTATCCTAACTCAATCGTTCTGGCAGACACACTTCGCGGAACAGCCGGAAGTCATTGACGAAGAACTACGGATCGATGGCGAAACCTTCACAATCATCGGTATCGCGCCTCGCGTTTTCGAGGCCTTCGACGCCCGCGTCCAATACCTGATCCCACTCGCGTGGGCTCCCGACGCAGTCAATCCGCAACGACGCTACGGCGTCGGTATCCAACTTTTTGGACGGCTAAACCCAAATGCCACAATCGCTCAAGCAGATGCCGAAGCAAAGATACTCGAAGAACGCTACGTCGATGCCTCTCCCCCAGGCGTCCGCTCGTTCGTCGACCGTTCTGGCATGACAATGAACGTTGGCGGGGTGCAGGAACAACGCGTCAAACCAGTACGTACCACCTTGCTCCTCTTGCAGGGCGGCGTCGCCTTCGTGCTTCTGATCGGCTGCGTCAACGTTTCCAACCTCCTCCTTGCCCGCTCAAACGCGAGACAATCGGAACTGGCGATTCGCACCGCTCTGGGCGCCGGTCGACTCACCATCGCCCGCCAGCTCATGCTTGAGAGCTTCGTCCTCACCTCCCTCGGCGCCCTCCTCGGACTAGCGGTCGCATGGGGAGCGCTAAACGTGACCAATATCTATTTAGCCAAAATGCTGCCCCAAGCCTTGCCGGCGACTCTAGATCTCCGAGTTCTAGGATTCGCCATGGTCCTCACCGTGATCATTGGCGTATTGATTGGCTTGATACCCATTTTCCACGTCTGGCGTAGCAACCTAAACCAAGTCATACAAAGCAGCTCCCGCAGCGCCTCCTCGGGCCAAGGGGTACGAGCCCTCAGCAGCCTTTTGGTGGTTACGCAAGTAGCAGTTGCATTGATTCTCCTAACGGGAGCTGGACTGCTCATACATAGTTTTGCCAAGGCTTTGGAAGTCGATCCCGGTCTCAACCCGAAAGGTGTCGTCGTAGGTCGTGTCGCATTGCCACGTTCGCATCGGGCTGACAACGATGCAGCGAAACAAATTCGCGATCGCATCATCCAAGGCATGAAAGAGATTCCAGGCGTAAGCTCCGCTGCCTTAAGCTTCGCGACCCCTTTCCAAGGCGGGCTCCCCATCAACGCCTTCACTCTACGCGAGGACACCCTTCCTCCGGGATCGCCTCAACCAGGAGCCTTCCGCGTTCGCACCACTCCCGAATATCTGGATACCATGGGGCTGCGCCTCATCGAAGGGCGATTCTTTGAGGAAGCCGATATTTCAGCCGAACAACCTCGCTTCGTAGTCGACGAGAGTTTCGCCAAAAAGTTCTTCGCCGGAAAATCTGCTGTTGGCGGACAATTCACATTCGGACGCCCTCCAGAAAATCCAGAGGACTGGCCCTCCATCATTGGCGTGGTTGCTGACGTGCCTCACAACGGGGTCGAGGACGAAACGGGCAACCCCTTCATTTACCAAGTCATAAACGGAGGCAGGCCCGGAGGCTTCACCCTCTTCCTTCGTTCCGATCGCCCTGCGAGCGACACGCTCTCGGCAATGCGAGAAAAGTTGCAAAGTATCGATCCCGGTATCGTTCTTTTCGATACAGCTCCTCTGAGCGAGTCCATAGGTTCGTCATTCGATAACCGCCGAGCCATCATGATGCTGCTCGTCGCCTTTGCCTTCCTCGCCCTATTTCTATCCGCCCTGGGCATTTACGGAGTGCTCGCCTACGACGTTTCGCAAAGAGCACGAGAAATCGGAATCCGCGGAGCAATCGGAGCGAGCTCATCTCAAGTGGTGAGCATGATCATCAAGCAAGGCCTCTGGAAGGCCGGCATCGGCCTCGCAACAGGATTGGTCGGGGCGGTTTTGTTAAGCCGCTACATGACAAGCCTGCTCTTCGAGGTCGAAGCGACCGATCCTGCAGTCTACGTTTCCGTATCCCTTTTACTACTACTCGTCGCAGTTCTTGCGAGTTACCTTCCAGCCCGGCGCGCGGCCAAGATAGACCCGATGGTAGCCCTCAGAATTGAGTAGTTAGTCATAGTCTGAAGATCTGCGCATTTTTCCCTTCGCACCAGCCTCGGTTTATTCTAAACCGATACCCCATGCCTTCCCCAACAAACGAGAAACAGCGTCTCGGCTGGCGCGCCCTTGGCCCTGGATTCGTAGTCGCCGCCACAGGTGTCGGAGCCGGAGATTTGATCGCCGCCGCTGTCGCTGGACAAAAATTTGGCCTCGCCGTCCTTTGGGTCGTCGTCTTGGGAGCGTTCTTCAAAGCCTTTCTCAACGAAGGCGTTTCTCGATGGCAATTGGCGACCGGCTCGACCCTAATCGAAGGCTGGATACGCCACCTGCCTCGTTGGGTATCCTGGTACTTTCTGGCCTACCTTTGCTTCTGGGGCTTTCTAGTGGCAGCGGCCCTAATGTCAGCCTGCGGCGTCGCCGCACACACCCTTGTCCCCAGTCTGCCAATACCTGTATGGGCCGCTATTCATACCTTGCTTGGAGCGATTTTGGTCTGGACCGGGAAATACGCGCTTTTCGAGTCGTTCATGAAAACGCTTATCGCGGCGATGTTTGTAATCGTAATCGCCTGCGCGATTTGGATTGGAGCGCCTTTGCCTGACCTATTCTCCGGCCTTTTCCTGCCAAGCGTGCCAGATGGCTCAGCGCATCTTCTATTGGGCGTCATGGGAGGCGTTGGAGGAAGCGCGACCTTGCTTTGTTACGGCTACTGGATACGGGAAAAAGGTTGGACCGGAGCAACTGCTCAACGCCGGACCTGGTTCGATCTGAGCTCAGCTTACTTCATTACCGGGATCTTTGGCATTGCCCTCATCATTATCGCCGCCAGCGCCCAGCCGGGTGACGCTTCTGGTTCGGCCTTGATACTAGCCCTTTCAGAACGACTTGGCGAGATTCTGGGCCCCGTCGGAAAAGGCGCCTTTTTGATCGGTTTTTGGTGTGCCGTCTTCAGCTCCCTGCTCGGAGTTTGGCAAGGCGTGCCGTACTTATTTTCAAACTACATGCACGAAATCGGAAAAGATAAGAGCGATGCTCCAATCAATCGCTCAAAAAGCTACCGTGGCTTCCTTCTATTTCTGGCGATTCCACCACTGGTGATGCTCTTTTTCCAACGCCCCTTGGCAATTGTGATTCTTTACGCGGTAGCCGGAGCCTTTTTCATGCCCTTCCTCGCGTCCGTGCTTCTGATCATGAATAATAACAAGGCTTGGGTAGGCGAAATGAAAAACCGCCTTCTCAGCAATATCGCCCTAATCTGCTCGCTCATCTTATTCGGCGCCCTTTTCGCCTTCGAAATAGCCAGACGCTTTTTCTAAAGAAATCCAACAAGTCCTAGATCTGCCGACACTCAGTAATTTAAACAACGGTAAGATGCCGACGATACGCGACATCATACCATTGAATTCGGGAAGGGAATCAAAGACCGAACTTCATTTCCTCATTAGTTTCAGTTTTTCAAAAAACCGCTGATTGCAAGCAACTCCCGAACCAATGAAGCAGCATCTTCATCAACGGTTGAGTGATTTCCTTCGCCTTGCTGAATGGAAAAGTGGTTGAGTCCCGTGGATGTCTTTGGCCTCATCGAGAGGCTCAAGTTGTATTGAAAAATTCGATCTAAACCGAAGTTACTCAGCTCTGCCTGGAAGGTCTTCGGCGAGCTTGGTTTATGCTGCAATCCTCGTACGAGTTCGTCGATCCGCTGGCATTCGCTAAGCGACAGCTTGCGTTGGTGACCAATTGGGTTGTTCTCATTAGTGTCGTAATAATGGATCCATGGGGCGTCTTTTCCAAACTCACCGATAGTGATTTCTCCTCGCTTGAAAGACCTTCCATCCTCCCTGAGTCCTACAATATTCAATCGAAAGCGAGGAACTTGATAGTATCCGGATGTTAAGTACGATTCGGCGCTAAAACGCGTTAGATCATTATCATTGGTTTGGCTGGCTTCTGCTGGTGTGTCTACCTTATCAAGATCCGATATACCTCCTTTTATATTTTCGAATGCCTTATGAAAGGGGTTGCTTGGGCTCCCTGTTGGTTCTCCTGAGGATGCATCTTGCGGGTTTTCGGTTGGTTGTTTATCTCCGGACGGCACTCCGGCCACTTTGGTCTCACTTTCGTGAGAAGATGCGAGTCCACCTATTTCCACTAAATTGCGGGCTACGGCTTTAATCTCGGGATCAAGCACCCCCGAACCAGAACTAAGGTTAAAAGATGTGAAATTCTGCGAGGGACGCACTCGCATACTAACCGTTAAACGTGTGACTCCAGGCACTCCGATTTGAGCCAGGTCAGTTTTGAACTCATTTGGAATCCGCGCCCTGTCGCGCAGGGCCCAGATTCGATTTGCTAGCAGCTCGAATTCTTCGCTCGTTAAATCACGCTCTTCATACGCTTTAGAGTCATGGCGTTTTACTCGAACTTTGTGCTGGTTTATACGATTGTAGACCGTCACGAAATCCCTTGTTGCGACTTCGCCATTGTGACCGAAGAGCATCAGGACAATCTTGCTGGCCTCGAAGTCTTCAGGAGGGGCACTTTCGCCTGCGGCACTCGCTTTCGTCGCGAATAACATCAATGCTAAAACTGTTCCAAATATAGCTACCGCTAAATCAGAGCCCAGGTAGAATTTTTGTATTCCCTTGTTCATACTATAGTCGATTCCTTGGTGTTGAGTTACTTATTCGGAAATTAAATTCCGTAGAGAAGGATCTCTAATCTTTGGGTGATTGCTCAACTTTGGCAAGAGCTGATCCTTTCTTGGAACGTGGCTCGGGCCTGCCATCTGTAAAAGCCTCCACTTATGGCGGACCAAGAGACGGTCTGAAGGCTTGTCTATCGAAAAAAGAGTTCCCTCGTTTTGAGATGTATCCACTCACACATATCCCTCATATTTCAATAAACCATAGGTCATCATCTACTATATAAGAGCTTGTTTTAGCTATAGCCATCCTCCTACTGCACTCCCAGCAATCGCAAAGCGACCACGGCCATCAAGCCACTCACTCCCATCACTAGCGACTGAAGCGTATAGGTTCGGTACAGAATCCCCACGGGGGCATCGTGCAAACGATTTAGCAGCCAAAAGAAGCTCGAGTTCGCGTGGAAAACGCAGAACGAACCAGCTCCTATCAAGGCAGCCATGATCTCCGGAGAATAGGGCAAGCTTCCCGCGATTGGCCCTACGATCGAAGAGGTTCCAATGAGTGAAACAGTGATCGACCCCGTAGCAGTCGTCAACGCAGCCGCAATCAGAAAGGGCAGTAGAAAACCGAGGGCAGGCACATCACCCAGGTAACTCGCTAGGGAATCTTGCATACCACTGGAGCGAATTACATGCCCGAGCGATCCGCCTGCACCCGTAATCATAATGACTAGCGCAGACTTCAGAATCGCCTGCTCTACCAATTCCCCGAGACCACTCTTTTTATGCAAGCGCCTGAACTGCATAGCTGCGACCCCTGCTCCAACCAAAACGGCAATCATCGGGGTACTGAAAAAGCCGGTCAACTGAGCAGCTAAGGACTCGCTCTCTCCCGAGAAAAAAGTTCCCCCAGCCATCAAAGCGAACGGTATCAGGATAGGCAACAGGTCCATCCAAACCAGCCCTGTTTGCCCGCCTTCTTCCCCAAACGATTCCTTACCATCTGTAGCATCAGCAAGTTTGGCATCAACCGGCAAACGGTATCCACTACAGAAATACAGTACCCAAAGAATCCCCCCTGCCATAGCTGCAACTCCCACAAACCCATTGATCAGCAGCATCCTCCCTACATCCGCCTCCAACTGCGATGCCACCGCCAAGGGGCCAGGTGTCGGCGGGATCAAAGTATGCGAAACAGTTAGCCCCGCAGTCAGCGCCAAACCAATAACCAGCACAGTGCGTTTACTCCGCGACGCCAAGGCCTCCGTCACAGGCTGCAAAATGATGTAGGCCACATCCACGAAAACTGGAATAGAGACGATGTATCCAGTAAACCCCATCGCCCACGGTAAACGTTTCGCTCCCTTCTTCTTTACGACCGCTCTGGCGATCCGAAACGCCCCGCCAGTATCGCGCAGCACCTCACCCACGAATGCTCCCAAAATCACAACGATCGCGATCCACCGAACCGTATTTCCGAAGCCAGTCAGCACCGCATCCACCGTCTCCTTCCCTCCAAACCGCAGCAGCAGCCCGAGACTAAGAGCACTACAGATCAAAGCGACAAACGGATGCACCTTGAGTTTAGTAATTGCGAATACTAGCCCAACGAGGACAGCAAGAAGCGTAAGGAGTTGAAGAAGCATGCGGGTGGGGATCAGGGGCTAACAAAACGACTCGGACAACATACGATGTCCAGTCCTACCAAATCCTCACCAACCTAATTTGCAAGTCGTGCGCTCAAGCCACTAGCATTCCAACGACTAGCGTGCAGCAATCGCTCACCCTGCGGGAAAATACTTCCTACGCTTCGAAGGATTAGTGGCTTGCTCCTCGTTTGATCCTGTCGATTGCCGCCTAAGCCGCCGAGGAACAAAGTCAGGACGCCGATTCGCTTCCGTGCGCTTCAATTGATACTCCTGCATCTTCATGAAATGCGTGAGCAACTGTTCTGGCATTGAATACTCATCCAATCCCCAACGATCCAGCGCCAACAACAACTCATGCGTCGCCTCCAGCGTAGAAAGACAACTGGGCTCGGGTTGCTTCTTGATGACATAGCGACTTGGTGACGCGCCAGAGAACATCACCTTTGGAAGCTTCTGCAGATTGGGACTGAATCGAAGCATGGAGCGGGCGTGCCTCCAGGTGGCATCGAGCAAGAAAACCACCAATCGACGCCCATCAAAATCCGAAGCTTTCAGTTCCCCGTTCGACAGGTCGCGCGCCTCTTCCCCCGGATAAAGCAAAACCGGATGATTGGCGGGATCGTCAATCAAGGCCTGTACTGCCGCATCGCCTCCAAAATCCTCGCCGACATGGAGCTCGCTATCCGCAAGACACAGATGAGTCAGCCGCCCTGTGTTCAGCTTGATTTGCCTGTGCTCGTAGGGATGCATCAAAATGACGATCTTCGTGCGAGTCCGCATGGGGGTGATTTGCTCGCACCAGCATAACTGCTTCGGCCGGTTACATTTATAGCACATCGCTCTCCCCATGTCGCCGACCCTGCCAGGCTCTCATCCGATTTCCAGCAGGAAGTAAGAAAAACGTAGCCACAATTTCCAGTTGATTTAGCTGCACTTTAGTGCAACTGTATTTCGTGCTACATCACCCTTTTTAGATGAAAAACACCCTATCTTCACTTTTTCTGACTCTATCGCTGGCTGTTGTCCTCTCCACTGGAAACGCTCGTGAAAGCGACAAAACGACCGCAAATCTAAGCCCGACTCTAAACAACGGAAAACTGGTCGTAGACGGCACGACATTTGACATAAAGGGCATCTGCTGGAATCCCATCCCCAAGGGAGAAAAGCACCCCGAAGGTCTCGCCTATGTTCCGGGTAGTCCGGGCTACAGTCTAAGTTTCGTTGAGACCGATCTGCGTCTCATAGCCGAAGCAGGCTTCAATACGATTCGCCCCTATAAAGCCATAACCAATCCCGAAGTACTGGATCTCATTCAACAGCACGGCCTGAAAGTCATCGTCCCAGTCTTCAACTACTACAAAACGACAGACGAAGAAATTCGAGAGTCAGTCCTAGCACTGAAAGATCACCCGACCACCCTTCTTCTCGAAGTCGGCAACGAGTGGAACTACAACAATCTCTACAACTATCAGGGCAACTTCGATAGCACGGTAAAGCGTATTCAAGAGGCTATTACAATTATCAGAAGCATAGACGATTCATTGCTAATCGCATCCAACTACGGGGAGATCCCCTCCAAAAAAACAATCGCAAAAATCGATGCGGACCTCTGGGGGCTAAACATCTATCGGTCTGACAATTTTAAGAACCTGTTCACTCAATGGAGAAAGGTCAGCGATAAGCCAATCTACATCGGAGAGTACGGAGCAGACGCCATTGACAACCGGAAAGGCGACGGAAAATACGCCCCGGACGCCCAAGCTCACGCAGTCGAAAAACTCACTCTCCAGATAATCTCCCAATACGCCTCGCAGAACAGAGGACAAGTTCTCGGCGGGGCACTCTTCGAGTTTAGCGACGAGTGGTGGAAGGACGGCAAAGGACTCGCAAGCGAGCACGATATCGGAGGCATCGCCCCCGGTGGCGGTCCCTACCCAGATTTAGAGTTCAACGAAGAGTGGTGGGGCATCGTCGACATCGACCGCAATCCAAGACTCGCCTACCACGCCATCAAGAAAATCTATGCCCCTTGAAGCAGACAAAAACAAGGTCCGCTTCTGGAACGGAAACAAGTCCTCCGCCCGCCAAGAATACGAACTCATCGTCCTTGAGAAAGCCCTCGCAGCTGCCGACGAGCAGCAAGACAGCTGGGAAATTGAAACGGATTGCACCGATTTTCCCACTATAGAAGGCGAAGCGAGCGTTTTCCGGAAAAAGCGCTTCGACGTATTCGCCACGGTTGCCGGAAATCCAAAGTTCACAAACGAGGACAAACGTGTTCTTCCCATCGACTTGATGAACGGTTTGCTCGGGCGCAGGTTGCTCGTCATCCGTTCCGAGGATGCCGACGATTTCTCCAGGATAACCACGGAAGACCAAATGAGGAAGCGCGTCGCGGGGATTCCCTTCAGTTGGGCAGACGCCCAACTCTTTCGCGCAAATAACTACGCAGTCAACGAAGGAGGCAGCTACGACGAGATCTTTCTCCGACTCAAAGACAAGCAGTTCGACTACGTTTCACTTGGAGCCAACGAAATAGAAGATGCCTTCGAAACGCGCTGCGTGCCACTTGGCGGACTGCAAATCGCCCCCAAACTCTCGATACAGTACCCCTACCCCTTACTCTTCTACGTTAACCCAAGAAGCGAGCAAATCGCTCTTGCCTTTAAGAGAGGCCTCGAACTGCTAATCCGAGACAAAGCGCTCGATCGCCTTTTTCAAGCTCACTACGGCAAACTGATTGAACGACTTAAGCTAGGCCAGCGGAAGACCTTCCATCTGAGCAACCCGCTTCTTCCCGCTTGACTCGATCCGTATCCAAATAGCGGATCAACTCCCTCCCCCCCAAAGACAAGACGAACTACGCAGCCGGCCACTAGGATCCCGAAATCGGAAGCTTGTACAAAGAACGGCTCAAAGACGCCACCGTACTCTCTTGGTTCTCATCCATTACGATCATGAGCGAAATCGCTAAACCATCTCGCCTTCGGTAGTAAGTCCTTTCGATGCAGACATAGTTCTCGTCACGAATGATTCGGAAACAAAATCCACGTGACGCATTTATCGACTCTAGTTTCCTTACGACCTCCTCATACGAAGTCCCCTCAGGAATCCAGACCTTCAGCGAGTCCCTCCTCCAACGCTTGTTCAAAGCTTCCTCAGGCAGGCCGATCTCGGAGACGAAATTCGCTTCCGCCTTGGTAACAAACTCGTCCATCTCCTCTCGAGACAACCGGCTCTCATCGGACCTAGCCGGCGAGACGCAAAAACAAAGGCAGAACAGAGCAGGAACGAGCAAACGCACGAAAATTCTCATTTCGGGAAAACAGCAAGAGTTAGAAAACGGGATTCAGAGAGTATAACATCAAAAGAATCTCCCACCGGGCAATCTTCTTTTTGACCAATGCCCCATCACTCGAAACCAGAGAACGCCCAGTTCAACTTAACTGGTTTAGAACATCTAGCTGCTCACGCTCTTGCAATCGATCGAGAAGATCTTACACGTGAAGGGTCGTCTACAATTATGAGTACCCCCAACCCATTTTCACGCAGACGCTTTATCCAAAGCACTGCCCTTCTAGCTGGCGCATTCGCCATCGGATCCGCTCGTGGAGCGAGTCCCAACGGCGACGTCCGCGTGGCAGTCGTCGGTATTCGTTCCCGAGGCATGCAGCTCATCAAAGACGTCATGCGATCTGAAGGAACCGCGATCGTAGCCATATGCGACGTCGACTCCGCAATTCTAAACAAACAGGCCCAAAAGTTAGAGACAGACTTCAACATCACGCCCGACAAGGAGCTAAACTACCGCAAGCTACTCGAGCGCAAAGACATCGATGCGGTAATCCTCGCGACCCCAAACCACCTGCACGCCATCCAGACCATCTGGGCCTGCCAAGCCGGCAAGGACGTCTATGTGGAAAAGCCGGTCTGCCACAATGTCTGGGAGGGCCAACAAATGGTGGCAGCCGCGAAGCGCTATGGGCGCATCGTCCAAGCCGGCCTGCAGAACCGTTCCGACGTCGGTCTCAAAGAAGCCTTTGCCTGGATCAAGCAAGGCAACATCGGCAAGATCAAAGAAGTTCGAGGTCTTTGCTACCGCAATCGCGCTAGTATCGGCAAAGTTAATACACCTTTGATCCCTCCAAGTAGCGTCAATTACGACGAGTGGCTCGGTCCAGCAGCGGACCTGCCCATGTACCGCAAAAGTTTCCACTACGACTGGCACTGGATCTGGAATACCGGCAACGGGGATTTCGGAAACCAAGGGCCTCACGAGCTCGACCTCATGCGCTGGATTCTCGACGAGCCGGACCACCCCAAGGCAATCGAGAGCTATGGCTCGCGATTCGCCTGGAACGATGGTGGCGAAACCCCAAACATGCAGATCACCAAAATGGATTGGGGCACCGTTCCAGCGCACTTCGAGGTACGCAACCTTTGGGTCAGCCCAGAGACCAACGCTGCGCCCAACTACAAAGGATACCGGGTCGGCGTGATCGTGACCTGCGAGGGCGGCGAGTTCCGCGGCGGACGCGGAGGCGGAATCGTCTACTACGAAGGCAACAAGAAAGGCGAACGCTTCAAAGGCAACGGTGGCTTCGACCACATGCCCGCCTTCTTCCGAGCCGTCCGCAGCCGCAAAGAGTCAGACATCGCTTGTACCCTAGAAACCGGATACAAGTCGGCCTGCCTATCCCACTTTGGCAACATCTCCGTACAAATCGGTAAACAAGCCAAGACTCGGACAACCCAGAAATCCCTTCGCAAAGATCCTTATCTGGTGGAAACCTACGATCGCCTCTCCGAACAATTGGATCGCTGGAACGTCGATCGTGATTTGGACCGCTGGACAATCGGACGAAAGCTCAAAATCGACGTCGAGAACGAGACCTTCTACGGTTCAGGATCAGGTAAAGCAAACAAGTACCTGAAACGCCAAGACCGCAAAGGCTACGAAGTTCCAGAGTACGCTTAACGCAATCGCCTCACAAGGGATTGAGGATCTCTCAATCCCTTATCGGTAACGGCCATCGTCCCCAATGGCTAACATGCAAGAGCGTGAGTAGCCTCTACAGGGATCGCCCCTGAGCGAAGGATGCTCTTACCCGCTCCAATACCTTCTGCATCCTGCCAGCCACTTCTGGCTTGTCCGCATAGAGATTTCGCTCCTCTCGAATATCCTCCGCCAGATTGTACAGCTCCGGTCCATGCCGGTCCTTCTGGTGGCGTGCAAATCCCTCGGCAGTGTATTTCCAATCCCCCACTCGAACACCGGTAGCCTTCCCATTGGCAAGAAAGACAAAGACTTCGCGCTCGATCCGAATCGCAGGATTCTCGAAGTGCTTCGTCAAATCTAAGCCATCGATTTCAACATCAGGAAAATCCACATCCGCCAGAGCAACCACGGTTGGCAGTATGTCGATGGTGGATACGACTTCTTCACTAACCGCTCCTTCAGAAAACCTCCCCTTCCAACGGACGATCCCTGGCACTCGGATCCCTCCTTCGTAATTGCTAAACTTGCCATCTCGCAAAATCCCCGCACTGCCGCTCGCATCCCCCAAACCAAGCCAAGGCCCGTTATCGGAAGCATAAACAACCATCGTTTGCTCGCTCAAATTATTTGCATCCAGAAAATCGAGCAAACGTCCTACGTTCCAATCGATTTCCTCTATCGTATCCCCATACAAGCCGCCCTTGCTCTTACCCACGAAATCCTCCGAAGCAAAAAGCGGGATATGCGGCATCGCCGGCGTTAAATAGAGAAAGAACGGTTTTTTCGCATCCCGTTGCTCCTCCATAAAAGCGATCGCCCGATCAAAGTAGCGACGCGTCAAACTCGACTGCTCCGCCGGGTATTCGACGATCAATTCACCTTCCATGAGAGGAACTTTGTCAGCCAAGCCTCGCTCCTTTTTTATCTTCTGATTCTGCCCGAGGTGATCCGCTACGTACTGCCGATCCGCTTTCGCCATCTCGATTGTGTAGCCTTCCAACAGCTCAACATCCTCCGCGAAAGTCTGCCGCGGCCCAATGAACATGTCATTGCTATACGGAATCCCGTAATAGCTATCAAAGCCCTGCTTCGTCGGCAAAAACTCAAGGTCATCCCCCAAGTGCCACTTTCCAATACAGGCCGTAGCGTACCCATTCTCCCCCAATACTTCAGCGATTGTCAGCTCTTGCGGATCCATCCCCCCTCTGCCCGGAAAGTACACTCCCTTCGTCCCATGCCTAGCTGAGTACCGGCCAGTCAAAAGCGACGCTCGTGACGCGCTGCACACAGACGAGCCGACGTAGAAATTCGTAAAACGAATCCCCTCGTCCGCCATTCTATCCAGCCGAGGCGTCCGAATCGTTTCGGACCCATAGGACCCCATATCTCCATAACCTTGGTCATCAACCAGAATCACGACGAAATTCGGCCGAGACTCCGCAAATGAAAATTGAGAGACGACGACCAACACGATCGACAACAAAACCGTAGGCAACTTCTTGATACACATAGGAGGGGGAACAATTCAATTCCCACACTATCATGCCGCACTAAAACTGCAGCAAGCCCCCGTTTCACTGAGCCGTTAAGCTAACGGTTTCACTTTAACGCTTCAGCGAGCTCAATACCGTTTGCTCAAACACAGCGTTTGCGCTTTGTTCGCCCTCAAAGCCCCTCTTTATTCAACCATGAAACGACTTCTACTCACCTGCCCCCTGATCGCCCTCTGCCTCAACCTCGCCGCAATGGATACAGTATCAATAGCGAACTCTCAACTTACCGTCCAAATCGCAACTTACGGAGCCGAGCTCCAAAGCATAAAAGCAAACGAAGGCGGACGCGAATACCTGTGGCACGGCGACCCAGAATACTGGGCAGGCCGAGCTCCAATCATGTTTCCCGTAATCGTTAGATTCAAAGGTGATGAATTCACGCATAACGAGAAGCGCTATAACTTACCTTTACTCGGTCTGGGCCCAAGAAACGAATACAAAATTACGAACAGGACGAAAGACAGCGTAACGCTGACACTCGAGTCTGACAGCGAAACGCTCAAGCAATACCCCTTCCCCTTTCGCCTAGAAGTAACCTATCGGCTAGAAGGCCAAAAACTCGTCAACCACTTCCAAGTCGAAAATCTAGGCTCAGAAACCATGCCCTTTACGCTCGGCGGACACCCGGGATTCGTGTATCCATCCGGTGGAGGCAAGACACGCGACAACTACACTCTCACGTTTTCGACCCCGCAAAACACGGACCGCCCAATCGTCACCGAAGGCCTCATCCAAAAAGAGAGAGTTCCCTTTCTCAATAACGAGTCCCGACTCGACGTAAGCGACGAGCGCGTCCCCAACCACGGCATGTTGCTCATCGGGCACGGCTGCGACCGAATAGGCGTCGCCGAAAAGGACTCACCACCTTTCGTTGAAATCGAATTCGGCGACTTCCCCAACGTGAACATCTGGACTCCTCCCGGAAAACCGTTCGTCTGCATCGAGCCCTTGGTCGGACACCACGACTTTCAAGACACACCTTTGGAGATCAGCGAAAAGAGCTACCTAAGTCAGCTAACCCCCGGAGAATCCAAGAACTACCAATTCTCCATCATCACGCACTAGAGCATCTTTCAAATTGTTAGCCGCGGGAGGTAGGGCTGACTGGCCCAGTCAGCCGCAATGCAGGATCAAGTCTCCACGGCGGCCTGCGGCGAGGCCGCCCTACCTTTCACATCCAATGAGAACGTGCCTATTCATAAGAATAACGCACTAGCTCCACCAAAGTCACACCATCCGTAGGGTCAGCACTCGTCGCCGCACCGCGGAACCCCATATCAAGCAGACGCAGAAGAGCAACAACCTGCCCCTACCAACTTCACCCGACTCACGAACCGCCTAGGCCAAACCAAAATCAGGAGTCTCGCTCGTTGAGCTCCACCCTCCATCTACTACGAGACTTTGGCCGGTGATCTGTGCAGCCTCATCGCTCAGCAAAAACAGCGTCGCAGCCGCGATATCCTCTACGCGGGTAGCACGGCCCGTCGGCGTTTTTTCCGACCACTTCTCATCGAGCCTCGGGTCTCCCCTTAAGGTACGCTCGGTAACCGTAGCCCCCGGAGAAACCGCGTTGGTTGTGATCCCATGCTGAGCCAGCTCAACGACAAGCCCCTTAGCCAGCATCCTCAAGGCCGCTTTGGTCATTCCGTAACAAACAACATTATCGTGCGCCTGATGTCCCGTAACGGAAGACATGAAAACGATTCGCCCACCATCTCCCTGAGCCACCATACGTTCCGCAGCGTATTTGGCCAGAAACACCGATCCCTGAATATTCAAGTCGAGCATGCGCCGCAACGCATCGGGCTCGATATCTAGAATCGTGTTGAACGTAGTGAGACCCGCATTGGCGACGACCAAATCCAACCGCCCAAACCGCTCCACCGCAAACGCCACGAGTTGCTTAACCAAGTCCGGATCACCCGCATCTCCCGCGAAAGCGATACAGCGCTCCCCATCCTCATCCATAGAACGAGCCGCCGTATCGGCAGCCGCAGGATCCAGGTCGTTCAGGACCACTTTCGCGCCTTCCGCGAAAAGCCGCTCTGCGATCGCGAAACCGATGCCATGAGCAGCGCCCGTCACGATCGCAACACGTCCTTCAAACCTTTGTGAACCCATGACAGAGTCGCGTCCTAGATTGCTTGCCCTCTAATGAACCTCCGGCACCTTAACGTCGATCATCCAGTCCACCCCGAACTGATCCTTCACCAGTCCGAACAGCGGCGACCAGAACGTCTTGGTTAAAGGCATTTGAACCGTTCCGGTTTCCGCCAAATTCCCGAACAGTCGCTCAGCCTCCGACTCGCTCTCCACAGCGATCGCGAGAGAAAATCCCTTAAATTCTAGATCCTCTTCGTAACCATCGGAAATCATAAGCACAGAATCGCCCAGCTTAAGCGTAGCGTGCATCACCTTGTCCTCAAATCCCTCCGGTAGGCCTGGCATAGGATCCGGGCTTTCCTTGAAACGCATCATCATCACCACATCGGCATCGACGGCTTTTTTATAGAACTCAATCGCTTCCTCAGCGCGGCCACCAAAAACCAGGTAGGCATTAACGTTTATACTGCTCATAACTTAGTTGGATTAGGGTTAATCAGATCAGGAAACGCCCAACATACCGCAAGCCCGAACAAGAACAAGCTATCCCAACATCTTTTGAAAGACAAACGTCTCTAGAAAAACGAACCACCAAGCCTTACCAACAAAGCTGTAACCAGAACTCCTCCCATTGGGTAGGCCACCAACATATCGAAAACCTTCGATAGCAGACTGTGCCTTCCCATGAAATCCGACTTCATTGCCTCTCTCCGTTTGATCCGGAACCATCCCTGGTTTTCGCTCGCCATAATCGTCACCCTCGCGTTCGGAATCGGTATCAACACCACCGTGTTCACCTTGGCGAACGCCGTTCTGTTCAAGCCAGTGCCATTCCCTGATGGAGAGCGACTCGTATCGGTGTCAGGACGACACCCAAAGAACGAGAATTGGCGGATGAACCTCTCCTACCCGGACTTTACCGAGTTCCAAGCGCAAACCAAGTCGCTCGAACAGCTGGAAGGTGTTAACCGGTTTCAAGCAATCCTCTCCGAAACCGGAGTCGCCCCAGAGAGATTTAGCGCAGCACGAGTGACACCTGATCTCTTCGACATGCTGCAAACGCTTCCAGCTGAAGGACGCCCTTTCAGCGAGCAGGACTTCCTCGACGGGAGCAACCGAACAGCCCTCATTTCTAGCAAAGCCTGGAAAACGCGCTACGGAAACGATCCCGACGTGATCGGTAGCATCGTCAGGCTAAACGGAGAAGCGACCGAAATTATCGGCATCATGCCAGATCAATTCCGCTTCCCTTCCAACGAAGACGTATGGATTCCCTATCGTCCTGAAAATGCGCGAGAGGACCGCAGCAAACGCCCGCTTCAGGCCTTCGCAATGCTATCTCCTGGATCAAACATCAACGATGCCAACGCCGAACTCTCACTCGTCGCAGCAAACATTTCACAAGAGCATCCTGAAACAAATGAGGACATCGGAGTAGACGTCCTCACTTTCCACGAACGCTTCAATGGAGGTCCTATCAGAATCGTCTTTCTAGCGATGATGACCGCGACCGCATTCGTCCTTTTGATCGCTTGTTCAAACGTCGCTAACCTTCTTCTCAGCCGTGCTCTCACGAGACGTCAGGAAATCTCGATACGTTCCGCTCTGGGAGGCAGACGCAGCCAGATCGTCCGCCAACTGCTCACCGAATCCGTCAGCCTCAGCATCCTAGGAGGCATCCTCGGTCTCACGATCACAGCCCTAGGAGTCCACGCCTTCGATCAAGCGACCCAAGACGTCGGAAAACCTTCTTGGATTCTATTCGAGCTCGATCATCGCGTATTCATCTACTTCGCCCTGATCTCTATCGGCAGCGGTTTGCTGTTCGGAATCCTACCTGCTTTCCGAGCTTCCCGGCTCGACTTGAACAATATATTGAAGGACGGCGTACGCGGCTCCGACTCCAAGCGAACGAAACTCTTGTCGAGTGGACTGGTAGCCTTTCAGTTCGCGATGACTTTCGTTCTGCTAACAGGTGCTGGGCTAATGCTACGGAGCTTCTTTCAAGCCCGAGGACTAAACGATTTTCTTCCTGCAGAAACCACCCTAACTGCGAGTATCGGCCTACCAGAGAGAGCCGAAGAACGCTACGCAACTCCAGAGAAGCGACGCGAGTTCTACAAGGAACTGAAAACTCGCCTCGAGAACCTCCAAAGAGCGAAACAAGTCGTTCTCAGCAGTCACCTTCCTGGACTCGGGGCAGCCAAGAAAAACATCGAGATAGATGGCCAAGAAATTACCGATCCAGAAAATCCCCCCAGAGCTTCCTATATCGTTCAAAGCGAGGGATACTTTTCCCTGACCAATATTCCTTTGCAGGAAGGTCGCAGCTTTCTGAATACAGACATCGAATCCAATCAACGAGTAGCGATTGCGAGTGAAGAGTTTGCCAACAAGCACTGGCCCGAGGAGTCTGCTCTAGGCAAACGGTTCTGTTTCCCTGAAAAGGACAAAGAGAGAGACTGGATCACAATTGTTGGAGTCGTATCCGACATTGTACAAGAGGGGCAAAACGAGGATGCGCCTCCGCTCGTCTACCTGCCCCATAGCCAACAGCCATGGGGCTATATGAACATAATGCTCGCGATAGGTGACAATCCCCTGTCCGCGACTTCCGACCTGAAGACTATCGTTCAAGACCTGGATACAGATCTACCTGTATTCAATATTCGCACACTCAAGCAAGCGATGGAGCGGAACTATTGGTTCCTCAATGTATTCGGAACGCTTTTCTTAAGTTTCGCTGCAATCGGACTCATCATGGCTTCCATAGGCATCTACGCCTCGGTCGCTCAGTCTACCGCTAGGCGAGTTCAAGAAATCGGCATCCGCATCGCGTTGGGTGCACACCCCTCACACGTCGCTCGGCTTGTGCTCAAACGAGGCATCCTCCAAATGGCGGCCGGCTTGATTGCCGGTCTCGCTCTCGCCTTTTCAACAACTCATTTACTCAGCGGGAATCTTCTTTTCCGAGTCTCCCCCCGAGATCCAATCGTGTTCACATTTGCGATCGCCATGCTCGCAGCAATCGGAACTGCAGCCTCGTGGCTACCCGCGAGGCGAGCCACCAAGCTCTCGCCTACTCAAGCGCTGCGAGAAGATTAACCGAGCACCTTTCACCCCGAATTTCCTAGCATAAGACCAAAGTCGTATTTCCTCATTCGCCCCATCGTGATAGAGTGTATCCAGATTCAGAAACGCAGAGCCGATAAGAGCTCAGTTCGAGAATCACTCAGTTTCAAGTTTCATAGTTTAGGGTAATACACTAGGGGTAGTAGAACGGCGGTCTCTCAGAGACCGCCGTTTGTATTTCAAAGTTCTGTGGGTGTTCGTCTCCCAAAAATCTAAAAGGTATCGTAAGCGACCACTTTTTCGTCCGGCAAACGGGCACCACGATCCCACGCATCCTTGGCCAGTTTCCCCACCGGAACCATGAAACTCAGGACATAGCCATCCGGCAGCTTTATCAGTTCGGAAACCTTTTCAGGATCAAAACCAACCATCGGGCATGAGTCGTAGCCCATCCCCTTCGCTGCCAGCATCAACGTCATTCCAGCCAACGCCGAGGAACGGATTGCTTCGTCACGAATCAGCTGATCCTTCCCCTCATAAAACGTCTTAATCATCGGACCAAGCATGTCCTGGACCTCCTGAGGAGCATGACTCCAGTAGTCGCTCGGGTCCGCCAGGTGCGAATTGATATCGCCACAAAGGATGAATAGCACGCTCGCGTCCGTGACATGAGCCTGATCCCAGGCTGCCGCGCGAATCTGAGCTCGCAACTCCTTATCTCGCACCACCAGCAAGCGGTAATTCTGCATATTGAACGAGGAAGGAGCGAGTTTCGTTAAGCGAATGAGTTCCGCCAAGTCCTCCTCTGGCATCACATGTTCCGGGTCGTAGTGTTTGATCGAGCGACGGGTTTCGATGGCATCAAGTGTATTCATAAGCAGATTATAGGAAGTTAGAAAAAGAGTATCCAATAGGCACACGGATACCACACGCTAGTGACTTCATTCAGTTCGAGAGAAATCTCAAACGCTCCGCACAAAAACGAAAAGAGCCACACGTCCGCTGCTCTAAAGTGCTTTTCTTCCGAATAGGCACGTTCTCGTTGAATGCGAAAGGTAGGGCGGCCTCGCCGCAGGCCGCCGTGGAGACTCCATCCTGCATTGAGGCCGACTGGGCCACTCAATCTTACCTCGTGCGACCAACCATATGAAAATTGATCTAAAGCTAGAGTCCGTTGCTCGCCTCGCCGAAGCTTAACGCGAAGGCGGGTCCCCAACGGACACAAAGCCCCCCCCCAACAAAACGAAAAAGCCCGCCTTAAAACAGACGGGCCAATCAAACGAAACGAGCTAATTTCTTAACGTTTTCTGGATTCTAACACATCACCACCAAGTTTCCATTTGCAGACCGAAGTTGCCGCCCTCGGTCTCGTCAGCAAAATCGTTTCCGCCGACCATTCCCATGAACTCGGAGCCCCAGTCCGCCCAAGTAGCGTAAGCACGAATAACAGGGCGACTGCTAAAGCGGTTTCCTATGGATAACTGCGGAGCGATCGTAAACTTAAACATGCCGTCACTCACGCCAAGAAAGTCGTCATCCACCCAGTCGTAGCCCCCTTCGAGAGCCAAACTCCAGTTCTTGTCCAAGTGGAAGATAGGCCTAACGCCTGCGGAAATCCATTCACTATTCCCGTAATTGTCACCGTAGTCCGTGTATTGATACACAAAAACAGGTCCCAACGAGAACGAGTCGCTCAAATTAGCGGTGAAATTCTCCGTGACACGCACTCTCCAAGATCCCGGCAAGTCGGGCTGAATAAAACTGCCACTTGAATTCGTAAAGGTTTCGAAACCAGAGGTGAAGGTCTTCGCGGCTTCCTGACCATACTGGATCGAGAACTTGTTGACACCGTCATCACTCAGGAAACCGGATTTCGTATGCACGAGACTGACAGCAAGCCCATCCGTATCCGGCGCCTCCTGACCATTTGCATCTAGGCCACTCTTAACGCTTGAGTAGACCAATCCTGCCTCGAGGTGCCCTGAGAGGAACGGTATATCGTAGGCTCGTAGATCGAAGTTCGTCTTGCTGAACCCTGCCTTATTCTCTGGGTCAGGCTCAGGTACGTCGGTTATTCCGCTACGGGACCCATGTCCGATCCAAGCAAATGCCATCTTAGCCCCGTTTCCGATATCCACATCTTCGATACCACCGCCTCCTCCGCTCATATTCCAGAAGAAGAAATCATTCACGCCGATATCATGGCGACGATAGAACCGGTTCCCCGCCCAGAATTTAGCCTGAGGTTGGCCTTCAAGCACGTTTCCAATCGAGGCCCAAGCTTCAGGAAACCCAAAAGTAGTATCGCTTCCCGAGGAGAAACTTTCATGCGGGTTGTAGAAGTCGAGACGCACCTGCACGTGGGCGATCGGATCATCCTTCGCTCGGGTTTGAGCGTCTCGCGAAAAGCGATCCGCTACAAAGAAGGACTTGGAGAATATCAACTCACCAAAATTTTCCGGCTCATTGCCCAGTCGATACTTGGCCCCGGCTCCCGGGGCTCCGAAACCGACCTGCGGTCCCCCCGTGTCATTCCGCCCGTAACCTGCACGCATGTATCCAGAGATATCCAAGAAGTTTTGCAGTACATTTTCCACGCGCTCATCGAACAGCGTGTCCTCCATGTTCTGTGAAATAGAACGAGACTCCGTCGTGTTCGCGTAGGCCTCCTTCAGGTAGCGCTCAAGCTCTTCCTCAACAGGATCAACCGTAGCCGAGGCAGGAAGCGGATCGGGAACTCTCACCGTCTCAACCTGCTCTTCCTCCATCTGCTGAGCCTGCTCCATACTCTCGAGCCGAGCCTCGAGAGCTTGAATTCTCGTTTCGTAGAGTTGCCGAAGCTCATTGAGCTCCGCCCGAAGCTGAGCAGCCTCATCGGCCGCGTTAGATTGCCCAAACGCCCATACGGGCACAGCAGCAAGTGTAACAACGAGGTTACGTAGTGTCATAGCAGAATGTGGATTTGAGTTTGTTCTACAAGCAAGCGCCGACATCAGCGACGCTGGAATGGATCATAATCGGCAATTCCACCACGTCAAATCTCAGAGCAATTCCACTAAGTTAAAGCGTAGATCACTTATAGGCAGCCCTTTGAAGTACTTCATCACGTCTAAAGAAAAGTCGCCAATTCAGCACTAGCAATTTGAGCAGCAAAGCTCCCCATTTCAAGGGTTAACCCTACCCCGCCCAGTTACGCTTTGTATTCAAAAAGCTCTAAACAAATGGCAATCTCTGCACTATCAAAGCGAGTTGCCCCACGCCTCCACTCTAGCCCGAATGACTGTCCTAATCTGTCTTTCTCACGAGTCCAGGTTCCAAATTTCCGTATCGATTGGCCACTGACGTTTACTCTTCTTGTACACCTTCAAATACTTGCCCTGTTCGCTGATACCGCCCGAGTCGTCCTTCATTTTCGCCTCTAGCGAATAACGCCCTCGCTCGATGGCCGTGTTCCCTGAAAATTCGACCGAGTCGATGGTCGTATGGCTCACCGCGTCATAGGCTTCAAAGAAGGCATCCATATCCTCAACGAACGATCTCCGCCCGAGTATCGTTTCCCTATTTGGCGGCATACTTACAACCTTTGTCGAATACAGATTCGCAAGACGTTCTGCGTCGCCACGATTAAAGGCCTCATCCCATTGGGACCCGATCTCGCGAATCGAATAATCGTTCTCCATAGCGATCCATTTCGGCCAGGGCACTTCACGACCTGGGTAGCCTGGGGTCTTAAACGGCCACTCGTCAGCAACCCATTTCTTAACCGTCTCGTACAACACAGCATCAAAGCCTTTGTCGTATTCACTTTTCCTGACCCACATTTTGACAGTCGCATCGTATTCATTGCTCTTAGCCGGAAGAATGTATACGCAGCCAAGGCATACGGATTCGTCAGGCGTCAATACGGTAAAGGCAAAATCCTCTTTCGCCAGGTGCCGCTTATAGTGCCATTCAAGGTCCTTTCGGTTGCGCTCGACTGTGGATTGTTGAGACGGCCAGTAGAGCCCGTTCGCCTGGTGGTACTCTCCTCCCCTAATGTGGTCTACACTCGTGATAAACGCTTCATAATCCTTGACCGCGTCTTTAGGCATTAGCGGACGCAGGATAAAACTATCAGTCTCCAATCGTTCAGGAACAACGAAGTCGTCTGGAAGGAATGAATCGCGTGATTGAGCCTGAAGGACACTCGTGATCAAGAGTGTAAACAGTAGCCCTGAGAAGACAGTTAACTTTTGAATTTTCATCTGATGTTGGATTAGTGGTTAACGTAACAAATTCGTATTACCTCTATTCAATGCGAAGGGACTTATTAGGAGGGGTCCGCGAAGCTCGTATTGCGGGTAAGATCAGTGCGGTACCCAGTCCTAGTACTAGAGTTGCGAATACGAGTGGATAGGTGTACCCTATTGGTAAGGTATTCAGCTCGATCGAAGACTTAAGGACTGTCGAAGCGAAATGCCCAATTCCAACTCCAAGCGTCCCAGCAATGCAGAGTAAGAAGAGCCCACGCTTCATCGCAGTTTGAAGGATCACAGTCGTGTTCGCTCCCAGAGCCATGCGAATCCCAAACTCTCGCGATCGTTGTTTCGTGGTGAAGTTCACCACTGCATACAGTCCAACGATTCCTAGAATTAGCGAAGCAACGCCAAATATACCGAACATAGCAAAAACGAGATCTTTCGACGCCATTTCTCGATCGATGAATCCAGTTAGCGTCATCGGGTCTCCATTGAAGGCGATATCCGGTGCCAGATCCCTCAACGTTCGCCGCATGGGTTCAATCAGCCGGGTTGGATCACCCTCTGCACGAACCAATATGTTCAAGTGTGGGCGAGAAGCCTGCGAAATCGGAAAATATATTTTCTGATAAACCCCATCTGACAGATTCTCTCCTGGATGCGGTTTAGGCATTATATTTGGCAACACACCAACAACGGTTCGATACCCAGTACCAAACCAATTGACCCCAGGCATTCTGATCCGTTTCCCTATCGGGTTTTCTCCCTTCCAATAGTAATCGACGAAAGTTTGATTAACGACACAAACCTGTTGAGTTTTGTCCGTATCCATTTCCGTCATACTTCGTCCAAGCACCGGTTCTAAACCGAATACCTTTTCGAATTGGTCTGAAATCAGGATCTGAGAGGCGAGCGGTCGCTGGTCACCTGGCTCATACACTACCCCATCGACCTCGAACGCGTTAGTTCTTTCATGCCATTGTCCCTTGGACGCTCCTCCACCGGTTTTGGTTGACCATGCAACAGCTTCTACCCCTGGAAGAGCCATCATTCGGTCATTAAACGTATCTATAAACTCGTTCAGTTTCCCTTTTCGATCTCCCCAGACAAAAGGACTCAAATCTACAGACTCGGTAATTATTGCATCTGAATCATAGCTTAAGTCTCTCGACTTTAAGTGACTCCAAATTAACAGCATAGTGATGCTGATAAATGCCAGTACTGCTGTCGCGGTTATCTGAAAGCCGAGAATAAATTTCGATAGCGAACCTAAAAAAAGTCCTGAAGATGTTCTGGCATCGTCTTTAAGGTTGTTCGCCACCGAAGTATGAGACGCACGTAGGCCCGGTACGAGACTCGATGCAAAGGCTGAGCCCAAAACAAGGAGAACAACAAAAGCGATAACAGTAGCATCCATCTCAATATGCCACCAATAGGGAACGTACTCCTGCTGGGAGAATTTAAACCAAATGAGCTTTAAGCCCCATCCTGCTAGCAATGTACCACCGAGAGCGCCGATTGTTGTTAGTATTAACCCATCCAATACGACTTGCATAATAATGTGGATTTTAGAAGCTCCCACCGCCTTTCGAATCGAAAGCTCCGAAGTCCGGGTTGCGGTTCGTGCCATGATCAGATTGAAAACGTTGGCACAGGCTACTCCTAAAACGAGTAGTCCGCAGAAGAGCAACGCATAGCAAATCGTGTTGAACTGATCCCCGTTTGATGTCTGAGCATACCAACTGACATAGGGTATGATGTCCACCGACTGGAGGTTCTCGTTTGTCTTGGGATACTCTTGCGCTAGCCGCTTGGCAATAGTGTTAAATTCAGTCTTCGCTTGGGCAACAGTGGCACCGTCTGCGAGCACCCCTAACAAATTCAATCGGTGCCAACTCTCGCGACCTTTCTCGATGGCCTCCGGTTGGTTGTTTGCTAACCAAATCTGCTGCACTTCCGGAAAAGTGAATCCGGGTCGCATTACTCCGATAATAGTACGAGGCCTTCCATTTAACATCGCAGTGGCACCAATAGCATCCTCCTTCGCCTCAAAGTGTCGCCGCCATACCGCATGGGAAATGATGACCTTATCCATTTCACCGGATGCTGCATCCTCCTCCGTAAAGGTTCTGCCAAGCATAGGTTCCTCGCCAATGAACTCGAAGAAATCGGGCCGTACAATCGCCAGATCAAGACGTTCGGCTAAGCTGTTTCCTAAGTGGTTGTAGAACGAATGTTTACCCCAACGAAAAGCCGTCAGTTTCTCGAAGCTCTGAGACTCCATTTCAAACACATCCACATCCAGAGGGTGGATTTCTTTCCGATTTCGCAGCTTATCAGCCTCGGTCCATTTGATATGATAAATCTCCCGCTTCTCGTTTAGCTCCAGCGGGCTCCAAAGCACTCCATTTATGAAGGCGAACATGGTGATGGCGACACCCGTGCCGGTCGCCATCACCACTATGGCCAATAGAGTCGACCCCGGATTCTTGGCCAATAATCTAAATGCGAATCGAATATTGCTAAAAAATTTCATATGAGATCCCTTCGGTTTACAGGGTGTTTTGGATACAAAGCTAATTTACCCTTAGAGCCTGACTCGGCGGAGTCCTCGAGGCCTTCCAGGCTGGCACTCCCATCGCGACCCCCATACTCGTAATTAACAGGACAACCACCACTGGATACACGAAGCCGAGTGGCATCACATTTATCTCCAGCGATTCTTGCATGAGAACCGTCAGGGTATGCCCAAGGACAAGACCGAATGAGCTTCCAATTGCTAAGGTTGCGATTCCATTTCGTATCACAGCATAGACTACATTTTTGGAATCGGCTCCAAGAGCCATGCGAATTCCAAACTCTCGAAAACGCCGCCCTGTATCAAAGCTCATAATCGAATAGAGTCCCACTGCTCCCAGAACGAGAGAGGCGGCACCGAACAAGCCAAACATAGTTAACGTCAGATTCTCTTTCGCTAGAAAGCGATACTCGTCCTCCATCACGGTCACAGTGTTGGTGATCAGAGTATACTGAGGTCCGATCTTCGCGAGCTCGCGTCGGATCGTCGGTATCCAGCGACGCGGATCACCTTTTGATCTTAGCTGCATTCCTAGTTCCGCATGCGTTCCCTGGGCAAGTGGTGTGTAAATCTTAATGTCTCCAATGTTGGATAAGTCGCTACTCTCCTTGCCTAGCGGGGCTCTGGTTAGCTTGGGCATAACGCCGACTACTGTAAGGAACCCATCTCGGATCCAATGGATATCGTTAAACCGGATCCGCTTCCCAATCGGATCTTCACCTGGCCAATAATAGTCGACGAAACGCTTACTCACGATGCACACAGCCTCTGTCTCCTTCGTATCCAGGGAATTGAACATCCGTCCCGCGAGCAGTTTCGCGTCAAACACGTCCTCATAGCCTAAGTCGATACCCATAACCCTAGCCTTGGGCTTTTGACGCGAGTTTTCGTAGTCCTCTCCCTCCATTTCGAATGGAAGAAAAGTTCCCCCGTAAATTCCGCAGACAGCTTTGATTGTGAAGCTGACCGAATCCACTCCCGGATACGCTTCTAAGCGTTCTTTCATTGCACGAGGAGCCTCAACCAATATCGGGTCGTGCTCGTCTTCCCCAAGCCCCGCAAGGTTAAACCCGGTACTCAATATTTCGGTTGGTTCAATGGGCCAAGGGCGAGTATTCGACTTGTACCAAACCGCTAGCATTAGGATGCTCACGAATGCGAGCACACTGCTCGCCGAAATCTGGAACCCTAAGATTAACCGAGAAAGGCTACCCACAAATAAGCCCGAAGAGGTTCGAGCATCGTCCTTGAGATTTTCCGCCGTTGCAGAGCGAGCGGCCCGCAACCCCGGAACCAGACTGGAAACAACCGAAGAAACGAACACGAGACCGACAACGAATCCCATTACTTTCGCATCGAGATTCATATGCCACCAATAGGCATCGCTGTAGCCGCTTTTGAAAAAAGACCAGATGAACTTCAAACTCCATCCTGCAATCAGCACCCCGCCCAAAGCACCGATACTCGTCAGGACCAATCCATCCAAAACAACCTGCCCCACAATATGAGCCCTGTTCGCTCCAAGAGCGGAGCGGATGGAAAGCTCCGAGGTACGGCTAGCCGTACGAGACATGATCAGATTGAATGTATTAGCGCACGCAACGGCCAACACCAGGAACGAGCATAAGAAGAGTCCATAGGCACGGTTTTCTACCTCGTCGCGAATGTACCATTCCGTAAAGGGTTCCACGTTCATTCGCAGCAGGTTATCATTGCTTTCTGGATACTCGTTGGCGATTCCCTCGGCAATGGTCGCTAGTTCAGCCTCTGCTTGTCGCGGGGTAACGCCCTCTTTCAGTCGAGCCAACATGTAGACCTTAACCCAATGCCGTCTTCCTGTTCCCGATGGGGACGTACTCATGCGGGGCTCAGGCCAATCCGACGCTTTCCATAGATTATTGTCATCCGGAAACCTGAAACCAGGCCGGGCGACTCCCACGACTTTGTGAGGAAGACCGCCAACCATAAGCGTTGATCCAACCGCTTCTTCATTCGATCCGTATTGCTCGCGCCAGAGCGCATGCGAGATCACTACCGTATCATCTTTCTCACGAGAGACATCTTCCGGTAAAAAGGACCGGCCTAGGTGCATTTTCTCGCCCAAAAATTCGAAGAAATTCACAGAAACTCTCTTGTAGTTGTACTCCTTAGCGAATGCATCGCTAGACGGATTGTACACTGGAGCCCGCCATCCCATGTAAGCAGTCATCTCATCAATTTGCTCAGACTCAGATTCGAAGATTTCGTAATCCAAGGGGCTGACTCTCTGTGAGTTCTTATACTTATCACGCTCCACCCAATCGATGTTGTAGATCGTCCCCTTCTTCGCGAAATCGGGCGAACTCCACAGGACACCATTCACGAAAGCAAACATGGTGATGGCGACACCTGTGCCAGTCGCCATCACCACTATGGCCATTATTGTAGAGCCCGGATTCTTGGCCAATAATCTAAATGCGAAGCGGATGTTGGTAAAAAAGCTCATCACCTTATCATATCCTGTTTTCGAATACATTTTGTCTAAACCGTAACTTCCACCAGCCCCTCCTCATTCACGACTCTTCCATCGAAGAGGCTCAAAACCCTGTCGGCATGAGCATTGTAGCGACTGTCGTGAGTGACCATGCAGATGGTGGTCCCTTCGCCATGAAGCTCTTTTAGTAGATCCATCACTCGATCCCCGTTCTTCGAGTCCAAGTTTCCGGTAGGCTCGTCCGCTAACAGGATCTTTGGAGTAGTTGACAAAGCTCGAGCTACCGCAACCCGCTGTTGTTGACCTCCAGAAAGTTGATACGGCAAGTGGTTTCTTCGGTGGCTCATCTCCACTCGTTCGAGCACTTCCTTGGCACGCTTTTTCCTCTCCTCAGCTGGCATGCCTCCGTAGGCAAGCGGAAGCTCTACGTTTTCTTCAACTGTGAGATCGCCAATCAAGTTGAAACTCTGAAAGATAAAGCCGATCTCGGCGTTTCGCACGTATGCGAGCTCGTTTCGGCCAAGGTCGCGAACGTCCAACCCATCCAAGCAATACCGCCCGTCTGTCGGGGTTTCCAGCAAACCAAGAATCGAAAGCAGAGTGGATTTACCGCAACCGGAAGGTCCAGCTACCGAGACGAAATCCCCTTCTTTGATTGTTAGGTAAACATCAGAGAGAGCATAGGTCTCGATCTCATCACTATAGAAGATTTTCATGATGCCTTCCATTTGAATAATCGGCGCATCTTTCATGGCAGTCGGTGGGCTAGAGCTTGAGTTGAACGTGTAGGAGACACGCTGAGAATTAGGACGGCTTCACATTTGCATTAGATGTGCCAACTCAAAACACCAACACTTCAAGAACTTGCCCAACAGTAGCTTAAAAAAGCGCCATTCAATTCACGCGCCAGTATGCGACCGCTGTGTGCCAGTTTTGGCACAGAATAAATTCCACTTTCGAAACGAGCTCGTCGATACGTATTCATAACCCAACAGGTAGTGCGATAGTCGCTACACACCCCGCCCTATCCGTTCGATTCTCGAGCGTGAGCCGACCATGGTGAGCCTCGACGATCTGACGCGAAAGAAACAGGCCAATCCCGCTCCCTTGCGCCTTGGTGCTAAAGAAGGGCACGAAAATATTATCCTCACCGGCGAGCCCGTGCCCCTCATCCTTGATACGGATGACAGCCTCCTCGTCGACCAGATCCCAGCCGACAGACGTAACCCCATCCCGGCCTTCAAGCGCTTCAGCAGCGTTTTTCAACAAGTTCGTGATAACCAACTCTAGCTGGCTTTCATCTCCGGACAGCTCTACCTCGGGCCCGAACTCCAAATCTACCTTACAACGCGATTCGAACGTAGTAACCCTTTCCAGAAGGTCTTTCAGGAAAAACGGTTCCAGCTGCGGTGCAGGCAGACGGGCCAACTGCGAGTACCCCGTCACGAAGCGACTCAGGCTTTCCACTCGCCGTTCTATAACCGACAACCCTCCGCAAACATCCTCTCGCCACTCGTCCGGAAGCGGATCGCGACGCACAATCCGCTTCAGACTATCCGCCATCGAGCGAAGCGGGGTCATCGAATTGTTCAGCTCATGCCCTAGCACGCGTATCAGCTTTTTCCACGCGTCGAGCTCTTCTTCTCTCAATGGGCCTTGCAGGTCGGCTACCAAAAGCATCGTGTGCGGCATGCCGCCCTCGCGATAAATGCTACGCTTCACCAGCCAACGACTTTTCCGGCCCGGGAACTCGATCTCATGAGAAGATTGCAGCGCTTCCCTTAGGAAAGGCTTGAGGTTTAGTTCGCTCGCTGTGCCGCTGAGCGGGGCATCCCCCTCGCAGGCAAACAACTCTCGACCAAACTCGTTGGCCATCTTGAGGTTCTCCTCCTCGTCAAAACAGAACACCGCCGCCTCCACCTCCTGCAGAATCTTTGAGAGAAGCTCATGCGTCTCGATAACATCCATTCGTTGGTTCTGCAGACAATCGGCAAGGCTGTTCAGCTCCAAAAACGAAAGCTCCAACGGGTCATCAACATTTGAATACTTGATTCTAAGCGTAAAGTCTCGCTCCTTGAAAGCTGAGATCACATTCGCCATAACTTGCCAAGGGTGCACCACCAGCTTGTAGAGATAGACAAAACAGAAGAGGTACACTGCCGACACGACTACCACGATCGTACTTATAGAAAGCATCGAGTAGTCTTCCCGAAAAAAAGTGACCAGCATGAAGATCAGCCCTGGAAAACCGCTAAGCAAACAGAGCCACATCACCTTCGAGTGATTGGTCATCTTCTTTAGAGAGTTCACATCTACACTTGTTTCGAGTCGCTTCTACAAGGAGTACTTTCGCAGCCGCCTATAAAACGCGCTGCGGCTCAAGCCGAGAGCGTCCGCCGCCTCGTTCACGTTGCCATCGCTCCGTCTCAGAGCCCGCTTGATCAAGTAAGTCTCGACCTCCTCGAGGCTCATGTCGTCAAGACTCTGGCTCTTGTTCGGCGAAGCGGACAACACCAGCGATGCCGGTTCCACTCGGTCGCCCGTAGAAAGCAGCACGGCCCGTTCAACCGCGTGATCCATTTCGCGGACATTGCCCGGCCAATCATTGTTTTTAATGATGGCGAGAGCTTCCTTGGAAAAACCGGTAATCTCCTTGCGGTACCGTTTCGTGTACTTTTCCAGAAACATCTGAGCCAGTCCCACGATGTCTTGCTCTCGATCCCGAAGGGGAGGCATGTGTATGGGCACTGTATTCAGTCTATAATACAAATCTCTACGAAACCTCCCATCGTTAACCAGTTGCTCCAAGTCAGCGTTCGTCGCGCTTATAATTCGGACATCCGCTTTGCGCGTTTTCGAAGACCCAAGCCGCTCGAACTCCCCCGTCTCCAACAAGCGAAGCAAGGTTGTCTGATGACTCGCGCTCAATTCTCCAATTTCGTCCAGAAACAATGTGCCCCCATCCGCAAGCTCGAAACGCCCCGTTCGATCAGACTTCGCATCGGTGAACGCGCCTTTCACATGCCCAAACAGTTCGCTTTCAAAAAGGCTATCCGAAATACCGCCCATATTGACCGAGATAAAGGGACCGACCGAGCGTTTGGAAATATCGTGGATACACTTAGCGAAAATGGACTTTCCCGTACCGTTCTCACCGGTAATCAGTATATTGGCATCCGATGGAGCTATCTGGCAGATCGTTTCGCGAACCGCCACCATCGCGGACGAGTCACCGACAATGTCCTGCTTCTCATCGGAACGTCTCAGCACATCGTTTTCATCCACCAGCCGCTGCTCACGCTGCTGCAGCCGAGAGAGCTCATGCATGTTTCTCACGATACTCAACAAACGCTCATTGTCCCACGGCTTCGTTATGAAGTCGTTTGCCCCGTTGCGCATCGCCCGAACCGCAATCTCGACCGTCGCCCAGGCAGTCGTCACAACAATCGGCAGTTTAGTGTCCTCCTCACGAACCCTTTCTATCAATTGAAGCCCTTCGGCTCCAGAGGTCGTATCTCGCGAGTAGTTGAGATCGAGCAACACCATGTCGAACTCATCTTCCCTGATGCTTTCGAACGCGGTCACAGGGTTGGTGACGGTCACGCAATCGACCTCCTCGTTTTTGAATAACAAACGAGCGGAAGCCAGGACATCTTGTTCATCGTCGCACACAAGAATCCTCGGATGGGGCACAGAGTTGGGTTTCATTGGATTTTAATAATGGAGGTCAGATTCTCTAATATTGCAATTCGCCGAGGCAGTGGCTTTCAGCAATTGCTATGCCGCACCTCCAATGTCTCCCTTTACCTCCCTTAACAAAGGACTCAAAACCACCTGCGGTAGGCGTTTTGTGCCAATATCGAAAAGCCCCAGTTCCGAAAATGGCACAAAGCATGATCTCCCCCTTTTTTGCGCTCTACAGGCTTCCGGAACCGCTCTTTTGACAGTTTCGCAAAACGACCTATGGTAGCCCTAGACAATCGAAAGAGACCTGATCCAACCATGACTCCACGCATCCCATCCTCCCCGCTCAAGATCGAGCGATTGCAGACCGCGCTGGCCATAGCCCTATGCTGTTTGCTCACGACTCCCCCCCTTCTCGCCAAAAAGAACAACGGAGAAGCGATTCTTCGTAGAACCCTCCAGATGTATGGCTACGCTGAATACTATAGCTGCAACGTAACCATGATCGAGGAAATCGACATCTACGTTGATCGCGGCCTCGAAGAGACCCAACTCGAATCAGAGAGCATCCCCGTAAACCATAGCTGCTCGCTCGAGTACAACCGTCCGGCTCACTTCTCCGCGTCTTGGCGCCTAGTAGACACCAGCGAAACCCCTTTCGTCGAAGGGCAAATCTACACCGCGGACGACCTATACATCGTCTCGAACCAGTACCCGCAAAACGAGGAGTCCAGAGAAGAGCCGAGGCAGCACACAAACCTCAACCTTGCGATCGATGACGCTGAGTTCGCCAGCAACCGGTTCGTCTCCATCATGAGGGACTTTCTCGACCCCGCATTCCACGACGATCTGCTTACCAACGACATCAAGCACACCGGGACCCGAAAACTCGGTAAAACGCGTTGCCACGTACTCAAACTCGACGGCTACAAATCGATGAGGGTCTGGATCGACACCAACAACTTCGCTCTCCGCCAAATCGAATACGAAGTCAATCGCGACGCCTTGCTGGGAGAGTCCGCATGGCTTGAATGGAAAGTAAGCCAGGCTCAACTGCAACTAGACCCCGATGAACGCCGCATTCAACGCCGCATCGATCGATTCCAAACAATCCGCCTTTCGCGCCCTAATAACTACACCCTAGTCTTTGACTATCAAAACCTCGGCCCCTAGCCCATAGGCACCTCAGACTCGTATCGCTATTTCTACTACATTCGCTTAGAACCCATCAATGGTCTCTAAACCGAGGCCCTTCCCTCTACCCTTTCCCAACAAAGCCCATCAAAGAAATTCTCTAATACCAACTGCAAAAAGGTTTGATATCTTCGCAGTCGAGAAGGTAGCGGCCGTTGTCCCAACGGCCATTTGCTGCGAGTGGGAGCGTGCTAGTCACGCGATTGGTAAGGGAAAAGGCGCTCAGCAATCGCGTGGAAAGCTCGCTCCTAGAACGACTGGTCGACTCTAAGAACGAACTACCATCGTATCGAAACAATCGGTTTTCATACTACGGCGTTATGCTAGCGATTAGTTTGTTAATTTCTACCGCTCGAAAACGAGTCGCAATAGCGATACCGTAAAACTTTTTGAGACCCGGTCCCGACATCAATATCCATGCTCAAAAAGTTCTATTTATTAAATAATACTACTTTACTATTTAATTATGTCATTTTATCTTCTGACCACCCTCAAGAAGCGCACCTAATATTCTCGTTAGTTAAATTAACCTCGGAACTCCTCTCAACTTTCCACCCCCCGAAAAGGAAAAGTGAAGCGAAGACAGTTTGTATTTGGCATGTTTGGCGCCGCAGCAGTCGGTCTGTGCGGTTACCGCTACGCCACAGGGCCTCAGGCCCCCAACCTTGCCCATCTGGTCAAGGTATCTAAGACCGGCCAAGCACTCGGCACCACCGTTACGATCACTGCATACCACGCAGATCGTAAGGTAGCCCGCGATGCTCTTACTGAAGCCTTTGAGGCGATCGAACGCGTCGAACAGACAATGAGTCTCTATCGTCCGGATAGCCAATTGAGCAAACTCAACCGAGACGGTTTTTTAGCGAATCCACAGGCTTCGCTCGTCCAAGTTCTTGAAACCGCTCTACACCTCTCGGTCCAATCGAATGGAGCCTTCGACGTGTCGATACAACCGCTGTGGGCAGCCTACGAAGCGGCCTCACAACAGGAGCGACTCCCTACTCCCACCGAAATAAAGGACGCCAAGAATCTGGTAAACTGGCAGAATATCGAACTCTCCGAAGAGCAGATCTCATTGTCGAACAAGGGGATGGCCCTGACGCTCAATGGAATTGCTCAAGGTTACGCCGCCGACGTCGCGGCCTGCGCTCTCAAAGCACATGGCATCGAACACGCACTTATAGATAGCGGCGAAATCAGCACCGTAGGCGTTCCAGCCCATAAGGACAACTGGACTATCGGCATTAAGCACCCACGTGAAGAGGACGCCTTCCTCGGCGTCGCTTCGTTCAAAGGTCGCTGCCTCGCCACTTCCGGCGATTACGAATCTCATTTTACGGACGACTACGAGCAACATCACTTGCTCGACCCACGCAGCGGTCGTTCCCCTCAAGAGCTCTCCAGCGTTACGGTAGCTGCGCCGACCGCCATGGAAGCCGACGCGCTCTCAACTGCCGTCTTCCTCATGGGCCTCGAAAAAGGCAAAGAGCTCATCGAGCGTCTTCCGAACGTTGACGCTTTGTTCGTCGATAAGGCGAACCATACAAGCCATACCACAAACTTCCCAATCGCGTAGACACATAGGTAGCGGCCGCTGACCCTAGCGGCCACAGCTCTCCAACCATCAGATTTAGATCGGAACCAGCCTTAGTGCTAAACGAATCTACATTCTACATTATTATAGGAGCGCTCCTCTTCATGGGAGCGCTCGGACTCGCGCTCGCAGTTACTCTAACTGTAGCCAATAAAAAACTACACGTCCAAGAGGACCCTAGAATCGACGAAGTCGAGGAACTGCTACCGGCAACCAATTGCGGCGCCTGTGGAAGCCCTGGTTGCCGAGCCTTCGCCGAAGCCTGTGTCGCGGGAACCACCAATCCCTCCAAGTGCACAGTCAGTCCTCCGGAGATGACGGCCTACATCGCCGACTTCCTAGGAGTGGAATTGGGCAACCAAGAGAAGATCGTGGCCCGCCTCGCTTGTGCCGGCGGTAATCACGTCGCACGTATGCGTTCTAAATATAGCGGCATGCAATCCTGTCGTGCCGCGACGGCCGCCGGTGGCGGTGGAAAGGCCTGCGCGTGGGGTTGTCTAGGCCTCGCGGACTGCGAGGTATCCTGTGACTTTGACGCCATCACCATGGACGAGCACGGCCTGCCGGTCGTCGATGAAGACAAATGCGTCGCCTGTAATGACTGCGTGGAAGCTTGTCCACTCGGTCTTTTCTCGCTCGAGCCGGTCAGCCATCGCCTCTGGGTCGCCTGCAAAAGTCTAGCGGAAGGAGACGACGCTCTCGCAGATTGCGAAGTCGCATGTACCGCCTGCGCCCGCTGCGTAGCCGACGCCCCTGATGGCCTAATCGAGATTAAGAACAATCTCGCCACTATCGACTACTCGAAAAACGGCCTCGCTTCCCCACTCGCCATCCAACGTTGCCCCACCGGAGCCATCGTTTGGAAGGACGCCCAGAAAACCGTCAAGGGCTCCGCCGCCAAACGAATCATCCGCAAGGAGCCGCTTCCCATCCAGCCCGACAAATCGTAACCACTTTAAAAATACACGTAACTCGCACAGCACCCGAAAAACGGTGCCCAACACTTAGCCAATCATCCCAAAAAGAAAATGGTCTCATCTAAAAGCACCGTCAAATACCCCGGAATTCCAGCAGCGATGGACGGCAACTCCGTCGTCATCATGTGCGAACGCGAGTCCAGCGACGCAGCTGGCGCGTATCCAATTACGCCCTCCACGCAGATGGGCGAGTATTGGGCGGAAGAGACAGCCAAGGGACACATCAACATCTCCGGCAAGCCACTCATCTTCATCGAGCCAGAAGGCGAACACGCCGCAGCGGGTGTGACTGCAGGTATGTCGATGACTGGTCTGCGCGCGTCGAACTTCTCCTCCGGCCAAGGTATCGCCTACATGCACGAGTCGCTTTATGGTGCGGTCGGTAAGCGACTCCCTTACATTCTCAACGTTGGTTGCCGTGCGATTACAAAGACAACCCTCAACGTCCACGCCGGTCACGATGACTACCACTTGATGGACGACACCGGCTTCTTCCAGGTTCTCGGCAAAAACGGCCAGGCCGCCGCCGACCTCAATATCATTTCCCGTAAAATCGCCGAGCTATCCCTAACCCCTGGTGCTGTCGGCCAAGATGGCTTCCTCACCACCCACCTGATCGAAACCCTCCGCGTCCCAGAGCGCGAATTGATCGAAGAGTACCTTGGAAAACCGAGCGACCTCATCGATTCCCCAACCCCTGCCCAGAAGCTTCTCTACGGTGAAAAGCGTCGCCGTGTACCAATCCTCTGGGATGTGGACAACCCAGTCCTCTCCGGTTCCGCACAAAACCAAGAGGCCTACATGCAGTCCGTCGCTGCACAGCGCCCTTACTTCTTCGAGCATATCCCAGAAATCGCGGACCAGTGTTTCGCCGAGTTCGAAGAACTAACCGGCCGCAAACACGCTCGCGTATCCACCTACCGTTGCGAAGACGCTGACTACTTGCTGCTCGCCCAAGGCAGTATCCTCGGGTCCGCTGAAGCGGTTGTCGACTACCTCCGCGAAACGCGTGGCGTTAAAGTGGGTGTAGTTGACCTCACCATGTTCCGCCCATTCCCAGGCGATCTCCTCGGTCCAATTCTTAAAGGTCGCAAGGGTGTTGTTATCCCCGAACGTACCGACCAACCACTCGCAGAGGACCTTCCTGTCATCCGTGAAGTCCGTGCCACAATCAGCAAGTGCATGGAGAACGGCCTCGCTCCCAAGGGTGAGAAGCCATACGCAGGTTACGACAGCTACACCAAGCAAGGTGATGCTCCACCACTCTACTCTTGCTCATTCGGTATGGGTAGCCGCGACCTTCAGCCAGAAGCAGTTATCGGCGCGATCGAAAACATGCTCCCAGACGGAGCGAAGAAAAAGTTCTTCTACCTCTCCATCGACTTCCTCCACAAGAAGAACGTTTCTCCCAAGAACGAGATTCACCAACAGAACCTCCTCGAGAAGTATCCAAACATTGGAGAACTCGAAGTTAAGGGCTCTGAAAATCCAAATCTCCTTCCAGAAGGAGCGATCACCGTTCGCATGCACTCTGTCGGTGGTTGGGGTGCGATCACTACGGGTAAGAATCTCGCCATCACCCTCAACGAACTGCTCGGCTACGACATCAAGGCCAACCCGAAGTACGGTTCCGAAAAGAAGGGTCAGCCAACAACTTACTACCTCTCCGCTGCTCCAGAGCCGATCCGCATCAACTGCGAGTACTACTTCGTGGATACAGTGCTCTCGCCGGATCCGAATGTATTCAGTCACTCAAACCCGCTCTTCGGTCTGAAGAAAGGCGGGACCTTCATCATCCAGAGCGACCTCGATTCGCCGGAAGCAGTCTGGGAATCCTTCCCGATTCACTCGCAACGCTTCATCAAGGCGAACAACATCAAGGTTGTCTACCTCGACGCCTTCAAGATTGCTCGCGAAGAAGCGACCGATCCGGAACTCCAGTTCCGTATGCAAGGTATCGCCTTCCAAGGCGCGTTCTTCGCCGCCTCCAACTTGATGGAGACTGCGAACTTCACCGAAGAAAGCCTCTTCAAGTCGATCCACGAACAGATCGAATACAAGTTCGGTAGCAAGGGTGCTCGCGTAGTTGAAGATAACATACGCGTTGTCCGCCGTGGTTTCGACGAAATCCACGAGATCAAGGACATGGAGATCTCCACGAAGAAAGAGCCTTCTGCCAAGAAGGAAACCGCTCTTCCTTTGATGCTCAAACGCACCCCTGCAAGCAGCGATCCAAAGACCGACACGCACCGTTTCTGGGAGCAAACCGGTAGCTTCTACCTCGGTGGTCGTCCAAACGATCAGGTCGCAGATCCATTCGCAGCCCTAGCTCTCATCCCAGCTAACACCGGTCTCTACCGCAACATGACGCAGATCCGCTTCCAGCATCCTGTCTGGCATCCGGAAAAGTGTACCTCTTGTAGCGACTGTTTCACCGTTTGTCCCGACGCTGCGATCCCAGGTCTAGCGGGCCCAATTTCCGCAGCCTTTGAAACGACCATCAAGCGTATCCAAAAAGCGGGTCACGAAGTTAAGCTGCTTCCGAAGGCGGTACGCACTGTAGAGAAGAAGCTACGTGCCGCAGCCGCAGGCATCAACGGTAGCCGCGAAACTGCGAGTCTCGACACTCGCCCACTCCTCATCGACGCGATCTCCGACACCATCGCGGAAGCGACCGAGGACAAGGAAAACCTCATTGCCGAGTTCGAACTCTTCCGCGATGCGATCGGCGACTTCAAGTTCGCCCTCACAAAGCCATATTACGATCAACGCGAAAAGTCCCAATCTGGTAGCGGCGGTCTCTACTCCATCACCGTCAACCCATACACCTGTAAAGGCTGTATGCTCTGTGTGGACGTCTGTGAAGACGGAGCCCTCACCACCGAGGATCAAACCAAGGAATCCGTCGCCAAGCTCGAGAAGGAATGGGACTACTGGCTCGACCTCCCAACCACTCCTAAGGACTACATGCGCATCGATGACCTCGACGAAAAGATCGGGGCCCTCGAAACCATGCTCATGGACAAGTCTGCCTACAACTCCATGAGTTGTGGTGACGGAGCGTGTACAGGTTGTGGTGAAAAATCTGTTCTCCACCTCTTCACCGGCACGGTCACCGCTCTCATGCAGCGTCGCGTTAAGAAGCACGTTGAATACATCGGCGGTTTGATCGAAAAGATGGAAACCCATCTCAAGAACAAGCTCGCCGAGACGGTTAACATTTCGGATACAGACGCCATTAAGGCCGCTGTCGCACGTAGCTCCGACAAGGACCTCAATCTATCCTCCCTCGCTGGAGCGCTCGACGAAGGTACCGCTGGAACTCCGCTCGATCAGGAATGGCTCACTTGGATGAGCGATCTGCTCGCAAAGCTGAAGGATCTCAAGTGGCGCTACGAAGAAGGCACCACCAAAACCGGACGCGCTATGATGGGCTTCCAGAACGCCACTGGTTGTTCGTCCATTTACGGTTCTTCCTTCCCATACAATCCGTATCCATTCCCATGGTCTAACCACCTCTTCCAGGATGCTCCATCCGTCGCCCTCGGACTTTTCGAAGGTCACATGCGAGCAATGGGCGAAGGCTTCAAGGCCATACGCCAAGCCGAAGCGGAACTCTCCGGTAAGGACTTCAAGGAATTCGAGAAGACACTCACCTACTTCGACTGGAACAGCTTCACGGACGATGAGTATCTCCTCTGCCCACCAGTTGTAGCAGTGGGTGGTGACGGTGCGATGTTCGACATCGGCTTCCAAAACGTTTCCCGCGTTCTCATGTCAGGGCGCCCAATCAAGATCTTCGTCCTCGATACTCAGGTGTATTCAAACACTGGTGGTCAGGCCTGTACTTCCGGTTACATCGGCCAAGTCTCCGATATGGCTCCATACGGCAAGGCCTGGAAGGGTAAGAAGGAAATCCGTAAGGAAATGGCCCTCATCGGTGCTGCTCACCGTACGGCCTTCATCATGCAGGGCAACATCGCCAATTACACGCACCTGATCGAAGGTTACATCGACGGCATCAACGCCCGCCGCCCTGCTCTCTTCAGCATCTACTCGGTCTGTCAGCCAGAGCACGGTGTACCGGACGACGCTTCGGCTTACCGTAGCAAGATGGCCCTCGAATCACGTGCGTATCCAGTATTCCGCTTCGATCCAGATGCGGGTGAATCTTGGGAAGATTGCATCGAGCTCGAAGGCAATCCTTCCATGGATGACGATTGGCCAGTCTACACGCTCAAGTACGTCGACGACGACGGCAATGAGCAGTCGATGGAGCTTCCAATGACATTCGCTGACTTCGCCGTCCAAGAAGGCCGCTTCCGCAAGCACTTCCGTGTCGCCCCGGCTGATACCTGGAACGACAACATGGTTCCGCTGGTCGAGTTTCTCGATATGGATGAAGACGACCGCGAAGGTCTCTTTCCATACATCTGGTCGGTCGACAAAAAGAACCGTCTCATGCGTGTTCTCGTGGCCGCGGAAATCGTTCAGTCTACTGAAGAACGCCGCGACTACTGGCGCACGCTCAAGGGAATCGCCGGCCTCACTAAGAAGGTCGATCCTGAAGCAATCGCGCAGCAAGTTCGCAGCGAAACCGCTCAGAAGCTGGCCCAAGGCCTCATGAACATGCTCGCTGGAGCAGAAGGAGCACCAATCGATATCTCCGCTGCAGCTGCCCCCGCAGCAAGTGGCGAAGCCCCTGCCGCAGCCGCTTCAAACGGTTTCGAACCAGCTTGGATCGACCAAACAGAATGTAGCTCCTGCGACGAATGCGTGGTCATCAACCCGAAGATCTTCGAGTACGACGACGGCAAGAAAGCCTTCGTCAAGGATCCCAAGGGTGGCCCCTTCAAGGACATCGTCCGTGCCGCTGAAAAGTGCACCGGAAAATGTATCCATCCCGGCACTCCAGCCGATCCAAGCGAGAAGGGAGTAGATAAGCTCATCAAACGCGCCGAGAAGTTCCAGTAAACTCTAACCCACGAATCACTCGAATCTACACGAATTCCAATCACTCAAAGCTTAAAAAGAATTCGAGAAGATTAGTGAGATTCGTGGGAAAAAATATGATGCCACCAAAATCACAAAAGGACAAAGACCGAGCGACGCCTCCGGAACGCGAATTCCAGCGGGACGACCTTCGCAACCAAACCTTCTACCATGTCGGCCTCGAGTACTATCACTACTCGCAAGGCACGCTCGACAAGGCAGCTTCACGCCGCGTGGCTAAAGTCGCACGAACTCGCAAACGGTCATAGCCCACTCTATGTTCCATCTCATCTCCAACCTTCTGCACAAGGGCACGTTTTCACACGGGATTCATCCCGATGAAAACAAGCACTTCACGGAGAATATCCCGATCCGGCGCCTTCCTTTCGCACCGGAATTGGTACTCCCGCTCTCGCAGCATTTTGGAGCACCCTCCGATCTGATCGTCCATCCTGGTCAAGAGGTCGTCCGCGGTGAACCGATTGCGAAAGCGAAAGGCTTCATGTCCGTCCCGCTTCACGCACCAGCCACTGGTCGCATCAAGCGAGTCGAGCTCATGCCCACGGCAAAGGGACCGAAAACGCCTTCGATCATACTGGAAGTCTACCCCGGCGACAGCCAGGAAGTCGGCTACTACTACGAACGCGATATCGATGAGATGTCTCAACAAGAGATTATCCAAGCAGTTCAAGACACCGGCCTCGTCGGTCTCGGCGGCGCCGCCTTCCCGACGCACGTCAAGCTCTCTCCACCCAAGGAGCACACTGTACACACTGTGCTGATCAACGGCTGTGAGTGCGAGCCCTTCCTCACCACCGACCATCGTGTGATGTTGGAACGTACCGAGGATCTCATTACAGGTACCAAGATCCTTATGAAGGCGCTCGGTGCGGAAAAAGCGATCATCGGTACAGAGAAAAACAAGATGAACGCAGTTGAAGCCATCCAGAAGCACTTGCCTGAAGATGGTTCCATCGAAGTCCGAGCCGTTCAGACCAAGTACCCGCAAGGTGCTGAGAAGATGCTGGTCAAAGCTCTGATGGGCTTGGAAATTCCCTCTGGCGGATTCCCCTCTGCAGTTGGCTGCGGTGTGTTCAACGTTGCCTCCACTGCGGAACTCGGCGAACTGCTTCCTAAGAGCCAAGGCGTGATTGAGCGTGTCGTCACCATTACGGGTCCAGGAATCGAGAAACGTGGCAATTATATGGTGCCAATTGGCACCCCTATCCGCTTCATTCTGGATCAGCTAGGCTTCAGCGGCAGTGCGAACTGCCTGATCATGGGCGGCCCCATGATGGGTAGCTCCGTTTCCTCCTTGGACGTCCCAATTACCAAGGGGTCTGGCGGCCTACTCGTATTAACCGAGTCGATACTGGAGGGACAGCACGACCAAAAAAGCTATCCTTGCATAAGCTGCGCTCAATGTCTCGACGCCTGCCCAATGCATCTGAACCCCAGCCAACTCGGAAAGTTGGCAAACAAGCATCGCTACGACGAGATGCAAAGCGACTTTCATCTTATGGATTGCTTCGAATGCGGCTGCTGCAGCTACGTCTGCCCCAGCGGAATCCCCCTCGTACAGTATTTCCGTGTGGCCAAGTCCTCACTCCGCGAAAAAGCGGCAAGAGAAAGGGCAAACGCCTCATGAGTACAGCCTCTCAATCAGTCGTCCTACATACCTCGCCCCACTTGCGGCACGTCCCCGCAGTGGACGAGATCATGCGCAACGTAGTGTACGCCTTGATACCGATCAGCGCCTTCGCGGTCTATCAATTCGGCATCAGCGTACTTGCGCTACTCGTCACTTGCGTTGTCACCTGTCTCGCCACCGAGCACGCGATTTGCCGCCTCTCTGGACGATCCAGCTCAGTAAACGACTGGAGTGTCACCATCACCGGTATCCTGCTCGCTCTGACCTTACCGCCAGGCTTCCCGCTCTGGATGGCTGCAGTCGCTTCGATCGCAGGTGTTGGAATCGGCAAAATGTTCTTCGGTGGTCTCGGATACAACGTGATGAATCCTGCTCTGGTAGGGCGTGCCTTCGCACAAGCTGCCTTCACCGCACCGATCACGACTTGGACTCCGGTCATGGCGGATAACCGCTTCACCGAGTTTATTCCTTCTACGCTCACCATCCCTTTTCTCCGCCCAGTACCAATCAACGATTGGCTCGCCTCCGTTGCTCCAGACGGCTTCACCGGCGCTACTCCTCTAGCGCTGATGAAGTTCGAGCAAATCTCCACGGATTCGGTACAGTTGGCGATCGGCTCAACAGCTGGCTCTGCCGGTGAAACATCCGCACTGCTCATTCTCATCTGCGGTCTCTACCTTGTCTACCGCAAGATGATGGATTGGAAGATCGCCTTCGCGGTCCTCTTCGTGGCAGCGCTCACTTCCGGACTCTTCTACCTGATCGACTCCACTCAGTATCCGGGACCAATCTTCATGCTCTGCTCGGGTGGGCTGATGCTTGGAGCTGTATTCATGGCAACTGACATGGTGGCATCGCCCGTGACCCCGCTCGGGATTTGGATCTACGGCGGCATGATTGGATTCCTCACAATCATCATTCGCCTCTTCGGCGGTCTCAACGAAGGAGTCATGTACGCCATCCTGCTCGCGAACGCTTGTTCGCCGCTCATCAACTCTGTCACCCAGCCTCGCAAGTACGGCTACGTAAAGAAAGGAGCCAAATGAGCGAAGCACCCACCATGCCTAAAAGCAGCAAGCTCATCACCGCCCTCGCTTTGATCGCGATGATGTCAGGCTTGCTGGTCGCAGTGACCTTCCAAGTCACCGCCCCTCGGATCGCACTAAACAAGCAGAAAGCTTTGGAAAAAGCGATCTTCGCAGTTCTCCCCGAAGCGACCTCCGCTGGAAATTTTCTCCTACAAGATGGAGTGCTAACATCGCTCACTGCAGAAGAGTTCAGCCAAGCGAATGTGTTCGCTGGATACAACGACGCGGGCGAACTAGTCGGCATCGCGATGGAAGCCTCTGCCCGCGGATATTCCGACGTCGTACGAATCCTCTACGCCTACGAGCCCAAGAATCAGTGCATCCTAGGCTTCACCGTCCTGCAGAGTACCGAGACACCGGGTATCGGTGATAAGATCGAAACCGATGCTGACTTCCTCAAAAACTTCGACTGCCTCGACGCTAGCCTGAACGCTGATCTAAGCAGTCTCGCGAACGACATCATCACCGTCAAAAATGGCAAAAAGGTAAACGCCTGGGAGATCGACGGTATCTCCGGTGCCACGATCACCTCCAAAGCCATCGGAAACGCTCTCAACCAAAGCGCCAACGCTATGCTTCCCGATCTCGCGAAGAACCAAGCACTGCTCGAAAAGAAAGGAGACAGCTAATGCCAGCCGATCCAAGAGCACCCGCTAAGCTTTCCCTCGAAACACTCACTCAGGGCATCTGGAAAGAGAATCCCGTTTTCGTGATGCTACTGGGCCTCTGTCCGGTGCTAGCGGTCACGAACACAGCGACCAACGCCCTCGCCATGGGACTGGCCACCATGTTCGTGCTTCTCTGCTCCGGCGTATTGGTTTCCTTGCTACGTAACGTCATCCCGAAGCAGGTCCGTATCGCGTGTTACATCATCATCATCGCGACTTTCGTAACGATTACCGACTACGCAATCATGGCGATCAGCCTCGATCTCCACAAGGCGCTCGGAGCATTCATCCAGCTCATCGTAGTGAACTGCGTGATACTCGGTCGTGCGGAAGCCTACGCTTCGAAGAACAAAGTGGTCAGTTCCTTCGTAAACGCTTTCGGCATGGGAATCGGATTCACCGTAGCTCTCCTCTGCCTAGGTGTGGTTCGCGAAGTCTTCGGATTCGGTACTCTCTTCGGCATGGATCTCTTTGGACCAAACTTCCAGCCATGGGCGGTCTTCGCTTTGCCACCGGGAGGTTTCTTCGTCCTAGCCTTCTGGCTCTTCCTCTTCTCATACGTCCGCAAGCGTCGTGCAGCCGCAACTACATTGGAGGAGAAAAAACATGCAGCCTGATTCTCACGCATTCATTTTCCTCAACGCGTTTTTGATCAACAATTTCGTGTTGGCCATGTTTCTCGGGCTTTGCCCTTTCCTCGGGGTTTCGGCCAAGATCTCAACGGCCTGGAACATGGGACTCGCCGTTGTCTTCGTCATGCTCGTCAGTTCGATGTGCGCCTTCGGGATCAACATTGTTCTCGTGAAGTACGAGCTCGAATTCCTACGGCTCATTTCCTACATCGCGGTGATCGCTTCATCGGTGCAGCTGGTTGAGATGTTTGTCAAAAAGTTCAGTCCCTCACTATTCCGTACGCTCGGCATCTTCTTACCGCTGATTACCACAAACTGTGCGATCCTTGGCTTGGCCCTTTTCCAAACCAATCGTTCCTACAATTTCACACAGTGTCTCGCCTTCGCTCTCGGAGCCGGAGCCGGTTTCACTCTTGCTCTCATCCTCATGGCAGGCTTGCGCGAGAAGCTCGAACTCGCTAAGATTCCCGACACCGTCACTCAAGCCGCCCTCAGTCTTATGATCGCAGGCCTTCTTTCCCTCAGCTTCATGGGCTTCGCCGGACTAGGCGGATAGATATTATGATTTCCAATACATCAAAAGGTAGGGCGGCATCGCCGAGGCCGCCGCAACAACCTGATCAAAACTACCGCGGCTCTCTCGGCGAGAGAGCCCTACCCTAACCTTCAAGTGATTCTCAAACTCGCAATTTCAGTCACGGTCATCCTCCTGCTCATGCTAGGATGGATCCTAGTACAGCACCTATCCCGACTCTTCGCTGCCCGGCATCCGGAGCTTGGCCCTGCACGCGAAGAAGGTGGAAGCTGCCTACTCTGCCTCTGCGGCAAAAACGGAAATTGCCCAAAGAAAGAAAATATTTCGCCCACCAAGGACACAGAGAATCACGAAGAGGCTCACGTCCACTAAAATAACTTCGTGAACCTTCGTGCCCTTGGTAGGCAAAAATGAATTTCAAAAACACTAGCCCTCAGCCTTCAGCTTTTAACAAAATGAAACTCGCAGAATACGACATAAGCCACCCGTTCACCGCCACCGTTACCAAGTCCGACCGTATTACACATTCCAATACGGCAGAGGTGCGGCACATCAACCTCAGCATCCGAAACGAGTCCTTCCGTTTCATCGAAGGACAGAGCGTTGCGGTCATTGCCCCGGGCAGCAAAGAGTTCGGTAACGAGCAACACGTCCGGCTCTACTCGATCGCGAGTTCACGGGAAGGTGAAGCCAACCACCCCGATGAAATCTCCCTCTGCGTTCGCCGCTGCTTCTACATAGACCCCATTAGCGGCGAGCGCTTCCCAGGGGTAGCCTCCAACTACCTCTGCAATCTTAAGCCAGGTGATCAAATCTCGCTTGCCGGCCCCTACGGCCGCCAATTCGTACCACCCCGCGATTCGTCCGCGAATCTCCTCATGATCGGTATCGGCACCGGCATCGCCCCGTTCCGTGCTTTCATCAAATACATGTACGAAGACCGCAAGGAGTGGACCGGCAAGGTACGTCTCTTCTACGGAGCGCGCACCGGTATGGACTTGCTCTACCAAAACGAGCAAAACCGCGACCTAGCCAACTACTACGATCAAGAAACCTTCAAAGCCTTCGAAGCAGTCAGCCCGCGCCCACATTTCGACGAACCCGTCGACTTCGACCGCACGCTCGCTGACAATGTCGACGAAGCCTGGACGATGATCCAGGATCCCAAGACCCACGTCTATATCTCTGGCATCAGCGCCCTCGAAGAAAGCCTCGATAAAGCCTTCGCCAAGGCCGCAGGTTCGACCGAGCAATGGGAAGCCAAGAAAGCCGAGATCGTAGCCGACGGCCGCTGGTCAACGCTGCTCTACGAGTAGAAGATCGATAAACAGGGATTGCCTTTGGCAAACAGGATCACGCTTACGCGTGAGCAGGTTCTTTGTAAACTCAGGAGCAGAAAATTCAATTGGCCACAGGCCATCCTGTTTCCGCAAAGCGGAACCCCTGATTCCCAAATTAGCATTTCGCTAAACGCCTCCTTATCAGTCGGATCAACAGACATACTTATTGATACCGCACACTAGTCCTAGGCCATATACGATTGTATACCGCCTAACACTGTCGATACTCTATACTAGGATATCTGCAGTATGAAAGAAGACCCCAGACTTAATTGCGGCGGCCTTTCCTCATCTCGCAAACACAGCAAGCACACCCCGGTTAGTCGTCTCAAAACGTCCAGAATCTCGGAGCCAAACACTCCGATTTTCCCAGACCTTCCGGACGACATCGTAGACGAAATGCTCGCCGAACTCCGCGAAGAGGAAAACGTAGCCCACGAATAGTAAACCTGCTTAACAAGCACTAAGGTTTCATTGAATGATGATTCGGCTACGCCGAAGCTTGATGGCCTTGGACCAACATGATTGCTTGATAACGAATCGTTATTGTCATGCTGCACCGCATCATGCTCCAGCGAAGCTGGATCATCATCCCGAATACCACATCGCCAATTTTTCGGAACTTTTCCTGAATAAGGCTCTGGCTCCTTGCGTCTGAAGTCACGGAATCATGACTTTATCAGAAGCGTACAAAGCGTTGGGGCTGGAAAAAGGGAAATCAGAGTCCGAGCGGCGTCGTGTCTATGACGCCGTTCGGGCACAGCTTAAGGAAAAACATGAGAACGCTCCCACCGAAGGCTTGAAGAGAAAGTACTCCGAAGCCTTAACCCGCACTGACGAAGCGATAGAAGTTATCGAGTCCGAAATCGATGTCCAAGAACTCCCAATTTTAGCCAGCACACATAAATCTCCCTCCGAACCAGAGCCCTTAGAATCTCAGAAAACACCCGCTTCCAAAGATAAGCCCATCCTCTGGATTGTTCTCACTCTAGCGGCAAGCACCTGCTTCGTAATCGTCTTTCTTCAATGGAGGAATCAAGACTCAGCCAATAAACAAATCCTAAGAGAAGCGGCCCAAGCGGCCGATGCAGAACGACTGCTTCTGGAAACGAAAAGAGCGGAAGAGCTTCAAAAACAGAACCTGCAAGCCGAACTGAACCTTGTCCGCAAACCATTCGAAGACACTCTATTGCCGCTACTGCAAAAACTTGAGCAATCACAGGCAACACTCAGAGATCTCCAAGGGGCGGAGCGCGTTACCAAACAAAATGCCGACGAGGCAAGCATCGCGATTGCTCAGTTCCAGAGGAGTCGCTACGACGTATTTGTATCGTGGCTACAACAATATATAAACCAGCAATCGGCTTTCAAAAAACTCGAAGAATCCAATCGGTTTGAAAAGGCCGGAAATCTATCTCAGGCGATCGCCACCTTCGAAAACGCGCAACCTAAGGAACTCTCCAACCTTTCCACAGTAGCCCAGTCAGAGAAGGAACTCTACCAGATTCCGTTCGATCGCTTCACCGCAGAACAAGCCTACAGCAAAACCCAATTAGAAGCAGAGATAGCAGCGATCAAGAGGAACTATGATGAAGCGATCGATCTGCTAACTCCCTTCTCCGCAAATCCTCACACCGCTGAACAAGCGAAAGCAAAACTGGAAGAGTTAAAGCAGCTACGCACCAAAGACCTTTTCGAACGGGCCGAATACGCCCTCGAAATCGGTGACACCTTCGAAGCAAGGAACATCCTAAAAACCTTAGGTTCACTATATGACGATTCTCAGTTCACGGAATTCCAACTCAGTCTAATTTCGAATTTAAATTCTGAATACGCGTACGAACTCGCAGCAGGTGCAGTCGAAGAATCGCTGGACGAAGGAGATTTTGAGAAAGCCCGAGAGTCTCTCGAAGGGATTTCCGAAGACCCGGTCCTTTCCGATCGAATAAAGGTCGACCTCGCTCGAATCGATGAAATCGAAACCATCAAGCGTAGAAACTCAATCCAACTCCCGCCAAGAGAGCTCGCTCAATCACCTTCCACTGAATCGGCTGCCATTAAACCAGACCGAGCTCCTCGACTGCTCAGAAGCGAAAAACCCAAATACCCGGAAAGCCTACGCCGTGAAAAACCAGAGGGTTTTGTAGACATTACTTGGATCGTCGACGTAAACGGACGACCAAAGGACATTGATATAATCAGCTCGAGCCATCCAGCCTTTGAGGCGCCCACGGTTGAAGCTCTCAGAAAGTGGCGATTCAAACCCGCCGAAAAAAATGGCACACCCATAGAGCTTAAGGTCAAGCAACGTATACAGTTCAATCCAGGATGATATCGGGCTGTCTTTTCTGGCGAATACTGGAACAACGTTCATCTACTCGCGATCAGAGCTGTCATTGCCTCAACTCCACTTGCCAATGCCCAGAGTCCCTCTTTGTTACTGCTTTCTCTTCGTCTATTTCGCTTTCGTCACTACGCTATACGCGGATAACAGAGACATTAGCTCGGCGGCCCGTACCCAAATCGGCCGAACAATCAACTACGATCCAAGCTATCGTTCTCTTGCCTACCCTAGAGGTGATGTTCCAATCGAGTCAGGCGTTTGTACTGACGTAGTCATAAGATCACTACGTGATGCCCTCAATTACGATCTCCAGCAGTTAGTACACGAAGATATGAGAAGCAACTTCTCAAGGTACCCACAAAACTGGGGACTCTCCCGTCCGGACAGAAACATAGACCACAGACGCGTCCCTAACCTTCGTACCTTTTTTCTCCCGCCAAGGCTTCCAGATTCCGGTAACACAAGATCCCTCCGATTATTTGCCGGGAGATCTCGTCACCTGTACGGTCGCGGGCAAACTCCCTCACATTATGGTGGTCAGCGACAGACGTACTTCAAACGAAACTCCACTGGTCATCCACAACATAGGTTCCGGCACCCTAGAAGAAGATCGACTCTTCTCGTTTCCAATTACGGGACACTATAGGATATCAAATTCAACTATGAACGTGCACACGACTTCAGAGTTAGAATCGTCACAAAAAAAAGAATACACGGTCGGCAGTCAAAACGACGGAGGCACTCTTTCAGGAATCTCAAAACTCTTCTACGGCACTCCAAACAAATGGGTGGTTATCTACGAGGCAAACCGAGACAGACTCAGTAGCCCCGACCTCATCCGCAAAGGACAAAAACTCCGCATCCCCTAAGGGTAGCGGCCGTGAGCGCGTTGCTATGTCGCTTTGCTCGGTAGTCCCAACGGCCATGGTTCTTAGCTGAGTTCAAAAAAGTAGAAAACTGCCACACATGTCGCCTCACCGCGGCGACCTACAAACATCCTGCCGCGAAGCGATCCTGCCCGGTCGCAGACAGGATCTAGAGAGCGAAGCGAACGAGTGTTAACTAAATCACCTTTTCGATTTCGTTCACTGGCTAACGAACGAAGCATGGATACGGATTTATTGGATGATGATCCGTCACAAGTGCCTGACCAAGATGGCTTCGCCAGCATGATCTATAGGCATCTAGCCCAAAGTATCATGTTGGCAGAGCCATCATTGCTCACGCAGCGATCATCATCCATAGTAATTCCCAAGCGTCCTATTCCTTCACATCAAAGCGACGAATGTAGTTGTAGCTGGTCCGCCAGAAGCCACCACCATAGCGATGGCACAGGCCCCAGCGGATGCCCTCAGTCGGTTTCTTATCGTGATCACCGCCCCTATACAACCCGAAGGCCTTCGGAGTCTTACCAATACGTCCAGTGATCTCGAAATTGATACCATCCGGAGCCCACTGCACCGTGTGACGCTCAGGGCCATCATCGGTATGTATCAATGCAATACCACCATTGTAGTGCCATACGCAAACTTCATGGCCGCTATTCGTTATCGGATTGTATTCTGATCGCACGTACGGACCTTCTGGATTTTCGGCAATCGCCACGCCCCACTTGATCTCGCGTTGACCAAAAATCCGCTGCTCCCCAATACGCTCACCTTTGTAATAGAGGTAGAATTTGTCGCGATAGAACATCAAGCAAGGGTCATGCGTCTTGTGACTATCGAAGTTACCTAATCTCAGAATATCTGCGTCTCCCCCATTCGGATCCCATTTGCCGTTGCTCACGGGCTCCAGGATAGGCTTCGGCGATTTCCGCCAAGGTCCATTTGGCGAATCCGCCACCGCCATGGCGACAGTCTCTTTCACACGATGCACATAAGGATTCACCACGCACTGATAGACGAGGTAGAACTTTCCGTCGTGGGCGAGCACCTCCGGAGTAAACACCGACTGTTCGTCGTATGATCCCGCGGGTCCGCGCTCCACAGCAGGTCCCATTTCCTTCCATTCCCAGCCATCCTTCGAAGTCGCGTACCAGAGATCGCACTCATCCCATGGGAAGAACTTCTCACTTCCATCTTCACGGACACGCGTTCCGCGGGTGTAATAAACGTAGTAGAGATCGTCGACCTTGATCACCGCGCTCGGGTCCCGTCGAACGAGATCCGGATCGGGAGCAAGATCCCCCTTTAGGTTCTCCTCTTCAAACTCGATTTCCCAACCGTCCTCCTCTGAGAAATTCAGCGTATTGTAAGCCTCCTCGCTTTCCAGGTACTCGAGCCAGCGAGCCGTGGCCGCACTCATCTTACGAGGACGCAACTCGACAGTTGAGCCTCCCTCGAAATCCGAAGCCTCCTTCTCCTCAATCAAGTACTGAACGTTCTCGAATACCAGGATTCGAGGCTTTGCTCCGTCTACCGAAAAAGAGAACCGCCCTTGCGAGTCTGTCATGTCAAACTCCTCGCCGTTCTGATCCGCGACACGGACATTCTTAATAACTTCCCCTGTCTCGGCGTTCTTAACTACACCTGAAAAGTCAGGAGACCCATTTTCTGCATTTAAACCCATAGACGCGGACACGACTGCCATGATACCAAGCAATTTCTTCATTTTGAGGCTACGATTGAAAAGCACTCAAACAGACTGGATTGTATGCAACATTCCAATCAAAAATTCCAGATGCGAAAAGAGTCTATCTTTTCTCAGACTCAATCAGAGCGAAAATTGCCATTTCTCGTTTTTAGGATAACCTCTCGCATGAGCAAGGAGCACACCTCAAACGAAAGTCATAAACATCAACATGGCGAAGGTTGCGGACACACCGCCATCCGCCACGGAGATCATGTTGATTATCTCCATGACGGGCACCTTCACCACCAAAACAAGGATGGCTCAGTGGAGGAACACGTCTTGCCCGTCACCAAAGACAACCCCAGCGGATGCTCTGGAGTGAACCACCTTCACCACGAAGACGGGCACGTGCATGGCCCGGGCTGCGGCCACGAGGCTGTCCCACACGGAGACCATATCGACTACATCGTAGATGGACGCCTCCACCACCAGCACGGCGATCATTGCGATGATCATGGCCCGGTAGACATGGTGAAGTAGCGAAACGGATGTTTTTCCTTTCTCGCTAGGAGCAAGCCGACGTTAAACTTAGATCTTCGCTCAATCCTTTGGTTTTGACCGAACGAATTGGGAACTTTCTAACGGCACAGTAGAAGTTCTGTCATCTGGAGCACGCACAAAATCCCCTACAAACGGAATCCAAGTCTCGAGATCGGAACTGGATTCCAACTCGATTTCATCAAGATTCTCAGGCGGACTCACGTTGAGCGATACTCCGTCAGCATCCGCTCCCAACCAAACTCTTGGCTTTGACGATTTACTGAATGCATTCGTACCCACCTTAACTTCGAGCATTGTGGAGATACCATCACCATCGTGGTCCAATCCGTTGTCATAAAAAGCGGGACGTAAGGCAATCGACGGATTCCAACTCACGGAATCCCCAAAGAACCTTGTAATCGGTACCCATCGATTCGATACATAGGGATCCTCCTCTAACGGGTCCAGAATCCTCATCGCTTCAGCCACAAAAGCGTTGTAGTAGTTCATTTCCGTTTCAGTTAGCAAACGACCTTTGCTTTCGATAACAAACAAGATTCGAAAGCGCTTTTGTGGATTCTCAAAATTGGGAGCGTGAGGCTTTTGAGCATTTAAAATGTCTTCGGCTGTTACCGTCCTCTTTATATCTTCAGCCCTTACCACATTTCCGATCGATGTCGGAGCATACAACAAATCTGGAAGATCCTCAGGGGGAATCAATCCCATTGAAAACAGGTCTACCGGACTCGCACGATAAGCTCCGCCTCGGCCAATACTTCCATCCACCAAATACGTTCCGTCCTCTTGTTGCTCCCAAAAGTTACCGCCCAAAAGACTCGCAGCATTCGTTTTCCACTCATAGTGAGCAGTCGGATTTCGTACCTCTAAAGAGGTATCAAAATAAGCGGCCCATCGGTGCAGCATTTCATGAACAAGGGTAGAAGGAATCATCCCCCTCGATTGGTAATCTAGCGCGCAAAGTGCCTGAAGCGTCCCATCGCTGCTGTAAAAATCACTTTGATCCCAGTCTCCCACGAACGGAGCCGCCTGAACTGTCAGGCCCATACCAGAAACCGAATTTCGATTTAGATACTCATAAACTCGCTCCAGCCTGCCGGATGAAAGCAATATAATAAAATCGTAGTCATCCTCAACGATTTCATAAACGGTCTCAAGGTAATCAAACAACAACTCAGTATCCACTCCTCTGAACCATTCCTGCGTTGAAAAGCCGTCCTTCGACACGTTAAGCAAATGGCTCGTCAACTGGGCGTCTTCTCGAATGGGAATTACAGGAGACAACTTGAATCCAGACGGTAAAACGCCAAGAGTAGTTTCAATGATCGAAGTGCTGTAAACATCATCTTCCCCCACTACCTGTATTCTCCCAAACGATACATCATGGGGGAGGTTATCTTGGCTAAGATGCTCCTTTCTCAAGAAAAATGGTCCAAGCGTGTATTCCCCATCTCCCTCTAAGGCATCTCCATTATTTCCATCATCCCGGAAGTTTAAGTCTTCCGGCATTTCAAACGAGTCCCCTGGGAAAACGAGCTTTGCTGTTTTCACGGGCCGATTGGGTCTCAATCGAATATAGATCGGCTCATTTGAATCAATGAAAGTCGCAGACGGGTAAACCTGCCACTCCTGAAAGACTTCCGAACGAACGGACGAAACCTGCATCAATTCAGGTTCACATACGCTACAAACGAGCGAAGCATCATGCGCCCCCCAAGCGTCCGTGTTCGATCCTTCCGCATCACCTGAAAATGCAAATCCCGCTAAAGAAAAAATGAAGAAGCACCATTGATACGTTCTATGACTGCCTAAAGACACCAACACATAAACGCAAAGGTTCCCAAATGGGACAAGTCCTATCGCTCAATAGCGCACAACTTGATTGTGCTTACAAACTCACTCCAGAATAAGGAGCGTATCGTCGCGTTGCACCTTGTCGTCGATTTTGACGCAAACTTGCTTCACTACAGTGCCGCGCTTGGCTTTGAACTCGTTGTGCATCTTCATCGATTCTAGAATAACGAGCGTTTGGCCCTCCACAACAGGGTCGCCCGCTTCTACGAGCACATCTACAACAAGGCCGGGCATCGGCGCTTTTATAAGTTGTTCGCCACCGGCCTCTCCAAGCACCGCCTTCACGCCTTCGAGGCGACGTCTCCGTTCGTCGAATACTTCGACAAGAATGTTCTCGCCGTTTAATAGGACACGGTACTGATCGCCTTCTGGGACAACTCGCAGTTCGTAGGACTTGTTGTCGAGAATCAGTGAATACAGATTGGGATCCTTCCCTACCTGGAAATCGTATTCCAGACGATCCCCATCAAACCTCAAAGAACCATCGTCCTCGATATCGATTGCGAAGGACTCTTCGCCAGCTGTCGTTTCGTATTTCATCTCAATCAGAATCTCGCTGCTAGTTGAACGGTCCGGGCATATTGCTGCCACTTCTCTCCCACAGGTCTCCGGCCAAGAACAAAGGCGTTCTTGGTTTTCTGATGAGATAACAATGTCGCCGCTACTGCCGCCACCTTGGCTCGCTCATGCGAATTGACCTGCGTAATCATATACTCGTCTTCCAAAAATCGGGTATGGATGCCTCCGCCCATGAACTCGGGCGTCTTCAAGAGCTGAATATAAAAGGGTATCGTAGTATCGATCCCAGCAATCTGGAATTCTTCCAATGCTCGACAGGTTCTTATAATGGCCTCTTCGCGACTGGTATCCCAAATAATGATCTTGGCCAACAATGAGTCGTAGTACGGCGTCACTTCTGATCCCAGGCCCACTCCAGTATCCGTTCGAACACCGGGACCTGATGGAAGGCTGAATCCGCTGATCTCACCGATCGAAGGCATAAAGCCCTGCCATGGATTTTCAGCAAGGATACGGCACTCAATTGCCCATCCATTGAATTCCACTTCCTCCTGCCGAATCGATAGGCGTTTTCCTTGGGCAATTCGAATCATCTCCTTCACGATGTCGATACCGGTTACACGCTCGGTCACCGTGTGCTCCACCTGTAAGCGCGTGTTCATCTCGAGAAAGAAGAACTCCTTCGTATTGTTATCTAAAACGAACTCTACCGTACCCGCTGAGTAATAACCTACCGCACGGGCGGCTTTGAGCGCAGCCTCCCCCATTGCCGCTCGTAGTTCAGGATCCACTACTGGCGATGGTGACTCTTCGATCAGTTTCTGGTGGCGACGCTGCAAGGAACAGTCCCGCTCTCCCAAATGGATTATATTCCCATAGCGGTCTCCCAAGATCTGGATTTCCACGTGCCGAGCGTTAGTCACGAAACGTTCGAGATAAACCCGATCGTCGCCAAAGGAAGCCTGTGACTCGAGACGAGCGATCCGGATGCCCTCCTCCAACTCCTCTGGCTTCGTCACGATGCGCATCCCCTTTCCTCCGCCACCGGCGGCTGCTTTGATAAGGAGCGGGTATCCGACCTCTTCGGCTCCCTTGATCAAATCATCATCACTGATCGCCTCGTTCTTCCGCATACCTGGCACAAGCGGAATTCCCGCCTCCATCGCAGACGCACGAGCTGTGAGCTTATCTCCCATTAGATGAATCGCTTCAGCCGATGGACCAATCCAAACAATCCCTTCATCTTCAAATGCACGAGCTGCATCAGCGTTTTCAGCGAGGAAGCCGTATCCTGGATGAATCGCATCCGCACCTGACCGCTTCGTGACCTCGAGAAGCTTGTCTATGCGAAGATAGCTCTCCGAAGCGGGTGCAGCGCCGATACAATAGGCTTCGTCCGCCATGCGAACATGCGGCTGCATTCTGTCCGCTTCCGAGTAGACGGCAACAGTTGAGCAATTGAGCTCGTTGCACGCTCTAATGATACGAACCGCAATTTCTCCACGGTTCGCGATTAAGATTCTGGATACCTCACTCATGATTGGAAATCTCTTTGTAGCTACAACGCTTATAAATCAGCCATTACTCTATCGAAAGGTAGGGCGGTCTGGCCCAGACCGCCGCAATGTCATGATCCTGCAGCGCGGCTGACTGGGCCAGTCAGCCCTACCATCATCGTCCTAGAGTGGAATGTTACCGTGTTTCTTAGGTGGATTGGTGTCCCGCTTGTTCCGGAGCATCTCGAGCGCATTAATAATACGCGGTCGACTCTCTGATGGCTCTATAATGTCATCCAAATATCCCCAGCTTGCTGCCACGTAAGGATTAGCGAACTTCTCGCGGTAATCTTCTACAAGTTTGGATCTCAAGCCTTCGGGATCTTCCGAGTCCAACAGCTCCTTGCGGTGTAATATGTTGATCGCTCCTTCAGGACCCATCACGGCAATTTCCGCTCCCGGCCACGCCAAGTTAATGTCACCGCGAAGATGCTTACTGCTCATCACATCGTATGCGCCGCCATAGGCCTTTCGGGTAATGAGCGTCACCTTAGGGACGGTCGCCTCCGCATAGGCAAAGAGCAACTTCGCCCCGTGACGAATGATTCCGCCGTGCTCTTGGTTCACACCTGGCAAGAATCCGGGCACGTCAACGAAAGTGAGAATTGGGATATTGAAACAGTCGCAGAAACGAACGAAGCGAGCCGCTTTGGTTGAAGAATCAATATCCAGGACTCCAGCTAACACCTGTGGTTGGTTCGCCACTACGCCTACAGTCTGGCCGTTCATTCGAGCAAATCCAACAACGATGTTTCCTGCAAAATGCTCATGCACTTGCATGAAATCACCTTGGTCCACAACAGATTGGATAATCTCCACCATGTCGTACGGCTTGTTCGGATTATCCGGGATGATCGTATCGAGCTTGGAATCCGACCGCAACGGATCGTCCTCGGTAGTCAGCTTCGGCGAGCCATCCAAGTTATTGCTCGGCAAGAATGCGACTAACTTCCGCACTAGATAAAGCACATGCTCTTCGGACGCACCCGAGAAGTGAGCCACCCCACTTTTCGAATTGTGCGTGCTCGCACCACCGAGCTCTTCAGAGCTGACCTCTTCGTTCGTCACACTCCGCACCACTTCTGGTCCGGTAACGAACATGTAGCTCGAACCTTCGGTCATGAAAACGAAATCTGTCATGGCCGGCGAGTAGACCGCCCCCCCTGCACAAGGACCGAGGATACAGGAAATCTGCGGTACTACACCGCTAGCCAAAACGTTTTTGAGGAAAATATCCGCGTATCCAGCGAGACTAACAACACCTTCCTGAATACGCGCTCCGCCAGAGTCATTGAGTCCGATAATCGGAGCTCCGTTTTTCATGGCGAGATCCATGACCTTTACGATCTTGTTAGCATGCCCCAATCCCAGGCTGCCACCATAGACCGTAAAGTCCTGGGAAAATACATACACGATACGACCGTCAATCGTACCGTAGCCAGTTACAACTCCATCACCCATCAACACACCATCACCTTCGCGACCACCCGTCGCGAAGGTGTCGAGCTCGCGAAACGAACCCTCGTCCAGAAGAAGCTCGATACGCTCGCGAGCCGTCAGCTTCCCCTTGGCCTTTTGTTTCTCGATGCGAGCGACTCCGCCACCGAGCGCCGCCTCTGCGCGGGCTTCGCGCAAGCGATTTAGCTTTTCTTCTATTCCGTGTTTCTCAGCGTCTTCCAGTTGCATAACCGTATCGATTCGGGGCCCGGCGTTGACGGGCCCTATTTGTATTCAGTCATTCGGGTCAACGCCCCGAGATACACGAGCGAGGGTGCGCTTTTCCGCTAATCTCTTTCCGCTAGCCAGTCTACGACTTCTGGCCAAAGCTGCTTTTGAGCTTTGCCGCCAACCGCGAGACCGATGTGCCCTGCTTTGAACTTTATGATCTTCTCGTCTTTCGAAGAGATCAGCTTATTGAGCGGTTCACTTTGGGCAGGCGGAACGAGATCATCGTTGGTCGCCATCAGGTTCAGTACGGGGCAAGTAATCTTGCGCAGATCTACGATGTGCTTGCCGACGGGGAACTTGTTTTGAGTCAGCAGATTCTTTTGGAACAAGTACTTTGCAAACTCGCGATAAACTTCGCCCGGAACGGCGATGTTATCGTTCAACCAAGTTTCCATGTGGAGGAAGTCGTCAACGAAACGGTCGTTTTCGATGTTTTCCCAGAAGCTGAGAGGTTTCTCGATAAGGTTTTGAACCGGCTTCAACATCAAGAACGCCTGTTGCAAGAACTCGGCTGGCACGTTGCCCACAGTGTCCACAAACGCGTCTACATCAAAGTGCTTCTCGTCCGCCCAGAGATTGATCAAACCTTCTCGCGTAGCGAAGTCGATCCCCGTTGCGAGAAGTATCAGATTCTTGACTACGTCTTGATGAAGAGCAGTGAACATAGTGCTCAATGTTCCCCCCATACAATAACCAAGCACGTTAGCTTGTTTGGTACCGCACCGTTCATTCACATAGTCGATGCAGTTTTTGATGTAGCCGTTGACATAGTCGTCGGTGGTCAAGAAACGGTCTGACTGGTTAGGACGTCCCCAATCGATGAGGTAGGTGTCAAAACCTGCGTCCACGAAGTTTGCCACCACGCTGCGTCCTTCCTTAAGGTCGACGATGTAGGGACGATTCACGAGGGCGAACACGATCACCAAGGGAGTCTTGTGCTTAATCGGCCCTTTGCCGATGTAGCGGTACACCTTGAGCTTGTCCTCTTCGTAAACAACTTCCTTTGGAGTTACACCTTTACGCACCTTCTGAGCCTTCTCATGCAAGAAAGGCAATGCCGCCATACGGCGCATGTTGGCGAAAGATTCCTCAACAAGAGACTTTTGCCATGCGAGTACGTCAAATTCCTGATCTGAAGAACTTACCATTGTCACTTCCTCCTCGTCGTTTTAGTTGCGGTTTTGCGAGCCGTCTTGGTTGCTGGCTTCTTAGCCGCTACCTTTTTAGCCGGAGCTTTTGTCGCAGGTGGGCGAGCAGCAGGAGCTGCCTTCTTACTCAAGGTCCGTTCGATCGCGCTAAGCTTCTTCACCAGCTCTTCCTGAAAGGCGTCATTAATCTTGTCGGCGTGCTCTTCGTTCAAGGAACTCAGATCCGTTTCCAAGCCTTCAATCAAATCCTGCAAGGTTTCCAAACGGTCGAGTACACGCTTTTCAACATGGCGGATCGCAAGCAAGACACCATCGATATCCTGTTTTGAAGCAGTCCCCATTGTTTCATGCATGCGGCTCGCGCCTGCCTTGGCTTGGGCGCCCCAGCTTGCGGCTTGCCCCATCGATTCCCTCATCATATCGAGGAATTCAGGGGTTCGCATGAAGTCTTCCCAGGATTTCGAAATAGCCCCTAGCATACGCTGACGCGCTTTCTTCATTTCCTCTCCAGGATCGTTGCTTGGCGAATAATCACTCCAAGACTTAGCCATGCCAGTCATGGAATCTACCCAGAGGTTCTGCAGAGCCGTAGCTCTCTCAAATGACTTTTTGAAATTATCGTCCATCTTCATAGTCCAGCTTGCGGCGTCTCCACGAATGGAAGACGCCGCTCTTACCTTTATTCTACACTAGCTCAATCGCCATAGCGACCGCTTGGCCACCACCTATGCAAAGGCTAGCGATACCTTTTTTCTTACCTGCTTCCTGCAGGGCGTGGATCAAGGTCACAACGATGCGCGTACCGCTCGCGCCAATCGGGTGTCCGATACAAACAGCGCCACCGTGCACATTGACCTTTTCGCGGGGAATACCGAGCTCCTGTATTGCAGCCATGGGCACAACGGAGAACGCCTCGTTGATCTCAAACAGATCAACTTCACCAACGTCCCAATCGATCTTTTCGAGCAGTTTCTTCAAGGCTCCAATGGGAGCGAGCGTGAACCACTCAGGATCGTCCGCGTGCTGAGCATAGCCTACAATCTTTGCCTCAACTTTCGCATTGAGTTCTTCTGCTTTCTCAGGAGAGAGAATCACCACAGCGGCGGCCCCGTCGTTGATGCTGGAAGCATTCCCAGCTGTAACAGTGCCTTCCTTGGAAAACGCAGGACGCAGCGCCCTAAATTTACCTTCGTTGAACCGCTGTGGTTCTTCGTCCGTATCAACTACTGTGATACGTCCTTTTCGATCGGCGATTTCAACAGGAGCGATCTCGCTGGCGAACTCGCCCGCTTCAGTCGCCGCCAAAGCGCGCTTATAGCTCGAAATGGCGTAATCATCCTGTTCTTCACGGCTAAAGCCTCGCTTTTCTGCAGCTTTATCGCCACAGAGGCCCATATGCGAGCCATCAAAAGCGTCGATCAAAGCGTCTCTCAACATTGAGTCGTAGACTTCTCCATTTCCCAGTCGATAGCCATCACGGGCGTGCTCGAGCAGATAGGGAGCGCGAGACATGTTCTCGGCTCCACCAGCAACGACGACGCCGCAGTCCCCCGATTGCACGGCTTGGGCGGCCATCATGATGGTTTTCATTCCTGAACCACAGAGATTATTTACCGTAGTTGCGTTGGCGGATACAGGCACTCCTGCCCCTACCGCTATCTGACGGGCGGCGTTTGGTTTCAAACTGCCGCTTAGGATATTTCCGATTAACACGTCCTCGACCTCGCTCGCAGGAACTCCTGCGCGATCCAAGGACGCCTTGACCGCAACCTTTCCTAGATCAACTGCACTAACGTTTGCAAATGCGCTTCCAAAACTACCTACAGGTGTCCGAGCGCTGCCAGCTATCAAAACATCGCGTAACATGGTGGGCCTCCATTCAGTTGTATATTAAGATAGAAGAGCTACTTCCTGTTGAGCAGATCGTCCCAAGACTTTGTAATCTGGGAGTTCATATCCACCACCGCATGCACGTTTGAACGGAGCGCGGTAAGGGAAGTCTCAACGAGATCCTGCAGCTTTTCCTGGCCTTCTGTAGGAGTGCTTACCTGACAAAGGCCTACTGTCTTGCTGAAGACGTCAGTGCATTGCTTGGCGCTGTCTTGGAATACCTTAGTAATGCTGTCGAGGCGTTCACGATTCAGAGGAACCGCGTCTTTAGTCAACGCTTCGAGTTTCGTTTTTAACTCGTCGGGTGAACCGACTTGATCAAGCACGTCTTTCCAGAGCTTGATGGATTCTTCTTGGAGCTGAATACCGGATTTCAGGGCGTCCTCGAAAAACTTGAGGGCATCCTGAAAAGCTTCTTTTGTAGTTTCAGCAGCAGGTTTTTCAGGTGTTTTAGTGGTCATGATACATAGGTTGGGGTTCGACGCCCTTTGCATCACCGTTAACAACCGGGAACTTCAACTCCACCGGAACCTACTACAAAAATCTTCGGCTCGAGAGAGCTAATGAGCACGATTGGCGCACAGGGCGAACATGCGAATTAGCATGATAAGGAACTAATCACGCTCCACCTGATCGTCAACGCGTTTTGTGCATTTGCACAACGCGAAATCGAAGTAGAAAACAAACTGATATAGGGGATTAATTTTCCCTATATATGAAGCTATTGTTTTTGCTTCTTTAAGTCCTCTACTTCCTTACGTAACCCCGCAATTTCGTCCGCCAATCGACTGGCGTCATCCGATTGACCCTGCTGAGCCCCACCAAACATATTTGCGAAGGGATTCATTGAGCCAAACGATGAAGCGAACGGATTCGAGCTCTGAGACGGCATCCAGGGCGTTTGCCGCAAAAAGTCCTCCATCCCCTTCTTCGATTCCGAAAAGGCCGACAGAGCCTTTCCGAAGTATCCCTCGAAGAACTCCTTTAATATAGAGTCATTAACACGAATCACTTGAGTAAGCAGTTCACTGGAGAAGAAGTTCAGTTTCGTCGGCTCATACTCGAGAAGCACCTGCATTAGAACCTTGGCGGTGATGTCCTCGCCACTCTTCGCGTCCGTTACCTTAATATCGTACCCTTCACAGATCTTGCGGTGGATTTCCTCCAGGCTCATGTGACGACTTTCGGTCGTATTGTAGTACCGTCTGTTCTGGTATTTACGTATCTCTAGAAGCTTCATTTTACAGATCCAAAGCAGCGACTTTTACACAAAGTTAAAAAGTGATAATCGATGCTTATCTCAGTTTACAGAATCCTTATATTTTGCAATTGCAAAATCTTCAAATTGACTGACTCCATCGCTCGGCATATGTTCCGAGCACTCTATTGACGGAAGCACTTTTCCGCCATTTGCCCCAAACCCGAAATCCTACAGAGAAAGGAAACCGATGGAGAACTTATCGGAAAAAGTTGCAGTCATCACCGGCGCTGCTGGCGGCATCGCAAGAGCGTTGGCCAAAGACCTCACTGAAAAAGGCATCAAAGCGATCGCCATGGTAGACTACAGCGACGTAGTAACTGAAGTCGCCGAAAACTGCGACGAAATCGCGGGAAGAAAAGTAGCGTATCCCTTCATTGGAGACACTTCGAACGCAGAGTTCAGAGAACACGTCTACGCAAGTATGACCGAAGAAGTGGGCACGCCAAATATCTGCGTCCCAGCAGCCGCGATCACCCGAGACGATCTCGCCGTGAAGATCAATCGCGAGACAGGCGATCCAATGCTCTACCCTGTCGAGAAGTTCCGCCAGGTGGTTGAGATCAATATGATCGCTCCCATCTACTGGGCCATGGAAATGATTGGCGGCATCGCCAAGGATCGCGTTGTCCAAGGTCTCAAACGCTGGAGCCCTGAGGAAGGCATCCAGGGGGCGGTCGTATTCATCGGTTCCATCGCCTCTGTCGGCAACAAGGGACAGATTTCCTACTCATCTACCAAAGCCGGACTAGAAGGCGCCGCATCCACCCTCATGGCAGAAGCCATGTTCTACGGAATTCGCTGCAGCGTCATCCATCCAGGCTTTACGGATACACCTATGGTGCAGGCCCTCGGCGATGACTATATTCAGAGCAAGGTCCTCCCACAAACCCAACTCAAACGCCTCATCAAACCTGAGGAAATAGCAGACGCGATCTGCTTCATGATAACCAACTCCGCGGTAAGCGGCGAGCTGTGGGCAGACGCCGGCTGGCGTCCCGCCTCCTAACCGCAAGCTTACCACGCGTTTCCAAGCAACATTCTGTTCACCCTAGTTACAACGCCGCATCGTTCATCCCGATCGCGGCGTTCGTATCCCTAAAGAAGAAAGAGCCCATAATGATAATGAAACCCACCGCTAAGCCCCTTAAGGGGAAACGAGCCCTGGTAACAGGGGGATCCCGTGGCATTGGTCGCGCCATTGCCATCGAACTCGCACAAAATGGCTGCGATGTAATAGTCAACTACTGCCATTCGGACGAAGCTGCTGAAGAAACCCAAAAAGCGATCGAGGAATACGGAGTTGAATGCGAACTCTACAAAGCCGACATCTCCAATCGCTCCGAATGCGACAAGATGGTGGCTGACCTTCTTGAAAAGGAAAAATGTATCCACATCCTGGTGAATAATGCGGGCATCAACCGTGACCGCACCTTCCTGAAGATGACCTGCGAAATGTGGGACGAAGTGCTAGGCGTCAACCTAAACGGACCCTTCAACGTCACTCATGGCCTACTCCCCGCAATGGTCGACAACCACTGGGGACGCATCATCAATATCTCCTCCATGGGCGGCCAGACCGGCAACTTCGGACAGGCCAACTATTCTGTTACCAAGGGCGGCATCAACGCCTTCACCATGACGCTAGCACGCGAGGTTGCCCGCAAAGGGGTTACCGTCAATTCGGTCTCACCTGGATACACCGAAACCGATATGACCAACGGAATTCCCGAAACCGTCAGCAAACAGATCTGCAGCTCAATTCCGATGGGACGCATGGCGACCCCGGAGGAAATAGCTTCTGCTGTATCCTTTATCGCCAGCCCTAAGGCCAGCTACATCACTGGCCAAGTCATCGGCGTAAACGGCGGTATGTACATGTAATCCTACCCTCAAAACCTAACTACCCTATACAGAGCGGCCCTTGTCACCCGACGAGGGCTGTTTTGCATTCCGGAGGGCAATGCTCCGTCATTGCCAGCAACAACAAGATCAAATCCCAACGGCAAACACGGGCCATGCCGCTCCCATTCAAGAGTTGACCTCACCCCTCATCCACGCCCCCATTGAGGCAATCCCAAACCTCACCCATGCCTCGCAAGAATTACGACTGGACCCTTCCACCGGAAATCGAATCACGCCTCAGCGCGGAATCCTACGGCCCTCAACGCGCCATTCACGAGGCCGGCCACCTTCTCATCATTCTACACCGCCCCCCATCCGAAGACGATGACCTCAATCGCGAGCGCATTCTCTTCCTCCTTCCCCCGGATGGAAAACTCCAGTGCAACGGTAAACCTGATGGAGAAGCGAAACTGAAGCGGCTCATCACCGACTACAGGACTCGCTGGGAAGAGCTAGATCGCGACTACTCGCTACACCTCGACGCATCTGGACTATTCGAGCTTATCGAAGCAGTGACGCCTCTCAAGCGCTCATCAGCCAACCTCGCCAACACGCTTCAGTCTGCCCGCGAGGCCTCCCAAGACAATCGCTTCCTCATCGGCATGCGTGACGCCTCTCAAGACATAGCCCGAGCTTTCGAAATTCTCCTCTCGGACCTTCAAACAGCACTCGACTTCCGGGTCGCGAAAAACGCTGAAGAACAGTCCGCCAAGACCGAGGAAATGGCCGCTGCCCAACACCGCCTCAACCTCCTAGCCGCATTCACATTCCCCGTGATGGCAGTCGCGACTCTCCTAGGCATGAACCTCAAGCACGGCTTCGAGAAGCAGCATCCCTCTATTTTCTGGAGCGTACTCGGAGCGGGAATACTGATTGGGTTCTTCGTCCGAAGCTGGATTCTTAAAAAGCCAAAAGCTAAGAAACCACAGAAGCTAACCAAGCCGCAGGATTAACGCCAGACCGGCAGGAACGACGCTCGTCCCGCACCGACCAGCATCCTATCTCTCCCAATGAGTCATCGGGTGCTCGAAACACGATCCCGACAAATCCTCCAGGCGTGCTCTCATGAACGCTTCCGCGTCGCCTACTCCTTTGTTGTAGGCAAAAGGACCGATCTCCTTCAAAAAGAACTCCATGAGGAGTTTCGTCTTTAAATCGCTTGAATCGACGCCGTATTCATCGGACAGGTACTGCTGAATCGACTCAACCGCCGCTTTTTCCTCTTCTTTGCTCAACTCCATTTTCATACTCCGCTAATCTCCGCTTAATGTTCCTGTCCTCAGCTTTTCAGCAATATCTAGTGCCCGCTTAATGCGGGTCTCTTCTCGTTTTGCGGAGCCAACATGATACGCAAGCCCCCTTTGTTTCCCCAAAGTCAGGCTTTCCCATCGATCCCTCGCAGCCTTATCCTGCTCCAGGGCGATCAACAACTCGTCACATACATCAATTCCGTTAGCGTTCGGATCCGCCTCTACCTCCACCTTAACCGCATCGCCAAGGCTCGCTCCAGCTTCCCTCAGCAGCGACAGACCAACCACGATATGGCTGCCAAACTCCCGACTCCCCTGCAATCCACGTCTTAACTCGTATCCGTTTACTCTGACAAGCAGTCTTCTCGTGGCAGACTCCCACAACGCTTCAGAAACCTCATCAGGAATTGGAATTCCGTGTGGATTCATTGCCCCATCCACGCGCACAACTCGGGATTTGAACTTATACACTTGCATGTTTGAAGGCTGAGCCCACTCGACCGCATTTGCAATTACCATAAACGGAGAACGACCGCACTTTTTTTGAATCCCTCTTCAAAGTAGAGACGTAATATCCAACAGATTCGCCCATACGAATCGCGAGTAAGCTTACCTCTCCTTAACCGTAGTCCCCAACAGACTACATTGTGTGTGAACCCACGAAGTAGCCCATGCTATTTCCGTCTCCCCCTATCCTCTAATGAAAAAGCTATTCGCTTCTCTTACCCTATTCCTATTCGTCTTTCACGCCTGCCCTGTCCATTTAATCGCCCAAGACAGCGATGAGGAAGAAGTTTTCGAACTAAGCCCATTCCAAGTCAGCAGTGGACGCAATAGTGGGTACCGATCAAAAAACACCCTAGCCGGAACACGCCTCAAAACCGACCTAAAAGATGTTGGAGCAGCGATCAATGTGCTCGACGCTTCGTTCTTCCAAGATTCAGGGGCGAGCATCCTGGACATCGACGACGCAAACGAGAGCCACTACGCCTACGCCAGCGGCATTATTGTTCGATTCGCAGTAGGCTATTACGACGACCTTGAGAAAAACAGACGTAAAGGTCTGACGGATACACTAGCCAAAATCCACGAGAAAGCAGCAAGTGACCGCGACCTCTACTACACGCCGGGGGCGCTCAAAGTGTCCAAGGGCGATCGTAAGAAAATGAAGAGCAAGCCCAAGTCCTACTTCACCTCCTACGCCCATTTCTCCTTGAGCTTCACCCTAGAGGACGGTCTCTCCGCCCTGAAACGAGTCGCAGCTGTACGGCAATTGATAGCCGCCATGGAGCTCGATACCGAGATAACCAAGGTCTACTACGGCGAAGCGTTGCTTCTTACAGAATCCCCATTTTCCAATTCCGCCTACGAAGCCCCCATCTCCCCCATGATTCGTTCAGCCCGCGCCACATCAGACATAGGAGCGAGTCTTCCGTACCTCACCAACGTGCAGGGACAAAAGCTACGCGAGTCCATCCCCCTTTGCTCGGTCACGCTAATCAAGCCAGCAGATAGCGTGTGCTTGAAGTTCGCGATCGATACGCAATCTGGTCTAGAGGAGGAACGTATCCAAGTTTTGAACTCAACCCTAGATACCATCCGCTCTCTGCTCGACGCGCATGCCGGCCTCTCCTTTATCCCCGGAAGCATACTCCTCAGACACGGAGACTCAATTGGTGACCTAGCCAAACCGCAGGCCTCCTTCACCTCCCAAGCCCAATTTTCAGTTGCATTCGAGGTCAACGGCAACCTCGATGCAATGCAGAGAATCGCCTCAATCCGGACCATCGTCCAATCCGCCAAACTCCCGGAAGCCATCCACAAAGTCCACTTCGGATCCGCGTCCCTGATACTCGACAATCCCCAAGCTCATCACACCGAAATCCTAAAGGCGATTTTCAAGGAACTAGCTGACCTCCAACAAAGCGTTGGCGAGTCTTTCGAAGTGGTCCCGCAAATCCAGCACAAGCGCGTCCAGCAACGTCGCCACTCATTAACCGAAGTCGAGCTCTGGATTCCCTACGATTACAAGATCGAGTCGGTCCGCCTTCGCGAACTCGAAGAACGCAAAATGATGCTCGAACATGAACGCGCCCTCGCCGCAAACCAGGCAGCCGCGCACCATTGCCATCACTGCGAATCGAAAACGGATCACTAGAATGCGACAAACCGCTTTGCCTTGACCGCGTCCCTCCTATTGTCTGCTCATCCTCTGCAAAAGGATGAGCCTACCTTTCGACAACACCTACACCAAACTCCCGGCCCGATTCTACGCGCGTCAAACGCCTAGCCCCGTGCCCAGTCCCAAGCTGCTCAAGTTCAACCACGCGCTAGCCAAGCAACTCTCAATCCCAGAAAACTGGCCCAGCACTCCTGAAGCCCTAGCCGCGCTCTCGGGCAACGGTATCCCAGACGGCTCAGAACCCATCGCTCAGGCTTACGCCGGGCACCAGTTCGGGCATTTCGTTCCCCAACTGGGCGATGGACGCGCGCTCTTGCTCGGCGAACTCAAGGCAAAGAACGGGCAACGCTACGACATACAGCTCAAAGGCTCCGGACAAACCGCCTTTTCCCGAAACGGCGACGGCAAGTCTGCGCTCGGTCCCGTCATCCGCGAATACATCCTAAGCGAGGCGATGTCGGCCCTTGGCGTTCCAAGCACGCGAGCGCTCGCCGCGGTCGAGACGGGCGAAACCGTATGGCGACAAGAGGGAGAGGTCCCAGGGGGCGTGTTCACTCGCGTCGCAGCCAGCCACATCCGCGTCGGCACCTTCCAGTACTTTTACGCTCGAAACGATGTGGAAGGGCTCAAACACCTAGCCGAATACACCATAGACCGCCACTACCCCAAGGCCGGAGAATCAGAAGCCCCCTACCTTGAGCTCCTCAAAAGCGTTGTCGAAGCTCAAGCACGCCTCATCCCGCACTGGATGTCTCTCGGCTTCATCCATGGCGTAATGAACACAGACAATTGCGCCGTGTCAGGCGAGACCATCGACTACGGGCCCTGCGCTTTCATGGAGGCGTTTCATCCCAATTGCGTATTCAGTTCGATCGACCAAAACAGCCGCTACGCCTGGGGCAACCAAGGGAACATAGCTCTTTGGAATCTGACCCGTTTCGCCGAGACGCTGCTTCCGCTCGTCAATGACGATCCCGCCAAAGCCGCCCCCAAAGCGGAAAAAGAGCTCGAACGATTCCCCAACCTTTTCGCGGAGCAATACGCCGAACGCTTCAAGACCAAACTCGCGTTACCTGAATCCGCTCCGGACACCGTCATCAAGGAGTGCCTGCAGTTGCTCGCAAAAAACGAAATCGACTTCACCTTGTTCTTTCGCCGACTCACGGAGCTAGCGAGCGGCGGCAACAGCTCAAACGTGGAATCCTTATTCGAGGATCCAGACAAATTCGTACAATGGCGAAACGAATGGCAAAAACACGCCGATATCGAGGGGCTATTGGAAACAATGAAATCCTCAAACCCGATCCGCATTCCGAGAAACCATCGAGTCGAACAAGCGATCCAAGCGGCATACCAGTCAGATTACAGTCCATTCAATCGCTTGGTTGTAGCGCTCAAAAAACCGTATTCGGAATCCGATGACTTCGCCGACCTGGAATCATTACCGCTACCACACGAGATAGTGCATCAGACCTTCTGCGGAACCTGACGCACTCAGAGGCCGTTCTCTCTACAGGTTCCACATCCTCAAACCCTGGATATCAAACCCGCTCAACGAATCCCACTGTACGAAATACCCGACAATTGGGATAATTCACGGTCCCAAGTCGCTAGGTCATCGAGGCTGAACTCACTCAAGCTCGAATGCCCGCAAGCCCGAGCCATCACCTGCATCAGTTCGACCGAAGCATTAAAGAAATTAGCTAACTGTAGTGAACTTTTCGCGACATTTAGTTTTTGCCTGAGATCTTTCTTTTGCGTAGCGATGCCTGCGGGACAATTGTTGGTATTGCAGATACGAGCTGCCACACAGCCAATCGCTTGCATTGCACTATTGGATACAGCAATTCCATCCGCACCCAGCGCCATTGCTTTGATGAAATCGCTCGGCACACGTAAACCGCCAGTGGCGATTAAAGTCACGCGACCACTCGCTCCCTCACTATCAAGAAAGCGTCGAGCACGAGCTAACGCTGGTATACCAGGCACGCTTATGTGGTCACGGAAAAGTAACGGAGCTGATCCCGTTCCGCCCCCTCTGGCATCCAAGATAACGTAATCGGCACCTGCTTTGAGTGCGAAGCCAATGTCACGCTCGATATGGTTAGCGCTTAACTTGAACCCGATTGGTATCCCGCCAGAAACCTCACGGACACGGTCCGCAAAACGCGCATATTCCTCCGGAGTGTTTAGGTCCGAGAAGGTCGGTGGTGAAACAGCGGGCTGCCCTTCCGGTATTCCACGAACCTCCGAAATGCGACCTACATTTTTCGCCCCCGGCAAATGCCCACCGGTTCCTGTTTTTGCGCCTTGCCCAGCTTTGAAATGGAAGGCTTGAACACGTTCGAGCAGCTCTTCCTTGTATCCAAATTTCGCACTCGCCAACTCGTAGAAATAGCGGCTGTTCGCTTCCTGTTCGTCGGGTAGCATGCCCCCTTCGCCAGAGCAAATACCAGTACCCGCCAGTTCAGCTCCCCTCGCCATCGATACCTTTGCCTCCTCCGAAAGCGCTCCGAAGCTCATGTCGGAAACGAACAGGGGAATCTTGAGACTCAATGGCTTCTTCGCTTCTGGCCCGACTACGAGTTCAGTCGCGACCTCCTGGTCCTCCAGCAACGGTTTTCGGTCGAGCTGAGCAACCATGATTTGGATGTCATCCCACTTGGGAAGATCCTTCGCCGGCACCCCCATTGCAGCCATAGGACCATGGTGGCCCAACTTGCTCAACCCCTCCCGAGCGAGTTGATGGATAAAGGCTACATGCGGTTCTTCCTCCGTTGGCTCAACCGCCGCATCCTCTCCATCCGAAACGCCAGGACCTTCCTTTCCAACGAGGTCCGCCCCAAAACTCTTGTGCGAGCCATCACAAAAAGGAGGATTTTTCGTATGCTTGCAGTGACACAGATAGGCATCGCCATCCTCATCCGCAGTGAATGCCTTCGGTGTGAAATTGGTCCCACGATGGGCACCGTCGCAAAACGGTTGCTTGGCTGAACGCCCACAAATGCAAAAATAGTATTCTTCCCCCTTCTTTAGAGCGGCGGGGTGAGGTTTGTTATCGGCAATAATCGGATTAGTCATGTCGGAGTCAGGTTAGGTGAAAGAGCAAAACGTCTGTGCCGAATATACAATGACTCGCCAGAATTGACCAATGCCGAGTTCTTTTCCTGAGCATGCATCTGAAGCATGCTCAGGTGCCATCAGTCATATCGATAACAAAGGGCTCAATCGCTCTTTTCCAACTCCGGAGCAATATCCTCACGAGCGTGAATGATTCGAGCCCCTTTCTTGTAGGTAAGATAAGAATACACCCAATGAAACAGAACCGTCGTCTTATTCCTAAAGCCAACGAGAAAAACGAGGTGGACAAACAACCAAGCCAGCCAAGCCGGAAACCCTTTCAGTTTAAGCCGGGCTACCTGCGCGACCGCTCGACTACGGCCAACCGTAGCCATGGTCCCTTTGTCCCAATACATGAATGGATCTCGTCGATTGGCGTCCTGCTTTCCTTTATCTCGATTGAGCAGCTTGGCAAGATGTTGAGCCATTTGTATGGCTGCAGGAGAAACACCGGGTACACGCACACCATTCGTGTCTACCAAGCTTACGATATCGCCAAGCGCGAACACTTCCGGATGCCCTTCTAAGCTAAGATCGGGCAAGGTCGGAATGCGGCCTCCCCGATCCAACTCGACTCCTAGGGTACTGGTCAGAGGATGTGCCTGAACACCGGCTGCCCAAACGATGTTCCCGGCTTGCAAAGTCTCGCCTTCAAGCTCGATCTCATTTCGCCGGATATCCAGAACACGAGTCTTCAAGCGGACCTCCACTCCAAGCTGCTCCAATTGATGAAGAGCGGCCTGAGACAAGTCGGGATCCATGTGAGCCAGCACCCGATCGGCTGCCTCAACCAAAACGACCCTACTATTCTTCGCTTCAATTTCGTGGAAGTCTTTTGCCAGACAATGGCGCGCAAGCTCAGAAAAAGAGCCGGCCAGCTCAACACCTGTTGGTCCGGCTCCCACAACGACAGTGGTCAGCAGCTTTTGCCTCTCCGCGAGATCCTCAGTCGCTTCCGCCTTCTCGTAGGCATAGAGCACGCTTTGACGGATCCGGGTTGCGTCCTTCACCGTCTTGAGGCCAGGAGCATGAGCCTCCCAGTGGTCGTTTCCGAAGTAGCTCGTAACCGCCCCGACCGCGATCACAAGGTAGTCATAGTCGAGATTTCGCTTTGCACAGGTGACCGTACGCCGCTTCAAGTCGATCGCAGTCACCTCATCCATCAGGATCCGCAGACCTTTCACACCGGATAGGATTCCTCTAATCGGCTGAGCGATCTCCGGCACAGCCAAGCCACTACTCGCTACCTGGTAGAGCAGCGGCTGGAAAAGATGGTGATTCTGCCGATCGACAAGGGTCACATCGAACTTCCTCCCATCAATTCGCTTACAAAATTCGATACCAGCGAAGCCGGCACCGAGAACAAGTACTTTTGTTTTTTTCATTTTTCTGTTGGCAAATGCGTCCGATCTGCGGACGCGTAGTTGGGTTTTGGACACAAAAAAACCTCGCCTTGCGGATGCAGGACGAGGTGGTAAAAGAAATGCGTTACTCTTAGATACTACCGATTCGACCTACGTCCCGAAGACGTGGAGGAGGAGGAAGAAACGGAGGAGGAGCATACAGCAGGAATGAACACGCGACTTAGATGCACGTTCTCAAGTTCGCTCAAAGCGTAGGCCTGCTGACTTGTTGTCATGGGAGGCTTTTCTGAAAATTAGCGGGCATCAGCAAGAGTATTACCGTTCAGAGCCAAACCAATTAGTCCTACTTCTTACCTCAATTAACAAACTTACTCAGCCGTGAAGGAATCTAAGAACTCGTAGCGCTCACGATGCGTATCGGATGACACGGACGGAGTCGCATCGATGTGTAGTACCGGTTTATTGGGATCCCGGTTGTAAGCGGGCCACTCCGGCAGACCCGCTCCATTCGGATCCGCGCTCTTTGCGAAGTTTGTCCAGTAGTCCGCCATCATCTTAGCCACCTCACGATCGCTATCGCGCCAAGGCAGATCCTTCGAGTCGATCACATCAAACACATACTCGATCTCCCAAGCGTGAGCCGCCCGTGGACGAGTGCCTTTCGGTGCATCAGCCGGTAGCGGCAAAGTCTGGTCAAATCGGTAACGATACACGGGCAGCGACTCGTCTTTAGACTGCGCCTCAATCAATCGCCAGGTTCCATGACTTATAAAACGGTCACCAGCGAAGTCAGCGGCAGCCCGAATGACCTCCTCCTTATCCTTTGGCGAATAGACCGCTAAGAACTCATCCGCTCGCTCTCCAAAGACTTCCTGGGCCTTAGTTTCAAAATTCGCTACGGTCGGCTTTAGCTGTTCAAGAAAACCTCCTGGTCCCGACTCATCTAAGGTCCATCCCGCCATCAAAGGCACGTGGTTCTGCTCTTTGGCATCAAATATCTCCTGCGGTGCTTTTGGAAAAAACAAGCCATCGACGCATACACTAAAGCTCCATTGCGCCTTTGCCCATTGCGTATCCATAAGTTCCTTCCCGGAAAGAGCGCGAAGCTCCTTCAAGGAGCTAGCTCCCAAGTGCTCCGACGCAAAGTCCACCGCAACCTTCTCGGCTTCAGCCAAAGCAGGCGGATTTCTCCAAGGGTTTAGAACCGCACCGCTCTGCGCAATCGCCTTGTGGAATAGTCCCTCCGCCAGAGGGGAAGCTATCAGGGAGCTAACCGCCCAAGACCCCGCGGACTCGCCAAAGATGGTCACATTCCCCACATCGCCACCGAACACCTCTATGTTTTCCTGTACCCATTGCAAGGCAGCGACCATATCCAACAGACCGTAGTTTCCAGATGCTCCGTCCGGTGACTCTTTCGTCAGCTCAGGATGTGCCATAAAACCGAATACGCCCATACGGTAGCCGACGCTCACAACGATCACCCCCTTTTTAGCCAACTCCTCTCCGTTTTGACGAGGCTCGGAGGTACCTCCCGCTAGAAAACCGCCCCCATGTATCCAAAACATGACAGGCAAGTTTTTCAGATCCTGATCCGCAGGCGTCCAAACATTTAAATACAAGCAATCCTCGCTTGGCCCTTCGTCGAAGAAGAACATGTCATCCCAAATCGGTTGTTGCATCGCCCTTGGACCAAATCGGGTGGCATCGCGAACGCCTTCCCAAGAAGCAACAGGCTGCGGCTTCTTCCATCGTGAATTTCCTACTGGCGGAGCCGCGTACGGAATTCCTTTGAAGGCAATCACTTGACCATCCCCACTCAGACTCCCTCTCAGGGCGCCATCTGAAACCTGGCGGTGAAGAGAGTCCGAATACAGACTGGTTACTTGCGCTAAAAACAGAAGAAACGACGCGAAACAAAAATGTGATCTTTTCATCTTTTGGGGTTACGAAAACCTACGGCTCCCCGACCCCATAGTTCAACGCAGAACTTAACGCCGACCGACTCCAACTCGCTCCCGAGCTCGAATACACTGCTCGCTTCCCGCGGTGAATTTTCTGCACACCTCAGGCCGCGTGTCATAAATCCGGCACAACTGGTCTTGCTTCAAGAAGCCGCAACCTTCTACCCGAGCAAGCGGAAACAAGCGGTAAGCTGTCTCCTCCTTTCCAAGAAATTGCTCAACCCGAACCCCTACCTTTTCGATTTCAGGTTCCCGAGCCGCATCACTCTCGCTCGCGAAAATGGGATAGCACCTGCAACAAGCCCCACAGTCCGTGCAATCGAACTCTTCGCCCGCAACAATCGCGTCACCATCTTCCAAACCTGACATGCCTGCAATCCAGCAAGATCACCCAAACTGTCAATGCCCCGAACGCTTTAGATTCTCCCTCGTTTGACTTAGCCGCTCCTTAAAATAAACTCCGGAATCCCCGACAGCATACATCCCAACGCCTCATCGACCCAATAATTATGCGATACCTTCTCTACGCCCTACCACTGCTAACGCTAAACCTATACTCGACGCCACAGGCCATCGTCGGAGCCTGGCCCTTGGGAGACGGGACGGAAAAAGGATCAGGCGTTATCTTCTTTTTTCCAGACGGACACTATTTTCACATGGAAGACGTCGACGGAGACGAACCTCCAGGACTCGAAAAAGGCACCTATGTCTGGAACAGCTCGTCCGGCAAAATTGGCGGAGTTCCCTTCGAGGACACGAATGGTGAAGCCGGCCTATCTCACCCCAGAGAAGAAGAAAACCTCCGTCTGCTCGTAAACGGCGATACACTAACCGTATCCACCAGCGAGGGAGATGACAACATCGAGAAAGCGAACGAACCCGCCAACTCCATCCTTGGCCCCTGGATCAATGGCGATCCAGGCGACGTCGATTTCCTTTGCGTCTATTTCTGGGAAAATGGCGACACCGACTACTTCATGGTTGGAGAGCAAATCGATCCCGAGGACGTACACGAGGAAGAGAACGCATCTTCGGGAATCGAACGCGGCACCTACACCTGGGACTCTGAGACAGGAGTTTTTTCCGCGAACGTAATTGTGGATACAAACGGGGACTACGGAGTTTCTAGCTTAGATGGAGTCGCAGGCGTGACCTTCACCGTCTCCGACGATGTACTCACCGTTGCGATCGAAGAAGAAGGCGAATCGACCGTCTTTCATCGCCCCTCAACAGTCGCCGAAAAAACAGTGAATCGATCCCTCTTTGGGGCTTGGCACATCGACCTCGTCAGCACTCTCGCCTTTTTCCAGGACGGAAGCTACTTCAACTCCACTCACATTTTCACCAACGACAACCCGCTAACTGGCGTCGAACGGGGTAGCTATACACTTGACGAGGAAACATTCTCGTTCTCCGCCACAGCCGAAACCGACACAAACTCGACCGCTGGCATGGCTGGTCACGACAACGTATCCAGGATGGGCGTACACGACGACACTCTATATCGCTGGCTAGAAGATGGGCGTGTCTTCCGCTATTCCCGCATAAAACCACAAGCCAAAGAGTATCTAGGAACGTGGAGCTTTGGAGATCCAGCATCCGACGAATCCGGCGTCATCACCTTTTTTGACAACACCTTGATTCAAAATCCAAACGTATCCGGTTCCTATATACTTTCAGAAGACGGTTCAGAGGAAGATGGACCTGGCAGCGACGGAACGGAGTTGGGCATCTACACAATCGATCCAATTAGCAGGCGACTTTCCGTGTATGCAGCCCCCTTTGACACCTCGCCAGATGCGGGACTGGCCGACACCGGCATCAACAGCCAAATCCGCATTTGGGCCCTTGGAGACAAGCTCCTCTTCGTCAATTCAGACCCCGAAGATTCAGAATACACAGTACTGACTCGCGTTTCCGAATCCCCCGCCGAATCGCCGGGGATGATTCTCGCTCCCATCGATTCCGAGACTTGGGCCCTCCTTTTTCGAGGAATCCTTCAGGACAACTCCGACCTCGCGGCCAATGGCTGGGCAGACCTGATGCAACAGCCTGAGAACCCCTGGCTTCTGCAGCCCAGCGAATTCCCTAGTTTCCTTCGAGCGAGGACCACCCAAGCCCCCTAGCTGCACCACTTGAACGACGAGGGCTGCTTATCAAGAGGCGTCTTCGCAACATTGTTAGTCGATTCCCGAAAAGAAAAACTCGCCCAAACACCGTACGAATCCCAGTAATCGAAGAAATAACGTGCCCAAGACTTTTTGCAAATGCAACCCCTCCACTCGTCCGTTAGCCCCCACATGAAATCTTCCCTGAAGCTCCTCTCACTCCTAATCATGACACTTAGCTCTTCCCTCTCCGCCCTCGAAGTTGGAAACGACATTGAAGCCTTTGCCGCAAATGACGACACGGGCGAGATTTGGAACGCCGCCGACTACCTCGGCGAGAAAAACATCGTGGTCTACTTCTACCCGGCAGCGATGACTGGCGGCTGCACAGCCCAAGCCTGCGCTTACCGCGATTTTTCGACAAACCTCTCCGAAGAGGATGCAGTGGTTGTCGGCGTGAGCGGCGACTCCGTCAACGGGCTCTCACTCTTCAAGCAAGCCCACAACCTGAACTTTCCACTCCTCTCTGATCCAAACGGAAGCCTGGCTACCCTCTTTGGAGTTCCCACTCGGGCAGGCGGGTCACTCGAGCGAGAAGTCGGAGGAGACATCCACACTCTTGTCCGTGGCCTCACCACTTCACGCTGGACCTTCATCATCGGCAAAAATGGCAAGGTCATCTACAAAAACGACGAGGTAAAAGCCAAGGAAGACACCGCCACCGTTCTCGAAGTCCTAAAAAAACACCCGTAACCACAGAACCACGACTTTTCCATAAGAGCGTATTGCAGGAAGCAATACGCTCTTTTTCATTCCAAAGAAATGCAACTTCGGGAGATAGAACTCAGCCTCAATCATACAGTTCCAGCCACGGTCCAGGATTTCTTAACGGAAGCCGACCGACGCTGTGATCAGTTTTTCGATACAGGTGCAAACCAAACGATCCCAAGATTTCTCCCCGCGAACTACCACCTCATCTACAAAGCCCTGAGCGAGCTCAAGGAAGGCTTCCCCATCCTAGGAAATCGTTTCTGCGAATGGGGTAGCGGCTTAGGGACGGCAAGCTGCCTCGCTGCGATTTTGGGATATGAGTCATGCGGAGTGGAAATTGAAGTAGAACTCGTAGAGCGATCCCGAAAATTCGCTCACGATCAAAACCTCACAGTCACATTCCTCCATGAAAGCCTTCTCCCAGAGGGCTACGATTTTCTGAAAACCCAAGGCGGCATGGAGCTCCTTACTCCTCCAAGAGCAAACCAGTCGTCCGCTTTCTACCCCGGAGTCGATTGGTCCCTGGACGAGATCGATCTCTTCTACGCCTACCCTTGGCCAGAAGAGCAAGAAGCCACCTTGGCCCTGTTCGAAGCAGTCGCCTGCGACGGAGCCTATCTGCTTTGCTACTACGGCGACGACGAAATCTGCGCCTACCGCAAACACCTTTCTTAAGGGCCTCCGGGGCTCTTTGGCCGTTTTGCTAAAGATTCCACTAGTGGGTATAGCCTCTTGAAACGTTTAAAAGTTTCAACGAGCGCTGGGTCGATCCAACGCGTTAATATTGCATACAACATTCATTAATCATTTTGCCTACAATACCTAACCATGCCTAAACACTACCCCTCCTTCCTGGCATCCGCAGCGACCATCGCTTGCTTAACGCTCTCCAGTTTGACTCACGCTGGCGTCACTGAAGAGTTCCCGTACGGCACACTCCCCGAAGAGCGCCCCAACATCGAACTGAGCTCAGCTATGGAGCGCGTCTACTCGCACTACCCGGCTCGACACCCCACCCAAAACGAACTTTTCTCAACCTTCAAATACACCCCGCTCGAGGGCTTCGACTACAATAATTTCGACGGCACGATCTCCCGTCGCGACTCTTCAAAGGTCATCAAAGTAGACGGGAAGTACTACGTCTATTACACTAAACGCGAAACCGAAGTGCCTCCGGCAGCGGCTCACGGCCCAAACCGCGGGACCGAAGGCGCAACCGATACCGTTCCTTCTCGCGACTGGGATCTCGCTGAAATCTGGTACGCCACCAGCGACGATGGTTTCACTTGGGAGGAGCAAGGTGTCGCCCAGCCACGATTGCCCAAACCTCATGCAGGTTGGCGCTCCGTATCCACTCCCGATATTCTCGTTTGGGAAGGCAAGTACTACCTCTATTACCAAGCCTATACTGACATTCCAGGTCAGCGCGGAGGCGACTATTGCCCTGTCTCGGCTTCGGTTTCCGATTCCCCAGCAGGCCCCTTCGTGCCCGCAAACAAGGTCGTACTCGAAAACGGCCCAGAGGGTTCTTGGGATCAGTACGTCATCCATGACCCTTATCCGATCGTTTTCAAAGGTAAGATCTACCTCTACTACAAGGGCGAGATCGGCGGAGATCCGAAGCATCGAGCTCAGGGCCTCGCCATTGCCGATCACCCGTTCGGTCCTTTCAAGAAGCACCCCTTGAATCCTGTCCTTAACTCAGGACACGAAGTCGCGACCTTCCCGTTTAAAGGAGGAATCGCAGCGATCATGAGTCGCCACGGCCACGAGCATAACACCATCCAATGGTCTCCAGATGGAGCGAATTTCGAAGTCGCAGCGATCACCAGCATACTTCCGATCGCTCCCGGCCCCTACATTCCAGACGCATTCACCGACACTGACTACGGACGCGGACTCACTTGGGGGCTCTGCCACTTCCGCAACCAAGGTTGGCCCGATCACAACCACAGCTTCCTCGCCCGCTTCGACTGCGACCTTAGCCTCGACGTGAACGATCCGGAGATGAAGGACACTGACATTTTAAATCACCCAGAGATCTACTTCCAATTCGGCCTTTCCGAAAAACAACGGAAGCGGATCGACGCATCCCAATAGCGCGGCCCTGCCAAGGCTCCCGCGCTCTCCCCGAACACATGAAGAAGATAATTCTCCCTGTGCTTTTAGCGCAGAGCCTATTCGCAACAGACTATCACGTAGACCTTTCTTCGACGGAAACGACCGAAGATGGGTCCGCTCAATACCCGTTTAAGACCATCGCCCAAGCTACTGCTGCGATGGTCGCTGGCGATACCTGCTACATCCACGAAGGCATTTATCGCGAAATGATTACAACCGCTCGTTCCGGAACGGTTGATGCCCCTATCCGCTACGTCGCTTTCCAAGATGATGACGTCATTATCGCTGGCACGAACCTCGTCGAGAACTGGGAGTTGCACGAGGGCTCGATCTACAAGGTCACCAACGTGGACATGGCGAAGGATGAAAATGATGACGATCTGGAGCTACGAAACATGCTCTACTTCGAGGCCGATGCGCAGCAGTTGGCCCGCTGGCCTAACGACCTCGACGGAGATCCCTTCACCTACGACGCCTATAAAATCAAGACCGACGCTGGCACTTACTCCAACTCCTACATCACGCACGACGACATCCCAGACTATTGGGACGACGGCGTCATGTTCTGGCTCGGAGCCCACAGCGGCTGCGCCGTTATGCGCAGTATCACTGGCTTCGACGAAAACACCAATCGCCTGAGCTTTCTAACTTTTCCCGAAGCCTGGCCCTTTGGAACTCACAGCCCCAATCGCTGGGAAAACGGCCACCGCGGTATCTTCTACCTGATGAACAAGCTTGAAGCCCTCGACGCTCCCAGCGAGTGGTACTACGACCAAGCAAACCGAACGCTCTACTTTTACCCTCCGGAGGGTGTCGATCCGTCGACCGGAACAGTAGAAGTTTCGCGGCGAGAATGGACCGTCAACCTCTCCCACCACTACATCGAGTTCGACAAACTCAACTTCTTCGGAGCACCACTCCGCCTCAACGGAAACCACTGCAAAGTCTCGAACGCCCGCATTCGCCACTGCGTCGCCGAGCTCATAACCGACAGCACCAGCGCCACAGCCGGAGGCGCTGCCGTTCTCATCTACGCCGACAATATCCACCTAGACACCTGCCTCATCGAGGAAGGCTCCGCGACAGGTGTAAACATTGGCATGAATGCCGACAATGCCATCGTCGAAAATTGCGTGATCCGAAATTTCAATACACAGGGCAACCACTGCAGCCCTATCCGCTCCAGCGGTCCAAACGCGCTCATCACTCGCAACCGACTCTACGGCTCCGCTCGAGATGTCTCTCGCGCCACCGGGCGAGACAGCGTATTCAGCTACAACGAAGTTTCCCACGGACTCCTCGCCAATACGGATGGCGGTCTTTTCTACGTCACCGGAAATAGCCAGCCCGTAAATGTAGAGCTCCACCACAACTGGTTCCACACTGTCGATTCCCCAGATTACACCTCCAATCACTCGACAGGAATCTACCTCGATAACAACAGCGCCGGATTTAAGGTGCACCACAATGTCGTTTGGGATGTTCCTTGGGGTGGCCTGCACTTCAACTGGGACGCTCTCGAAAACGAGATCTACAATAACACCTTTTGGAACGTCGGCTACGATCTTGATGAAGAGCACGACTACGCCGTCATTCTTTGTTGGATACCTGAGCGAAACGGACGTCGAACCGACGTTCGCGACAACATTCTCCACAACAACCTCTCCGACGTACGCGAATGGTGGGACTCTGGAGCGGGCTCGTACACCGAGGACGAGACGCTCGACAACACCTTCACCAACAATGCCCAAGTCACCTCCGACGCCTTCGTGTCCGCAGCAGAAGGCAACTTCATGCCGACAAATCACAGCACAATCGTAGATCAAGGGCTCACGATCGATGGCGTCACCGACGGACACCTTGGCACAGCTCCAGATATGGGAGCTTACGAATATGGAGCTGAACGCTGGATCCCTGGTCCCGATTGGCAACCAGAGGAGTTCTCCTGGCTCCTCCCTTCTATCCTCAATCGCATCAGCTTCTCGAATTGGATCCTTGAATACACGCTCGATGAGGCGGATCGCTTGATGGACGCCGATCCCGATGGTGATGGACGAAAGAACTTCTTCGAATATGCATTCGGCGGCGACCCTACCAAGGCAGACGATCAAGGCGGCTACTTCCCAGAAATCCGTTCATCCAGTTCTGGCATCAACCTCAGCCACATCACTCGCGACGACGCAAACGACATCACCTACCACGTCGAAACAAGTACCACACTGGAACCGGATAGCTGGACACCCTTGAGCCAATCAATTCAAACACTCGAAGAAGTCGAAACAGGCCTAACGCAACGACTGCAAGAACTAGGAACAGGAGCAGACAAAGTCTTCATCCGGATCCGAGTGACACCGAACCTCCCGTAGCGCGGAGCTTCAGCCCGCGGTGCATGCAGGATCAAGTCTAAGAAACGCGGGCTAAAGCGCCGCGCTACGTGCCGCCTTAGCCGCCCGTCTGCTGCAAAAACTCGATTCTCAAGCCTGTCAGAGCGATTCCCTTCGGCGGCCTCGCGAAGATCCCAATACTACGGTATCCAGCAACCACCTTGCGATCGAACTCAGCATCGCCGCTCGTTTGCAGAAGCCGAATATTGGTCACATGTCCACCGGCCGTAATATCGCAAATAACGACCGCCGAAAGCTTGCTCCCCCGAAACGGGTGATCTTTGACATTCCTCTGCAGAGTAGCCTTGAAACTCGCAATGTATCCGTCGAGTTCCGACTGCTCAGCCATGCTATAGGATTCTAGCTCGGCCAGCGGGATACTATCGATCTGCACCGAACTCAGATTCGGCTGAAACTTGAGCTGAACCGGCTTCTGCGGAACAGGCTTCGTCCGCTTGTTCTTCTCCTTATCAGCATCAGGATTCTGCTTCATAAAATCCTTCCAGCTCATCTTCTTGGGCTCTGGAGGTTTCGGCTGCTCGACAGGAATTAAAGGCTGCTCAACTTCAACTGGCGTCGGCTCAGGCTCAGGCATCTCTACCACGACTTCGATCGGCGGACGTTCCTCGATCTGAATGTCATCCAAAGTCGGCAGCGGCTCCACCGGCTGCGAATCGTAGGTAACCTCTTCTAATGTCGGCAAGTCGTCCGACGTCTCCGCGCTGGCCGCAGGAGGCGGTGGCACTAGCTCGAACTTGAACTCCTCAGGCTCTTCCTCCGGAGAAAACAAGGCCCAAATCGCCGCCCCAACTAATAGGACAAGGTGCACGCTAGCCGAGAAGACCAATGGCCCCCTCTGCTCGTAAAACACGCCTGCGACTCTTACCCCGTGCACCGCTCGCTCCTTACTCGTCCGGTTTGGTTACGAGGTTAATCTTACTCAACTTGTACTCCTTCAGCAAATCGAGCAGTCTTATATAAGTTTGGTACGGAGTATCCGCATCCGCTCGAATGCTCAAAACCGGAGCCTTCGGCATAGTCGAATACTCAGCCAGGCGGTCCTCTAACTCGGGTTCTCCCATCTGGACCCCATCCACGCGGTAGCCGCCGCTTAGCATGATCGTGATATCGACCGACTTTGGAGGAGCTTCGTTGCTCTGGTTCGGATCAGCTACCGGCAGATCGACCTCCATCACCTGTTCCTTCTCGATCAAAGGTGTACTGATCATGAAGATGATGAGCAGAGCGAAGCCCAAGTCGATCAGAGCCGTAACGTTCAGCTCCGAATTCGGCTCCAGCGAGCGTTTTCTATGAAAGGAACGAGCCATCTCCTTATCGGCTTTCGAGCTCGATCACGTCCGCCAGGGCACTGGCGTAATTCTCAAGTTCCGTCACCAAAATCTTAGTACGTGACAAAAGGTAGTTGTAACCGAATACCGAAGGAATCGCCACGCAGAGGCCAGCAACCGTAGTCAAAAGCGCTCCGGAAACACCAGGAGCTAAATTCTGCAAGGTCGCGTTCGCTTGAAGCCCCATAGAACCGAATGCGTCCATAACCCCCCAGACGGTACCGAGCAGACCGAAGAACGGGGCGCCGGAAACGATCGTCGCCAGAAAGACCATGCTCGATTCGTAGTTGAGTGTCTTATTCGCCACCGCGCGTTGCAGAGCGTTTTCCACGTGCTCCACGCGAGCCGCTCGCAATTGCTCTTGAGATTCTCCGTCCTTGGCTTGGATCCGATTGTAGGCATCTACCGCGTCCAGATAAAGAGCCGCGTACGGCACGTGACGCGGAGCCTTGAAGGACGCCGGCGGAGTCAGCACCAAAGGCTGGCGGTGCAAGCTGTGCTCGAATCCGAGGTTGAGCAGACGAAGCTTCTTCAGCTCCCAATACTTTCCGATCATCACCGCCCACGCGCAGACGCTGAAGAAGGCCAAGGCCATGATGATGCACTTTCCGGCCAGATTACTCTGGCTGAAGTAGGTAAAGAGGCTCGCAGATTGGGCTAGAAGCACGGCAAATCAAAAAGGAATCTATCTAATAAAGGGTGATGCGACAGAGGATGTCGCACTCTTTTGAACGCAAGCCGAGCATTACGTTCAACAAATTTTCGAATTCCATGAAAATTAGCTGAGCGGCGAACCCGTTAAGACGAGCTTATGCTAGAACAAATTCTATTGCGCTAGGCGCATGCTGACGCTTAGTTCGACCCTTTCTTCTCCCCTTACACTATGGACTATCGTCAAAGAGCTCTTCAGGAACTTTCAGAAAAACGTAGCAACCAGGCAGGCAAGCGTGTCGTGGTCGGACTTGATGGATTTGTGGATACAATCCTCCACCTAGTGGACAAGAGATCCGGAGCTGGAGAGAATTTTTCACGAATCGAGACCATCGCCGACTTCGGCTCCCGCGTTTCCGCAGCCTCCGGCAAGAGCGCTAACATCGAGATGTACCCAAGAATGGAAAAGCTCGGCGGCAACGGCCCCATCATGGCCAACGCCATGGTCTCAGCCGGCTTCCCTCTCCGCTACATCGGCTCCCTCGGCAATCCCAACATTGCCCCTGTTTTCCAGGACTTCGCGAAGAAGACCGAGGCCGTATCGATTTCCGAGCCTGGCCTCACCAACGCCATCGAGTTCAACGACGGCAAGATCATGATGGGCATCACCCGCTACCTCGAGGACATCACCTACGGCGCGATCGTCGAGTCCATGGGGGAAGGCGCGCTGCTCGACGAGCTTTCACGCTCCAGCATGATCGCCTTGGTCAACTGGACCATGATCCCGAACATGACCCAGATTTGGGAAGACCTTCTCAACAAGGCCCTGCCAATGCTCCCTCCAATCGACGGAGGCCGTTCGTTCTTCTTCGACCTCGCTGACCCAGAAAAACGCTCCGAGTCAGACCTCGTCACCGCTCTTCGCACCATCGGAAAATTCCAAAACCACGGCAACGCGGTCCTCGGCCTCAACCTCGCGGAAGGCCAGCAAGTCAGCAAAGCCTTCGGAATCGATGAAGACGGCGAAACTCCTGAGTCCCTCAAGGCAATGGCTGCTAAGATCCGCCGCGAGCTTGGAATCAAGGCCCTCGTCGTTCACCCGAAGGAGCGTGCCGCTTGCGCGACCAAGGACGGCGAATGGTGCGTAGAAGGCCCTTACGTCGAGAATCCAAAGATCACCACCGGAGCAGGCGACCACTTCAACGCCGGCTTCATGACAGGCCAGCAACTCGGACTCTCTCCAGAAGGATGCCTCACCGTCGGCGTTTGCTTCTCCGGATTCTACGTCCGCACAGCCAAGAGCCCAAGCTTGAACGATATCGACGGCTTCCTCCACGAGTGGAAATCTTGATCCCGTCCCTACCCCTATGAGCGAAACGGTAAACTACACCGGCACCTTCTTCACCTTCGAAGGACCTGAAGGCAGCGGCAAGTCGACTCAGATCAACTTGCTGGCTGAAGAACTTATCGACCTCGGACACGAAGTCGTCGTCACTCGCGAGCCGGGTGGAACGCCGATCGGAGAAGAGATTCGTCACCTGCTCATCCACAGCTCATCAGGCAAGGACATGTCTCCAGAAGCAGAGCTGCTGCTCTTCGCCGCGGCTCGCGCTCAACTCGTTCGCGAGCTTATCCTCCCATCGCTCGAAGCCGGGAAGGTTGTCATCTGCGATCGTTTCCTCGATTCGACAACGGTTTACCAAGGAGCCGCACGCAGCATCGCAAGCGATCCGGTCTCCTACATCAACCAATTCGCAGTCGGACCTGTCACGCCAGACCTAACCTTCATCCTGGACGTCCCGCATGAGGAATCCATGCGACGCGTCAAACGCCGAGCCACGGATGTCCCGGACCGTATGGAAGAGGAAAATGCCGACTTCTATAAGAAGGTTCGCGACGGCTATCTGCTTTTGGCCGGATCCATGCCAGAACGTTTCCACGTCGTAGACGGAACTCGCGAGCTCGAGGCCAATCGCGAGGAAATCCTCAAGACCGTTTTGGAAAATCTCTAGTTTTCTGAACCAGAGCTAATTCCCAATTCATTTTCGAGGGGCAAGGTTTACTAAATCTTGCCCCTCAAACGTTTCAGGACGCGCAAAATTGAATCAGCACGCAGCTTTCGGGACCGTCATGCATCGAGCGAAATCGCTCCAACTGCCTGACATTCAACGACCCCACTGCTACTATGCTTCCATTCCGACGCCGCACAACCGTCGCGATTTGCTCATTGATCGCGCTTGCTACGTTCACACTTTCCGCCAAGGACCGTCCCAACGTCATCCTCATTCTCGCTGACGACATCGGATTCGAAGGGCTGAGCTGCTACGGAAGCGCCAGCTACCACACTCCTTACCTGGACCGGATGGCGGACCAAGGCGTACAGTTCCAAAACGCTCACGTGCTTCCGATTTGTACGCCTACCCGAGTCTCTTTGATGACCGGTAAATACAACTCCCGCAACTGGCTCGCCTTCGGAATCCTCGAGCCGAACATCCGCCACATAGGCCACTGGATGACCGATGCCGGATACCGCACCTGCATCACCGGCAAATGGCAGCTCCAAAGCTACAATCCACCTAACTTCATGCCTGAATGGCGCGACAAGGGCCAACGTCCCGAAGACGCCGGGTTCGAAGACTACTTCCTCTGGCACACGGAACATACAGAAGATAAAGGGAGCCGCTACCCGGATCCCCGCATCCAACACAACGGTAAGTATCTATCCAATACAGAAGGCAAATACGGGCCAGATCTCTTCAACAACCACGCACTCGAGTTCATCGAGAAGCACAAGGACGAACCGTTCTTTATCTACTACCCGATGGCGCTTCCACACGATCCGTTCCAAGCCCCTCCCCATACCGAAGACTGGAAGGTCGACCGCTTCAAACAAGACCCGAAGTACTACAAGGACATGGTCGAGTACATGGACAAGATGGTCGGCCGCGTCCTCAACAAATTGGACGAGCTCGAGCTTCGCGAAAACACATTGGTCATTTTCCTCGGCGACAACGGAACACCTCCGCAAGTCACATCAAAGCTCGTCGACGGCACAGTGATTCCTGGCGGCAAAGCTCACAACAATCTCCGCGGCACCCACGTGCCCTTCATCATCAGCTATCCCGAAGCCCAGAAGGCTGGCAGCAAGCACGAAGGGCTTGTCGATTGTAATGACGTCATCCCTACAATCTTTGAGGTCTGCGGAATCGAGCCACCAGCTGGAGAGGTATTCGACGGTGAATCTCTCGTAGAGCAAATCCAAGGAAAACCAGGCACTCATCGCGATTGGCTGTTTTTCCACCACGATCCGCTCCCCGGCCACGGCAAAAACAGATTCAAGCTAGAGCGCTGGGCAATCGACCGTCGCTGGAAGGTCGTAGAGAGCACCGGCGAACTCTTCGATATTCAAGCCGACCCAGAAGAGACCACCCCAATCGATCCCGAATCATCAGTGGCCGCTCGTGTCGCCTACGCGAAACTCACAGCCGTTATCGATAGCTTCCCAACGGAATACACTCCAAAGCCGAATCGAATCGACTAACGCAAAAACAGGCCTACTACTTCTCACTCTGAAGTAATCAAGTAGGCCGACACTCCCGCTGGCGGCCACTTTCAGGACCCATTTTCCCAAGTGACCGAAGCGACAGCGCCCACAGATCCTAAAGCACTCATCGACCGAGCGATGGCGGAAAACCGCCTTGCTCACGCTCTGCTCATACACGGCCAGAACCTCTCAACCGTCGAGCGTTTCGCCATCGAACTCTCCGCCCGCTTGCTCCACGTCCAAGCCCACGGCGACGAGCTTGAGGAAAAGCTGTTCCGTCACCCGGACGTATTCACGCTTCGCCCTTCCAAGAAGTCGCGAATCATATCCGTCGATGACACCCGCGAAGCGATTCGGAAAATCCAGCACTCACCGCAGGCAGGCGATCGCAAAGTAGCCATCATCTTCGAAGTCGACCGCTTCAACACGAGCGCTGCCAACGCCTTCCTCAAAACCCTCGAGGAGCCACCGCTCAACACGACAATCCTGCTGCTCACGACTCGACCGCACTCCCTGCTTCCAACGATCCGCAGTCGCTGCCAACTCTTCCGTCTCCCGACAGCCGCCCACACCTTTGACGACCCTAGCGCTCAAGCTTGGCTAGAAAGCTACCAAACATGGCTCGCTGACCTGCTCACCGGCGGTCCCGGAGGCAAGCAAAGCATCCCTCACTTCATCATCGGAGCCTACGCTCTCGTCGAACGCTTCAGCGCCATCATCCAAGCGCTCGGCAAGGAAACCTGGAAAGCCCAGTCGAAGAACCTTCCCGAGGACATGAAAGACGATGAGCGAATCGCCCTCGAGTCACGTATCAGCATCTCCATTCGACAAGACTTTCTAGCGGCTATGGAAAACGCCACCGACGCCCTTGCCCGCAAAAAACTCTTCGAGGACGCCACCGTCCCCCAAAAACTCGTCGAAACCGTCGACGCCCTAGAGAACGCCACCAACCTCCTTCGTCTCAACATGAAGACGGAAACCGTCCTAGAATCCTACCTGCTCCGAGCTCTCCGGATCTGGACCGCGAAATAGGCAGCTACTCCAGCGGCTCCAATTGCGTGCCGCACATGCGACAATACTTGGCGGTCAATTTATGATCCGCCTCACCGCACTTCTGGCAGCGCCTTTCTTTGCGCTGCCCCCTCGTCGCCAAGGTGATCTCCGCCGTCACAATCCCCGTCGGTACCGCAATCACCGCATAACCGATAATCATGATCACCGAGGCAAACATCTGCCCGACCGGTGTCTGCGGAGAAATGTCACCATAGCCAACCGTCGTCAGCGTCACGATCGCCCAATAAACGCTCTTAGGAATACTGGTAAATCCATTCTCAGGCCCCTCGATCAGAAACATGATTGAACCGAGTATAAGCACCAACAAGACCACCGCAGTCATGAAAACGACGATTTTCTTCACACTCGCGCCCACCGCGCGAAACAAGACATTCGCCTCCCCGATGAATTCGACCAGTTTCAATACCCGAAACACCCGCAACACTCTTAGGCAACGAACCAACAGTAGATAGTGAGCCCCCGGGAATATCAGATCGAGATAGGTCGGCAGTATCGCCACAAAGTCGACGATTCCAAAAAAGCTACGCATGTAGCGTAACGGCTTTTTCGATACGTAAATCCGGAAAATATACTCTACGGTAAACAAAATAGTGAAACCTAGCTCCAGCTTGAAGAGCATCGGCCCCAACTCATTCCGCACGCTCTCCACACTCTCGAGCATCACGATCACCACACTCGTCAAAATCGCCACAATCAGCAGCACGTCGAAAAGCTTCTCGTCCCAACGTGAGGAATGAAATATGATCCTCCGGCTACGTTCCCGAAATTTCGACCAATTGGCAGGCGTTTCCTCACTTTCCAGCATTCGCTCAGGAAAGGGCTTTTAGCGATTTCTACAACACCGGATTCCCGATTGTAATATCACTCTTCTAATTCCAAGCATTAGTTGCAGAGATTTCCCCGATAGCTCTACGCCAACCGTTCCCCAGCCCCTTGCTCTTTTCCAAGTTTCGCTTATCTTTTCATTAACGAAACGAAGCAAACGAGAACTCAGGGAACGACGCAGGGCGACGTCCCGAGGCGCCCCTGAAACACTCTCACCACCACAGTTTGAGAATTAGAATAGGGGGTCATTATGTTTGGCAGAAAAAGCGTCGAATCACTCGTAGTTGGGGCCGGCCCATGCGGCATGTTAGCAGCTCTCGTCCTAGCAGATGGAGGTAACGACGTCACCATCGTCGACTCAGCCCCGCGAACCTGCACCAGCAGCAACTCGGCCATCATTCACCCGACCACCCTCAGGGTGCTCGAGCGGATCGGCATCTCAGAAAAACTCATTCAATCTGGATACAAGATCGAGTCCTACCAATTCTACGATGGCAACTCGCTCCGCGAGACCTTCAATCTGAAGGACCTTCCGCTCGCCTTCCCCTACGCTCTGAGCGTCCCTCAATCAGAACTCGAGCTCCTACTCGAGGAGGAACTGGAAGAAGCAGGCGTCCACATACTCTGGAACCATCGCGTTTCAGACGTGAAGGAAGAGCATGGCGGCCTAGACGTCACGGTCGATCGCTACTCCGAACGCGACACCGGCTACGCCATCTCCCACACGGAACGCGTCATAACGAAGACCTTCCATTACCATACCAAGCTCCTAGCAGCTGCCGATGGATACAACTCCGTCCTCAGGCGCATGGCTGGCGTGCAACAGAAGACACTCGGAGAAGACCAGTACTTCGTTACCTTTGAGTTCGACACCGAACGAGACCCAGCTCACGGCGTGTTCGTAAGCATAAAGGATGGACTCGCAACGGCTCAACAACCGATCGACTCCGGAATCGCGCGTCTACAATTCCAGTACTCCGGGCTCACCCTCCCTTCCCGCAACCGAGAGAAGGAACGGTCTTATCTACAAGACAGATCAGAGCTTCCGGACTATCTCGACGAGAAACACTTCAACGAACTCGTCAAAGAGCGTGTCCCATGGAAAACTGGATACATCAACCGACTCCGCTATCGAGCCGCCGTTCCCTTCAAAAAACGCTATCTAGAACGCCCGCGCAGCGGAAACATATTCTTCCTCGGAGACGCCGCGCGCTCGTTCGCGCCACTAGGCAACCTAGGACTTAACCTCGGACTGCAGGAGGCTGAGCAACTCGCTCACATCACACTTCTGAACCCAGAAGAACCAAAGGTAAGAAACGAGGTTCTCGATCAGTTCGGAGAAAACATGGTCGAAAACTGGCTGCAACTTACAAATCTCGACGCAGCCGCCACCGCCTCCGAAATGACAGACCCATGGGTCGCCAAAAACACCGGCCGTATCCTTCGGACTCTACCGGCTACTGACGAAACCTTGGAACGACTCGCAAGCCAGGCCTTCATTAACTTGGACGAGAAGAAACTAAGCCAAATCCTGGTTTGAGCCAGAGTCGCCAAGACCCGTCAAACCAAAGGGCGGCCGGTCGAAACATAGGTTTCGACGGTCGCCTCTTTTTTGTCGCAACCAAAGCCCTACTTTTTAGCCTCCCTCCCCAGTGAGCTCCTCCCAATCAGAAATTGTATCCGAATACCAAACCACTCTGCTCCTCGCAGCGGAACGCTTCTTCGGCCGCGGTCGCATTCCCAAGCGTATTCGTCAGGCCTTTATGGATACTCCTCGGCACCTGTTCGCAAAACGGTTCTACTCCTCGGCGAAACAGGATTGGGTCGATCTCGAGACCGCCGATTTGCGCGACCATCTTACGGAACTCTACTCCGACCATCCGCTCTGCATCTATCGCGACAAAAACGGCAAATCGCTCTCCACCGTATCCCAGCCATCCCTAGTGCTGTATATGATCGACTTGCTCGAGCTAGAGCCAGGTCAGAGCGTTTTTGAACTGGGCGGCGGAAGCGGATGGAACGCCGCCCTCATGGCTCACCTCGTTGGAAAAAAAGGCAAAATCCTGAGCTTAGAAATCATCGAAGAGCTAACCCCATCCGCTCAGGCAGCGCTAGAGGAACTGAACTTAAATCAGGTGTGTTTCCGATCCGGCGACGCGAATCTCGGATCAGACGAAGGCAATTTCGACCGCGGCGTGTTCACCGCAAGCGCTTGGGATCTTCCCGCCTGCTTTTACCAGCAGATAAAGCCAAAAGGCCTCCTTCTCTATGTTTTTAAGGCTCAACCAAACTACGATCTGCTCTGTCTACTTCGCAAGACGGATCAATCCCATTTCGAAAGCGAACTCCATTTCAGTTGCAGCTTCGTCCCCGTAACCGGCTCAAATAGCCAGCCCAACCTACCCGCGATACCCGTATCAAAACTTCCACCACAAGGAGAAATGGCGGAACTTGCATGGAACGATATCAAAATCGCCGATACAGCGATTCCCGAATTCATCGACTTCACCAAACTCGTCTTCGATTGCCAGCAAAGCTATCTGGTCGAGAACGATGAGCTCGCATTCGACGAAGAATTTTGGGCGGTAGGAAATCCCAAAGACGGCAACCTCCTACTCTACAACGAAGATCGACTCCTCCTCTACGGCGACGATACGAATCTAATCAAGTTCCGACGAACCGCAAAACGCTGGCAAAAAGCTAAGCAGCCCGGAATCGAGGACCTAAAGCTCTCGGTCTACGCCGCCTCCAACGCCCCCGAAACGAGCAATGACCAATGGGCCGTCAATCGTGGAGACAGCACCTTTATCTGGGGGATTTAGCACCCACCCCAGACTCGACTAACCAAGAAAGTTCATCTGCGAGTCCTTTACCAAATCGAAGGTCTTTAGCATTCGCAGCAATTGAAGCAGGTCCGATTTATCGTACACCTGTTTTGTATCCACCCTGTCGATCAGATCGAGCACCATCGATTTAAAAGAGACGATTCCATCCACTCCCTTGTCTTTCAACTGCTCAACACACTGCGAACGATGCGGCTCCTGAGTTGGAAAAACCGGAGCCACTAGAATCTTTTTTGGAGGATTCTGCGTCCCAAAACTTACAGCAGGGTCGTATTCGAACCACTTCTCCACTTTTTTGAATACATTCGACTCCAAGTATTTCAGAATCTCCGCTCCTCCCGTCATACTAGCCAAGGCCGCTTTTTCTCCAAACCAGCCACGCACGCAGACAATAGCGCTCTCCAAATAACGAAGCTCGCTAGAAAACAATAGAAAGTTCGGCTCACGAGCCCCTTCCCGAAAAACCATATTCCGGACGTAGAGGTCCAGCCCGTCATCAAGCGTTTTCTTAGATTGAGGCCGGGACTTCCTCAAAAGCCTCACCAGAAAGCCATTTTGTTCGAGGTATTCGGTGACGATGACTTCCTCGATACGTTGCATGGCTTCGCTGCAGATAGATTAAATAAAGACGCTTCCTAGCTCGCTCCGCACTCTCTCCAAATATCGCTGATCAGATCCATATCGGCGGACTCAATTGTCGCAGCTTGGCCAATACGCTTCATGATTACAAACCGAATTACCCCAGCCTTCACCTTCTTGTCCAATCTCATAGCGGCAAGGAGCTTCTCTGTCGACAGCGGCTTGTTCAAACTCGTAGGCAACCGATGAGTCGCCACCACTTTGCGAATACGGACCACGTCATCTTCAGAGATGTGCCCGAGACGCTGGCTTAAAATCCCCGCCGCAACCAGTCCTATTCCGATCGCCTCGCCGTGCAGGTACTCCCCATATCCGGCAACATTCTCGATCGCATGCCCAAAAGTATGCCCCAGATTCAACAAAGCGCGCCCACCACTGGCAGCAGTCTCTTTTTCGTCCGCATTGACCACGGCTGCCTTTATCTTGCAGTTCCATTCCACCACGGACTCCATCCGGTGATCCGCTGGTCCGTTGATCGGCGCCGCTTCGAGCAAATCGAAGAGCTCCGAATCCTGCAACATGCCGTGCTTGATCACCTCAGCCATTCCCGACGCAAATTCGCGCGGCGGCATAGTCTTCAACAGCTCGATATCTGAATACACCGCAATTGGCTGATGAAAGGCTCCAACCAAATTCTTGCCCGCGGAAATATTTATCCCCGTCTTACCTCCCACGGAACTGTCCACCATAGAGAGCAACGTAGTCGGAATCTGAATAAAGCGAACACCACGAAGATAGGAAGCAGCAGCGTATCCTGCCAGATCGCCCACAACGCCCCCACCAACAGCCAGTACGACTCCACCACGGTCCAACTTGTGTTCAGCCAGAAAATCCAGGACCTCAGCAAATTTTCCCACGCTCTTGCTGGTTTCACCAGCAGGCACCACAAAAACTGGTACCTCCGATCCCAAAGAAGCAAACCAAGCCGACTGCGCCGTATAAACGTTCCGATCCGTAACGGCTGCCACCAAAGCTCCTTTCGAACGGACGCTTTCGACCTGCTCCTTGAGTTGAACACCGAGATCTCGCCCGATGTGAATCGGGTACGAAGAGTTAGCAGTTTCTACGATAACTTGTTTTTGAGAAGACACGCGCGTATTCAGAAATCTGATAGGAGGCTAGAATTAGTTAGCCCGAATCAGGTCCATCAACGCAATGTCTCTGTCCCCTAAACCGAGCTGCTCGGAAAACTCGAGGATCTTCATCTGTTCCGGCAAGGGATCAAACCCATTTTTAGCCCGATGGTTGTTGATTCGCTCGGTCATGAGAGAATCGAGCATCACCGGGTTGTCACTCAACAGCACATATGGCTCCGACACTGTATAAAGAGAATTGAAGATCGGCCCCCCCACATACTGGTAGCGCTCGAGGCTCACAATATTGAGCGTCCACGTTTCGCGTAGCTCGGGAATCGCTCCCATCTCCGCCACTGCGACAGGAGCGGTAGCCGGGCTATTCAAGAAGCGGGTCGTATTGCTCGCATTCCAAAGCGTCGCGTTCATCAATGCCCCATTAACTCCAAGCACCGGATGGTCCGAGTAGCACGGCAAGTTGATCCAGAAATCCACCTCGTGCAGAAGCGGCACCGGTAAATAGCTCTTACGGGCAAGCTCCTCCTCGTTTTTCGCCGGGAACGGATTCTCCGCCGCCACATCGATCCAATACTTCGCTGACTTCGCGGGCAAGGGACTGTCGTAAAACCACTTCTCATGATAGTACTGCCCAGTATCCAACGGACGCACAAACACCCGGTGAAAATCATAGGACCGCTGGCTCAACGGCGGCAAAAAGCCGGAATCACGCAATTTGTTCGCGCTCATTCCCATGATGAAAATCTCGTTCCGGGCGTACCCCCGCATTTCCAGAGATTGCACCACCGCCTCTACCAACGCTTCAGGAGTGCTCAAACCCGGTCCCGAATCACTGTAAACCTTCAAGCCGACACGGCCACGCGGCCCCTTGCTCAACTTGTCCTTACGAGCCTGCTCGAACAGAAGAATCATATCCTCCACTGCCGAACGGTAATGCTCCAGCTCGAAGCCAGGCACCTGATACTCGAAAACTCGATTCGATGGCGGAGGAGGCTGATCGGCGAACAAATCGAGTTGCTCCTGTCCTTTGACCGACTCGGCCAAAGCAATTAGCAGGACAATAATTCCTAGCCAAATTTCCATGCGGAAATAACGGCGTAAGGATACGGAAAACGAAATAGGGAAAGACTTAGACACTATTGCGAGAAGCTCTTTGGGTGAAACGGAGGCACCATGCGATTGATTACAGCGAGGATCAAGCTTCCGCACAGGAAATCGAAAAGCGCTATCGAACTGACACCGAACGCAAATAAAAGTTGTCAAAAAACAACCGTACTCTCTACAACCTACGGTTTCAGCAACTGACACCTTTCCGGGCTTCCCGCTCGGATGCCGCCTTCACAGCAAATGCTTCCCGAACTCTCGTCGCTCCATCGCGCCCTGACACCCGTACTTCTCCTCTGCCTCGCCGCCCTAATCTCCGGCTGCGCCAGCCGGGAGGAACGCATCCAACAGGTCCAGGCCGAAGCGAACGCAGCCCTCTTCGTCAACGACTCGGCCACCGCCATCGAGGCCCTAAGCCAGGGGCTCGAGAAATACCCCGACTCCAACGAGCTTCGCATCGCCCTCGCCCGAGCCCTGCAAAACGCCGGCAAGCTCGAAGAAGCGGCCGCCCACTACGAGGAAGCGATCAAACAAGATCCCGAAGCCGATCAACTCTGGGTCAAGATCGGCGAAATCCGCGCTAAACTCGGACAAAGCCAGGAATCGATCCGGGCATTCGAGGAGTACCTCAAAAATCACGCCGGCGATTTCCTCGCATGGAAAACCGTCGCCATCGAAAACGAAAAGCTAGGCAAGCTGACCGACGCGATCAAAGCCGCCAGCAAGTGGAACGAAATCACCCCCTCCTCCCAGCCTGCCCTCAAAATCGGCCAACTTTACCTCCTGAGCAACAATACCGCTCAAGCCCGATCCTGGTTCAGCCAAGCCGCCGCTTACGGCGATACCCATGCAGCAAAAGACGCTTTCGCCGAGCTCATCAAACTCGAGACCGGCCTCAGCCAACTCGAACAAGCCCAAGTCTGGCTCACGCAATACCAGCAGCGCTACGGCAACGACCTGAGCGATCCACGAGTCCGCGAGTCTAAGATCATCCTCGACAACTGGGAACGCGCCCGGCGCGAAATCGCCGAAGCCGCCGCCGCGCTCGAACGGGAGCGCGAAGAGCTGGAAGCCCAACGTCTCGCCGATGAAAAAGCCGAAGCGGAACGCCAAGCCGCCGAACTCGCAGACTCACTCGCCAACCAGCAACCCGCTGAAGATCCAACCGCAAGCCCAGCAACCACTCCCGACGGCGAAGCAAACGCAGACACAGGCCGAGCGCCTCTCGCCCTATTCGAAGACGAAACCGCGCCCGACACCACTCCCTCCACTTCAGGCGAAGACGACCAACCTGCCCAATCCAACGATCTCGCCCTATCCGCTTACGAAGCTGCAGTCGCAGCCTACGAGTCCGGCGACTATCCCGCCGCAACCGCCGCGTTTTGGGAACTGCTCGGAGAAAATCCCGACGATCCCCAAATCTGGTACCGCCTCTCACTCACCTATTTCGCGCAGCAAACCTGGTACGACGCCGAAAACACCATCCTTCAAGCCAAGAGCCTCGCGCCTCGCTCGGAAGTCATCGCCCACCAGTATCTGGCGACCATTATCAATACCCAAAACACCAACCGCGTGCTCGAGGAAATTAAAGCCCATCGCCTCCTTTTCCCCGACAGTCCCGCCATCGCCCTCACCCTTGCCCAGACCCTGCGAAACGCGAACGCCCCCAAAAATGTCGTGGTCGCCGCCTACCGCGATTTCCTCTCGATCGCCCAACGAGGCGAAACCGGTTACCAGGAAGCCATTCAGTACTTGCAAAACGGCAACTGATGAGGATTCTGCCCAAGCCTCATCGGGCCCCCCATGCCAGCAATTAAACCCAGCAGCATTCGCGACCTTAAAGACCGCATCAATATATATGATGTCGTCTCGCGGGAAGTCGCACTGAAAAAGTCCGGATCCGAATACAAAGGCCTCAGCCCGTTCAACAACGAAAAGACGCCTTCTTTTTACGTTTCGCCGGACAAAGGCTTCTACAAATGTTTCAGCTCCGGAAACTCCGGAGATGCGATCGCCTTTGTGATGGAGGTCGAGCGGCTAACATTCACCGAAGCGGTGGAAGCCCTCGCCAAACGATTCAGTTTCGAGCTCGAGTACGAGCAAGGCAACAGCCGAGCCCGCGAAGAGCGGAGCCTCCGCCAAGAGCTCTTCGAACTTCACGAAGTCGCAACCGACTTCTACTACGAACAGTTTCTCGCGACAAATAAAGCCGGAGAATGGATCCGCAACTACTGGGTCCAAGGACGACAATTCAGCATCGAAGTCGCCGAAGAATTCAAAATCGGATTCGCCCCGACAAATAGCGTGGCTCTCGGCGAACTTGTTCGCAAACGAGGATTTTCCAAGGAAGCCATCGAAGCCTGCGGCCTCTTTTACGCCAAGCGAGGCATCGATCCGCACCGCATGGGGTACCGCTTCCGCGGCCGCCTGATGATCCCCATCCGCGACCACCAAGGACGCGTCACCGCCTTCACCGCTCGCCAGCTGGAGATCACTCCACAAGACGATCCCAGCCGCGAGGCGAAGTACGTAAACTCGCCCGAAACCCCGATTTTCCACAAGAGCAACCTCCTCTTCAACCTTGACCGAGCCCGAATGAAGGCGGGCCCCGAGAAGCCCTTCGTCATGGTCGAAGGCCAGCTCGATGCCATTCGCTGCTGGAGCGTCGGACTCGATACGGCGGTCGCCCCACAGGGCACCGGCATTACCGAGTCTCAGCTGCGCTTGCTAAAACGATACGAGCCCCAGCTTATCGTTCTACTAGACGGAGATGCCGCCGGCCAAAAAGCCGCTCTCCGCATGCTCCCACTCGCACTCGCTCAAGGCGTCGAAGCGGTCTTTATCCCTCTCACCGACAAGGAAGACCCCGACGATATTTTCCGCGAAGGCGGCAGCGAAGCCCTAGAAGAGCTCCTCAAACGCCAGCTCCAGCCCATTCCCTTCGCCTGCAAAGCTCACACGCCTCCCGGAGAACGCCTCACGCCACAAAGCAAGGCCAAGGCAGCGCGCGAAGTCTTTGCAATAATCCAGAAGTCCGATTCCGAAGCCGCAAAAGTAGAATTTGTAAAACAAGCCGCCCAAGCCTTCGAACTCGACGAGCAAGCGACCATCTCGGACTTTCACCGTTTCGCCGGAGGTCAAGCTCCAGCGCCCCAACCAGCCGCGCCACCGCCGCCGCCGCCCAGCGCCCCTCCCGTAACAATCGCTCAAAATGGAACCGCGCCCGAACCAAGCCGTCGAAAGGCTGTCTACTCGGTGGAACATGACATTCTCGGGCTTTGCATGATCGAAGAGGAACTTGGCAACCAAATCGCTCAGATAGTTGATCAAGATTGGATCGACGGTACCTTACCCGAAGGAAAATTGCTCAACTTCGTTCTGAACGAATTCCTCCACGACATGTGGAATGGTCCGGATTCCCTTAACGAAAACTTGGAAAGCGCCGAACAGAGGAAGCTCGTTTCATCAATTTACTTTGAAGCAAAATCACCAGATAACCCGGAACGATTCGCCAACGAGGCGCTCAAGCGCTTGGTCGTCAAATTCGTAGATCGCAAGAGCAAGGAAATAAAACTTGAAATCGGCAGAAAAGAGGCAACCAATGACCACGCCACCGCGAGTGCCCTCCTCAGTGAACTATTCGCATTAAACCAACTGAAGCATAAACCGCCTCAGGTGGGTTCTTTATTTTCATAAGACAGCACCAGACTCAGCCACATGCCACGCAAGAAGAAAAGCGAAGAAGAAAACAATGCTAGCCTCAACAAGCAGCAGGTAAACGAGCGTATCCGCTACCTGATTCGTCAGTCGAAGGAGCAAGGCTATCTCACGCACAGCGACATCAACGAAGCGCTTCCCGAAGGAGTCGATAGCCAAGACGATATCGATAACGTCATCTCCATCCTGCAAAACCTCGAAATCGACATCCTCGATCCCGAAGAAGTAGACAACTTCAAAGCCAAGCAGGAAGAAGCAGAAGAGGAGCAGACCAAGGCGAGCCAGCACGACATCCTGGACGACCCCGTCCGAATGTACCTCAAGCAGATGGGACAAGTGCCCCTGCTCACTCGCGAACAAGAAGTCGAAATTTCCAAGCGCATCGAAAACGCCGAGCAAAAAGCCCAAGAAGAGCTTTTCTCCGTCGGCATCATGGCGGAATTCACCATCGACCTCGCCGAAAAGCTTCTAAACCGCGAAGAACGCTTCGATCGCATCGTTATCGATAAGAAGATCGAAAACCGCGAAACCTACTTTCAGGAGCTCCCAATCAACGTCGAGAAGAGCCAAAAGACCTACGGTCGCATGATGACCACTTGGGAAGAGCTCATGGAAGAGACCGACGCGGAAGCCAAAAAGAAGATCCGCTCCCGCTTCCGTAAGCAGGAAAACACGCTTCGCGCCTACTTCCCGAAATTTTTCTTCAAACTCAAGGTCTTCGAAGAATACATCGACGAAGAAATCAGCAAGGACCTCTCCCGCATCAACGCGATCTACCGTAAGCTCGATCGGGCCAAAAAGCCCAAGACCACGGCTGATACGCTGATCAAGACCGAGCCCCTCCAAGAGGAACTCGAGATCCTGCACAACACCTACCGCATCGAGCCGGAAAAGCTGTTGAACCTAATTTCCGCCGTGCGCAAGCACCTCAAGGCGGCTCACAAGGCGAAAACCGAGATGGTAGAGGCCAACCTCCGCCTCGTGATCTCCATCGCCAAGAAGTACACCAATCGCGGACTCTCCTTCCTCGACCTCATCCAAGAAGGCAACATGGGTCTCATGAAGGCGGTCGAGAAGTTCGAGTACCGTCGCGGCTACAAGTTCTCCACTTACGCCACTTGGTGGATCCGTCAGGCCATCACTCGTTCGATCGCAGACCAAGCGCGTACCATTCGCATTCCGGTCCACATGATCGAAACCCTCAACAAGGTCATGCAGGTCCAGAAGCAGCTTCTCCAAGAGTACGGCCACGAGCCAACTCCAGAGGAAGTAGCCGAAGAAATGGCGCTCCCAGTCGAACGCGTACAGACCATCATGAAGATGGCTCAGCAGCCGATTTCGCTCCAAAGCCCAGTCGGCGACGGCGACGACACCAATTTTGGCGACTTCATCGAAGACAAATCCGCCGAAAACCCTTACGACCAAACTGCTTTCAGCCTCTTGCGCGAAAAGATCATCGACGTTCTCGACTCTCTCACCGAGCGCGAACGACGCGTGCTTTCACTCCGCTTCGGACTCGTGGACGGCTACAGCCGCACCCTCGAGGAAGTGGGCAAGCAGTTCAAGGTGACCCGCGAGCGTATCCGCCAAATCGAGGCGAAGGCGCTTCGCAAGATGCGTCACCCGACCCGTATCCGCCAGCTGCACGGCTTCTTCGAAAACGAGCAGTTCGACGGCCCGAATACTTTCCTCTCCGGCTCCGAAGAAGGAGGAAAGGACGCTAAGGACTAAAGTGTTTCAGGCGTATACAGTACGCTTCTAGCTTTACAGAGCGCAGCCGCAACGATTCAAACAACTTACAGATGCAAGCAACTAACGCAGTACTCGGATTCATGAACATGGGTTGGCCGGAGATCACGATCGTCATCGTAATCTTCATTCTCCTATTTGGCGCCAAAAAACTTCCAGAGCTCGCTCGCGGAGTCGGCAAGTCGATCAAGGAGTTCAAGAAGGCCACCAGCAATATCGAGGACGAAGTTCGCAGTGCGATCGAGGAAGAGCCGCAAAATACAGCTCCCAAGCAGGTCACCCAAAAGGAGAACACCTCCTCGGAAAACAAGGCCTAAGCCGCGTCTCCGAATCTTAACTACGCATTTCAAGCCGGTCTCCCCAAAAGGAAACCGGCTTTTTTGCGCTTACACCGCCAGAATCCTCCGATTTTCCGGCAAAAGTAAAAAATACCCTTGATCCTGAGAAATTTGCGTTTGCCTAGGGGGCAATTAGCCACTTGCTTCAAAACGTCCTTTTATTGAGCATCTTAGCTATCCATGTGGCGTAATCTTCTCGGTCTCTTCTCCAACGACATCGGCATCGACTTAGGTACTGCGAATACCTTGGTCTATTCCAAGGACAAAGGTATCGTCCTACGAGAGCCGAGCGTGGTCGCCATCCACAGTGCCACGCGTCGCGTTTTGGCAGTTGGTGACGAGGCGAAAAAGATGCTCGGACGTACTCCGGGCAACATCACTGCGATCCGCCCAATGAAGGATGGCGTCATCGCCGATTTCGACATCACCGAGGCCATGCTCCGCTACTTCATCAAGAAGGTGCAGACTGCGAAAATCATTCCGCCTCGCGTTGTCATTGCAATCCCCTCCGGCATTACCGAGGTGGAAAAGCGAGCCGTGAAGGAGTCTGCCACTCACGCCGGCGCCCGCGAAGTCATGCTCTTGGAAGAGCCCATGGCCGCTGCCATCGGCGTAGGTCTCCCCGTCGAAGAGCCAGCCGCAAACATGATCGTAGATATCGGCGGTGGTACTACGGAAGTCGCGATCATCTCGCTCGCAGGCGTGGTCTACGCTCGAAGCATTCGTGTAGGCGGTGACGAACTGGACGCGGCAATCATCAACTACATGAAGCGTGCCTACAACCTCCTCATCGGGGAACGCACCGGAGAAGAGATCAAGCTCCGAGTCGGTTCAGCAAACACGCTCGACGAGGAAATGACGATCGAGGTGAAAGGTCGCGACTCAGTAGCGGGTCTCCCTAAGACCATTATGATTTCATCCCAGGAAATCCGCGAAGCGCTTTCCGATACAGTCAGTGCCATCACTGAAGCCGTCCGTAGCGCCCTCGAACGCTGCCCACCTGAACTTTCAGCCGACCTCGTCGACCGCGGATTCGTTCTAGCGGGCGGCGGCGCGCTCCTTCGCGGAGTCGACCGACTCCTTTGCGAGCGCACAGGACTGCCAGTCACCATCGCCGACGATCCACTTTCAGCGGTTGCAAACGGCACCGGCGCCGTACTCGCAGAACTCAACGACCTCCTCCCTTACGTCACCAGCAACGCTAAGGACTAGGAAGGCAAAACGCCCCGCCACCCTCCTGCGAAGGACTGATCCTTGTACAAGAAGCGACTTTCCCAGTTCAAGCCCCTCATCGTCCTTGGAGTCGCAACCATGGCGTGGCTTTTACTCCCCGTCGTATTCAAGTCTTTTGCCAAAAAAGGCTTCTACGAATTTCAAGCGCCAGTCTCGCTCACAAGCTCCTACGTTCGCGACCTTCAAGACTTTTGGTCCGCAAGAACCAAGTCCAAGAACGAACTCTATGAAGCCGGGCAAAGCCTAGCCCGCCTCAACGCCGGCTACCAAATCGCCGCTCTTGAAAATCAGACTTGGCAGGCCGAGATCGCCCGACTGGAAAACCTCCTGCAACTACCCTCACGCCCCGACTACCAATACGAGATCGCCCGAGTCGTAGAACGCGACTTCAACGCCTGGTGGCAACGGATCATCATCCGAAAAGGCAAAGACTACGGCATCCCGGTTGGAGCTCCCGTCGTTTTCGTAGGCGGCGTAGTCGGCAGAGTCAGCGAGGTCCACGCCTACACCTCCGTCGTCGACCTGATCAGCAACAACCACCTTCGCCTCGCCGTCGTCATAGATGGCGACAATCGCCCCATGAGCTACCGCGGCGGCGGTTCCGAATCCTTCGCCCAACCCGTCGGACTCGCCGAGTTCATTCCAACCGATATCCAAATCGCCGATACAGAAAACCGTCCCGTCCTCATAACCTCCGGGATGGGTGGAGTCTACCCTGCCGGCCTCAAGGTAGGAGAATTGCGACGCCTTCGCCAAGGAGCGGGCGGAATGTTCTACGACGGCGAAGTCGAACTCGACGCCCGCCTCGCGTCCCTAACAGAGGTCGCGGTCATGATCCAAATCCCCCCCGAACCGGAGCAATGATCAGCCTTTCCAAAAACCGCTGGATCCTCGTAGCTACCGGGCACTTCGTGCTCCTATTCTTCCTCGGGCAAGCAAACCACTATCTTTCATCCGTTGGCGTTCAGCTATTTCTCATCGGCATGCTACTATCCTTTAGCGCCCTGGAACTAAGCTACTCTCAGGGCGTCCTCTCCATAGCCCCGATCTGCTTGATCATCGATAGCAAAACCCCCTTTCCCTTCGGCTACAATCTCATCGCTTGCCTAACCCTCTTTACCATCGCCCACATTCTACGCTCTCGTGTAAGACGAGAAGTCACCGCATCAGCCCTCGCCACCTCCATCCTGCTAAATATCGGAGCATTCGCTGCTTACACATTTGGAGCCATTCGCTATTTAGGTATCGAATCCCTCCATTTCGTCCCGCTCTCAATGAATCTTTTGGCCAGTACCCTTGTCGTAACGCTATTCAACCGGATTTTCTTCGATACCCAAACCGGCGTACTATCGATCTTCGGAATCAATCTGGCTGAAGAACAACGAGAAGCTCGATGAAGGCAGAAGAGAAAATGAAATACCAGGGGCGGCTGCTCCTATTCTACGGGCTCCTCGTGCTAATGATCGGGACCCTCCTCGTAGGAGTCGGCTACCGTCAACTTTTCGAGAGCGACGAATTTTCCGAACGCGTAAAAGTTCAGAACCACCGCCGAATCGTCACTCCCGCCCCACGTGGCAACATCTATGATCGAGAAGGACGCCTACTGGTCGGCAACAAGCCCAAATTCTCCGCCGTCGTCTACCTTTCCGACTCAGGCGTACGTTCCGCATTCCGCCAAGAGTACCGCGTCCTCGTACGTGACTACCGAGCGCGAGGCGAAAGCTACCAGACCGGCATGCTCCAGAAAATGGCACGAGCCAACGTCATCCAAACGTACTTGGACGACGTCAACCGCATGCTCGGACTCGAAGAGACTGTAAACGTCGAAAAGGTCTCCGCCCACCTCAACTACAACCCGCTGCTTCCATTTCCCATCATCGATGACCTGACTCGCGAAGAGTTTGCCGTCCTGCTAGAATCACTCCCCGTAGAATCCCCTGTTCAAGTTTACGTCTCCAACCAGCGCAACTACCCCTACGAGGCCACCGCGTCTCACACTCTTGGATACGTTTCCTCCACGATCCTAACCCCTGACGCAGGTCTTCCCGGCGAGGACCTCACCACCTTCGCTGAAAAAGGGACCTTCGGACGCGCTGGAGTTGAAAAACAGTTCGATGAAATTCTCCAAGGCGAGATGGGCACAGAGATCTGGGTCGTAGATCCCTACGGCTTCCAAGTCGAAAGCAAAGAACGTCGCTACCCGACCAAAGGCCGCGACATCCAGCTCTCCCTAGACATCGACATCCAAAGGGCGGCAGAACAAGCATTCAAATACCACGATCGCGAAACCGACACCATGATGGACCACATCGGCGCGGCCGTGATGCTGGACGTCAACACGCTTGAAGTCCTCGCCATGGTAAGCAAGCCGGACTACGACCTGAACGACACCACCCCGTTCATCAGCAACGAAACGTGGAAGAAAATGAACGAAAATGGAGGATTGCAAAACCGAGCGATCCAAGGCCTCTACCCGCCAGGCTCGCCATTCAAGCTCGTTACCTCCACCGCCGCTCTGAAAGCGAACACTGCCCACGCCGAAACCATGCACTTCTGTCCCGGGCATTTTCGCCACAAGTCCGGCATGATCCAATACTGCGCGAAACGCTCAGGACACAAGGAGGAGATCCTATGGGAAGGCATTCGCGACAGTTGTAACGTCTATTTCTTTCAAACCGGCCTCGAAACCGGTATCGACAATTTGAGCCGCGAAGCGATCTACATGGGACTGGCCAATAAAACGGGTATCGACCTTCCCCACGAAACAGGCCGCATGATCATCCCCACTCGCGACTGGAAAAGGAATCGCTTCAAACAAGGCTGGTACCATGGCGACACCACCAACTTCTCTATCGGCCAAGGGTTCATCCGCGTAACGCCCCTCCAGATGGCAACCTTTGCAGCAGGCATCGCTCGCAATCAAATCGTTACCAAACCGAGCATCCTCAGACTCAGCCCGCAACAAGCAGCCGAACGCCCGCCCCCAAAACCGACAGGCTTGAGCACAGAACAGCACTCCATTCTCGTCAAAGGAATGATCGCTTCCGCGCAACTCGGAAGCAGCCGCCGGATCGCAGTCCCAGGACTTTCGATCGCGGCTAAAACTGGCACCGCTGAAGTAGCCAAAGAAGGCGGCAAGATCGAACTTGCTTGGATTGTAGCGTTCGCTCCGGTGCAGGACCCTCAAGTTGCCCTCGCCGTCATTATCGAAGGACAAAAATTAAACGCCGATTTCTTCGGAGGCGTCTGGGCCGCCCCTATCGCCAAAGCGATGCTGGAAACCCATGTAGCGAAAAATCCAGACCTCCTCGAAGTCCGCCCTACCGCAAGCGTCTCGCTTCCCTGAATACAAGACGGGCGTTCGGCCAACTATCCTTCGACCCAAAGCGTAAGCGTTGTAGATCAGCAACCACGCTCGCCCTCTTCTCCAAGTTCTCACAGCGTCTCTCCGAAACTTTGCTAAGCAGCTTGCTCGCTTTTCGTCGAATGGGATCACCTCGCCTAAAGGGAGCCAACAACAATTCGCGAACATTCAATGCCATGTTGCGCTGTATCAAAAATGCAATCACCAGCAAAGAAGCCAAGAAAACCATATAAAGGATTCGCCATATGCTCCAAGGAGCTGTCACCCAAAGAAACAAATATTCACCAGTTTTCTTAGCCCACTGTTCAGCTACGGAGATATAAGCGAGAAAGAAATCCTTCAATTGAATCGCCGCTTCTTTTTGCGCGTCCTCATCGAAGTTCACGATCCTTCGATACCACAACAAACGGAGACTATCTAGAAACGCTGAAGAGTCAGCGACTCCGAAACGGCTGACCACCGATTCAGTCATAGGGTTGACCACGGGAGCCTCAGACCCTGGAGTTGGGTCAACTCGTATCCAACTTCCAACTCCATCATAAATTTCCGCCCAAGCGTGAGCATCCGCGTTGCTCACCATAAAATACTTTTCGTAAGGGTTCCATTTCCCGCCTTTAAAACCAACAACGACACGAGCCGGATGCCCTGCCGCACGAGCAGTAAGCACAAATGCAGAAGCAAAAAACTCACAATGCCCTGGAAGGTCGGATTCAAACCACCGCGCCACAGGATCCTTAACGTCCTCAATCTTTGGTAGCGAAACGGACATAGAATAGTGATGCATTTCCCACATCTGGCTCAAAGCCTTTCTCGCAAAAGCCAACGGCTCCAGCGTCTTTCCATTCGTAACCTTCATGGCCGCGCGCCTAAAGACCTGCACGGCCTCGTCTTCCTCCGGCAGAGCCAACAAGGTTTCCGGGTATTCCACCCGAGCTTCTAATTTATCGCCAGCGAGAGACTCCGTAAGGAATTTAGGATACGAATTGGCAGGCACATCTGGCACAGTTCCAGACAAATCAACCCCTTCAATTTGATAGGAGATCATCTTGGAATTGATGTCCTTCAAAGAAATAGAATGCATGTGCGGACCAATCGAGATCTCAGTGAGATTCGATACCGTCATGTGCTTGAAGGTACCGATAGTCGGCAGATACTTACTTACCTCCGGTTCCAAAAAGAATGTCCAACGGTCTCGATTTTCAGTGCTAGGAGATTGTGCGAATCGACGATCTGGCCAGTAACGGATTGCATGATACGGCGACGCCAAGGGGCTCTTTTGCAATTCACTCAAGTTATCGGAGAGCTTGAACCCTCCCTCCTGGTATTCGTCCAGCGCGAGCATTCGCCAGTAAGGCGTCAGTGGCACTATCGCGTCTTCAGGAACATCCACACGCAGAGCAACAGTCTCGTCGTTCTTTATGTTTGTGACTTCCCCCAGCTGAACGCGATCACTGAAACCAGAAAGCGTCTGCTTAGACTTCATCTTAAACAGACTAACCTTGTCTTCGATATCTATCCGAGGAATCGCAATAAACACAATTGCAGCCACGAAAACCATCGACGAGAAAATCGAAACTCCTAAAAAGACGAAACGAGTCGAGACGACCGATTTCAAAGACCTTATGAAGTTCAGATCTGACTTTTTTCTCAACTCCTCCAGACGAGCGTAATCACCTTCCGCCTTGGTTTCGATCGAAGTGTTTACGACCAAATAGCCAATAGCGACTCCGGCAAACGCCAGTAGTTGCAAACCAAATACCAGCGTAGCCGTCAGAATGCCTGTCATGATAATCAAGAATAGACATAGCAACGCCAACTGCATTTCCTCCCGCCGCTTATTGTGATTCAAGCAGCGAAACAGGATGAGCCACGTGTTAAGGTGCAGGAGAGCTGGTATCGTGTCCTTCGCCAACACATCCACCAGCACCAGCGGAATAATGGCGACCGCATAAACCTTCCAAACAATTTGAGGCACTCGAGCGATCCACGATGGTTTGATCAAAGCTAGGATCACAACTGAAGAAGCAATCAAAGCAGGCGTTTTACCATGACCGCTAATATTGAACAGCGTGGTGATACAGATAAGCCCCATCAAAGCCCCAAGCATCCACTTTAGGGCGAGCAAATCCTCAAGACTATGCCTGTGCGACTTGGATTTCATTCACGAAAGCTCCTACCCCTCCACCTTGAATTGGCTGAAAACAGATTCGATTACGCCCGCTAACTTCTTGCTGATCGAAATCCCCGTTGTTGATAGTCAGCTCCGCCAGAGCGTCAAAAAACGCTTCTAAGTCCGGAACTCTCTGAATTCGTATGCTAGGACCGCCAACAATATAACAATTCTCTATCTTACTCTCGAGAAACAGATCCTCAGCCAAACTCGCAGCGAACGAACACATTTTATCGAAACTCTCGTAGTCCTTCCAAAGAAAGGCGGCTGGATCCACGACTAGATCGAACAAAGCCTGAGTCTCGCTCGCGTTTTGCTTCACGATCAGACGTCCTTGCTTTGCGGATACTTTCCAATGGATAGAACGAAGAGCGTCCCCCTTCTCGTACTGGCGAAGCCCGATCAACTCTCCGGAGACGCCTTGCTTCTTACTGCTTTTGCCTTGGTACGAACCTGCGAGTTCGGAATTTCGATAGCGCGTATACGATATCCGCTTGGGCCACACATGGATCTCAGCTTCGCATTCACCAGGCAGATATTTCGACAAAAAACCAAATGGAAAATTGGAAACCGCATTCTCGATCCGCACCAAAGTTTTCATGCGGCGCACCGGTTTAAACCTCCACTCGAGCGAGGTTTCTTCGCCTGGATCGAGTCGCTCCTTCATGTAAAGCCGACGTTTTTTATCCACAGCTTCCGTTTCCAAACCAAAGGAGACGCAAAACAACGGAAACCGTTGTCGGGCATTTTCAATGACAACCGATACGCTTCCTTCTTCGCCCACTCTAAAGGTCGAACTCGTCTCCAGACGCCAACGTGCGCAGCGCAAGTTTCCCCAACATATCACACCGCTCAAAATCAAAGCTGAGATCAGCAAGGCTAGTGCAGCAAACAGAATGTTGTTCACGGTGTTGTAGGCAGCCAACCCAATCGTAAGCCCAATAAAAATCAGCAAAAGCCCTGAACCCGTCGGGACGACCTTGTGCCCACGAGGTGGCACGAAAGTCTCCGTGAATAGCCGAAACAACGAGCGACGCTTTTTAGAAACCGCCGGGCCCCGCCAATCAAATCGCTCCTCTGCAACCTGAGTCGCCATACGAGCCTACTTAGGTTGTGGAATAGCGTTCAGCAAACGGGTCAAAATCCCCTCCACCATACGGCGTTCCTCCAGAGCGTCTGAAGAAGGACGGCGGAGATTCAGACGATGCCCCATCACGGGGACAGCTACCTGCATCACATCCTCCGGGATTACAAAGTCGCGTCCCATGCAAAGAGCGCGAGCCTGAGCCGCCGTCTTGAGAGCGATCCCGCCACGCACACTCACACCGGCCTTGAATTCGCTTTCCGTACGAGTCGCGGTGATCAGCCTCAAAAGATACTCCAAAATAGACTGTTCAAGATACACCTTGGAAACAGCCTTCTGCATCGCTTCGATAGCCGCTGGCTCAACCGCATCTTCGATTTCGAGTTCATCGTAGCTCTGCGATTCTTCAGCCAAAATCGCCAGCTCATGCTCCGGGTCGGGATACCCCATCTGCAAACGCATCAGGAAGCGGTCCATCTGGCTTTCCGGAAGCGGGAACGTGCCCTCGTAGTCGACCGGATTCTGAGTCGCGATCACCATAAAGGGCGACCCCACCTCATACGTGCCACCATCGATCGAGACTTTTCCGTGGTCCATGACTTCCAAAAGGCTGGACTGGGTCTTTGGCGTCGCACGGTTGATTTCGTCTGCGAGAACGATGTTCGAGAAAATCGGCCCTTGCTTGAAATGAAACTCCCGATCCCGCTCGTCGTAGATAGAAACCCCAGTCACATCCGTTGGCAGCAGGTCACTGGTGAACTGGATTCGCTTAAAATCAGTGCGCATCGCCTTCGCTAAACAGTAGGCAAGCGTCGTTTTTCCGACCCCCGGGAGATCCTCGATCAAAATGTGCCCCCCCGCAGCTAAACAGATAAGCGCTTGATCGATAACGTCTTCCTTGCCCTTGATCCGGGAGCGCATCACCTCGCGAAGACGGTCGAGAGTCTTGCGAGACTCGCTTAAGGCGTTTGTGGGAAGAAATTCACTCATCATAAGCTCCTAGGGAATAACAATTTAGATAAGGCAGAAAAGTCGTCCTCTATATCGGCATCTACGTATCGAAATTTACACATTCCTCAGACCAATTCGCCCCGCTCCCTTCCGTACACCTCCAAGTAGCTCCCCCTCAATCAGTCTGCCGAATCCTCAGCTCGCCGCGCAGGCAAACCCAAGCTGCCACATTCCCAGAAAAACGCGAGCTCCCGCTAATCCTTTGCATGAATTTCACTTCATGAAATCCGACGATCTCCCTCTGAAATCACCTAATTCTCAGAAAAAAATACCTGCGAGTGATTGTTGCACTCCCCAGCCTTGCATTTCTCGAAAGCACGGTCATAAGTTCCAGCCCGTTCGTCGGGACTACCCGGCGAAAGAATCGTTAAATATCACAAAAGAAAATGACGACTGATATCATAGACATCAACGCACGTGAGATCCTCGACTCACGCGGCAACCCAACAGTCGAAGTCGACGTAGTACTCGCTTCTGGAATCGTCGGCCGCGCGGCCGTACCATCTGGCGCCAGCACTGGCGAGCACGAAGCTCTCGAGCTCCGCGACGGCGACAAGGACCGTTACCTCGGAAAGGGTGTCAGCAAGGCCGTTGACAACATCCACAAGCTCATCCTCCCAGAACTCGAAGGCATGGACGCTTGCGATCAAGTCGCAATCGACAAGGCGATGATCGAGCTCGACGGCACAAAGACCAAGAGCAAGCTCGGCGCGAACGCGATCCTCGGTGTTTCTCTCGCGACTGCTAAGGCAGCTGCTCAAGCTTCTGGCCTCGAACTTTACCAGTACATCGGCGGACCAAACGCTAAGACTCTCCCAGTCCCAATGATGAACATCATCAACGGCGGTTCTCACTCTGACGCTCCAATCGCGTTCCAGGAGTTCATGATCCGTCCAGTTGGCGCTCCTTCTTTCAAGGAAGGTCTCCGCATGGGTGCTGAAGTTTTCCACGCCCTCAAGGCGATCTTCAAGAAGCGCGGTCTCTCCACAGCTGTTGGTGACGAAGGTGGTTTCGCCCCAACTCTCGAAGGTACAGAAGACGCTCTCGACTCCATCATCCAAGCGGTTAAGGACGCTGGCTACAAGCCAGGTCGCAAGGAAGACGGCGGCGAAGTTTCTATCGCTCTCGACTGTGCATCTTCCGAGTTCTTCGAGAACGGCGTATACGACTACGCTAAGTTCGAAGGCGAAGGCGGTGCGAAGCGCAACTCCGACGAGCAAGCAGCATACCTCGCAGAGCTCTGCGAAAAGTACCCGATCGACTCCATCGAAGACGGCATGGACGAAAACGACTGGGATGGCTGGGTTGCAGTAACTAAGGTTATCGGCGACAAGGTTCAGCTCGTAGGTGACGACCTCTTCGTAACCAACGTTGACTACCTCTCCAAGGGCATCGAGCTCGGCGCAGGTAACTCCATCCTCATCAAGGTTAACCAAATCGGCTCCCTCACCGAAACTCTCGACGCGATCGAGATGGCTCACCGTGCAGGCTACACTTCCGTGACTTCTCACCGTTCCGGTGAAACGGAAGACGCGACCATCGCTGACCTCGCCGTTGCAACAAACTCCGGCCAGATCAAGACTGGTTCACTCAGCCGCTCCGACCGTATCGCTAAGTACAACCAGCTCCTCCGCATCGAAGAGCAGCTCGGCGAAAACGCGCAGTACGGCTTCTAGTCGTATCCGCGTTTCCATACGTCATCATTTCCAAGCCCGACGCCTCCCGGCGTCGGGCTTTTTCGTGCCAAAACGTAGCGCGGTGCTTCAGCCCGCGACCGCAATGCAGGATCAAACAAATTCAGACGCGGGCTAAAGCACCGTGCGACCTCTTCAACTTCCTCATAGACATCCCCCATCCTCTCCCTACTCTTTCCACCAATGCCCTCGACCTCTCTCCAGTCGATTCTCGATCGCGGCAAACTAGAGCTTACTTCCGCCCCAATCCTCTACCGTTGCGAACCCATTTGGAGCTGGAGAGTAGACTCCCTCCCAGGGCACGCCATCCTTTTGATACTCGATGGCCGAGGAAAGCTCACCGTCGACGGCACCCCCATCGATCTCCGTCAAGGCCTCTGCTTTTTCCTCAAACCAGGAGCTAAAATAGAAGCCCAGCAAAATCCATCCTACCCGCTCTTTCTCTTCCTCGCCCAGTTCGAGAATCTGAATACAGTCCCCAAAGCCCAAGAGGAAGAAGAAGACATCAACTACGAAAGTCTATTCATCCACAACGCCCGCAATCTCGAAACACTGGCCGAACTGGTTGCCTCCCGCGAGCCCCAGGACGCCCTCTTTGACGATGCCATAAGGATGCTCATCCGCCTTATCGTCTCCGAAGCCAACCACAACGCTGGCAACTTCGATCCAAACGCCTACGAAGCACTGTACGCCATCGAAAACGACCTCGCCCGCAAATGGACGATCGCCGATCTCGCCGCCGAAGCGAAGATGTCCGCCACAAGCTTTGCCCGCTCCTTCAAGCGTATGACCAGCGAGCCCCCAATCCACTATGTCATTCGCAGACGAATGGAGGAAGCCAAACGCAAAATCCAGCAATCCAGCCTACCCATCGAGGAAATCGCCATAAACCTCGGCTACGACGACTTCTCCTTCTTCCGCCAACTATTCCAAAAACGCCTCGGACAAACACCAGAGAGCCTTAGGGTTGGAAGGACTATCTAACTTTTGCGGGAAGCGGCC
>NZ_JAENIL010000018.1 GCF_016595505.1 Pelagicoccus mobilis | reverse complement strand
CCGCTACGAAAAGCGCAAAAGACGCAACACTTTGGAGCGATGGGACAGACTCGTCACCCAGATGGAGAACTTAAGTTGACGCCAATGCGCAATGCGGCGTGGCGGCGAGCGCCAGCCCTACATTAGGTCGGCGAAGATTTCAGTTAAATCGAGCGGATCGCCAACGTCCTTCTGAAGCTTGCGGAACTTGCGGAAGAGTTTTGCTGCGAGATCCTTGTATTCTCCGCCGAGTTGAGCGAGGTCTCGCATTTCTTGGGGGTCTTTGCTTACGTCGAAAAGACGGTAGACTCCGGCAAGTGGATAGAGGATGAGTTTGTGGTCGCCGACGCGGATCATGCGCTGGTAGTCCGCTCTGTAGTTTCCGTAAACCTCGGGGTAATTTGTAGGAGTATTCTCGTTCTCAATAAATGGATTCAAGCTGTTGTAGAAGACGTAGTCCGGCTTCTTGGCTCCCGCGAGCTCGAGAGTCGTTGGCATGACGTCCTGAAGGTAGACGAAGGCATCACGTGTTTCGTTTTTCGGTACCCCGGGGCCTGTGATAATGAGTGGGGGCTTCATGCTGTGCTCGTACATGTTTTGCTTGCCGAGTAAACCATGGTGGCCGTAGGCGAGGCCGTGGTCGGATGTGAAGATGATGTAGGTGTTGTCTGCTTTACCTGTCTTTTCGAGCGCGTCGAGGATACGTCCGATTTGAGCGTCAGTATGTGTGATGCAGGCGTAGTACTCTTGTTTGTGGAGACGAGCGAGTTCATGGGTGCGAGGCCAACCGCCGAGACGCTCGTCGCGGAGGATGCCCTCGTTGTTGTCCGGCACCTCATAATTGCCGATTTCTTGCTTGTAAGGATAATCGGTCAGGAAGTTCGCAGGGACGCGCATCTTCTCGCGAGGGTACATATCGACGTATTCCTTCGGAGCTTGGCGAGGGTCGTGTGGAGAGTTGAATGCGAGGTACATGAAGAACGGCTTGTCGCTCTTCCCTGCGTTTTCCAGGAAGCCTTCAGCATCAGTAGCAAGGACCTCGGACCAGTGCTCGCCCCCTTGCCAGAACCCGCCGAAGGACTTGTCCCATGGAGTCCACGTGTCGTTTTCCTTTGGGCGGTAGTAGCCTTCTGGAGTATCCTTGGGCATCCCGCCGCGAATGTTAGCGCTGTGATCGAAGAGATCCTGAACCTTGGTCTTAACGTGCCACTTGCCGGAGATGTAGGTTTCGTAGCCGGCTTGGCTCATAAGTTGGGACCAGAACTCGCCACGTTGGGCTCGTTCGCCGAGAGTAGGCTCCGCTTCGCCAGCTTGCCAAATACCGAGGCCGGTGTTGAGGCAGGTGCGTGAAGCGATGCAAACGGCACCGTTCCATGCTCCCATATTGTATGTGTTAGAGAAGTAGACCCCGTTTTGGGCGAGACGGTCCAGATTGGGCGTAATGATTTCATCATTACCCAAATGCGCGATTGTCTCGTGGCTTTGATCATCCGTAAAGATGAAGAGGATGTTGGGCTTGCTCTCCTTAGCGTGTGACGTTGCTGCGAGTAGGGCAGCGGTGTTTAAGGCAGCGAATGTCTGAACGCAACGTCGCCAAGATGCTTTGATTCTGATCATATTCATATGAAGGGGTAGGGTCGTGGAAGCTGGAGAAAGCGCGCGTTTCTGGGAGCCAATTTCCCGTGTTCGTTGTTTAGCCTCTCTTTTGCTGCTGAATGGATCCAGAACAAAGACAGTGCTGGTGAAGCATCGCCATTAATTGGTTAGAAATTTCCATCTTCACCGGCCTCCTCCAAGTTAGGGAAACTTGGGGCGGGTAGCTCTAAGGGGGTGTCGGGTAGATGACTGACGTAAGAATTGGGACCTATTTTGAATCGCTTCAATGCGTAAACTGCAGCTAGCTGTAGGAGTGGTTTAATAGTTTACCCGTAAAAAGTATTGGTAAGTGACCCGGCTTTCTGCTCGCTTTCGCGGCTTGAGTTTGGGTTCATTCTCCCCGTTTTTGATGAAAGATTTGATTGAAAGTTCGTGTTCGAAGTTAGACGAGGTTCGCCGTCGCCTTTCTGAGGTTGTGGTGGGCCAGGAGGCCTTGGTGGATCGTTTGCTGCTCGCTTTCTTGTGCAATGGGCATGTTTTGCTGGAAGGGGTTCCAGGGGTGGCGAAGACCTTGGTTGCGACCACGCTCGCAAATTCCCTCAAGGCTGAATTCAGCCGCGTGCAATTCACCCCGGACCTTTTGCCAAGTGACTTGGTGGGCAGCCTTGTTTACGATCCGAAGAAGCACGAGTTTTCAGCGGAGAAGGGGCCTGTCTTTTCCAACATCGTTTTAGCGGACGAGATCAACCGAGCTCCGGCCAAAGTGCAAAGCGCCTTGCTGGAAGCGATGCAGGAAAAGCAGGTTACGCTCGGGAAAGAGACATTTCCTTTGCCATATCCTTTTCTGGTCTTGGCGACTCAGAACCCGATCGAGCAAGAGGGGACTTATGCCCTGCCGGAAGCGCAGGTCGATCGCTTCATGTTTAAGCTCAAGGTTGGGTATCCGAGTATGGACGACGAACACCAGGTGATGAAGCGTATGGCGCGTTCCGCACCGAAGGTGACGGTCGATCCTGTTATCTCGCTCGATGAAATCGTGGAGATGCGAGGGCTTCTAGATGAGATCTACATCGATGATCAGGTTGAGCGCTACATTCTTCGGCTAGTCGATGCGACGCGTAACCCCGGTAGTTACAACCTGGATATCGAGCGCTATGTTCGTTTCGGGGCTTCTCCACGTGCGACGATCAACCTTTCATTAGCGGCAAGAGGTATCGCGATGCTCAAACATCGGGACTATGCGACCCCTGAAGACGTGAAAGAAGTGGCAGTCGATGTTCTCCGACATCGTATGGCGATATCGTATCGAGCGGAAGCGGAAGGCTTGAGTTCGGACGATTTGATCGAACGTATCCTCGCTACTGTACCTATCGTCGTAGAATGACGCCTGACAGCGACAGTCGACTCAATTTGCTAGAGTTGAAATGCCGTCGACCGGTCGAGAATCTTTTGGCCGGTGAGTACCGAAGTGTATTCAAAGGCCGCGGTATCGAGTTCGAGGATGTGCGTGCCTACGAGCCTGGCGATGACGTGCGTTCGATGGACTGGAAGGTGACTGCTCGAACGGGTGTACCGCATATCAAGCGGTACGTTGAAGAACGGGAACAGTATTTCTTTTTGCTCGTTGACCTATCTGCTTCTACCTTGAGCGATTTAGATGGAGGCAAGCGTCGGACCCTCGCTGAAATCTGTTCATTACTCGCATTGGCTGCTCTGAAGAACAATGACCGTGTCGGTCTTATTCTCTTTACCGATCGAGTCGAGCATGTGGTTCCTCCTGGAAAAGGCCGCATGCATGGTATCCGAATAATGGATGCTGTAGATTCTTTTCAGCCAGAGGGAAGTGGAACGAATCTGAATGTGGCCTTAAACACTTTGGGTCATATGGCTCAAAAGCGTTCGGTGGCATTCCTCTTGTCGGATTTCTTGAGCGAAGGATTTGAAGATGAGCTTCGGTCTGCTGCTTATCAGCATGATTTGATCGCTGTCAGCTTGTTGGAGGAACACGAGATCGATGTACCCGCTAGTGGATTGACTCGAGTTGAAGATGCGGAGACCGGGGAGAGTCGTGTGATAGACTTTGCTGGAGCTAAACAAGGGAGTAGCCCTCGAATGGCGGATTTGCGAAAGCTATTGATGGATTGTAGTGTGGATTTGGTGGAAGTGTTATCAGGGGAGGATTGTGTATCCGCGTTGTCTCATTTCTTCAAATCTCGTCAGCGTTTGGTTGCAGACGAAACGGGTGGTTGAATGCGAGTGAACGGATTTAAAGTCACACTTTTGTTTAGCGCTCTTCTTTTCGTGGCGGGCTCTGTTGCTGCTGCGGTTAAGGTAGAATTGGAAGATAAAGATCGTTTTCCGGGGGATTTGTTAGAAATGCGTGTTTCGGTGAGTGAGAGGGAATACGTGCGTAGAGATCTCAATCCGCCACGGCATCCGCACCTTCGATTACTGAGCGAACAGAGCGTTCCCGTATTCGTGAATGAAGAGTCTGAATACGAGCAAGGCTGGATTCTTGTTTATCAAGCTGTTGAACCGGGGGATGCTTCTTTGGGAGGTGGCGTTCTATTTTACGCAGGGAATGAGGATGCCGAGGGAATTGCTATCGAGGAGAAACGGGTTCGGGTTGCGAGCTTCGAAGCGATGCTTGATCACGATGAGGTTGAGCCGCTCATCCCCGAAATGGACCGTAAGGTGCGTTCCGGTCTGAAAGTCTGGATAGCCGGAACTCTTTTGTTAGGGGCGTTTGTCGCAGTGGTGTGGGGAGCTGTTCGGAGTAAGCGGGGGGCTTTCACGAACGAAGGCAGGGATTCCAAAACTCCATCTCTTCATGCCGAGATAGAGAGGATACTTTCACGAAAAACGATTTCTAGGCTCGATGCTCAGTGTTTGGTACGTGAATACAAGATGGATTTGTCTCCCTCTTCTCTGGCTTCGCTTGAGAAGGTTGCGTATTCGAAGAAGGGCGAAACTCAAGCCGTGCTGGCTCAGTTGGAGAAGGAGTTAGCTCGATGAGTTTCGCGTATCCATGGGTATTTCTGCTGCTCCTTTTGTGGGGCTTCACATTCTTGAGGGTAAACCGGGAAAGCGGGATTCGTGTGGCGTCGAACGAGCAATGGAAGTTTCTCGGACGTGGTCGAGCACGACATTTGTGGCTCCTGCGAGTTCTTGAACTCTTGTTTTTTGTCCTACTGGTTGCGGCTATGGCTCGACCGCAGGTTGGTTCCAACTTGTCCGTTGAAGAGGCGGAAGGGATTGCGATCGAGATGCTGGTCGACGTTTCGAGCAGTATGGACCAGAGCCTCGTTGTGCCAGGGGAAGGAAAGAAGACGCGCATGGAGGTGGCCAAGGAATTGGTTGAGCAGTTCATCGCTGGGGATGGCGAGCAATTGATGGGGAGGCCCAACGACTTGATTGGCCTGATCAGTTTTGCTCGCTATGCGGATACACGCAGTCCTCTCACGTTTGGCCACAAGGCTCTGGTGCAAATTGTAAGGGATTTGAAGATACAGGATCGTCCCAACGAAGACGGGACCGCTTATGGCGATGCGCTCGCACTTGCCTGCGCCCGCCTGAAAAACTTGGATGAGCTTAAGAGCGAGAGCGCATCTAGGCGTCTTTCGGAAATCAAGAGTCGGGTGGTTGTCTTGTTGACGGACGGAGAAAACAATTCGGGGAACCACTTGCCGCTCGAGTCGGCTGGTCTTGCGAAAGAGTGGGACAGTCGGATCTATTCGATCAGCTTAGGGGATGCGGAAGGGCTCGGCATTGAGAAGACAGGCTTAGGCGAATCTCCCTTGAGTAGTGCGGAGCAGGTTCTTTCTCGGATTAGCGAGGAGACGGGGGGCTTGTTTCGGAGAGCGAGCGGATATGAGTCATTGAAGTCTGTTTACGCGGAGATCGACGAGCTAGAGCGGACACGGATTGAAACGAGGAGCTTCACGATCGTCTCCGAGATTTTCTGGCTACCGGCGTTGCTGGCGCTTACGTGCCTTGTGATTAGAACCGTCCTTTGGACGACTTGGCTGAGGATCGCGTCATGAGCACATTCGTATTTCAATGGCCAGTGATGTTGACGCTGTTGCTTGGCGTGGCGCCGATGCTGTGGCTGATGCGGCGTGCTAGAGTAAAAAGGATGGAAGTCCGCGACGAGTGGGGGCACGGAAAAATGGCCCCAAAGTCGACGAAGCGAGAGATTTTCTGGATCCTTTGTTTTGTGACGCTGGCAGTTGCATTGGCTCGCCCTAGTTATGATCCGGTACGTCATTCCATTTCCAATACAGGGAGAGACGTGGTTTTTGTGGTAGACGTTTCGCGTTCTATGTTGGCCCGCGATACCTACCCGTCACGTTTGGAGGCAGCGAAGCAGGGAGTTGAGGACTGTTTGGCCACGCTGGGAAGTGAGCAGGTCGGCCTTGTCATCTACGGCGGTAGTTCGTCTATCTCTTGTCCTCTGAGCTCAGACTACGAGTTTGTACGTTACATGCTCTCGCAGGTTCAGCCTCGGAGTGTAGAGTTTGGCGGTACGTTCCTTTTATCGGCTATCGAGAAAGTGGTCGATCAGGTTCTTGATACGGATCGCAAGGGCTTTCAGGATGTGATTGTGCTTACGGACGGAGAAGACCACGCTCCGAATCTGGACAAGGTGGTTGAGCGCGTTCGCGAGAGTGGAGTGAATCTGTTAGTGGTCGGGCTCGGAAACCCTAGTGAAGGAGCTCCGATTCCTCTCGAGAAAGAAGATGGCACTACGACGGCGCTGACTTACGAAGGGGAAACCGTTTATACGCAACAACAGCGAGACGCTCTGGCGTCGCTAGCCGGAAAGAGCGAGGGTAGCGAGTATTTCAACGCCGGGGTGCAGCCTTTCCATTTGGGTGATGTTTACCGGAGGTTTGCGGAGGGGAAACCCACTGCTTCGCTAGATGGAGATTCTGGATACACGGTTTACAAGGAAGGGGCTTTCTGGTTGTTGCCGTTGGCTCTATTGTTCGCGGTGTTAGCGCATCCTAGCTACTGGCGTGGCGCGATGCGTCTTTCTCTGTTGACCCTTTCGGTTCTCTCAATGGATTCGCAGTCTGTTCGGGCACAGGAGCCCGAGTACTCTTTTGACTCCGCGAGCGCGCTTTTGAAGAGTGAGCAATTTGAAGAAGCGAGCCTGGCGTTTCAAAGTTTGCAATTGTCAGGAGGCGCTCCGGATGAGGTCGCTGTGTACTCGTTCAACAAAGGATTGGCCGATTGGCGCCGCTCTCAATCGGTTAAGGATGAGTCGCCGCGTGATGCGTTGTCGATGGCTCTGCAGGCTCGAGAATCGTTTTTGTTGGCGGCCCGTGAACGCCCTGATTTTAGACGAGCTAAGCTACGCTTAAGCAACTTGGCTTCTACGATTGTAGAGTTGAGGAGGGCTGTTGAGGAAGAGGAGGAACGCGAGCAGGAGCAAGATGACCAGATGCAATCGTTGCTGGAGCTTTTGCAGGCTCTGCTTGAAGCCCAGACCGATTTGAGGAACGAATGCGTTCTCGCGGATCCTGGGCGTTCTCAGAAACGGCGTAGCAAGAGCGCGAGCGCGGAAGAGGGAAGCTTGGAGCCGAGCGATGCGGTGGCGCTTTCGAAGAGCTTCTCCGACAGGCAACGTGACTTGACGGCGGAAGGGAAACGAATTGAGGCCTTGATGAAGGATTTGGATGCTTCTCTCTCTGCGAATGCTTCCTCGCAAGGGCCAGTCGTGGATTCTGTCTTGGCGGTTCCTCTCGTTCTTATGGGGCAGGCGATCTCTGCTCAGTTTGATGCTCAAGACTTGCTGGCAGTCTGGGCGAATTGGGCGACAGGGCGATCGCGTCAGGAGACTGCGGAGCAGCGTATTCAGGACATTCTGGATATGTTTGCGTCGAGCGATTCGGAGGAAGGCGATGAAGGCGACTGGGAAGATTATGAGGATTATGAATACGGAGAAGAGGGAGAAGGAATGCCGTCTTCGATGCCGATGGAGGGCGATTTGAAGAAAAATGCACAGATGCAGGCCCTGCCTGTGCCTAATTACTCCGCTGAGGAGATTTTGATGGAAGAAATGGGAAGCCAACAGTTCAGGCAGGAGCAGCGCGCGAAAGCCAATGCAGGAAAGGTTAAGAAGGATTGGTAATGAAGTCCCTGCGTATCCAGTTTATTGTATCTGTTGTAATTTTCTTGTTTGGTCTAGGGAAGCTAGATGCGGAAGATCTAGAGCTTTCGTTCAAGGAGGCTGCTTGGTTTACAGATGAAATCGCGACAGCCTATATCTTCCTTGATGTCGAGGTTGAGCCGGAGATCGAATTACCTGAGAGCGGAGACGAGGTTCGGATATATGATAGGTCGGTTGTAAATCTAGAGGATGACTCTCGCGGGGGCTACGCTGTTGTACTGGAATTTGTGCCAAGACGTGCTGGGGTGCGCACCTTCCCCTCGATCACGGTGAAGGTAGGGGACGCTATTTGGGAGAGTCGCCCAAAGCAGTTTTTAGTGAGCGAAACGATCCAGTCGGATCGGATGAAGCTCGAAGTGATTCCAAACAAGACCTCTGCCTACCAAGGGGAGCCTGTGCGGATCGACTTTCGGTGGACGAGTGATTTGCCGGTCGATCAAATGCGGGCGTTCCGATTGGCCCCTAGCTTTTTCAATGATTCGGGAGTCAAGGTGTTCGTGCCGCGTAGCCAAGTTGATCCCGATGTCCAGTTTGGTCTCCCAGTGGGAGGGCGCCGTGTCATTAGCCATCGAATACAAGATAAAGCGAATGCGCCGGGTAAGTTGGGTATTGTCGAGTTTTCGGTTTGGGTAGCGTTTGAGGAGGCGGGGCGTTTTGAAATTCCTCCGGTTAAGCTGCTTTGTTCGCTTTTGGAGAAGAAGGGGTATGGTTCGCATCAATACGCTTCCTATTTCAATAACAGCCTTTTCGAGCCGGTCGATAGAACAAAGGCTTACCAGAAGCTGGAGACGCGTTCAGATGCGTTTGCGGTTGAAGTAATGCCGTTGAGTGATTCTGGCCGTTTAGAATCATTTAGCGGGCTTTTTTCTCCTGATTCGATTGAGGTGAGCGTGGCTCCGCTCGATCTGAAGCTTGGCCAGTTGATGGAGATTCGTGTCGACGTTAAATCCGAGGTTTGTTCGGAAATGCTAGAGCTTCCACCGATCGCTCTGCAATCAAGTTTGCGGCATCGTTTTTGGGTAGCGGAGGAAATGAGCGAACGCTGGCAGCCGGATGGTCGGAGTTTTGTGGCGAGGGCGCGTCCGTTGACGGTGGAAACCCGTTTTTTTCCAAGTTTGTCATTTCAGGTTTTTGATTCTGGAAAAGGCGAGTTTCGTGTGGTGGAGACGGGTTCGATTCCGCTTCGGGTGGAGAGTGAGGACGGGAGGAGCTATTTTTCGGTAGAGAATTTGCCTGGCGCAAAGCGAGTCGTGGAGGCCAGCACACTAGGTGTTTGGCATAATGAAAAAGGAAGTATTATGAGTGATCTAGGGCATGGATTGATTTCATTCTTTTCAGGCGGAGCCTTGGTTTTTCTGGTTCTCTGTCCTGTCTTGTTTTTTGTATTAACACCGTGGGTACGAGAATTGAGGCGGCGAGTCGAGGATGAGCCGTATGGTAAGCGTCGTGCAGCGTATGCTCGATTTGGGGTGAATGAGGTCACTGTGGAATCATTGAGAGGGTTTGTTGCGGAGTGTTTCGAACGTCCTGCGAGTTCCTTGACGGCGAGAGATGCTGGGGAGTTGTTGCGAGAGAAGGCTTGTGGCAAGGAGGTTGTGGAAGATATCGAAGCTATTCTGCGTACGCCTGACGAGCCTCGCTACTCTGAACGCGGAAGAGCGAGTGCCTCTATGCGTGTTGATGAAAGCAAGCTGCGTTCTTTGGGTAAATCGGTTTACCAAGCGCTGAATCGGGCATTGGTTTTGGCGATCGGAGTTTTGGGGCTCAATTTAGGGCAGGATCTCGAAGCGACAAGTTGGGATGATGCGGAGGCTGCGTTTCAAGTTGCGTTGGAGATTTCGGAATCGGGCGCGGTTTCAAGTGTCATAGAAGAACGTTTTGCCGAAGCGGCGCTTTCGTTCGAGGCTTGCGCGGAGTCGGGGATTCGGGAAGGCGCGTCTTGGTACAATTCAGGCAACGCATGGTTCAAAGCCGGTGAAATTGGACGGGCGATTGCGGCTTATCGAAGGGCTCAGGCGTATCGACCATTCGACGACAAGCTAAGTGAGAGCTTATCGGCGGCCCGCGCTCTGCGGGTAGACGTTTTAGGAACGGGAGAGCAGAAGGCTAGACCGTGGCCTAGCCGTTGGTCGTGGGCCCTGTTTTCTGTGAGTTGGATTGCAGGGTGGCTGCTATTACTGCTTTGGAGGCGGTATCGCCATATCGCTTTGTCAGCTGCAGGGGGAGTCGTTTTGGCTACAGCTGCTGTCGTTGCTCTCCTAGAGGTGGTGGAATGGAGTTCCGGAGCTTCTGAGGGGGTATTGATCGCAGAGGAAACGTTTGGACGGAAGGGACCGGGGTATGCTTATCAATCCGCGTTTTTGGAATCCCTGCATAGCGGGGTTGAGTTTGAAGTGCTGGAAGCTCGCGATGAATGGCTGAGAGTTTCCTTGGGCCCGGACGGAGAATGTTGGCTTCCGGTGGATACGGTTGAGATTCTTTAGAAAGGAAAAAGGCGATGCTCGCGCATCGCCTTCTTAAACGTTTGGGAGAGAGGTCTTACTCTTTTGTTTCGACCCTGTAACGGATGAAGATCATCGTATCGGTTGGCTGTATATTTGGATACTGAACCTTGACGGATTTGGAGTTATCTTCGTTGTCTGTGATTGTGACCGTAAGTGAGGAGTCATCGAGATCGAGCGGGGTCCAAGTATCCAGATCGGTACTGGTTTCGATTTTCCAGTTGTATGCGTCCAGATCGCCGACGCTTTGATCGAACTCTAGATAAAGTTCAAACGCTGAACCGGAGCGCACGACGGAGTAGGTGGCTGGGCGTGGCTGAATGGCTGCGGGTTTCTCTGCAACGGTGATGACTATCGTGGATTCGACGCCGTCTCCAACACCGTTTGTCGGAGTGACGCGCACATCGAATGTGCCGGCTTCGGTCGGGATGCCGGTGATCTTTCGAGTGGTAGAATTGTAGCTAAGACCAGCGGGCAGCGGGTATTCAGCGTCGAACGTAAAGGTTGTAGGATTGTTCGAGGCCGACAGCTGATAGTCATCCATTATGTGGTATTCGGTCAGATTGATGGAAAGTGAGGAACTGATTTGAGGGACATCACCCACGGTGATGGTGAGCTCAAAGGCTTCGCTCGTTCCGTTGGCGTTTGTCGCTTTGAGCTGGACGATATAGATGCCTTCGGAACTGGGTGAGCCGCTAATGAAGCCGGTTTCCGTGTTGATATCTACATCGCCCGGAGGGAGTCCGCTTGCCGAGTAGCTGGTGGGCGTTTCGCTTGCTACAATCTGGTAGGACAGCTGCTCGTTTACCTCTCCTGAAAGTGTTGCGGCGCTCGAAATGACGGGAACGGGACCGGCGGGATCGATTGTGATCGTCAGAGTCGTCTCTGGACCGGTACCGAGGCTATTGTTTGAACTGAGAACGATTGGAAACGTCCCGGAGTCGGTTGGGGTGCCGCTGATGGTATCTCCGCTAACGGTTACTCCAGCTGGCAGTTCTCCTGTCGCGTTGTAGCTCTGCGGATCGTTATCTGCCGTTATGGTGTAGGAGAAGGCTTGGCCAACCGTCCCGGAGTCGAGTGTGGCGCTTGTTATGTTGGGGGTCCCGGAGGCGGCCGTGATCGTGAGTGTGAAATAGAAATTGTTATCTATGATGTCGTCACTTTCGGGATCGGAGTAGGAGAGGGTAATAGTTATGTCATCCCATTCTCCCGCGGCTACTGGATCCCCAATAATCGTTCCTTCGCTTTCACTTATCGCGAATTGGGGGGGGAGTCCATCTGCCGTGTATTTTGTGTCACTCGGTACTTCAATCGATGGAGTTATCTTGAACTCGTAATCAACTCCAACTTGTGCGTCGGGCAGCGCTAGCCTTTGGGCCAGCGCCGCTGCGCAGAGTGAGATTGAAACAGTGATGAAGAGTGCGAACCGAAGCAGTGTGGGGCTGGTTGTTGTCGCTTTGTTCATTTTTGGTGGGGCTAACGTTAAATCCTTAGTTGGTGGTTTAGGTACCTGGTATTATGAGCGTGAACTTTACTTTCTGCTCTATCTCGAGAACCAAGAGTGTCTCGGCTCCTTCGCCGTTGGCGTTGCTTGCAACGACGATTATTTCAAAGGTACCCGAGGCATTTGGAGTACCAGAGATCAAGCCGGTTTCAGCATCTAGAGCTAAACCTGAAGGCAAACCGCTTACTGCGTACGAGGTGGGGTCGTTTGTCGCCTCGATTTGGTATTCGAATGCGGTTCCTACCTTGCCGTCTGCCGTTCGGTCGCTGGTGATCTTTGGTGTATTGGCTGCTGGATACACGGTGATTTCAAGCGGACCAGGATCGCTTCTGCCAGCTTCGTTGCTGGCGAATAGTGCCGCGATATAGACGCCTGGTTTGCTTGGCGTTCCTGAGAGCACGCCAGTATCCGTATTTGCGATCAGCCAAGGAATGGAGTGATCCGCATCGTAAGACGTAGGACTGTTTGTGGCTTCGATTTGGTAATTGAAGACTTGCCCGACTTGAGCGCTTACACGCACGACACTGACTACCTCTGGAGCGGTAGGCGCTGGATCTATTTTGATAGATAGAATGCGTGGGGCTCCTTCACCGGCTTCATTTGTCGCAACAATTGTTGCTTCAAATGTGCCTGCCTCTTCTGGGCTACCTGAGATAATTCCGGTGGCTGTGTTGATGGCTAAGCCACCTGGTAGGCCGACTGCATCAAACTCAGCGCTTGGAGGCAATGGTCGCTCTTCCGGCATATTTGTAGCATCGACTGTGTAAGCGAAGTCTTCTCCCACTGTTCCAGGTGCATGTAGTGAGGAAGTGATTACAGGCGCCTCTAGTGAAGGCTCGATTGTGATGGTGAGTGGTTGAGGGGCGCTAACGCCTGCTTCGTTTGAAACGGAGAGGTGGACAGTCACCGCTACTGGATCAACGGGGGTACCTGAGATAAGCCCTGTTGTCGGGTCGAAATCCAATCCTCGCGGTAGTTCGCCTTCGACTTGGAAACTATCGATCTCTTCCTCAGATGCTGTGATCTGGTATTCGAAGTCATCTCCGACCTTGCCTTCTGCGAGCGGAGCGCTGGTGACGTTTGCGACTTCGGCGCTTGGCAGGATGTAGAGTAGCAGTACTGCTGGCTCGCCGGTACCTGCATTGTTCGATGCCTTAAGTGTGACATGGAACTCGCCGGGCTTTTCAGGTGTTCCTGAAATCAGTCCTGTGTCGCTTGCGATAGACAAGCCAGCTGGGAGATCAGGGCTACTGTAGGCTGTTGGGTCGTTGGTTGCGTGAACCTGGAACTCGAATTCCACGCCGACCTTACCTTTCGCATGAGCCCCTGAGAGGAGAACTGGAGCTTCTGCAGCAGGTAGTACCTCAAGAAGGAGCGCTCTTGGCAGGCTTGATCCGGCGGCGTTCTGAGCTGTCAGTACGATGAGGATTGGCTCATCTGTCGGAGCGGTCGGCTTTCCGGAGATGAGTCCTGTCGTTTCGTTGAGAACGAGGCCGTCCGGGAGTTCGCTTGATTCGAATGAGGTTGGGTTGCCGGAAGCCTTGATCTGATAGACGAACTGTTCTCCAACCTTGCCAAATGCGGTTCCGCTAGAGGTGACGACTGGCATCTCTTGGGATGGACGAATTGCGATTAGGAAGAGAAGGGCGTTCCCTGCTCCTGATTCGTTGGAAGCGAAAATCAAAACCTCGGATAGGCCAGCTTCGCTCGGTGTACCGGCTATGACTCCGTTTGAAGCGTCCAGTTCAAGTCCCGCCGGTAGGTCACCAGAAACACTGTAGGTGCTCGGCGAGTTGTTCGCCTCGATCGTATAGCTAAACGCTTTGCCGACTTCTCCCTTCGCATAGGGGGCGCTGATGATTGTCGGTGCTGCGAGCCCTGGAATGATGTCTAGCACGAGGAGTCGAGCTCGACCCCATCCCGCATCGTTGCGGGCACGTAGGAAGACATCGTGGTAACCGGCGCTTTCAGGAGTTCCCGATATAAGCCCTGTTGAACTGTCGATTGAGAGACCTTCAGGAAGGAATAGGGCGTCGAACTCGAGCGCATCATTACTTGCGGTGGCTTGATAGTCGAACGCGCTGCCTGCAGTACCCATTGCGAACGGGCTGCTGGTGATCTCAGGCGCGTTGAGCGCCGGTGCGACTTTGATGTAGACCTTGAAGTAAGTCGTACCACCTGGGCCATAGGCGAAGAATTCGACGTAGTCGCTAAATACTTCGGTTGGGGTTCCAGAGAGTAGGCCAGTCTCGGTGTCGAGAAGGAGGCCTGCTGGGAATCCACCGCCGTCGCCGGCGAAGCTATAGATGTCCACGTTTCCGCTAACGTTCAATTGGAATTGGAAGCTTTCGCCGACCTTACCCCCAGTGTGTTCGGGGCCTGTGTAGACAGGAGCCTGAGCTGGTCGCTTGATATAGATACCAATGAAAACCTTGCCGTGTCCGTGTTCGTTTTCAGCGATGACGGTCGCTTCATAGTATCCTGGATGTGCTGGTGTTCCGGATACACTTCCGGTGCTTGCGTTTATGCTCATTCCTTCAGGGAGCCCGTGGGCGGAGAACGTATCTGGCGATTCTGTCGCGCTGACTTCGATGGAAAGCGCTTCACCTGCTATTCCTTCTACGAAGAATGGAGCGGAGAGGATTGGGAGGCGAATCTTCTCTTCGATGAAGATGAGGAGCTTTCTGGTCTCGCCTAAGCCAGCTTCGTTTTCTGCGGAAACCTGGACTTCAAAGTCTCCGGATACACTTGGGATTCCAGAGATGAGTCCTGTCTGCTCATCGAGGCTCAAGCCCTCGGGAAGGCCGTCGGCGTAGTAGGCGGATGGGAAGTCGGTTGCGTGCACGTGATAGTAGAATTCCTCATCTTGATGGCCGACCCAGACTTCCGGGCTGATGATCATCGGAGTGAGCATGCCTTCTGCGACACCGATATTGATCGCGAGAGAGGGAAGCTCGCCGTCGTCAACGATGACCCAGACGAAAGAGTAACCTGACTCTGTAGGTGTACCGCTGATACGCCCGGTGCGTTCGTCTATGGTCAGGCCGTTTGGTAGATCCGTTTCAATACCTGCTGGATCGGTTCCGATTACAAAGCTTGATCCGCGAATGAAGCTTGGTAGCTCGAAGTCGACCTCCTTGTTTACTTCTCCGTTTATGTGCAGAGGAATATCATGCGGCATGCTGCCATCGCTGTTGAGGCCGAGCACGTCGATGTAGATGAGACCGTAGCCAGTTCCGACTTCGTTTGTCGCCGAGGCGAGCAGAATATAGAAACCTCCAAACTCGAACTTGCCTTCAAGCAGTAGGCTATCTGGATCGAAACTCAACACACCCGGGACATCGAAGAACTCGATGCTCACTTCGCTTGGCTCGTTTTCGACGGCGAGTTGATGGGTGAAGTGTTCTCCGGGAGCGGTTGTAATGAAGTCGGAACTCACGATGACGGGAGAGCCTTCGACGCCGCTTACAATGATTGGGGCGAAGTGCGTTCGAACGCTGCCGTTTTCGTCGACCTTGACCCAGATCGGGTAGATGCCGGATGCAGTCGGAACGCCAGAGAGTATTCCGAGTTGAGGGTCGAACTCTACCCCAGGAGGCAAGTCGGATGCGGAGCCGTCGGGACCTGTGACGAGTTCGAAGCTGATGTTCTCACCAGAGATTGGTGCTTCGAAGTAGAGACGTTCGCCGACCTTGCCCAAAATTGGTTCTACGTGACCGTCGTCCGGCTCTTCGTGCCCCGGTTCTGGGAAGTCTGGATTTGTGGGGACGGAATCGTGGTTGTAGATTTCGAAGATAATGTGCTCGCGGCGTGTGAAGCCGTATTCGGTGATCTCGAGGAAGACGTCGAAGAAGCCTTCCTTTTCAGGCACGCCTTTGATGATGGCGAAGTCCTCGATGAAGCTGAGGCCCGGTGGAATCGTTGACTCTGTGCCTTCGTCATTAGCGACGAACTTCAATTGGCTTTTGGCCGGATCGATTGGTAGTGGGAAGTGGAGCGCTTCGCCTACGATGCCAAATGCGTAGTGAGGGTGGATTTCTGCTTCGCCTGGGTTGTAGCCGGAGTCGTCCTGCCAAATGTCGACTTCGACGTAGTGGACTCCCAGTCCGTGGTCGTTTTTCGCTGTGAGGAGGATGTCGTAGCGTCCGGCTTCGGAGATGACCCCGCGGATGGAGTTTGAAGCGCTATCGAAGCTTACTCCCTCCGGCGCACGGATGATTTCAATCTCGGCTGGACCGTTAACAATCGGGAGCGTGAGGTCGAAGGACTCTCCGACGCGGCGATGGATGAAGTCCTCGGCTAGAATCTGTGGAGCAGATGCGCTGTCTGCGACAAAGAACCAGAGGGTGAACGTCTCGGTGATCGAATCTCTTGTAATGGAAATTTTGGTACTGAAGAGTCCCGCTTCTGTTGGGGTGCCGGAGATGACTGCATTTTCTTCTGGATCGAGGGAGATCCCATCTGGGAAAGCTTCTCCTTCGATGACGGCGAAGGCGGCTTCCGAATATTCCGATGGTGCTTCAAGACGGAAAGGGACTCCGAGGCGTGCGAAGAACGGCTCAACATCTTCTTCCTCGCTCGTTTCGGGATGAGGATTTTCGGGTGCTGTCGGATCGTCTTCACGCTCGTACTCCGCATCTAGGAAGTGGATACCGTAAGCGATGCCGTCTTCATTTGCTGCCGAGACCAATAGGTCGAAGTCTTCGTCCTTTTCAATCGTCCCAGAGACCACTCCGGTTTCGGCATCGATTTGGGCTCCGTCAGGAAGTCCGATGACATCGTACTTCGTAGGAGAACCGGTGGCCGGGATCTGGAAACGGAATGGGTCGCCTGGCGTGTATTCGCTTTCTGAATAAAAGGATAGGCGTGGCGCGGGGCGTGGATCGCTGACGAGGAAGATCAGGTTGAATTCTTCGTTGAAGTCAGGGCCTTCAATCAGGACTACTTGACGATAGACTCCTGCTTTCGATGGAGATCCGGTTATGGCTAGGTTGTCGGGATCGTAGTTAAGTCCGGTTGGGAGATCCAGCTTCTCGTCTCCATTCGAATCTTTTAGAAACGCTTGTTCACTATCGGTGAGAGGGAACTTGAAAGAAAAGCGAGCTCCTACTTCGGAGAAGAGTACGATGTCGCGGGGCCCTTCGTGGTGGTCGGGCTGGTGGTGTCCATCGTGGTGACCTTCCATATGGAGGATGTCGAAATAGACTGGGATATCACGTGTTTCTGTGGAATCGGTAATGGTGATGGAAGAGGCGTAAAAGCCTGGCTCTTGCGGGTATCCGACGAAAAACGCGTTGTCTTGATCGAGCTCGATTCCGACCGGGATAACCGCGGCGGTACCATCGCTGTAGGTGGTGAGCTCTACTTCAGTCGAGGCGGTGTCGAATGGAAGAGGGAAGGACATGAACTCTCCGACCCAGCCGTGGACCTTAAATTCTTCGCCGTGACCACCGTGGTCGTGGGAGTCGCCAAAAATGTCGAAGAATACAGGATAGAGGATATTCTCTTCGCCTCGAAGCGCGTGGAGGGCAATTTCGTAGTACCCGGGATAGAGCGGTTTGCCGACTAGGGTGCGTGTCTCTGGATTGAACTGGATGCCTTCTGGAAGCCAATCGAACTCCAGGTGAGAGACATCATCTTCAAGGGGAAGCGCGAAGCCTAGCTCTTCGCCCACATTCCCTACGATGTGAATCGCTTCCTCTGTGTATCCGGGATTATGAGACGTGTTGTCGATGAAGTCGAAAATGAAGTGCTCTTCATGCGTGCCATCTTCGCTGGTGAGAAGAAGGGCAAAACCGAAGATGCCCGCTTCTTCTGGGGTTCCGCTGAAGAGGCTCTCAGAGACGTTGAACTCGATCCCTTGAGGGAGTTCGTATGGCGTTCCGTCTGCGCGGGATGCGAAATCGATACCAAAATCTGTTAGATCAAATGGCAGGTGATACTCGATTGGTTCGCCTACGATTCCGAAGATGCGTGGTGTTTCGTGTGGGTGTGGATTCGGATCGGTTGGGTTGCCTGCTGAGTCTCCTTCTTCGCCGAAATGGAAAATGATGGGCATTTCATAGCCGTTTCCGGTTGGATCGAAAACTAAGAGCCCGAAGTCAAAGTCACCAGCTTCCTCAGGGGTGCCAGAGAAGGACACTTCTTCAGCGTTGAATCCGATTCCGAGAGGGAGTTCAAATGGAGTGCCGTCGGGACGAGTTGCGAAGTCGAAGCCTGCACCTGCAATCGCGACTGGGACTTGGAAGTAGAGAGGCTCGCCCACGTTTCCGTGGATGTGTAGCGGCTCTGGATTCACGTGTGTGCCGTCACTTGGACCGATGAGGAAACGGTAATGGACTTCGTAGGATTGGGTTTCATCAGGAATGACGATTACGAAGTCTGACTCACCCTCTTCCTGTGGTACTCCGATGAAGGATGAGGCTTCCACGTTGTAGGAGATGCCAGGAGGAAGCTCGAAGGCAGTGCCGTCTGGACGCGTTCCGAAGTCGATCGCTTCACCTTTGGCGAGAAGGAAGATATTGTAATCAAGCTCAGATCCTACGTTTCCGTGGATGTAGTGTGTTTCCGGTCCGCTAGCGCCGTCGCCTGGATTTCCTACCGCGGTTCCGTCGTCGTGCAAAACGTCGATTTTGACGGGGTGTTCTCCGCTGACTCCAGCTTCTACGAATGAAATTGAGGCGTCGAAGTGGCCAGTCTCGGTAGGTGTGCCAGCGATTGATCGCTTGTCGGCGTCATAGTAGAGCCCAGCGGGGAGGCCATTTACGCCTTGGATCGTGATCTCAGCTGGCGCATCAATTGGAAAGTCGAGGGGGTGTCCGAGGATCGCAGTGATAAAGAGAGTGTCATCTTCCTCGTGCGAACCTGTAGGATCCGTGTGACCTACTCCGGTAGAGTCGTCTGGAATGCCGTCGCCATCCGCGTCGGTTCCGCCTTCTGCCGGCTCGATTTGGAAAAGGTAGTGAACTTCGTAGGACTCGGTTGAGTCGTTTACGAGAAATACGAAATAGTAGTCGCCGTGAGCGGAAGGGGTGCCGATGAATGAGGCTTCTCCTGCTACGAACTCGACGCCTGGAGGCGTTGTGGAGGGGAGGCCTGTTGGGGTCACGCCGAAGTCGTATTCGCTGCTGTAGACGGGGAAGTCTACTTGCCAGTAGAGCTGCTGCCCGACTTTGCCTGGAATGTAGTGAGGTTGGGGGGCATGGTGTTCGTCCTTAGGGTTGGGATTGTGTGGATCTCCAGTGAAATTGTTGGGATCGAATACTTCGAAGCGTGCTGGGATGGACTTGGCCACTCCGGCTTCGGTGAAGGAGACAGTGGACTCCAGGACTCCGATTTGGGTGGGGATTCCTGTGATCGTCTGTGTGGTGGAGTCGTGGACGAGTCCCTCGGGAAGCTCGGCAAACTGGATTCCGGTGATTTCGGATGTCGGATCTAGCGGAAAGTTTAGCTCATAGCCGGCGACCGCGTTGATTAGGAGTTCTTCTTCGGGCGAATCGGGCGTGCCTTGGGCGATGCTGTTTTGAGTGGCGCAGAGGAGCGTGGCTAGGAGAAGCAGAGGTTTCCAGAAGATAGGCAGGCGTTCGCTAAGAAGAGCTGTTCGGGTCATATGAGCTTCGTGTTTGCGGTGCGGAGGTATAGGAGGAGTGCGAAAAGTTCTGGCCGTTTGATGCAGCCTCGTTTTCACGGGTGCATAATCGACTGAATCTTGGCTTCGGAGTTTGATACTCTTCCTAAAGCGAAACCTATTAAACCGACGGCTGTTTATCCGAGATTTACATTGATTAACGAAGCCTTAACGCCCCCTTGAGGCGTATTCCCTAGAATGCCCTAAACTCAAGTAAGGCCCATAAATAAAGGGGAAATGGCACTAACGTGCACAGTTGTGCAAGTGCTTTCAAGGTCGGACTGTATCTGGAAATAGAATACGGTTAGAATCGGGTCGAGGACGCTTGTTCGCTTCACCCTGTTCCATCCACGGAGGCTGGGATGTTTACGACTATTTTGCGAGAAATTGTCCTAGCTCCGCTTTTTGCGCGCGGATGGCAGCAGGTATGTATTTCTTTGCAGAAACACCTGAGGCTTCGGCGAGAGCGTCACGGACGAGTTGTTTGGCGTCAGTCTTTTCACTGACTGCGAGAACCCGCGTCCGTAGAGCGTCTACGAATTTGTCTCCATAGCGGCGATACGCGTCAAGGAGGATGTAGCGGGCTCGGCCGGAGTTGTCGAAACTGATGTTTGGGATCGTATTTGGTGTGTCGATGTCGTAGTTGACCTGCCGTTTTTCCTTTTTGTGCCAGTTTAAGAGATCGAGGTCTTCTCCGAGAATGTTTCGGTTCTTAGGGGAGGAGGAAGCCATTTGTTGGGCGTAGATCAGGTCTGCGCTCCAATACTTCAAAGTGGCGACGTCGTTTAGAAAAGTAGCAAGGACACGGTCGAACCAGTTCCTCTGGTTCACGTTTATTTTCTGAGATCTGATGAGGTCGTGAATTTCCCGGTTATATCCCCAAGGGAAGCGGGTGTTGCCTCTGGCAACCCAACTGAATGGGTCGTAGATGTAGAAGAGGTTTTCTATGAAGTCTCGGCTGAGCTCTCTTACTTGTTCGTCTACGTTTATCGCCGTGTCTACAAGGATTGGATACTGTAGCTCGACTTCACGAAATGCATGGGGAGGTACGTCCCAAGGCAGACCTTGGTCGATGAGGTGGAAACCCTTGTTAGTGTCCAAGTTAAAGCCTTGTTGCTTGTGGGTGTAGAAATGGTGTGTGCCGTTATTGTTACGGTTTCGTCTGACGCAGGATACCTCCCATTTGGTGAGGATTCGTCGTTCCCATTCTCCCGTCTCCGGGTTTGGGCGGAGGTTCTTGGCGTACTTGTTTTTTGGCAGGAGGTTGTTGCGAAGTTTTAGCTGATTGATGTCCCAGACCACTAGTTCGTCGATCTTGAAGAAGGGGTCCTTGATCATTCGGTTGAAGATGGAAAATTCTCGGGTGAGGCGAGGGCCTTCGATCTTGAGTTTTCCTTTGAAGCCGAAACTTGCAGCAAGCTGGTCTAATTCAGCGGGAAGGGTTTTGAAGCTGTCGGAGTGCGTTTTGAGCTTTTTGTGTTCCTCGATAAGCAGCCGCTTGTGGAATTTGAGCAGTAGGTTGTCGAACTCGCGTCGGAAACCGAGAACGACGGGGTGCTTGCCTTCGTATTCTTTGCCGGTGATGCCATCGATGACGGTTATCGAGTTGGAGAACACCTCGAAGCCTTGGATTTCGATTACATCAAAATCCTCGTCGGTGATCTCGTCGGCCGCTGACGCGTGTGGAAGGAGCAACAACGAAGCTAGAAAAAAGTAGGCACAAATTACTTTTCGCATGGGGGGGGATTGTGAGGCGCATCCCGGGGGATGCCTCTTGTTTGATGGTTTGGGAATTAGACCGATTGCTCGGCCCTATAAGCGGGTGGGTGTGGAGAATCCCGTTTATGGAGCTTCGAATGTCAATGGGTAAGAAGCCGAGTCTCACTGTAACATTGAAAGTGAGGCCTTGGGTTCGATCGATTACCTAGCCAGTTTTTCGGAGAAGCCAATCGGAGCAGTTTGAGGTCCGGGGTAGGCCGCCGCCGGGAAGCGGTTGTGCCCATTGGGGGTATCAAGCGACTAGCTGGCCGCTTCGATCACTTCGTGAGCGAGACGATGCAGATGGGCTACCTTATGAACCGCTCCTTTAGCTATGGCTTCCTTGGGCATGCCGAACACTACGCAGCTCGCTTCACTTTGAGCGATGTTGTATGCTCCGGCTTCCTTGAGCTCCAACATGCCTTTCGCCCCGTCGTCTCCCATGCCTGTCATGATGATTCCGATTGCGTTTGGACCGGCGTAGCGGCTGGCGGAGCGGAATAGGACATCTACGGATGGGCGATGGCGGCAGACGAGTGGGCCGTCTTTGATCTCCACGTAGTAGCGTGCTCCGCTGCGTTTGAGGAGCATGTGTTTGTTTCCGGGAGCGATCAACACGTGGCCACGTAGTACGGTGTCGCCGTTTTCCGCTTCCTTTACCGAGACCTCGCAGCTTTGATCGAGCCGTTTGGCGAAGCTGGCGGTGAACTTTTCAGGCATGTGCTGGACGATCACGTGTCCGGGGGCGTCTCGTGGCAGCGCTTCTAAATAGGTCCTCAGAGCTTCGGTTCCACCCGTGGAAGCTCCTACCGATACTATCTTTTCGGTAGTCTTGAGCATTGCCTGGCTCGAGCGTCTGGGTGCCATAACCGCATCTGCGGTTAGCTTGGGTTGAACCGCTTGAGAACGTGGTGGGTCCATTTTCTTGGGCTTGCCTGCTCGTGCGGCGGATTTGACCGCGTCGCAAATGAGGATCTTGGACTCCTCTAAAAACTGTTTTGTCCCGAGTTTGGGTTTGGTGATGATCTCCAGCGCCCCGCGTTCGAGGGCTGCCAGCGCGGTGGCGGACCCTGTCTCGGTGAGGCTGGAGCAGATGACCACCGGGATCGGGTGCTGGGACATGATCCTCTCCAGGAAGGTCAACCCGTCCATGCGCGGCATTTCTATGTCTAGCGTGATTACATCAGGAACTTCCTTTTGTATCTTCTCAACGGCGACGTATGGATCAGAAGCTGTGCCCATAACTTCAATACTGGGATCAGACTCAAGTATCGAGAGCATCGTCTGCCGTACCGAGGCGGAGTCGTCGACAATTAGTACGCGGATTTGTTTTTGTGGGGGCATTGCTTGTCGTTTGCCTTTGATGTGTGAGTGAATCAGCTCTTGCGGTATATGGATGATCCCACCGATTCGAACGGAATGTCCAACCCAGCGAGAGACTCTGAGTGTCCAACGAAGAGGAAACCGCCGGGCTTCAATCGTTTTGCCAGTCGATTGACTACTTTCTCTTGAGTGTTCTTATCAAAATAGATCATCACATTTCGAAAGAAGATTACTTCAAAGCGTCGGCTGACCGAATAATTCTCGTTCATGAAGTTGAGGCGATCAAAAGAGATTCGCGAACGAAGGTTCGGTACGATTCTATATATTCGCTTCTGTGGGTCGCGACTGCGTAGGAGATAGCGTTTCCTCAATTCTGTAGGAATGTCCTGGATACGTTCCTCGGTGTAAATCGCAGTTTGTGCCTTGGTGAGCACCCGCTGAGAAATATCCGTTGCAAATATTGAGAAGTCGAATCCGTCGTGAAGCCTCTCGTACTCGGAAAGTACCATGGCCAATGTGTAAGCTTCTTCACCTGTGGAGCAACCTGCGCACCAGAGATTGAAAAGGCTAGGCTTTCTTGCACTTCGCTCCAATTGCGGGAGCGTCGATTCAATGAGAGTGTCGAAGTGTGAACGCTCCCTGAAGAAGTCAGTTTTGTTGGTGGTAACTGCGTCGATGAAATTGACGAGCTCCTCTTTGTTGCTCGATGACTTGAAGAGGAGCTTTTGATAGTCCTCGATGCTTGTGAGTCCTAGAGCGCGAACCCGTTTGCGCAGTCGCCCTTGCAACATGGAGATTTTGGACCTCGGCATTTTGATGCCGAGTTCTCTTGTGATGTATTGCGAGAACGAATCGAAGCTTCCCTTTGTGAGGTTGAGACTTTCTTGCTGGATTGTTTCGATGCTCATGCAGGCTCCAAGGGAGTGGTTAGTTTGCTGAGTTGGAGGGAGCTCCCGGTCCGATCGTTTCTAGGAGCGAATCAAGGATCGCTTCTTGCGTGAAAGGCTTTCTCAAGCACTTTCGCGCACCAAGCTTCTTAGCTACATCCAGTACATCACTGTATCCAGTATTTGAACTCATCGCTACGATTGGTATGTCAGGTTTCGTTATGCGAAGGTTTAAGATGGTCTCAAGCCCGTCCTGCTCCGGCATGTAGATGTCGGTAATGACGAGATCGAAATCGTTTCCATTGAGACTCTCATTTATTTCTTTGGCGTTTTTCGCTGTGTGCGCCTCGTATCCGGCTTTTGCTATTGTATCTTGGAGCAGTGCCAGAATCGAAATTGAGTCATCGATTATTAGTACTCTTAACATCTTGTATTGATTACTTGGATTCTGAGTAGATATATCTGGAGAGTACGGCTGGGAGCTGGATTCCTAGGCCGTTTGAACTATTCTTTTAGTATGGCTTGAAGTCTTGGTCCAGATCGTCGCCGCCACGTGTCCCGTCGGAGAGTGAGATGGAAACGCCTGCTGGCGGTTGAGAGCGGTTCAACATGACCTGTGACTCTAGGCTCTTTTCCTTTTTGATTCCTCCGCTAGACTTGCTGATACGATTGGTAGGAGCGGCGACCGTAGGCTTTCGTCTTTCGACGCCACTTCTTTCGATCTGGAAGAATGCAACAGAGTTTTGGAGTTGGATCGCTTGGCTAGAAAGCTCTTCCGCTGTGGACGCCATTTCCTCTGAGGCCGAAGAGTTTTGCTGTGTCACTTTGTCTAGCTGCTGGATCGCCTTTGATACCTGCTTTGCTCCTGAACTTTGCTCGATGCTGGAAGCGTTGATTTCTTGGATGAGCTCGGCAGTACGGCGAATGTCGGGAACGAGCTTTTGCAGCATGTCGCCCGTTAGCTCTGCAATTTCGACACCATCGCTTGTGATCTTGCTGATTTCCGCAGCTGCGTTCTGACTGCGTTCGGCGAGCTTACGCACTTCGCTTGCTACGACAGCGAAGCCCTTGCCATGTTCTCCCGCTCGTGCAGCTTCTACCGCAGCATTGAGGGCGAGTAGGTCTGTTTTGCGTGAGATCTCCTCGATGATGCTGATTTTCTCGGCGATGTCTTTCATCGCGGATACAGTGCGGGATACGGACTCTCCACTGCTGTGGGCGTCTTCCGCAGCCTTGGTGGCGATCTGGTCCGTCTGGCGAGCGTTGTCAGAGTTCTGCTGGATGTTCGCGGCAATCTGTTCCATTGAGGACGTGGTTTCCTCGGCAGAGGAAGCTTGTTCGGTGGCACCTTCTGAGAGTACTTCCGCGGATGCGCTCATCTCACGGCTGCCGGAAGCGACATTGTCTGCGGCGTCGCTGACTTCGCTAACGACGTTTCGCAAATTCTCTGTCATCTCGTTGAGGGAGGCGACCATTTGGCCGATCTCGTCCTCGGAGGTGACTTCGATTGATTGGGTGAGGTCGCCTTTCGCGGTATTTTTTACCAAGTCGATCGCTTTGAAGAGTGGCTCAGTAACGAGACGTGTTATCTTTATGGATACAAAAGCTCCGGTGACGATTGCCAAGACGACGCTAGCGATGTTCAGGTAGGATGCTGTGGCGAGATCTTCTGCAGTCTCTTTCGAGAGTTTGTTAACCGCGGTGTTTGCAGCGTCCATGACCGACTGGGCGAAAATAGTGAACGCGGTCACGGCTTGGTTGCGACGATCACCGATTTCTATCATCTCTTCCATTAGCTCCAACTGTTTCTCAGTGGCTGCTCGGTAGCGTTCGACTCCTGCGTCTGCCCGGTCGATAAGGGCTTGGTCGCTCGCTTTGGTGAAGAGGGGGCGTGTCGTTTCGATCGCGGACTCGATATTGGCGAAAAGCGTGATGTTTTCACGAAGCAAAGAAGGATCGCGCTCGGCTCTCGATTTTTCGATTTCGAAGTTCAGGCTCTCAACGGCGTTGATGGCGTTGTTGAGGAGCATGATTTTGATGCGCCTTCCGAGGAGGATTTCATTGTCTACATCGGCTTTGATGTCTCTCTCGGTCTTTACGTATTGCTGATCGAGAATCTCTTGGAATGCTGCGACTGCGTCAGTTGAGTTAATCCGAGCTACTTCGAAAGCGTTGTCGATTTCCTTGTCGGCTTCCAGGCTTGCGTGGACCGAACCTTCCAGAGCTTTGACGAGTTCTGGAGTCTCCTTTATTTTTTCTTGAAGAAGTTTGAGCTGAGTCGAGTTGTCTGCGAGGTCCTGGAACTCTACGATTTGCTTCTTGAGCTCCGTTATATGGTCGAGGCATTCCTTTAGTTCATCGGAGTTGCCTGTGTAGAAAAAGCGTGTTGACGCTCGATCTGCATCTTGAACTGTTTCGATGAATTGGCTGCTGAGGTTCAGTTCCTGTACGTACTCGTCGGAAAGGTGTTCCGCTTTGGTGGCGGAGGTTTTCATTTTCCAAATCGAGTAGCCGCCTGCTGCGACGAATATGGTCATTACGGTTGCGAATCCGTATCCAATTTTCTTGCCGATCGGTAGGTTGTCTATTGTTGCTTTGAGGCTCATTGTTTTTCTCTGTTTGTAAGTGTTTAGTTGATACTACGACTCGGAGGTTGTCGTAGGGCTTGAGTTTGGCTCTACTAGGGCGAGCTCTTCGCTTGAAAAGACGGCATCGATATCGAGTAGGATGACGAATTGGTCTCGATGTTTACCCATGCCCTGAATAAACTCGCTTCTCCAGCGCATGGCGATGGATGGAGGTGGGCTGACGGATTCTTGATCCAGTTCGATGACTTCGTGCACGCTGTCAGCGATCCCGCCAAGGATACACTCCTCGCCGTCGAGTTCTAGTTCGAGTACGAGAATTCTGCTGTTAACGGTGTTCTCTACGCTTGGTAGTCCGAACTTCTGGCGGAGGTCGACAACTGGTATTGCAGTGCCGCGTACATTGACAACCCCCTTCATGAAGTCGGGCGCGGTCGGCACTTTCGTTATTTCTGAGAGTTCTAGAACCTCTCTAACCTGCGAGACGTTGATGGCGAACAATTCGTCCCCGAGTCTAAAGGTGATGAACTGCTTCGGTTCTTCTCTATTGTCTGTCATTTTCGTGTGGGGTGTTGTTTGAAATTGGTTTCTGGCTACTACACTGTGGCAGCGAGTTTGAACCTGTTGGCGTCGTCAGCGATAAGTCCTGCCACGTCGAGAATGAGGGCGACCTTCCCATCTCCCATGATTGTGGATCCGGATACGACTCTGATCTCCTTGTAGAATTTTCCTAAAGATTGGATGACTGTTTGGTGGCTGCCCAAGACGCGATCTACGACGAAGCCAATGCGCTCTCCGTTGTGCTTTACTATGACAACTTTTTCGATTGGAGGGGCGGCGTCCGTGTATTCGAAAAGCTCTCGTAGTCGAATATAGGGTACAAGGTCTCCGCGAACGGTGATAAGATTGCGACCGTTTTGAGTGGTTCTTTCATCTGCGGTAATTTCAACGTTTTCCGTTATTGCAGACATGGGCATGATGTAGCGATCTCCTCCGATTTCGACGAGCTGGCCGTCGATGATGGCGAGTGTGAGGGGGAGGGTGAGAGAGACTGTGGTGCCGGCTCCTTGTTTACTCGATATCTGAATCGATCCTCTGAGGGATTCGAGTTGGCGCTTGACGACGTCCATCCCAACACCGCGACCGGAGACGTTGGTGACTTGTTGCGCGGTCGAAAAGCCGGCATGGAAAATGAGATTGAAGATCTCACGCTCTGAGAGATTGGCGTCTGGGGGGACGACTCCTTTTTCGATGGCTTTTTCCAGAATCTTGTTTGGATCCATGCCCTGTCCGTCGTCCTCTATTTTTACGACGACTTGGGAGCCTTCGTGCGAGGCGCTCATCCTAAGCGTCCCTCGAGGGGATTTTCCTTGGGCCGCGCGTGTTTCCGGCGATTCGATCCCATGGTCTAAACTGTTGCGAATGAGGTGAACCAGCGGATCTCCGAGTTGATCGAGAACGGTTTTGTCTAGTTCGGTTTCCTCGCCCTCGGTTATGAGCTCGACTTCCTTGCCTAGTTCGCTGGAAAGATCAAAGACGAGACGTCTGAAGCGTCCGAAAGTGGATCCGATAGGCATCATTCGTATCCCTAGGACGCTGTCGCGAAGTTCAGAGACGAGGCGCTCAATTTCTTCTACAGGGGTGTCCAGTTCAGTCGAGTCGATGCTCGTTGATATCTGGCTAAGGCGCGACTGGTTCATGACCAGTTCTCCGACGAGGTTTACGAGTCTATCCAGCTTCTCGGAAGGGACGCGAACGTTGCTTTGAGGAACTCCGGACTTTTTGGGGGAAGCTTTAGCGGGTTGCTTTGGAGCGGCTTCTGCGGAGTCATTGTTTTGATTCGCAGCGGATGATTGAGGTGTATCAGATTGGACAATACGAATTGTGCTCTCGTCCTCTACGAAAATAAAAACGTCCTTTATGGCATCGATGCCTTGTTCTGTTTCTAGCTCGATGTTCCATGCGAGATGGCATGACTCGGCTTGCAACTCATCGAGCTTCGGAAGCTCGTCAAGGTCTATGGCTATGCGACAAGCGCCAAGGTCCCGGAGTTCATCGAGTAGAGAGGCGGGCTCTAGTCCGTGGGCAGCGATGTCGGGAGATGGCTTGAAGTAAATCTGGTATGATTTCGGGCCAGACTCCTTTTGTGCGGGAGTTTCTTTCGCTTCTTGAGAGGGGGAGGGCTGCGTTTGAGTCGTTCCTAGTATCAAAGCGAGTTCAGAAGTGAGAGTCTCGCCTGTCTTCTTGTCCGCATCTTCCGCTAGGATGTTTTTTATGTGGTCCTTGGATGCGAGAATCAGCTCGATGAGCGTGGGAGTGAAAGAGATTTTTCCAGAACGAACTTCGTCTAAAACGGTTTCGACATTGTGGGTGAATGCAGCGACTTCATCGAAGCCGAACATTGCTCCGGACCCCTTGATTGTATGAAAGGCTCGGAAAAGACGGTTAATACAGTCCGAGTCAGTCATGTCCTGCGCGATGTCCAAAGCTCCTTGCTCGATGACGGAAAGGAGGTCTTCGGCTTCAAGCAGAAAGACGTCTGTGGGTTTGGTCTGACTCATTTTTGGGAAATGCGGGTTGGCTAACGTAGTACTTTACTCAATACGGACTTGAGTTTTTCTTCGGTGAATGGCTTGACTATCCAGCCGGTAGCTCCCGCCTTTTTGCCTTCCATCTTTTTCTCCTGCTGGGTTTCCGTGGTGAGCATGAGAATGGGCATGAACTTGTGCTTAGGGCTGGAGCGGATGTGGCGAATCATCGTGATGCCGTCCATGTTTGGCATGTTGAGGTCAGTGATGATTAGGTCCACATGACTTGCTTGGAGCTTTGCGAGGCCGTCTCTACCGTCCGCCGCTTCTAGGACTCGATGGCCGAGGCGCGAAAGCGTGAGGCCTACCATTTGTCGGACGCTGGGAGAGTCGTCCACTGTCATAATCGTTTTGCTCATTGTTCCTTCGATTGTTGGTTGGAGAAGTTCTTAAAATCGTAGCCTACTGCTTGGCAGTGGTCTCGGAGGCATTCGGGTGGGTTTAGCCATGTGACGTCGTTGCTGGCTGAAGCGGAAATTAGGAGCTGGAGACCAATTGTATCGACTGAATCGATACCTTCTAAGTCTATGCGTGGCTTCTCGTTCGACTCTAGGAATTGTAGAAGTTCTGCGAGGAGATTGGACGCATTTTGAATTGATAGGGAGCCCGCGAGTTCTAGTGGCGGCGTTGTCGGATGTTCTGTAGTGTTCATTTCTCTCTCGTGTTTTAGAAGAGTTCTACCTCTTCAAAGTCGGCTTCTGTGGCTGCATTCTCTGATTCGAATCCACTGCCAGAGAGAACCGAGGTGTGTATGCTCCGTTCCGAAGCCATTGTGTATTGGCTTTGGAGGGCTCGGATTTCTTGGCTATTCCGGGCTCTTTCGATCTCGGAAGGGGTTGTCTTTTTCTTCGCAAACTCTCTCGCAAGTGTGAGAGTTTCGGAGAGTTCGTGTATGCTCGTTTTGGGTACGTCGCTTACCTGACCATGAGATCGCATCTCGACCGCGTTTTTTCGCGACAACTCGAGAACGTTTACCATCTCGTTTAAGGCGTCGCTCGTTTCGTTGTGCGATTGCAGGAGCTTTCCCTTTAGTGTTTCTCGATCTGAACGGGTCGAACTAAAGTGCTCTTCGGTTCTCTGCTGGATGGTGCCGCACTGCTTTTCGATTTCGGAGAATAGTGCGATAAGCTCAGATAGTTCGTCCCCAATCGACTGTGTGTATTTTTCCGATGATTCGGAGAGTTTACAGGTCTCTTCTGAGAGAACCTCCAGCCCCGTACCCGTTCCGGCCTGCGCTGCTTGTATCTGGGCGTTAAGGGCTATCAGGCGAATATCTATGGCGATTCCTCTGAGAGTTGTTGAAACATCACTCGCGGCTCCTTCAAACTTGGATATTGCTTTGTGAATTACCGCTATGCCGTTAACCGCTTGATCGACGAGTTCGAAAGCCAGTTCCAAGGTTTCGAGAAGTGTGTCGACTATTTCCCGGTTTGATCTGGTTAAATTCTTTAGAGCGGCATCTGAAAGATTGATTGTATCTATGTTGTGGAGACGCTCTAGGATCGTGCTGATGCTGGAAGAGATTGTGCGCGAGGCTTCCTTCAAATCCTCTTCGATTGCGTTTACCTGCAAGTCCTCTATTTCGCAAATGCAGTATACTTGGCTGATCTTTTCTCTTTTTGTGGTGGTTGGGGATTCAATGATCGAGCTCAAGCGCGAGATCGCTTCGTTGACATGATCCGTTTTTTGACGGAGCACATCCTGGAATTGGAGTCCTACCATGACTTGGTTTGTTTCGTAGGAGAGCTCCTTCGCGCTTTGTTCTAGCAGACTAGCCCTGTGAGTACCTTCCTCGATTAGTTTTTCTAGGTTGAGGATGGTTTGCTGAGTGTTTTGCGCTGCAGCAGATATGTTTTCCGAGAGTGACTTGGAATGTTGCTCTAGAAAGCTTTTTGTTTCGATCGTTTGCCGTTCAGTTCTCGCTAGCTCTTCAAACTGTTCGCTGAGTGAGAGCCGCATCTGATTGTGGAGGTTTGAAATCTCTTCGGTGAGTGAGTCAAAGGCGCTTTGTATTTCGACCGGAAGTGTGGAGGACTCGATACGGAAGAGTCGCTCGATGATTTGTAGGGGGATGAGCGTTTGGGAGAGCTGGTTTTCTCCTCTTTTTACCGTAGCGGTTTTCTGCTGGTATTGTTCAAAAGCCTCAAGTAGTCCGGCTGTTTTCTCTGAGGAATCCTGTACAAACTCTAGAGTCGAGTTGATGAGTTCGATCGCTTGTTGGAAGACGCTTTTATTGCCTTCGGAAGACTTCCCGAAGTTTGAGATGCGGGTGCCCTGTTCAAGGAGACTGTCACTTAATAGGACCTGTTCGCGAAACACTTCACCAAAGGAGACGAAACTCGCTTCAACAGAGGATGCCGTTTCATCGAGTCGTTTTCCGCTGCTTTTGATTCTTTCAATATAAGCTGCGAGTTTCCGCGTCGGATTGCTTAGCTTTGCGAGAGGAGATTTGATGGCTATTAGGAGGGTCGGAGAGTTGAATGACTAGACTAGATGTAGAGAATTTTGCCCTACCTCCGTTGTAGTGCAGCCTAGTCGAATGGATGGAATTGGGCTAAGCGTAAGCACTGTTTTACAAGATGGGTAAGAACCCTGTAAGTTACGGTAATTGCACTGAAGTCTTCATTGGGAATTTGGGTGATTTTGGTTGAGGGTTGCGTAAGTTGAAGATTAAGAACTGTTTAGAACTCTATCAAAAAAACGTCACAAAAGGACCGAATCTCGAGGGTGAGGAAGATCTGATATCGGACTAGGGATAAACTGATTTAAGGGCAGGGAAGTTATGGGCTCGCATAGTGCGAGTTACCTATATCGTTCTTTTCAACGGATCTGGGGCTGTCCCGAGGATATGGGTACAAAAAATGCCGCCCCGATAGGACGACCTTTATTAGAAATCAATTGAAGACGATAGGGGGAGCCGTCACTAGATGGCTAAACTACGAAACTTGCCAGCTAGAGGAAGAACGTAGGGGGGGGCATCCGTTTCGTTGCTACGCAATCGAAAGCGAGGTGGAAAAAACAGTGCGGCAAAAATCAAACTGCTGAAGCAGTCGCGATGCGGCTCACGGCTTAACAGTCAGTTTGAGCAAGACTAATTTTAAACTCAGCGATGCGTACGGAGCATCACAAGAACAGTGATTTGCTTATCAGTGTGACACAGCCGCTAAGCATGTGTTCTGTAGAGCTGTATTGAAAATAAAATACAGCTACCAGAGATATACGGTATCTACTCAAGTATTTGTCATTTCGAACCACGGAGGTAGGCAGATTGATGGTGCCGTAGGCGCTTTGGATGTCCTGCCGGGAATAGTCGATGCCGGTGGGGGATGATATTTGCGTCCTTTTTGACAGTGGAGTTCGTCATGGCGACGATGTCGTAAAGACGCTTGCACTGGGGGCTGATGCCGTGTTGCTCGGCCGCCCTTACGCCTATGGCCTTGTGGTGGGCGGAGAGGAAGGCGTGCAAAAAGTGATTCGGCAAATACTCGGTGAGTACGACGTCACAATGGCGCTCAGTGGCTACACGACCCCCAGACTGCTCAACCGCAGCATTCTGCAGCCTGTCTGATTAACTAGGCCTGTCGACTTATGCCGAAGAAGTTGGGTAGCGAAGATATCAAACCTTTTTGTGGTAGGAGTGAGCTATTTTGGAGGAAGGATTATCAGCGACTTTTCGCTTTGGGGCGTGGCTTTGTTTGGGTGGGGGCACCTTCCACTTTCGGGTATTCGGATTTGTAGGCCTCGAGTCGCTTTATCATATGGCGTCGCACGCTGGCGTATTCAGGGCTCTGGGCCAAGTTGTGGAGTTCGTTCGGGTCTTTTTCCAGATCGTAGAGGCATTCGTAGTCATCATCGTAATACACCGCGTACTTGTATTTCGCGCTGCGGACGGCGTGCCAGTCGTTGTACCAGTCGAAGAGGTGTTCGCAGAAGAAGTCTTGGCGCCAGCTGACGGTCTGGCCCTGGATGAGGGGGACTAGGGAACGCCCTTGGTGGACGGCGGGGACTTTTAGACCTGCCATATCCACGAAGGTCGGAGCCATGTCCAGGTTGCTGACCAATTCCGTGAGGACGCGTCCGCGTTTCGATTGGGGAAGCCTAGGGTCGTAAATAATCAATGGGATGCTGAGAGACTGATCGTAGTGATTCCACTTTCCGGCGGTTTGGCGGTCGCCCATCATGAAGCCATTGTCGGCGGAGTAGACGATGATGGTGTTTTGATCGAGTCCTTTGGCTTTGAGGGTTTCAAGGAGGCGGGCGATGGCGTTGTCGATGCCGGTGATCATTCGGTAGTAGGCCCGGATGTTAGTCTGATATTTTTCCGGAGTGTCCCAGCGCCAGAAGTAGCGTTCGTAGCTGAGGCCTTCTTTATCCTGAAGGAAAGGAGGGAGGGCTTCGAAATATTTGTCGTCAGACAGGGCGGGAGCTGGGATTTCGACCTCCTCGTAGAGTCCGTTTGCCGATTCGGGCCATTGGAAATGCTGTCCGGGGCGCTTATCTCCATCTTCGGCGTGTGAGGCGTTGAAGCTGATGGAAAGGCAGAAGGGCGCTTCTTCTGAAACAGTATCTATGAAACGAATACCGGCGTCCACACATAGGTCGGTTTCGTGGCGAAGGTTGCCGTCGGGCATCTCTTTGAGGTAGGGATTCCTTCCAATTGCTTCGAAGAAGTCGAATTGATCCCTCAGTCCCGGTTTGGCAAAGCCCATGCCGTATTTTCCGACGAAGCCGATGCGGTACCCGGCCTCCTTCAGCATCGCGGGATAGCTGGTTGGGAGGTATTCTGCGGGGACTGTGTTTTCGAAGAAGTTGAAGCCATGCGTGCGTTGGGAGAGGCCGGAGAAGAGCGTGGCGCGGCTGGCCGCACAGATAGGGACTTCGCAAAAGGCGTTTTCGAAACGGACGCCTTGAGCGGCGAGTTTATCGAGGGTCGGCGTTTGGATGAGCGCGTTGCCGTAGGAACCGAGGACATCGCTACGTTGGTCGTCCGCCAAGAGGAAGATAATATTGGGTTTAGCGATGGCTAGAGGGGCGGCGAGTAATAGAAGGGCAATTGCCGCAGCCTGTTTGAATTGAGATTTCATAGCGTGTCCTGGTTTGTTCTGCTGTGCTCTATGGACTTCGAGGGTAGAAGGGCGAGTGGCTTAAGAATTTCTAAAGCTCTTCGGCCCAGATATTGCGGAATTGGATACGGTTGATGTGGTCTTGAAGTCGAATGGGCATGGCTTCCTTGGGGGCGGGTTTATTGCGGCCCAATTGTCCATTTGCCGTTTGGTGAATGAGCTCCTCATCGCGTTGCACTACGATGCCGTTTAGGCTGACGGTGATGCGAGCGTTTTCTTTGAGTTGATTTCCGTCGTATCTGGGAGCTCGATAGATGATATCGTAGGTTTGCCACTCCAATGGTGGGCGTGCGGCGTTTACTTTAGGTGGAGACAACTTGTAAAGTGCTCCGAGCTCGTTCCAGAGTCCGTCTAGACCGTAGCTGTTTAGGATTTGCACCTCGTATCCTTGGAAGAAGAGACCGCTGTTGCCGCGAAGCTGTCCTTGTTGCTCCGGTTCGACTGGGTATCGGAATTCCATGTGAAAGCGCAGGTCTTTGAAGGACTGCTTTGTGTAGATATCTCCGCCGATGGGAGGGGTTGAGCTTTTGTTTTTAAACCTCGAGTTTACCTCCATGGCTCCGTCTTCGAGTAGCGCCCAGGTGACGGCTCTGCCGTCTTCGTGTTCCCATTGATCGAAGTTGCTTCCATCGAAAAGGATGAGAGAGCCTTTGGGAGGCTTGGCGCCTAGGGTTGGCGATCCTAGGCGTAGGCGACTGAGGGAGAATTTAGCCTCTTGCCCGCCGACTTTTCCGCTTCCGGTGAGTCCCGACTCGGCGACGCGAATACTCCAATCGCCGTCCTCCAGAACAATTGTATCTCCTTGGAGCGTAGCCTCGCCGGAGTAGATGAGCGCGGCCCGGCGGTTGTGATCGGGGAGCAGGTTTATGCGATACTTGCCTATGCCGGTATTGATGACTTGGGCACACACCTTGGGATTTGATCTGAGGTAACCTTTGGTGGGCGTGTTGAGCCACTTGCCTTGGTAGTCGCCCATCAGGACTTGGTCAGCCTTGGCGATTTGAGTCCATTCGGGGCCAGAGCCTTGGCTATACGCAGAGGAAACGAGTAGAGCTGTGATGAGAACAACAAGCGTGGTACGAGAAATCATGAGACTGATTGTTCATTATTTCCGCGTATTTCGCTAGTGCAGCTGACTGCGGAAACCAATGTTGTCGTCTCAAGAGAGTAGGTTCTCGCAATGCGCTTCTATTGCTCCTTCAGCATTTCTTGGAAGCGGTCGTAGGAAGTGTGGTGGTGGTCGGCGGCTTCGTCTTGAAGGCCCCAGGTATGCAAGATGACTGGACCCTCGTAGCCGACGGAGTTGAGAGCGCTGAGCAGCTTGGACGCATCGTAGTTGCCTTGGGTCAATGGTTGGATGCCGCGATCCCATCCTTGTACTTCATTTACCGCATCGATGTCGGAACCGTTGATGGAGGGAAGTCGGAGCCAAGGTTTTATCTTGGCGGCCACTTCATCGAGGCGGTCTCCATTGCCTGCTTTGATTTCGTGACAGAGGTGGAGGGAGATGAAGAGATTGTCGCTCCCGATTTCCTCGACAAAAGGAATCGCGTCTTCGGCGGATTCGATGAGGCAAATGTTGTTTGGATTATTGCCGGAATAGTGGGGATAGATGACCAGTTCTGTTCCTCCCGCTTTGGCGCGTTTTGCGGTGGAACGAAGGAAGTTGACGATCTGTTCGTGTTCGACGGTTTTTCCGTCACGGACGCGTAGGATGACCCAAAGCTTCGATTCCGATTGCTTGAGGCTTTGGATGACCTTGTCGAGGTACGCGTCTTGGACGGCGAGGTCTTTCGCGAAATCGACGACGACATAGGCGGCGTATATATTAAAGGCTCCGTCGCCGACTGCCGCTTGATACTTTTGGAGGGTTTTGAGTTCTTTGGGATTCGTCAGATTCATGACCAATCCGCCGTAGCCGATGGATTCTAGTTCCTTTATCTGACTGGCTTCGTCGGACCCGAGTCGGGCGAAATCGAAGTTGAAGGTTCCGAGAGGGAAATCGACCGGACCGGTCACTTCTTCTTGGATACAGGATACTGTGAAAACGGAAAGTAAAAGCGCCAACGGCAGAACAATTTTCATGAACGACGAGAGGTTGGGTGTAATCTCAAACTTTTATCTAACGTTGGCGCTCGGAATCGATTAGGAATCCTGAACGAGCACGCGGATGATGCCGTCGTAACAGCCTTTATAGATCGCTTCGATGATATCTTCCGACTCTTTCTTGGTGCCGCCTTCTGGGATATCGAAGGTGCTTTGCCAGTAGAGCTTGCAGGAATTCGCTCCCGTCGATTCGAGATTCACCCACGCTTGATAGTTTTCAACAGGCAATGGGCTTTCGATGAGTCCGATTATCTTGTAGCTGAAGTTCATGTCTTCGTGATCGAACTCCATCAAGCGCTCGACTACGACGCCTCCGCCAGCGTCTTCGGAAATGGTGAGGTAGCGGATGGAGCCGTCCTCGCTCAAATGGCTTTCAGGAACGGCAGCATGGTATTTGGGAAGGGTATTGAAGCCGGAAATAAGTTTCCAGACTGCTGAGGCAGGGAGTTGGAATTCGTGAGAAGTCTGGACGTGACTGTCCTTTTTGACGCTTTTGGCCTTACCCGCGAAGGCGTGCTGGGAAGTAAAGGTGGAAACAGTCATGAGGAGGAGGCAGCTGAGGCAGAGCCGTTTTACGATTGATTTGGCGTTTAGTCGTTTTGAGTTCATAGAGACTAAACTGTCTGCGAATTACGGATACATCTACGCCAAAGATCGTGCTTTGACGTTCAAAGAATGCGCAAATCGTGCCAGAAAGCGGAACTAGTGTAGTGTCAGCTATGTTCGTTGCATTAGTTATGTCTTGTGGGAAGCGACCTTGTGTCGCGATTACTCCGCTTGAGATCGCGGCACAAGGCCGCTTCCCACTTAAATTCTAACTACGGGAATTGTGTGAGATATTTCGCTGACACCACTCTAGGCGGAATTGCGGTCCGCGGCGGGCGTTGTTCCGAAGCGCGTGCGATAGGATCTGATGAAGCTAGATATGTTGCCAAACCCGCTTTCGGCGCCGATTTCGCCGACGGTTTTGGTAGTGGCCTGCACTAGCATGCGAGCGTGTTTGAGGCGATTTTCTAGGATCCACGTTCCGGGCGTTTGACCGGTCTTTTGTTTAAAGGCACGTTTGAAAGAAGAGAGGCTGCGGTTGGAGAGCCGAGCGTAGTCCTCGAGGCTGAGAGGCGTCAGCATATTCTCGGAAACCACATATTCCGGGTCGGTGCGATTTTCGTCGAAAATTTCGCCGAAAAAGGCTTTCAGCTCGGGAGCAATCGGAGTGTCGAGCAAAAGGAGCAGCAGTTCTTGCAGCTTCATGGTAAGGAGCTGTTCCAGAAAGCTGCCCTTGTAGGAGAAACAGTTTAAAATGGTGTCCCGAAAGGCGTCCAAAGCAGGGGACATATCAAGAATGACCATCTCCTTGTTTTCGGAAGAGATGGGGGTGGAATCCGTATCCGACATCTCGAGACCCAGCCAAAAGTTCTGCAAGGTAGACTCATTGAAGAATATGGAAATACTCTCGTATTGATAGTCTTGGGCTACGCTCTCGCACAGAAGGTAGCATCCACGCTTGAGAAATATTGCTTTGCCCGCTTCCACAACCACTTCGCTTTTGGGAAAGCGAAAGACTTTCGCCCCTTTGGAAACGAAAATGAGAGTGTGCTCAGTTACGAACACGTTGCGTGGCTTTTGCTCGACGCGTTGATGGTACTCGCCGAAGTAGAGGTCGCCGGCCCGCAGGAAGCGACTATTGGGCTCATCGCTAAGGTCGCCTGGAATGCGGAGTAGGTTGGATGTGGATGAAGTATTCAGGGTGATCTAGTATGTAGCGGCGTTTGGATACGTTTCAATACGGAATTGGGGACTAAGTGTCAGGTCACTTTTCGGCGGATCGATTTGCTTCCGCTGTGTATATTAGCGTGCGATTGGCTTGGGCCAGCTTGTTGATCTTCCAGCCTTCGGAAGTCCGTTCGAGCCAGATTTCGTATTGGCCGAATAGGAGCGTGTTTCATGGTTGAATGAGTATTTTTTGGGGTTTCGGGGACTAAAGATGGAGGAGTTGCGTGTTTGCTTCGAGGCTCATTGATGTGCGGGGAAGCTCAAATTGTGTGCGCAGGTAGGTTGCGAGAGCTTTGCGTGGATCCAGCAGAGCGGCTCGCTCGGCGGTCGAGCCCTACGATGTGGATTTGAACGAATGCGTGAGTGCTGTAGGCGGGACCTTTGGTCGTGTTGCAGTTCAGCGATCTTATCTTCATATGAATTGCTGGCTAGGCCGTGTCTTCAAATTAGCTCTTTGCTGGTTCGAGCCCAAATCGAAGCAGCGCAAGGCTGCCAAAGCCTTGCGACACAAGTGTCGGTTGGCTTTGGCGGACGCCGCGACCTTCGCTTTGGGCCGAATCGCTTCGCGACAGGTCCCATTTTTACGGGAACTGCGTTAGGCGAAAGGGACAGGAGCTCGCTCCAGCCGCCATTCGCCCGCCTTGTTCTCGAAAAAATGGGCTCCTGCCAGCTTTGAGCTAATTTGAAGACACGGCCTAAACCTATCTTAGTGCCAAAGCGGCTTCGAGCCTTTCTCTAAGTTCTCTCTCTTGTTCGTGGAGCTTGATGTCTGAGCGGTTGTGAGAGAGCAGTTCCGAATAGTCTATATGCGATTCGGGACGTACGCGGTCGGGAAGTCCGCAGTATTCATAAAATTGATTCACCGCGTTAACCCCGACTTCGATTGAGGTGTCACGTCGCCTCCGGTTCGGCGTAGGTAGAGGGGCCAGCCCATCTGTTGCATCTTGAAACGCGCGTTGGCGAAGTTGCGTTGCCGCAAGTACGAGCGGGGCGCGATCATGCAGGGGGATGTCGACCAAACGAGGCAGCCTCGTTTCCGCTGACCGTTCACACTTCATCGAGGAGAGATTCCTCTCGGATTTGGGCGTATGCAGGATCTGGATGCCACAGAGGGGGCTTGTTCTCATTCGCCGACCTATTTCTTGGAAATGAAATAATTGACCGTTCCCGTTAGCACTTGTTGTCCGTTGCTGGTGCAGACCTCGACTTCCACTGCTAAGGTTGCTTTCCCTCTCGCCTCAAGTCTTCTAGCGCAGGTTTCAAACTCTTCGTCCTTTAGCAGGTACCTAGAATGTATGGCCCCTTCGGCTGGATGTTTGAAACGGGTTTCAAGTCGGCATACCACTGGAACGATCTCGAATGGTAGGCTTTTCGACAATAAAACGATGCATTCTCCGCTTGTGATTTCGGCGAGCGAAGTCAAGGCGCTCGCATGAACAATCCCAATATGGTTTGTATATTTTTCGTCATCGGGAAACGAAAAGACGAATCCCGTCTTGCTCGATCTCTCGAGCCCGAGGAGGGAATGAAATGGTATTTGAGTTAAATCCACTTATTTCGAGTCAACGCGACATGCTCAGGAGATCAAGCCGATCATGTCGCCTTTGTCTACGATATCGTCTACTTCGGCTTCGATAGGGAGCTTCCCGCTGGCTGGAGCGGGTATCTCGAATTGGGCTTTCTCGACCATGACCTCGACGAGGGGGCACCTGCCTGGACAAGCCCTTGGTCTGGCGCGAGCCAGTTGGTGATAACGCATTGACAGCCACCTTCCCAAAGGTTCGTGGGAATGAAAATTTATGTATCCATGTTTTAGTTGAAGGGAGAGGATTAACGGAAAGCGGTTAAGGATCGGAGTCCTTAACCGCCAATACGGAGACCGTACTGTGTTTCGACCGTTACATCTTGGTCTGTCACCATAGAGTGGTACGCGTCTACGAGCTTTGCGAAGGAATTCGTCCCTTCATTTGCTGATGAACTTTCTTTCGGGCGGGCGCTTTGTGGGAGAGTGATCAGGTACCTCCCGACTCTTGGGACAGCTTTTGACAAATTGACAGTCAATGGTCCGCCTTGCTGACTTGTTTGGAGCTTGTTGACTATTCTTGTTCTTAGCAAGTGATCACCCCTCTAAATAAGCTAAATGACTACCTGTATGTTTCTGTTTCTGCAGTATGGCCGGATGGCAAAAACTCAAGATCGACGCACGGAATGCGTACGATTGATGGGCGTTTTGAGACGAGAGCACGCATTCTTGCGTCATCAGAGCAAGCTCATCACCCGTGTTTCAGCTAGAGTAAGAGGTGGGAGCATATCGGATCTTCACTGATCAAAATTGGGGTGAAACCGGCTTCCGCCGGCCAAGCCTCGTTACCGCCCGCCAGATAATTCTATGAGACCTTACTAATAGCTTATTATCAACATAATGAAATCTATCCCCCCCCTTTGTTTTGCCAGCTTGCTTCTGAGCGCATCCGTATGTGTCTCGTTAAGCGCGGCGGTGACGAACACCGATTATCCGCCGCATACGTTTACCTTGCCGGATGGTTATGAGTTGGAGCTTGTAGCGCCGCCTCCGCTTGTCGAGCGGCCGATGCACATGTACTTCGACGAGGACGGGTCGCTGTACGTCACGGACAGTTCAGGGGACAGTCAAAAGGCGCCGCTTCAGTTGTCGAATCCGAGCCACCGTATTCTGCGCCTGGTCGACACCGACGGCGACGGCTTGTTCGATGAGTCGACTGTATTCGCGGATAAAGTACCGTTTCCCGAGGGGATTCTCGTTTACGAGGGAGATGTCTATGTTGGAGCACCGCCGCATATTTGGAAGTTTAGCGATACGGATGGAGATCATGTTTCGGACGAGCGGACGTCCTGGTTTAATGGTGGAACGATCGAAGGCTGCGGCAATGACATGCACGGCCCTTATCTCGGTCCGGACGGCTACTTTTACTGGACCAAGGGATTTTATCTGGAGCAGAATTTCGTCTTAGGGGACGGCAAGCTTCACCGTTCGAAGGCTGCCCATGCTTTTCGAGCGCGGCCGGATGGCACTGAGCTTGAGGTCGTCATGACAGGCGGCATGAACAATCCGGTTGGCTTGGCCTTCGGCGAGACGGGAGAACGCTTTCTTAGCGGAACGTTTTTTGTGCACCCTGCGACTCATCCCGGTCAGCGTGACGGTATCTTGCATGCGGTCTACGGAGGGGTGTACGGGAGGAAGAATCCTGCGGTCCTTTCCGGGCATCCTCGAACGGGAGACTTTTTGCCCATCATGAGTCACTTGGGGCCTTCGGCCTCTTCGGGAGTCATGATGCCTCGGAATGGCACATCGGGCCTTAGGGGAGACCTGCTGTGCGCGGACTTCAACCTTGGAAGCGTATCGAGGCATAAGTTGAGTCGCTCAGGATCTAGTTTCTCCTCGGAGATCGATGTCCTGCTGCAAAGCGATCAATCTGATTACCATCCAACCGATGTGATCGAAGATGCCGATGGCAGTATTCTCGTAGCGGATACGGGCAACTGGTATACGATGTGTTGCCCGACTTCGTCTGATGCCAATGAAGAGAGTCTGGGCGCAATTTACCGTATTCGAAAAACCGGGGCCAAGAGGCATGAGGATCCGCGTGGATTCGAGCTGGATTGGGAAAACCCGTCGATCGCTTACCTTTCCGACGAGCGCCCTGTAGTCGTGAGCCGAGCCATTGAGGCATTGGCGAGTGTGGAGCAGATCGATGCTCTCAAAGCTGCGCAGGCTCGCGTGCCTGCGCTCTGGAGCTTGCACCGGATCGAGGGCGCTGCCGCTCGCGAAGCGGTAAGGGAGCGAATCAATAATGGAAGCCCGGAGGAGCGTTCGGTGGCTATCCGTAGCGCGGGGCTCTGGCGCGATCCTGAGGCGGTGGCGGCTCTAAGCGAAGCCCTGCGTTCTGAGGATACGCACATTCGCCGAATTGCCGCGATGGCCTTGGGCAGAATTGGCGACCCTTCGTCGACGGACGCGTTGCTGGAGGCGGGGAAGGGCGAGCTCGACCCGTTCTTGAAACATTCGATTACTTACGCGCTCTTCGAAGTGGGGGCGGGCGAGAGCGTTTCAGAAAGCCATCCGCTAGGAAAGCAGCTCCAAAGCATGGAGGAAGTGGCTCGTAGCGGGCCAAATCCGAATGTGCGTCCCGACATTACGCCGGCTGATCCGCCCGAGATCGATCCGGCGCAGGTGACACATCAGTTCAAGCGCATGGGCGAGCTCAGAAGTCACTTCGCAAAGCACAGAGGGGATCCTGAGCGAGGGGAGAAGATCTTCGCGGATGCGTCCAAGCTTTGCATCGTTTGCCATCGGTTGGGCGATCAGGGAGTGGACTATGGTCCGGACTTGACGCATATCGGCGCCATACGGGGCAAGTGGGATATATTGGAAGCCATCGTCTTCCCGGGAACTTCTATCGTTCGTTACTACGAGAAAGTGGACGTTCGTACGAAAGAAGGGGCGTTTTCAGGTCTCATTATTGATGAGACGGAGAATTCCATGACGCTGGCCGCATGGCCGGGAGCGGAAGTAACCATTCGCACCGAGGACATTATTGAAGCTAAATATTCAAGTGCTTCGCTGATGCCTAGCTTCGATGGGATTTTGAGCCCCGAGGAGCTCGCCGATCTGGTCGCCTACTTGCAGAAAGCGAAATAGAGCAACCTGAGGGGGAGTGTTGATTGGAAGTCGGATAAATTGAGACAGTGCCAAGTGTCCTTTTTAAAAGTATCTAAAATATTAATACAGTGAGTTGTGTTTTCGCTCCCCTACAAGTTTCCTCGAATGATCTCCCTAAAGATTTCCTCAGTTTCTTCAGAGACGAATTCTTTTCGGCAATTGTCGGCCTTTTTTGAGACGCAGATTACACAGACCTTTATTTAACCCCTATCACAGTATGAACCAATTCAATGACCTCCGCGGCGGTATCCATCGTCGCGATCTCATCAAAGGCGTGACCGCAGCTGGTTTGGGCCTTGTTGCGGGAGGACTCAGCTCCTCGCTCGCTTTCGCTCAATCGAATGTATCCAGTTCGATGAGACGGAATCTGATTCAGGTCGAAAACGCGAAACCGGGCACGCGCGACTGGCAACTGACTAAGACCCGTCAGCTCCCTGGGAAGATCAACAAGAACCTCGACAATGGGCGTTGCCCATGGATTGAGGGTTACTGTTCCGCCAATAGCGTGCGGGCAGGGGAGACGCTACGCATCATGGTGAGCACGAATCCTGTTTCCAAATTCAAATTGGAGATTTTCCGCACTGGCTATTACAATGGCGATGGGGGCCGGCTGATGAAGCGTTTCGACGACCTCGAGGGCAAGGCGCAGGCAGATCCACCGGTGGGCGAAAACTATGTGCGCGAGTGCAATTGGGATCCTTCGGTGGAATTCAAGATTCCTTCCGATTGGTTGAGCGGCGTTTATTTGGGGAAGCTGACGGCGGAGAAGGAGAACATTCAGAGCTACGTCATCTTCATCGTGCGCGACGATCGTCCTTGCGATCTCCTGTTTCAATGCAGCGACCTGACTTGGTCTGCCTACAATCGCTGGCCGGCGGACTTTTCTATTTATACGAGCCATCCAGGGGGATCGACCACTGGTTTCCCTAGCGGTTCGGTGAGCTTTGATCGGCCCTACGGCTTGTTCACTCACCCGGTCAACAAGATCAAGGCCTCCGGCGGTTCCGGAGAATTTTTGCCTTGGGAATTCCCATTGTCCTTTTGGTTGGAACAGCACGGCTACGATGTTTCCTACATTTCCAATGTCGACACGCACGCCGATCCGAAGGGCCTACTGCGTACGAAAGGCTTCATCTCGGTGGGGCATGACGAGTACTGGTCGGTGGAGATGTACGACAATGTGAGCAAGGCCCGCGATGAAGGGGTGAATCTCGCCTTTTTGAGTGCCAATGCGGTATTCTGCGTTGTGCCGATGCTCCCATCCAGTAAGGGCGTACCCAACCGAACGATACGCCGGGAAGGCTGGTTCAATCCATTGCCGCCAGGGGCTAAGCTGCCTCCAAATATGATCCATCAGAAGGGCTTCAAGCCGGACTTTGATCGAGATGCCGCCCGCTTGATGGGGGCGCGGACGCCTCTATTGGCATTCAATGGTTCTGGCGATTGGACCTGCGCCAAGCCGGAGCACTGGCTCTTCGAAGGGACCGGGATGAAGGCAGGGGATTCGATCAAAGGGCTAGTGGGCTGGGAAATGCATGCTGAACCCGCGATGGATCTGCCCGGAATGGAGATTGTGGCTAAAGGCCCGACAATGGCCGGCGACAAGAAAGGGGAGTATACCGCGACGGTCTACAACGGCCCTAAGGGCAACGTCGTGTTCAATGCGGCCACCATTTGGTGGGCCAATGGGCTGTCAAGCCCGCCAGGACACCAGACCCCTGTCCGACATGGGGTCGCTCAACAAGGGGTAGATGAGCGCGTGCAGCAAATCACCCACAACCTCTTTCAACGCATGATCAAACCTTAGTCTTATTCTAAGAGAAGAAACCGGATTAAAACTAACTCAAACGATAGAAAAACGAACCGCCCACGAAGGACGCGAAGAATCACGAAGGATACGTAAGCTAATCCCATCAACCATTTCGTGATCTTAGTGTCCTTCGTGGGCAACCAATACCCCAAAATAATGAAGAAATCGAATGACCCCCAACGCGGCCTCCATCGTCGGGATCTCATCAAAGGAGTGACCGCCGCCGGTCTCGGACTAGCAGCGGGCTCGATCGGCATTTCGCAGTCGATCGGGAAATCGAATGTATCCAGTTCGTCCCGACGAAATCTGATTCAGATCGAAAACTCGAAGCCGGGCACGCGTGACTGGCAGTTGACTAAGACCCGCCAGCTTCCTGGGAAGATCAACAAAATCCTCAACAATGGGCGCTGCCCGTGGATTGAGGGCTACTGTTCTGCCAACAGCGTGCGGGCAGGGGAAACGCTGCGTGTGATGGTTAGCACGAATCCCGTTTCCAATTTCAAATTGGAGATTTTCCGTACTGGCTATTACAATGGAGACGGGGCCCGACTGATGAAGCGATTCGACGACCTCGAGGGTAAGACGCAGGAAGACCCGCCGGTGGGCGAAAACTATGTGCGTGAGTGCAATTGGGATCCGTCGGTAGAGTTCGAGATTCCTTCCGATTGGCTGAGCGGTGTCTATTTGGGGAAACTGACGGCGGAAAAGGAGAACATTCAGAGCTATGTCATCTTTATCGTGCGCGACGACCGTCCCTGCGATTTTCTTTTTCAATGTAGCGAACTGACCTGGAGCGCCTACAATCGTTGGCCCGCGGACTACTCGATTTATACCGATCACCCTGGCTTCAATACCAAGGGAGTCCCCAGTGGAACGGTGAGCTTTAATCGGCCCTACGGCTTGTTCACTCACCCGGTTAACAAGCACAAGACTTCCGGCGGTTCCGGCGAGTACTTGCCTTGGGAATTCCCACTAGCGTATTGGATGGAGCAATACGGTTACGACGTGTCTTATATTTCCAATATCGATACGCACGCGGATCCCAAGGGATTGTTACGTACCAAAGGTTTCATCTCAGTAGGTCATGATGAGTACTGGTCGGTGGAGATGTACGACAATGTCAGCAAAGCCCGTGACGCAGGCGTAAACCTAGCCTTTTTCGGAGGCAATTCCGTTCTCTGTGTTGTGCCGATGATGCCTTCCAGCGACGGTACGCCCAATCGGGCGGTGAGGCGTGAAGGTTGGTTTTTGCCGGTGCCTAAAAAGATTCCCGCAGCTCAAAAAAAGGTGCTGCAAAACCAGGAAGGATTTGAATTCAATATGGGTCCCGATGGTGCGCAGCTCATGGGTGGGCGACTGGATCATCAGCAAAAGACTGGGCGCGGCATGGGTGCGGGCGATTGGACCTGCGCGATGCCGGATCACTGGCTCTTCGAGGGGACCGGGATGAAGAAAGGGGATTCCGTTAGAGGGCTCCTGGGCTGGGAGTGGCATGGAGCCCCGGCTATGGATCTTCCAGGGATGAATATCGTCGCGCAAGGAGATGCCACGATTAACGGTAAGACGGTGGGGCAATATTCCTCGACGCTCTACGACGGGCCGAAGGGAAACGTCGTCTTTAATGCCGCGACCATTTGGTGGGCCAACGGGCTCTCGAGCCCACCGGGGCACAAAACGCCGACCAGGCATGGAGTCGCTCAGCAAGGGGTGGACGAGCGTGTCCAGAAAATCACTCACAACCTCTTTCAGCGTATGCTGAAGGCATAGTCTTTAATATGCAGGTTGGGATCGACCGCCGGGCGATCCGCTCTAGCTAAGTAAATGCCCAACCGATGCGGCTTGCCGGGCCGTCAAGCCCTACCTTTTCAATTACTAAACAACATCTAAAAAGATTAAGACTGTCTGAATGAAAACGGTAACCACAAAACGAATACGAAAGTATCTCAACAGTACCGTAAGATTCGCAGCGATCGTCGCATTGGGGCTCTCACTGTGCAGTGCGAGCCAGGAACGGCCCAATATTCTCTGGATCGTTGTTGACGACATGTCTTGCGATTTTGGGTACCAGGGGCAGTCACTTGTGGATACGCCCCATGTCGATCGACTCGCGAAGGAAGGCGTCGTCTTTAGCAATGCCTACGTCACCGCGGCGGTTTGTTCCTCAAGCCGTAGCGCCATGATTACGGGGATGTACCAGACGAGCATCGGGGCGCACAACCACCCTTCGGGCCGCGGTGAGATCAAGCAGTACTTGCCCGAACCGGTGCGTATGGTGCCTGAATTGTTCAAGGATGCGGGTTACTACACCTCTAATACGAACATAGGCTTCAAGGATTTTGGCAAGGCCGACTATGACTTCGTGTGGAACCCAAAGGAAATTTACGATGCCCCGGAATGGTCGGGACGTAAGGCCGAGCAGCCTTTCTTCGCGCAGGTCCAGCTTTTTGGGGGGAAATACAGAAATATTCCTGCGGCCTATGCCCGCGTTAAGAAGGAACTGGAAGACTTGGTTATGCCTGACCAGGTGAGTGTCCCTCCTTATTATCCCGATGACCCTGTGTTTCGAAAGGACTGGGCCGAGTATCTCAATAGCGTGCAATATACGGATTGGGAAGTGGGGCGTATTTTGCAGCGACTCGAGGAAGACGAGGTTTTGGACAATACCATCATCTTCTTCATGACGGACCACGGCATTAGCCAAGCGCGGGGAAAGCAATTTCTCTACGAAGAAGGCATCAAGATTCCTTTTGTGGTGTGGGCTCCGGGGCGTATTGATGCAGGGACTACGCGCGATGAACTGATTGAGCACATCGATATGGCGGCCAGTTCTTTGTATTTCGCGGGAATCGATATTCCAGAGTACATGCAGGGCCGACCGCTCTTCGGTCCGCAGGCGAAGCCGAGGGAGTATGTAGTGTCCGCTCGTGATCGATGCGATGAAACCACCGACCGGATTCGCAGTATCCGCAAAGGCAACTACAAGTACATTCGCAATTTCTATCCCAAGCGGCCGTATTTGCAGCCCAACTTATATAAAGATAAGAAACCGTTCATGGGGCCGTTGAAGCAGCTCCATGCCGATGGAAAGCTGAATGCGGTTCAATCGCTGATCATGGCGGAGACGCGACCCGAAGAAGAGCTGTATTATCTGAGCGACGACCCCTGGGAAATTCGCAATCTGGCAGACGATCCCAGGCATCTCGAGAAGCTGAGAGAAATGCGGGCGATTCTATCGAATTGGATCATTGAAAGCGATGACCAGGGACGCTTCCCCGAGTCGGACGCCGCTTACGACAGTCAATTGAAGGGATACCTCAGATCCCAGGTGAAGAGAGGAAAGAACGAGGCCGCCCAAGAATTGCAGGACAACATCGATCTAATGAAGCAATGGAAGGCGGAAGGGAAGTAGTATTTTGTCCCACGAAGGACACGAAGAATCACTAAGAGAAAGACTTCGTGACTCTTCGTGCACTTCGTGGGCAAAAAAAAGAACTCTGTGTAGGAAATATGAATACGCTTAAGTTGATGACAATACTCCTGTCATTGGGGCTTTCACTGTGCTTTCTGCTTAGTGGGGCATCTGGTGCGGATAAACCGAATGTGTTGTTCATTGCTATCGATGATCTGAATGACTGGACGGATATGCTGAAGGGCAATCCTCAGGCTGAGACGCCGCAGATGGCGAAGCTCGCCTCAGAGGGAATGCTCTTTACCAATGCCCATTGCGCGGCTCCGGCCTGCGGTCCTTCGCGGGCGGCCATTATGAGCGGGATCAGTCCAGCCACATCGGGGAATTATATAAATTCGAATTCGCTGACTCGAAACCCGATTCTCAACAACTCGGTTTTGTTGCCGGAGCTTTTCCAGCAGAATGGATACTATGTGGCGGGGGCCGGAAAGTTGTTTCATGGCGGGCATTTCATTCGAGAAGTAAAAGGGCGTGGCTTCGACGAATATTACCCGAGCAAGACGCAGGATATGCCGAGCACCATGTACAAATTTGCCAAGCCTGGATTCCCCCAAAGCGGCGTACGATTTGGGGGGCAGACCGACTGGGGGCCTTTCCACCCGGAGGTTACAGTGGACGATACGGGCGATGGGAAAGTGGCAAACTGGGCTGAAGAGAAGCTGCTGGGAGGCGAGCTGAAGGAGCCTTTCTTTTTGGGGACGGGCATCTTCCTGCCGCACAAGCCTTTCTATGCTCCTCAGGAATATTTCGATCGATTTCCATTGGATGAGATTGAGCTCCCGCAAGGTCTTCTTGAAGGCGATATGAAGGATGTGCCTGCGGCGAGTTCGAAGCAGGGGCATCAGAAGGCTAGTAAAATAATCGCGGCGGGGCAGTTGAAAAATGCGATTCAGGCTTACCTGGCCTGTACCGCAATGGTGGATGACCTGATTGGTCGGATTACCGGGGCGCTCAAGGAATCGAAGTATGCCGACAATACGATCATCGTGCTCTGGAGCGATCATGGCTTCCAGTTTGGCGAAAAAGAGCGTTTTGCGAAATTCTCTCTCTGGGAACGGGCCACGCGGGTCAACATGATCTGGGTAGCGCCGGGCGTGACCACGCCGGGATCGAGCTCTCACAAGCCGGCGAACCTGCTGGATATTTATCCAACCTTGGCCTCCTTGGCTGGACTCGAGCTGCCGGAAGGTCAGCTGGAAGGAAACGATCTCTCGGTCTTGATGAAGGACCCGGAGGCGTCCTGGGATGAAACGACCTTAACGACTTTTGGATACAAAAATTACAGCCTAAGATCCGAACGGTATCGATATACTGTATACGCCGACGGTTCAGAGGAACTCTACGATCACGCGAAGGATAAATGGGAGTGGACGAACCTCGCGAACAATCCTGAATACGCCGCGATCAAGAAGAAGATGCGTAAAGCGATTCCTACGCACCATCAACCAATCGGGCTCTTGGAAACCGTATTTGAAAAAAGGAAAAAGAAGTGATTTGAGTAGTATGAAAGATTCGAAGAACTCCAAGGGCGGCATGCATCGCCGCGATCTCATCAAAGGAATGGTAGCGGCCTGTCTGGGCCTTGCGGCGGTAGGGCTCGGCTTCTCGAGCGCAAGCGCTCAGGAAGGCGTTCAGCACGAACTTCCCATTGTCACCCACTGGAGTAATCAGAAAGGCGCCTTTGAATACATGGCCAGCGACCAGCCGCAATACAGGGTGCCGCCGCCAGAAGAGAAATATCAGCCTGGGAGCTCCTACTATTATTATCGGGAGGGAAAGAACAACTTTCTGCCGGATCTGAATAATTATGTGGGCATGAATTTCAGTATTAGAGCCGTTAGTGATAAGCAGGCTGGAGCGGTAGCTGAAAGAGTCGTCAAAGCGACCGGTGTCGATCTGAAGTTTTATCGTCCGGATGCGTTCACTGGTCGAAATGCTCCCACCCGGCTCAAAGAGGCTCCCGGTTATGTCCAAGTGGTACATGGAAAGATCATTAAAGCCAGCGACGAGGATCCGGGCTGCCTGGCGACCTTCTTCCTACCGCCAAACTGGAAGAGCGACGCGCCTGAAGGCACTTACCCGATCATTACCGTAGGGCACTACGATCTTAATGAGCATGTGTTCATGCCGACACCCAATGGGAGAGGGGATGCCTTTGGCTCCATGGTTGCCAAGAGCGGTATTGAGGGACGCACCGGCGCGATCGGAGTCATCTGGAATGGGGGAGGCGCCTGGGCGACGTATACGTCAAATCCGCAGGCCTTCAGGCAATTCGGAAAAATCATCGATTTCGCTGCCGAAGAACTTGGAGGAAACCGTCACTGCGTCATGACGACCGGCAATTCCCGAAGCGGACTCACTGCTGTGAAAATGGCCAGCAATCCCCTGAACCTTGATTACACCATAAAGTTTGTTTCGGCGGGTTCATTTGCCTCGAATCCGGATAACAAAGAACTCTCCTTTTCGACCACCTATCCCAAGCAGCTCATGAATCTCTGCCGGATGACCGGGTTTCACGATTCCTGGAAACCGGGGTGGAAATATCCGGTGACAGATGGCGTCCATTTCCGTGCAAAAGACGTCAACCAGAAGGCGCTGATCAATACGCACTTCATCGGTAAGGATGCGTTTGAAGTAGCGGGTTATGTCCAAGCAGGAAAAGACAGGACCAACCCGGACTGGAATCCCTTCTCGGACAAAATGATGGACGGGATCCTGGATGCGGGAACGTCGGTATTTCTGGAAGTAAGGACGAATGATATTCTGCCTCACTTCAACCATCTTGAATATGCGAATAGGCTCGAAGAAAAAATGAAGGCGAAGGGAGAGGTCCGGCTCCACGTGGATTATATCGCACGCGCCGGCCATGCATGGCGAAGAACCCCCCAAGGTCGTTTCGCTTTAAATGATAAACTGTGGGACGCGCTTTCGCAGTTCGTGGATCCAAATGCGACAAAGGGGCCATTAGTCGAGCCCGGTAAAGGTTATTACAAAATCAATAGAAAGACGCGAAACTTCGAAAAGGTTAATCTGACTGACGGCATGCATCCTTTCAGTATGGACGTGCCGGTTGGCATCATGAGGGGCGATACCCTAGCGCTGGTTTGTACGGGAGAACCGGGAACCACCTATCGCGTTGAAATCAGTCCTGAAGACGGTCTTGAGGCGCCTGCCTTTAAGGCAGAGGGAGTTATTGCGGCAGATGTGACGATGAGGGGTGTGAGTTTTGTAGACGTTCCGCGAAAGCAGCCCCTTGGGAAATATCGATATCGCCTCTGGATCAAAAAGCCAGGTCAGGAGGAAATGGAATTGGGCAAAAGCCATAGCGTTACCGGGCAGGAAGTCTTTTTGCATATCTGGGATGAGAAGCTGGCACAAACCCTCGTGAGTGGTGAGGTGCTCTGGAAGAAAACCTATGGACGGCTCTTGCCCAAAAGGCTCGGCCCTGTAATCGCAGGATTCTCTGAACACTGAGTCGGTGTTGCCGAGGCTGGCTATTTTGAAATGCTTAAAAAAACTCAATGAACGAATCAAACGATTCCAAGCGCGGCCTGCACCGCCGCGACCTCATTAAAGGCGTGGCTGCCGCCGGGTTTGGCCTCGCCGCCAGAGGGATTGGCTCCTCGAGTGCTTTTGCGGGATCGAGTGTATCCAAAAAAGAAAAACAGAATCGGATCCAACTCGAGAACGCCAAGCTGGGTACGAGGGACTGGAGACTTGCCAACACCTACATTGACCCGGATACTTGGTGGCGTTCTCCGCGCATCGAGGGCTACTGTTCCGCGACCAGCGTGCGGCCTGGCGAAAAACTCAAGGTGATGGTGAGTACGAATCCGGTCGCGGAATTCGATCTGGAAATCTTCCGCACGGGCTATTACGGCGGTATGGGCGGCCGTTCGATGAAGAAATTCACCTCTATTCAGGGGAAGATTCAACCCGATCCGCCTGTAGGTGAAAATCGGTTACGCGAATGCAAATGGGAGCCTTCGGTGGAGTTTGTGATTCCGGATGATTGGGTCAGCGGCGTTTATCTCGGCAAGCTCACGACGAAAAGGGTGGTAGGCGGTTTTCGGGGACGTCTGACCTCCAGGCAGGGCCTGCAAAGTTATGTCATTTTCATCGTGAGGGACGACCGTCCTTGCGATCTCCTTTTTCAGTGCAGCGACGTCACTTGGGCCTGTTATAACAGTTGGCCGGATGATCGATGGTCCATCTATCATGGCGACGAAGAGAACTACAATGCGAATGGACGAAAGAAGTGGAACGTCGATCCGAGCGGGACGGGATCGGTGAGTTTCGATCGCCCTCATGCAGATTTCAGTCAAGACCATCTTGTCAAGAATCCCAATACGATTGGTTCGGGCGCGTTTTTGCTATGGGAGTTTCCGCTTTCCTACTGGATCGAGCAGCAGGGCTATGATGTGTCGTATATCTCCGGAGTGGATACGCATGCGGATGGAAAGGGGCTTCAGCGGGCTAAGGGATTTGTTTCGGTGGGGCACGACGAGTTCTGGACGCGGGAGATGTTTGAGAATATTGCTGCGGCGCGGGATGCGGGCGTCAATCTGGCGTTTTTGAGCGGGAATACAGCCTGGGCGGTCGTGTCTTTGAGCGACTCCGGGGAAACGCCTCATAAGGTCATACGCCGCGAAAGTCTGTTCTTGGGCAAAGCGGATGCCATGGCGTTTTATCAAGAACGGGGATTTCTTGAGAAGTATGCGGCTGGGCCGGATGCGGCGCCGTTGCTGGGGAACCGTTATACCTTTGGAAACGTAGGGGGAGGAGATTGGGTCTGCGCGAAGCCGGATCATTGGTTGTATGAAGGCACCGGTATGAAGAAAGGGGATACGGTGAAAGGCATTGTTGGGTGGGAGTGGAACAGCAACCCCGCCACAGGCTTGCCGGGATTTGAAATTCTTGCGAACGGCAAGACGAAGGCGGGAAATGGAAAGCCCAAACCGCCTCACGCGGGAATAATCTACGACGGTTCAAAGGGGAATCTCGTCTTTAACGCTGGTTCGGTCTGGTGGGCGCAGGCGATGTCTTCGCCTCCGGGGCACGTGCTGCCAGCCCATGGAGCTGTGAAACCTCAGGGGCCGGAACCGCGCGTGCAGCGTATGGCGGCCAATCTCTTCGATCGGATTGTACGAATGGGATTGAGCCACTGATGTTATAGGGCGTGCCTTGTTGAGGCTACGTTGGGATTTTAGAGACTGTCCAATAGATTTATATTTAACCACGGAGAACATGGAATTTTGGAGGGATAGGGTTTCAGTTATGAGCTTTTCAACTCCTAATCTCAGTGAACTCCAGCGAAGCGGTTGGTTCAATTTCCCTAGTCGTAGTATATTTGATTTGTTGTACCGTCTCTTAGTGGCACTCGCTTATCCTTCTCATGTCGTTCTTGGAGCTCGGTAGTGGGCAAAACATAATTGTGAAAGTAATCTAGATTTGGAAACTAATGAATAACGAACACGGATTTTCTCGTACTGATAGTCAGTACTCTCGACGTAAATTTATTGCGGGGGCGGCGGGCTTGCTTCCGGTGGTTTTGGCGGGGAAGGCGCTGGCGGCGGACGACTCTTCAAAGCGTAAGAAGAACGCGGATACCTTACCGCCTCCTCGGTACACTTTGGCGGTGCATATGAATGCCAATTTCGTGAGGCAGGCTAAGGATGTGCCGCTCGATGAGCGTTTCAATCTGGCGGCCAGTTTGGGAGCTAAGGCTTATCAGATTGGGGGCTTTAGCAACTTGGATTTGGACGAATACCGTCGTAATGCGGATAAGCATGGCATGCGCTGCGCCTCCCTGGCGGGGACGGGACAAGTGGGTCTGACTACGGGCCTGACCGTCACGGGAAAAGAGAAGGAATACCTCGATTTCTTCACGACAGCGGTCGAGGCGGCCAAAGATTTGGGCGCGCAGAACTTGGTGAGTTTCGTGGGCCTGCGTTCCGATACGATCCCTTGGGCCACGCAGTACAAGCAGATCATCTCCGGTTTGAGGAAAGCGGGCGATATCGCGGGAGAGGCGGGCGTCTACCTTACCTTGGAGCCGCTCAATCAATATTGGAAACCGACGATTACGGTTCAATCGGCTCAGGAAGGATTTGAGATTATACGCGAAGTGAACCATCCGCATGTGAAGCTGGACTTTGATATCCACCATTTGCAGCAGTCCGAGGGTAACCTGACGCGGAACCTGCGAGAGGGCATGGCGGAAGGGCTGATCCAGTTCGTCGAAGTCGGCGGTGTGCCCGGGCGTATGGAGCCGGGAACCGGAGAGGTGAATTACCAGCACATCTTCAACGAGCTGCGTCGCCTGAAATACGATGGCTTCATCGGCATGGAGCACTACTCCAAGACGAGCTTCACTAGCGCTTTTAAGCAAGTGAAGCGGTTGGCGGGCGTCGAATAGTCTCAGGCTCTCTTTGCACGCGAATTGACCTCTCGCGCATATGAATGCATGTCGAATCCGATCCGGTTTTCCCTGAGACTGGTCCTTGTCCTTTGCTGCTCAATCTACCCCGAGGCCCGTGGATAAAACATAAGCCCCTAGATCCCATGATACGAATCTGTGTCATCGCTCTGGCTATGTTCTCACTCGAAAATGCCAATTGTATCCAAGAAACACTTCTAAAAACAACGCCATCACCCCAAGGATCCTAAATCGACTGTGTCCTGAATCCATGAATCGTATCCTACTTTTTATTACCTCTTTTCTGGCTTTGTCTTCGACTTGGCTACATGCTCATAAGCCGAATATTCTTTTCATCGCGATCGATGATCAGAACGACTGGATTGGCTGCATGGGCGGGCACCCTTTGGTCAAGACGCCCAACATCGACAAATTGGCTGCAAGGGGAACGCTTTTCACGAACGCGCATACTCAGTCGCCCTTGTGCAATTCCTCTCGTACCAGTGTGATGGTCGGGTTGCGTCCTAGCACGACGGGGATTCACGGCTTGGCGCCTTGGTTTCGGGATGTGCCTCAGTGGGAGGACCTCTTGTCGCTGCCTCAGCACTTCGCCAACAATGGCTACCAGACCTACAGCAATGGGAAGATCTATCACAGCCTGCGTAAGCAACCTGCGAATACTCCCAATCCCGAGTTTCAGCACTGGGGTGTGAAGGGCGGTTTCGGTATTCCGATGCCTCCCGAAAAACTGATTCCGACCACGCCCTTTGGGAATCATCCTTTGATGGACTGGGGCGTTTATCCACTGGATAATGACGACACCACAAAGAGCGACTGGCAAGTCGCATCGGGGGCGATCAAGATGCTTGAGAATATGCCCGAAGGGAAGCCCTTCTTCTTAAGTGCGGGTTTCTTTCTTCCTCACGTGCCCTGCTTCGCGACTCAGAAGTGGTTCGATTTGTATCCAAACGATGCCTCGATCCTCCCGCCAATGCCGAAGGACGACCGTGACGACACGCCCCGTTCTTCATGGTGGACGCACTGGAGTTTGCCCGAGCCGCGCCAGAAGTGGATCGAAGAAAACGATCAGGCGATCAATCTCGTGCGATCGTACATGGCGTCGACCAGCTTCATCGACAGTCAGATTGGTCGTCTTCTCGATGCCCTCGAAAGGACCGGACATGCCGATGATACGATCGTCGTGCTATGGAGCGATCACGGTTATCACCTCGGAGAGAAATTGATTACGGGGAAGAATACGCTTTGGCGTAACTCGACGCGGGTGCCGCTGATCTTCGCCGGTCCAGGAGTCACCCCAGGGCAAGTGTGTAATCGCCCCGCCGAGCTGCTCGATATTTATCCGACCTTGGTGGATCTGGCAGACCTGCCGGAAGTCGATCATTTGGAAGGTTTGAGTTTGTCGCGTCAGCTCACCAGCGCGAAAGCGCCGCGTAGTCGTCCAGCCATTACATCGCACAACCAAGGCAATTTCGCCATCGTGAACGAAGAGTGGCGTTATATCCGCTACGTGGACGGTGCCGAGGAGTTGTATGACATCGTCAACGATCCTCACGAGTGGACGAATCTGGCGACGAAGCGGCCGGGAGTGATGAAGACCATGAGAAAGTGGATACCTAAAATCGACAATGGCCCAGCTCCTGGAAGTCGCGCTCGCGTACTCACTTACTACGACAAGGTGCCCGTCTGGGAAGGGCAGGTCATCGGCAAGGACGATCCCGTTCCGCAAGATAGCGTGGATTATCGCGATTGAGGGGCTGCATATGCCTCAAACGAGGCTAATAATCTTGGAGATTGTCCAGTGATTTGTTTTTAACTACGGATTACACGGAGTTTTGAAGAGATTAGTTTTTAGCTTTTAGTTATTCGACATCCTGAAAGGACCGGCTTTTGCCGGTCCTTCGTAAGATCACGTCATGTGCTCGTCGAACTGATGAACGCGTCGCTTAGACTTTGCTGAGTTTGAAGTCCCAGCCTTCGCGATATTCTTTGTTGATGAGCTTGTTGGCTTCGCGGCTGTTTTTGAACCGGAGCTTCGGCCCGTCCCATTTTAGTTTCTTTCCTGGGAAGTGCAGACAGACGTTGCCCAGTTGAATGGTTTCGGTGAAGGGGCCGGCATATTTGAAGTTCGAACCCGGATATTCGTAAGGCTTGTTGCCGATCGCAGCTTCGCGGAACTCGGTGTGATGGCCGATCGAGGGTTCGTATACGCGGGCAGGACGGTGGTCGCCGGTCTTCTCCTTGAGCTCTTTAGCGAGCTCTATGCGGGCATCATCCGGGATAATACGGCAGCTGTCTCCGTAGTCGCCAGAGACGAGTAGGGTACGCTCGGTTCCGACGTAGATGTTGCCGGAGTTAGAGAGTTTTGCGCCTTTGGCGATTTCCTCGAGTCGTTCGTGACGACGCGGGTTGCCGTTCTTGTCGATGTAGGCGTTGTCGGTTCCGTCGTACCAATAAACGTCGAAGCCGGGGCGCGTGGCGGTTGGGCCGAAGGTCCATTTCAAAGTGGAGCCCTTGGGGAAGGCTGAATCGGTCATGGTGTCCACGTTGAGCGCTTCGACATGAGTCGGGAATCCAGGGTCGAGCGACATGAAGATCGAGTCCATAGTATGGCAGGCCATGTCGGCTAGAGCGCCGCCGCCGAAGTCGAGCCAGCCACGCCAGTTGAATTGGTGGTAGCAGCCGCCTCGCTTTTTCTTGCGACCGGCATCGAGACCACGCTCGCCAAGGAAAGGTCGTTCAGCGGCAGGGCCGAGCCAACTTTGCCAATCGAGCGATTCTGGGACGGGGTCGCCGCCAGGAGGGCAGATGAAGCCTTGAGGCCAGACCGGACGATTGGTGAAGCAGTGAATTTCTTTGATATCGCCGAGATGTCCGCCTTGCACGTAGGCTGCGATTTGTCGGTTGCCTTCGTTGGCGTGACCCTGGTTGCCCATTTGGGTCGCGAGTTTGTATTTGTCGCAGGCCATGGCGAGTTGACGGGCTTCCCAAACGGTGTGGGTGAGAGGCTTTTGAGTGAAGACGTGCTTGCCATGCTCCATGGCTAGCACCGTCGCTGGGTAGTGGCTGTGGTCCGGTGTGCCGATCATGACGGCATCGAAGCTGTCTGCTGCCTTGTCGAACATTTCGCGGTAGTCCTGGAAGGGCTTGGCGGCTTTCCACTGCTTAGCGAGCCAAGTCTTACCTTCTGTTTCTAGACCTTTGATTCCCTTGTGGATGTTGCCGTAGAGGTTGGCATCTACATCGCAATAGGCTCCGCAGATATCGCCGTGGCTGATTGTGTCGTCAATGTGGCGTTTATTGATGCCCCCGGTTCCGATGAAGGCGACGCGCAGCTTGTCGCCCTTGTTCTCGGTGCTGAGGATAGCTGGGGCGCCGAGGATCCCGATCCCGGCTGTAGTTGATGTTTGGATGAATTTACGACGTGTAATATGACTCATGGGGTGATGTCCTTTGGGAGGTTTAAAACGAATGAATTAACCAGATTCGACCGCTTGTTGATCCGTATCCGATCAAGGCGCAAGGTGGCGAATCGGGGGTGTCGAATCAAGCTTGTGAATTCTGGCGAGCGCAATTGTGGAACGTTTAGCCTTTTATGCATAACTTTGCTCCTCAATCGAACCTAGAGGGCTACGCAGGTAATCCGCTTGCTGGGGGGAGACGGTTCAAGAAAACGGAATTTCTTGAATTGAGTAAAGTGGGAGCGTGCTTGTCACGCTATTCGAAAAGGGAAAACAGCCAGTAATCGCGTGACAGGCACGCTCCCACAAATGTTGGACTCGTCTCTAAGTGTCGCATGAGCCTGGATTCGTTCGCTCTGCTTTTTCTTGCGTAGCTTACTACGCTTCAAGGTGGCAGTAGCGTCGAAAGGGGGGAGCAATTGTAATGGCTCATTTGATACGAACGAAAATCGATGTGGGTGTCATTGCGGCACACCCGTCTGACCTGAACTAAATACCCCGAAAAGTCACCCCATTTAAGCGAGAATACGTCGCCGCCATTTTCTGAAAAACATTGCGATCGCCGCAATTGGAATGCCCTCGATCATTCCTACCAGCGCGCTCGGCTAAAATGGAGCGGTGGCATCAAGCAACTCGATCTCAATGCACTACGGGTATATGGCCTGTTTCGCTGTTGCGATCAGTTGGAGGCTAGGCAGTAAGGTTCGATTTGATTCAGTGAAGGAGCGTTTCATCAACAGTCGAAAAGCCAATCGCCTGCGAGGCTACAAAAGACGCGCTCCCTATACCGTCTAACTAGTTTTGGGATCTGGGAGCATCAAAGTCGCCCGCGATTATTTTTGGTGACTGATTTCCTTTGTTTGTTAGTTTGGTTGCAATATTCTCCATTCTCAAAATGGAGAAGCTCCGAGTATCCCTGTTTCTATCTCGTCTTTGCCATCCCTTTGTTCCCATGAATGCGCTTAAAGCCCTAGCCCCGTCCCTCGCATGCTTTGCCGGTTCGATGCTCTCTGCTTCGCAACCGAATATCGTCTTTATCTTTATCGACAATATGAGGTGGGGCGATGTAGGTTGTTGTTGTAAAGATATTATAGATACGCCGCAGACTACTATGGCTTTGCCGCACGATACGGTGACCGTTGCGAGTCCCTCAAGATAGCCGGTTATGCCGCCGGCTATGTCGGAAAATGGCACCTTGGTCGCGACCGAAGCTTTGGTCCCGGCACCCAAGGGTACGACTTCGATCTGGAAATCAACGGACCCCATTAGCTGCTCTTTTGATGTCATAACCCCTAACTCTTCTATGACTCGGTGCTTAGATGACACAGGTGACCAGCTGTGGCTAGCAGGTTAAATCTTGTAAGAAACATAATTATGAAATCGCCAATCATTACCCTCTCTCTCTTCTCAATCCTAGGGCTTGGTTTGTCTGCGTCCTTATGCGGCGCGGAACCAAATCTTAAGTTTTCCGCAAAGCTGCTGGCCTTGGATGCAAATGAGGGAAGTGCTGTTTTCGACGTGGATAAGGATGGCGTGCTGGACATCGTAGCAGGCCGCAACTGGTTTGCGGGCCCCGACTATACGCCAAGACCTGTACGCGCGATTGAAGATAACAGGGGGTACGTTCACTCCAATGGCGATTTTCCTTATGATGTAGACGGCGACGGTTGGATAGATGTGATATCGATGTCTTTCTTTACGTCTGAGATTCACTGGTATCGGAATCCTGGGGACGAAGGTTTGAAGCGCGGGCACCAGTGGGAGAAGCATCTTTTGAAGGATGCGGGAGCCACGCGGAATGAAGCGGAAGTTATGAGGGATTTGGATGGCGACGGCATTCCGGAACTCGTCGTTAATTCTTACTTCAAGGAAAACGACTTTGTCGCTTGGAAGTTTACGACTGAAGAGCGTGAGGTCATTGTGCAGCAAGGTCCTCGCAAGAAGAAGGAGCTGAAAGAAGTGCCCAGTTTGAGCAAAATAACGATTGGCCTAAAGAAGAACGGGCATGGGCTAGGCGTGGGTGATCTGAATGGCGACGGCAGAGTGGATGTGCTTTTCCAATCCGGTTGGTATGAGCAGCCTGCAGAAGGGATCGGTGACAATCCTTGGACCTTGCACGAGGACTGGTTTCTACACGCATCAGTCCCGATGCTGGTGCGCGACCTTAATGGCGACGGACGCAACGACTTTATATACGGTCTTGGACACGATTACGGCTTGTTCTGGAGAGAACAACTAGAGCCTGCGGCGGATGGAAAATTGCAGTGGAAAGAGCACCTGATCGACGATAGCTTTTCTCAGCCGCATGTTCTTCACTTCGCGGATATCGATGGAGATGGAGAGGACGAGTTGATTACCGGTAAGCGGGTGTTTGCCCACAATGGGAAGGATCCAGGAGGCAACGAAGAGGCTGTGCTGTACTACTATAATTGGGATAAACGAAAGAAGAGCTTCAATCGGAAAACGATCATGACCGGAAGTGCCGGCACAGGGCTCCAGATCAATACGGCGGATTTGAATGGTGATGGTCGCTTGGATATCGTGGTGGCCGGGAAGAGCGGCACTTATGCGATCTTCAATGAAGGGCGAAAGTAGCGGTGCAACGAGTATCTGCTAATTGTCTGAATTGATTGTTACTGTCATTGGAATAAGAATACTAAAAACGATCTCTCCTCTCATTGCTGTGGTGCTTTCTGTCGCATCGCTACAGTGTGTGTCGGCTGCATATGGGGCATCTTTATCGTTCCCGAGACCAAGGGGAAGAGTCTCGAGGAGATGGAAGAGACCTTGAATATGGAGAACGGCACAGTCGCCTCGAAAGTTCAGTAGTGGTATAGTGGGCTTATTCACGGTCGTGACCCAGCCGGCATTTTTCCTGAATCTTCTATTTATACCTATACCTCGTCTGAACAGGGGGGATGATCCAATTCGGAAATAGTGGATCATGCAGGAGGGCGATTAGTTTAAGGTATTTGCAATCGGTGTGATCTTGTCCGTGAGTCTTTGGGAAAGAAGAGAGCTTGGAGACTGTCCGATGAGCTTGTGATTCCGTCTTGATACCTAATAGTGGGTAGCCGTCCGGGCATCGGTACTGCCCGAATCGTGTTTATTGGACAATCGTTTGAATTTAGCTAACTGTTTCATAAATACTCAAGCGGCGCCGAGGTAGTTTCGCATGTATTGCTCGACGATGGGGTTGGCGTTGAGCGTCAAAGTGGGCTTACCTCCGGGGCGAGTGAAACGGCCCGCCTTGCACAAGAAGGCGTTTCGCAGCGTCTGGATCTTCTCGAACACCCACAGGGCGGGCCGCTTGGCAGTGGTCGGGCGCAGCTTCTCGAAGGTTCTCATCTGCAGCTCGCGGCCGAGGTTGTGGGCCATGATCGAGCATAGCATGTAGCTCTGGTTCGCCGCCAGGCGGCGGCAGGGCACGTAGGCCAAGGCTCCTTGGCTCTTGAGTTCGGCGAAGACGTTCTCTTGCGCCCCGCGCCCTTCGAGGAAGACGACGGCTGTCTTGAGCGAGCATCGCTTGTTGGTGACCACGCACTTGTAGTCGTATCCGTATTCCACTGGCGAGAACAGATCGAGCTGCAGCCGCCCTTTGCTCTGCTTGGGATTCTCGGAGCGTACGAACAGGAAGCGAGCCTTGCTTTTCCAGCTTTCGGGCTTCCAGCTCTTCTCGAAGGCGGATCGCTCCCGCTCGCCACCGGGAACAGCAGTCCATCGCATTCGTTGCTCGACCAAGGCCTTGAGCTTGGCGAAGCGTTCGAAGGGAACGCTCATGGCGTACTCCACGCCGAGCGCATCGAGCTTTCGAATCATCTTCTCCGAGAAGAAGGCTCCGCCCATGCGGGCTTCGATCCGCACCCGCGGGCATGCCGCCCGGACGGCTTCGACGCAGCGCTCTACGAACTCGACCGAACCGTTGGAATCGTGGACGTTGCCGCTGCGGTGGAGGAGGTCGAGAACCTGCCCGCTCTGGGCTAGCGTGCAGAAAAGCGGATAGTAGCTTCTCGCTCCCTTCTTTTTCCTGTTGAAGCCCGCCGCCGATCCCTCAGCCCTGCGCCCAGTGGAGATCACGCTGCCGTCGAAGTCGAGCGTGACGGTGGCGAAGCCTTCGACGGCTGCCCGCTCGAGGACGACATCCCGGCTCTGCGCTTGAAGTCTGGATACGGATACCCCGTCACAGTCCTCAAGCATGCGGCTGACCGTCGGGACGCTCGGAAGGCGATCGACGCCCAAAGCTTTCAAAACGATAGGGTCGTCACGGTAGTGATCGAGATCGCGTAGCCTTCGCATGCCGATCAGGGCGTTGACGACGAGCAGTCGCCACAGCAGCGAGTAGCTGGCATGGCGGGAGCGCTTGGATCCTCCCGGGACGCACTTGCCCAGCCTGGCCGAAAGTCCGAGATCGGCGAAGAGCTTCTGGAATACGACAAGTCCGCCGTAGGAGCTAAGGTTGTGCCTTTCGAATTTGATGACGGGAATGGAGGATTTTCTTGTTCTGGAAAGGCGTTTTGGTAACTTCACTTCGAGTGGCTTTTTGGTTTTCGTTAGTTTTAGTGTGGTAACCAAAACAATGCGTTGCCAATCAGTCACTTGCAATTCCTTATCCGTTCGTTGGATACGTTTTTATGAAACTGGTGGGTTTAGCTGAAAAAGCAAGGGGAGCCTTATGTGTTATTTTAGGAGTTTGCTATTCGTTCTCGTTGCGAGTGTGTCCTGTATAGTATGTGCGGATACGGAGAACAATATGGACGTCAAAGAGGGGCTAGGGAAACGAATCGTATTCATAGCAGGCCCAGACAGTCATTCCTATGGGATGCATGACTTTCGAGGAGGTGTGAGGTACTTGGCTCATTGCTTGAGGGGCAGCGTTTCAGACTTGGTTGTCGATATTCATGAGGGCGGGTGGCCGGAGGATTTTGACTTCTTTGATGGCGCGGATGCGGTGGTTGTTTATTCCGATGGGCTTCACAAGCACATACTCGAAGACTCTCATATGATTCAGCTCAAAGAGCTTCATGACAGGGGAGTCGGATTGGGGGTCATGCATTATGCATGTGCGTTTGAAAAAGGAGCTAGGGGCGACCGGATATTGGAGTGCATTGGGGGATATTATGAAACCTATTGGTCTGTGAATCCCCATTGGGAAGCTGAGTTTCTAACGATACCTGACCATGAGGTGAATCGGGGAGTTGAACCGTTCGTCATCGATGACGAGTGGTACTACAACATGCGTTTCCGGGAAGATATGACAGGGGTGACTCCGCTGTTAACCGCTGTCCCACCCGATAAGACTAGGCAGAGGAAACATGGTCCCCACTGGGGAAATCCATTCGTGAGCGCCCAGAGCGGAAGACCGGAGCATGTTGCCTGGGTGGCTGATAACGGGGAGAAAGGGCGTGGTTTTGCCATTACAGGACTGCATCACTATTGGAACCTTGGCCATTCTGAGATGCGTGGGCTCGTGTTGAACGCCTGCGCGTGGCTTGCGGGAATAGAGATTCCTGAAGAGGGGGTTGTATCAGAAAATCCATCACTGGAGTTCCTGGAAAGTATGAATCCGGGAGTGCCTGACGCAAAATGGGCCAATGGAAGGCGTACACTATGGGAGGCCAAGTTTAGAGAATGGAATCGAACTGAGTGATTTTAGAGACAGTAGGGCGGGGCGTCGACCCGCCGACGGCAAGAGACTCATTATTTGATGTCCTCCCAGTAACTGATTTTTTGGAAATGAAGCGAAATTGAGGGGTAAGTTCTTAGGTTTTTGAGGAGTGGATTTGAGTCTCGTTGCGACTTTCCAGGTCAAATATCCATAACAGGTCGCTTCTAGGCCAAGACGCAATGAACTCAGTTTTAAGATATCTTTTTAGCTCTTTTACCTCTGTAAGTGCGGGGCTGACTTTCGTTTGGTCGATCGCAGCGGCCTCAGCTGAAGCCGCCAAGCGTCCCAACATACTGTTCATCATGTCGGACGATCATGCGACGAACGCGATCAGCGCTTATGGCAGCCATCTGACGGATGTGTTCAAGACGCCCAATATCGATCGTTTGGCAAAGGAAGGTATCCGGATGGACCGGACATTTTGTGTTAATGCGATTTGCACCCCAAGCCGGGCGAGCATTCTTACTGGCCAGTATGGGCACATTAATGGTGTCAAAACGTTGAGAGACCCAATTCCGGCAGATGCGATAAATGTGGCCGATTTGCTGCGCAAGGGTGGTTTTCAAACGGCTCTTATTGGTAAGTGGCATTTGCATACGGAGCCTTTTGGCTTCGACTATTGGAAGGTGGGGCCAGGGCAGGGCTACTACCACGACCCCATCTTTCTCGAAAAGGGGACGCCTTACAAAACGGGAAGGGATGCCGGGCCGCGGGTGGAAGGCTACTACACCGACTTGATTACCGATTATGCTTTGGATTGGTTGGAGAATTGGGATGAGAGCAAACCCTTCGCGCTCTTTCTCCATCACAAAGCGCCGCATGGACGCTGGGAGCCGGCGGATAGGCATAAATCCTTCCTAGAGGACGTCGAGTTGCCCGAGCCGGATAGCCTTTGGGAGGACTTCAGTCATCGTTCGGAGGCGACCCGTGATTTTGGCACTTCGATTTCGCATCGTTTAGCGGATCGCCGCAACATGATCGACGACGTTACGAGCCCGAAATGGGCCGCGGGACCGATCGATGTGACGGGTATGACCGAGACGGAGAAAACCAAGGCGGCCTACCAGAAGTACGTGAAGGACTACCTTCGTTGCGTGAAGGCGGTGGATGAGAATATTGGCCGGGTTCTGGAGTATCTCGAGGAGTCAGGTCTGGAGGAGAACACCTTGGTTATCTACACTTCGGATCAGGGCATGTTTCTGGGCGAGCACGACTACTTCGATAAGCGTTGGATTTATGAGGAAGCCTTTCGGATGCCTTTTATCGCCCGCTTACCGGGCAACATTCCTGCGGGCAGCCACACCGAAGCTCTATGCGCGAATATAGATTTCGCACCAACGCTTCTCAGCTATGCGGGGCTTCCCGTGCCGGAGGAGATGCAGGGGAAAGGGTTCCGAAGCATTCTGGAGACTGGGAAGCAGCCGGAGGGCTGGCGCGAGTCGGTCTACTACCGCTATTGGATGCATTTGAATGGTCACCACAATCCGGGGCACTTCGGGGTGCGGACCGATCGTTATAAGCTGATTTTCATTTACGGGCTACCTCTTGGGAGTTCGGGGGCGGTGGACCGGCAAACGCCTGCGGGATGGGAGTTCTACGATTTGGAAAAAGATCCGAACGAGATAAACAACTCGTACAACAATCCTGAATACAGGGCTGTGATTGAGGAACTGAAGTTGGAGCTCTTGCGTCTGAAGGACGAGTACCAGGATGGCGACGAGGCATATCCGGATTTGCAGAAAGTCATTGCCGAGCACTGGAACTAGTCGGTCGGTGACATTTCCCGGGATTGAGCTGGAGGCGGAAAATGTAGGGGAGGCTGCAATACGCGTGTCAAATTCCAGCTTGTGCAATGATTTTGTTGCGGGGGCGAGTGAGCCTGCCCATTGTGCGGACTCTGAGTTGATGGATAAGAATCTCCCTGGAAAGACTGAAGACCTAAATTCTACGTTCGCCCGTATTGGTGTTGTGGCTCCGGAAGTGCTTGGATTGTTTGATTATCTAGAGGATGTGCCGCTTTGGATAAAGGACGTGGAGGGGACCTATCAATGGGCTAACGTGCCTTTTATTCTTAATTTCGGCTTGAAGACGCGCGAGGATGTTATCGGGCACAACGATTTTGAGCTTTGCGGGGAAACGCTGGCTAACCAGTACCGGATTGATGACGAGCGCGTATTGAAGGGTGAGCATATTCGCTCTCGGCTTGAACTCGTTGGTCGATTCGACCACACGGCGCGCTGGTGCGTTACTTCGAAGGTCCCGTTGCATGATGCAGCTGGCCAAATCGTAGGAAATGCCGGGGTGACGCGTCCGCTTGAAAATTTGGCTACGAGCCGGGAGAGGAATTCTCCTTTGAGCGAAGCGGTTCGTTACGTGAGCGAGCATTACAAGGAGCCGATCACCAACTCCGATTTGGCTAAGGCCTGCAACTTGTCGGTTCGCGCGTTCGAGCGGCGGTTTCGCGCTGCCTACGGTAGTACGCCTCATGACTACGTTCGGCGTTTGAGGATTCGGATGAGTTGTAGCTCCCTCGTTTTTTCCAAGAACTCCATCGCTGAGGTCGCGAGCGAGTTTGGCTACGCGGATCAGAGCCATTTCGCCAAGGAATTTCGAAGAGCGATGGGGGAGACGCCCAGCGAGTATCGTGAGCGCTATCAGTAGCGTTTGGCTTCCGGTTGCGGACTATCTTTGAAAGCGGCCGGTGACGCTTTTGGACCAATTCTTGCCGTTTCAAGTCTAGTTTATCGAGGCCTGAAGGTTTACATTAGGGTATCGTGACCCCTGACCTATGTAGACCCACCCTGTCTACTCTTTCAACCCCCTTGATCAGATATGGCCATCAATAGCGTTACTGAATTAAAATCAGTCGAGACTAACGTGCAATCCCTTGTGGAAGGTGAACTCAGTAGGACGGGAGGGCTGCTTCGCCTCGCTCCCGCTTGGGTGCCGCGCTCCTTTCTTCAGCCCGGACTACGCATCAAGCTCCACCCCGATGATACCTATGCCTATGGGCTGGATCGTGGAGGTATCGACGAACGCTGGTTTGCCTCTACAACCGAGACGGCGAATGTGGGTCGAGCCGATGATGAAGGGCTGAGCTATTGCGTGGTTGGCGACAGCAAGTTTACTCTCAGGGACGCGGTGGATAGTTGTGGCGCTGCTTTGATCGGTAGTTCGATTTGGGACAAGTATGGCAAGTGGCCGGTGTATTCGAAATTTTTCGACAATATGGGGCCTATCCCACATCATATGCACCAAAGCGCAGAGCAGGCGGCTTTGGTTGGACAAGAAGGAAAACCGGAGTCCTACTATTTTCCGCCGCAGCACAATAATGTAGGTAACAATTTTCCTTATACGTTCATGGGGTTGGAGCCAGGTACGACCAAGGCTCAGGTTCGTAAGTGCATCGAGGATTGGAATAAGGGCGACAATGGTATCCTTGATTTGTCCAAGGCGTATCGTCTCAAGCCAGGTACGGGCTGGTTGATCGACCCTTGCATCCTGCACGCACCAGGTAGTCTTTGTACATACGAGCCGCAATGGGGGAGCGATGTTTTTGGAATGTATCAGAATCTCGTGGAAGGTCGGGAGGTGCCGTGGAGTCTACTTGTGAAGGACATGCCTGAGAGCAAACATCAGGATATTGACTTTATCGTGGATCAACTGGATTGGGACAAAAACGTAGATCCAAATTTCAAGGACAATCACTACCTCGAACCGGTGCCTGTCGCCGACACGCGCGATGAAGGCTACCTTGATCGCTGGATCGTGTATGGGAAGGTTGATCAAATGCAGTATTTTACCGCAAAGGAACTGACAGTGGATCCGGGATGTAGCGCCTTGGTCAAGGATTCGGGGGCGTATGGGCTCATTTGCGTGCAAGGTAGTGGTACGATCAACGGCGAGCCATTGGTGAGCCCGAAGATGATTCGATTCCACGAGTTGACCGAGGATGAGTATTTTTGCTCCGAGGAGGGTGCCAAGAAAGGCATAACCTTTAGCAACACAAGCGGCACTGAACCTCTGGTTTGTCTTCGTTATTTTGGACCAGAGGTGAATCCTGATGCTCCTGCTATGGGCGCGTATCGAAATAACTCGTTCTAGAATCCAAGTACCCAATTTAACACTACGAAAGACTATGTCTGAAAACAATTTCCCTAAGCTACACAACGCCATGTGGCCTGGTATCGTCGGTAAAGGCGAATCCGATTCTGAACCTATGATCGAACTCGATACCATGCTCGACCTGACGGCGAATGCCGAAGTCGATGGCGTGAAGTTTGATGGCGTCGATCTCTTCCTCTACAGTCCGCATGTCGACATCGACATTTCGGATGATGGAATCAAAGCGCTTGCCGAAAAGATCTCCGCCAAGGGACTTGAAATCGGTTCGGTGGTTGCTCCAGTCTGGTTCGACGCGTCGGCGATGGGCGACGAAGCTCATCGTTCGGCTTGGCTCGATGCGGTGCGAAAGTCTACGAAGATCGCTTCGAGACTGCGTGAACTGGGGGTGCGTCCGAACGGCATCATCCGCGTGGATTCCGCAGCCTCAGTTACGGATTGGGACAAGGATCCCAAGGGCAATACCTCTCTCATTGCTCAAACATTCCGGGAGGCTGGCAAGATCGCTCAAGCTTCTGGCGAACGTATCGCTGCCGAAGGGGAGATTTGCTGGGGAGGGATGCATAGCTGGAAGCATATGATCAATCTTCTCGAGGAAACGGCGATGCCGGATGTGGTCGGTTTCCAAGCCGACATGTCGCACACACTGCTTTACACCTTGGGCGAGAATGCAGAAGAGCACCGTATCGTCCCTGATGAATACAATTGGGAACCAGAGGTCTTTCACGAAGCGATGAAAACGCTGACCAACGCTCTGCGTCCTTGGACGATAGACTTTCACGTCGCTCAGAATGACGGCTCGGTTTTCGGTTCAGGCAACCACGAGAAGACTGGTCGTCATTGCGTAGCCACGGATCCGAAGGGCAAGCTCAACATCGCTCGCGATTCCGGCTATTGGCTTCGTGACGGCAACGGCGAAGTCACCAAGGCGATGAGACATATTTGCTGGGATGGCTGCATGTTCTCAAATGACGTGATGACGAAGCAGCAAACGTGGAACGACATCTTAGCTGCAATGATCGAAGTGCGAAACAACCATGGCTGGTCAGAGTAACTCTGGCCTGTATTCATAAAACAATACTCCAAGTAATTACCTCCAAAATATGAAGCCACTGAATATCGGAATGGTCGGTTACGGCCTCATGGGGCGTGCCCATACAAACGCGTTTCGTCAAGCCAACCAATTTTTCTCTCTTGGGCATCGTCCAGTGCTGAAGGCAGTGTGCGGGCGTGATGGCAAGAAAGCAAAAGCCTTCGCGAAGAACTGGGGCTACGAATCTGTAGAAACGGATTGGAAAGCCCTCGTCGCACGTCCAGATATCGACCTGATCGATATTGCGGCTACGAACAATGTGCACGCAGAGATCGCGCTTGCGGCCGCCAAGGCGGGTAAGATGGTCCTCTGCGAAAAGCCGCTCGGGATGAGCCCCTCTGAGTCTCTCAAGATGGTCAACGCTGTCGAGAAGGCCGGTGTGGCTAACATGGTTTGGTATAACTATCGACGAGCCCCAGCAGTCACCATGGCCAAGCAGCTCATCGAGGAAGGCAAGCTTGGTAAGATCTTTCATTATCGGGCAAAGTTTCTGCAGGATTGGACCATCAGCGCCGACGTCCCACAGGGTGGTGCTGGGACCTGGAGGCTGGACGCATCGGTTTCCGGCAGTGGCGTGACAGGCGATCTCTTGGCTCACTGTATCGATACGGCGATGTGGCTCAACGGCGGCATCGAGTCTGTCACTGGTATGACCGAAACCTTTGTCAAAAAGCGTAAGAACGCTCTGACCGGCAAGAAGCAGGAGGTCCTGATCGATGATGCGTCGGCGTTTCTCGCGCGATTCAACAATGGCTCTTTGGCGACGTTTGAAGCGACCCGCTATGCTCGTGGCCACAAAGCGTTGTATACTTTCGAAGTGAATGGAGAGCACGCGTCGCTCGCTTGGGATTTGCATGATCTGCACCGTCTTGAGTGGTTCGATCATCGCGATGAAGGCAATGTGCGCGGGTGGCGTTCAATCCACCTCAGCGAGAGCGAACACCCGTATATCGAGCATTGGTGGATTCCAGGTGTGCAGATTGGTTTCGAGCACACCTTTACCCATCAGGTGGCTGACTTCATCGCTGGTCTCGATTCCGGTGAGCCGGCAAGACCGAATTTCCGAGACGGGCTCGCAACTGACTATGTCACCGACGCAGTCCTGAAATCGGCTAAGACTGGCCGCTGGACAAAGGTGAAGCAGGCATAATGCAAGTCGCTCTCTCGACCTTTTGAAACGATCTATTCACCCCCTGCCCAAAGCATCGCTGGCATATGCTGATTGACAAAAACTTCCCTCTTTTGACTGCAATGAAAAACATCATCACATTTCTAACTAGCTGGCTTCTCTTCACTGCCGCTGTGAATGCTGAGGATGGATTCAAGTCCATCTTCAATGGCAAGGACCTCTCTGGTTGGGAAGGGCAGGAGGGGCTTTGGAGCGTTAAGGACAACGCCATCGTGGGCTCGACTGAGGGAGTTGAATTAAAAGCCAATACCTTTCTCGTTTGGAAGGAAGGGGAAGTTTCGAACTTTCATTTGAAGCTTCGACTCAAGATTGCAGGCGAGAACAATTCGGGAGTCATGTACCGGGCTCAGAGTGTCGAGGGAGCTGCACACGCTCTCTCGGGACCTCAGTTGGATGTTCATCCAAAACATGAATACATGGGTATGTATTACAGCGAAGGAACCGGTCGAGGTATCGTTGCACGGCGTGGCCAGAAGGTTCTAGTTACCGATAAGGTTAACGCGAAGGGGAAGTCACTCCCTGAAGTTAAGGGTAAAGTTGGGAGCGATGAGGAGTTCGACGTCTACGAGTGGAACGATTATGAGGTTATCGCAGTCGGGAAGCGAATGATTCACAAGGTGAATGGCGTCGTCACTGTCGCTGTTGCCGATCGTTTTCCCGGCGCTCAAACGAGTGGCCTAATCGGAATTCAATTGCATCGTGGGCCTGCTATGCAGGCATACGTGAAAGACATCCGCTTGAAAAAATTGAGTGGAGACGCTGCGAAGTCGGCACTTCGGGAGGCTGTCGCGGGGAACTGAACAAGCTGCAGACTTGCCTATCTGCTCGAATGAACGCTATTCTCGGCTCTATCGTCGCCCCGTGACGAGTGTGACTATCATTGTGCGACAAAAACGATTTATTAGGAGGATTAAAGTATGGGAGATATGAATACAAATAGGACACGTCGTGACTTTTTGAAGGCTGCGGCGGTAGCCGCGATTGGTATGCCTACCATTATACCCGCGAGCGCACTTGGCAAAAATGGAACGGTAGCGCCAAGCAACCGAATCGTCGTGGGAGGCATTGGCTTGGGGGGACGGGGCCGTGGTGTCTTGGCGGGCTTTTTTAAGCACAAGGACAGCCAGTTCGTGGCGATTGCCGATCCGCAAAAGAAGCGGCGTGAAATCGTCAAGCGCATGACGGACCGCCAATACGGGAACTCGGATTGCGTGACCTACGACGATATGTCCGGGATCTTGGAACGAGACGATATTGACTCGGTTCTGATTGCTACTGGGGATCGTTGGCATACGACCGCGTCCATCCTCGCAGCCCGTGCGGGCAAGGACATCTATTGCGAGAAGCCGTGCGCGATGAATATCCAGGAATGCCAGGAGTTGGATGACGAGATCACGAAGCACAAACGTGTGTTCCAAGCGGGAACGCAGCGACGAAGTGTCCCGAATTTCAAGCTCGCGGTCGATCTGGCCCGGGAGGGAAAGCTGGGGCAAGTTACAGAGGTACATGCTGGCATTCTGAAACTTCAGGAGTACCTCGAGCCGTTGCCGGCCGAACCCGAGCCGGATCCATCGGAAATTAATTGGGACAAATGGCTAGGACCGGCACCCTGGCTTCCGTTTAATGAAGCGTACTGCAGAGGGCGCTGGCGCAACCACAAAGGGTTGTATTCTGGATGGAGACTCCCGGAGTGGGGCACGCACACGATTGATCTGTGCCAGTGGGCAGCCGATGCCGACGGAACGACGCCGATTGAGTTTGAAGCCGTATCGGACAGTCTGATACATGCTAAGTATGAGAACGGCATAAAGCTGGTTCTGCGATTGTCTTCTGGCGAAGGCGTTGGCGAGTGGATCAAGGGAATGGGCTCTTGCCCGGTTCGCTTTGTCGGCGATGAAGCGTGGGTGGAAGCAGGCGATTTTCAGAAATTGGAGGCTAGCAATCCCAAGCTCATCGAAAATAAAAACTACGACCAGCTAAGAGGAACGGATCCTGTCACTCATGTCCGCAATTTCCTCGATTGCGTGAAAACGCGGGAACAGCCGGTTTGTAACTCCACGGCAGTGCGCTACGGACACATGGCCTGCTTTGCGGCCGCCATCAGCTGGAAGCTGGGACGCAAGGTTCGATTTGATCCAGTGAAGGAACGATTCATCGGAGATCGGAAGGCCAACAAGATGCGTACCTACAAAAGGCGAGCTCCGTATCGGGTTTAGATTGGCCGAGGAGTTTTACCCTAAGTTTTTTAGTCGTAACAGGATATTGGCTCTGCCGGAGTGGAAGCATCTCCACACGGCAGAGCTTTTTTTGAATTGGCCTAGAATGGAAACTGTTGGGCTTGTTGGTTCAAGATGGGGTTCGACTCTTCTTTGAGACTATTTTTGCATTTGTTTCGTTAGGCGTTTCGCCGGTAAAAGGGCATCAGGCAGATTTGCCCCTCAGTGCTATGGATTGGGGCTGCCGGGATCTGCGTCCTGCTTTTAAGTTTTGGCGGGAGTTTCCGATCGAGAGATAGGGTGTCATCGTTGAGTGAGGTTCTCTTGCGTGACTGAAGTGCGGGTTTGATTTGCTTCCATAAGGAAGTGCAATATCGCTTCAGAGAGGGGAACTAGAGTGAATTGACAAAGAGAACGGAAGGGCTGTATTTGCGTTGTTCCTACAAGTGATTCTGTGTAATGGATAGCGAGTATCTTCAAGAACATCAAATTGGCTATTTCCAAGTTGACCGAGAACAACGGATTCGTCTCGGCTCGCTCTTTCAGCTTTTGCAAGAAGCGGCGGTTCAGCATTACAATCTCTTAATTCAGGAGAAAGGAGAAGAGGAAAAATCTTGGTTTTTGGGGCGTCTTGCGATGCGTTTCAAACGGTATCCGAAATTTGGGGAAACGATTCAGGTGGAGACTTGGATCTCCTCGTTTTCAGGCTTCAAGGCCTTCCGCGAGTTCCGTATCCTTTGCGATGGTAAAGAAATCGGGGAGGCTTCAGCGGTTTGGTTGTATGTGGACTTGGGGAAGAAGAGAGTGGCGAAAGTGCCCGAAGAGATTGTCGAGTCGATACCTGTTCGAAACCATGATTGCTTCTTTAGCGATTTGGTGAGGATGATTCTTTTGCGAACGACTGAAGGTGCCGCTCGGACGAGTATTTCATTGCGCTATGCGGATTACGATCCGCATCAGCACGTGAATAGCGCTGCTTACTTGGATTTTCTGCAGACGGGTTTGAGTGTCCAAAAGAAGAATACGCGTCCACGTGAGCTCGTCATTCATTTTACCAAGGAAATCGGGTTGAGTGAGGAGGCGGTTGAAGTCGCTTTGGAGGAGGGAGAGCAGGGGCTTGCTTTCAGGATCGGCTTTGCGGAAGAGATGGCTTCTTATGGTCAGCTACGTTTCGATTAGCTCTTATCGCAAGGGTGCCCCGTTTGACTGAGTCGGGTCGCTGAGAGATAGCGATTCGCTCTGCTTAAACAAATCGCCTGAATCTGTTGTCTTAAACCTTATTGGGCCGCTGACAGCACCTCGCCATTTGGCGTTGAAGGCGAGCTCGCTTGATGGACGCCCATCAGGTGTTCCATCACGTAGAGTTCGAGACCTTCATAGTCTCTGGCTTCTCGGAAAGCGGCTTCCTTCGCCGTGTCGTAGCTGCGGACTTTTTCCACGAGATGGTGGAACATGCGCAGGCTGTTGGAGAGATGTTCGGTGACGGGCACTCCTTTTTGTGTACGCATGGCTTTAACGTCGAGACCGATGAATTCTCCGCGGCTGCCGTATCCGGCGGCTTCGAGAACGCGGATTTGGTTGAAGGCGGCTCGGAGATTGGAAGAAGCGAAGTTCTTATCTTGGTCGTACTTGAGTCCGTTTTGGTCGTTCAGGTGCACGCTGGCGAGTTTGTCGTGGGCGAGCGCGAATGCCATTTCGTCGGAAGGATCGAGTCCGGCGAGTTGAGCGTGAGCTGTTTCAATCAAGCCCTTTACACGATTTGGGTCCTGCGAGGCGTAGGCGAGGGCGACGGCGTGTCCGATCGTTGGCACGTAGGCTTGGTCGGTTGGTTCGTTGGGTTTTGGTTCGATCCAGATCTCGATCTTATCGTCGTATTCGAGGGCACGGTTGATCGTTTCGAGAATGCGCTCGTAGGCGAGCTTAGCATCCTTCGCTTCACGGATGTAGGTGCCTTCGCGTGCGAGCCACAAGACCAAGGCTCCGCTTCCGATTTCGTTTGCGATATCGATGCTTTTTTGGGTGCGTTCCCATGCGTACTGACGATCGCTAGCTGAGTTGGAGGTGTATCCACCATCCACTGTCTGCTCCGCGAACCAAAGACGGGGAGCTACGAATTCTGGGACGAGCCCTTCGTTGTCCAGTATCGATTTGATGCGTCGTGCCTCGGCTGCGATTTGGGCGGGGCTTTTCGCATCGATGTCAGTGACTACATCGTCGTCATGGAATTGCACGCCTTCGAAACCGAGCGATTTATAAAGGGCATATTTCTGTTCGTGAGGATAGGCAGGCCTTACTTCAGGGCCAAAAGGGTCGGCACCTTCGCTAATATTCCAAGGGCCAAAGGAAAATCGATAACTTGAAGGAGATTTCATGAGATCGATTGTTCATCATTTTTGCTAATTCCGCTAATGCAATGAATGCGGAAACTGATGCTCTAGTCTCAGTTTGCGACTTTAATGGACGGAGATTTGTTTCAGGTCTGCCACTTCCACTCCTATTGACCAACTCACAATTTCGATTGCTTCGGCGAGGAGCGCGCTGCGAGCTTGGCGGACGGGTCAAAGGCTACGCTTGTTCGTAGATTGCATAATACGTGTTATTGTCTCGTCATGACGGTGGAATTAACCACCTTTTCCGATACTAGAGTATTATGAAGACCGCTCAGAAGCACCAAATGAACCGGATTGCATATGGATTGAACGTCAACGTACGTGCTTTGAACTGGTTGAGAATCTCTGCGGGTGTCAGTCTCAATCCATGGTCTTGTTGAGAGATAGGCTGCATCCAGACCGTTTGCCCCCTCTGAGGCTTATGATGCGAGCTTTAATGATTCTTCCGCAGCCCGTTGCTTATCTCATTCCTCTACTGTCGGACGTCGAGCTGACTCGATGTCCCCCCTCATGAAGAACAAACCCAAAACGTCTCCTTCATTCGAGCAAGTCACCAGTCCGCTTGGCTTGTCGTTTCGACTACTGTCTTGGGATGGCTCAGTGGCGAAGCCCCAGATTCATCACGGACAACCTGCGTTGGAACGCACAGGTGGGATGGGGCACCGTTGGCACTACCATCCTGAGATCGAGTTGGCTCATTTTTCGAAGGGAGAGGGAATACGCCTGGTGGGGGATTCCATTCGGCAGGTGAATGCGCCTGAGACTGTGATGTTGGGATCGCTTCTGCCTCACCAGTGGCAGGTGGGCGAGTCAGCTGGCTTTGCTTTGCAATTTCGAGTCGGGCCTGGCTCGGCCTTTGGCGAGATTCCAGAATTGCGGGACTTGGATCGACTCTGGGGGCTCGCTGCCGAGGGGTTGTTATTTGATGAGGAGCTTTCGGAGCGGGTAGGTGGGGCCTTGGAGAAAGCGGTCGCTCAAGCGCCAATCAGTCGATTGGGTACTATATTCGAGCTGCTCGGTGACATCGCTCAGGCTTTTTCGTCTGAGAAGTCTGCTGGGGTAAGCTCGCTTTCGCGTCCCATTCGCTTAAAGTCAGGGGCGGCTGGATACAGTGAGATCATTTCGGAGGCGATCGAGTTTATCAGTTCGCGGTTCCGGGATCCCATCACCTTGCAGGATGTGCTGAAGCATACATCGACGAGTCGCGCGACTTTCTCGCGTCATTTCCCACAATTTACTGGCCAGTCCTTCACCACTTTTCTCCAGCAGTATCGGCTCGAGTACTGTCGGCGTTTGCTGATAGCCGGCAATCACTCGATCACCGAAGCGGCCTTTGAGTCAGGTTTCCAAAACCTATCCCATTTCAACCGGCTCTTCCGCGAACGGTGGGGCCAGACTCCACGGGAGTTCCGCTTGAGCCTTTGACAGCGGAGCGACTCGCTTTGCGCGGGTAGGTTTCTTTTCGACGCGGCCAATGGTCGCCCAATGTTGCGGATTGGGAACGGCCGCTCGCTCTGAGACGAGAGCACTTGTTTTCGCGTTTAGCGCATTAGCGAGGTTCGCTGAATTTGTGAAAAATGGAGGCTTATATTTCGGGGAGATGAAGTGCCTGTTCTATGCCCTCGTGTGAATCAGAATCTCAAATTTTATTGTAATGAATAGAAAACTACGAATGGGAATGGTTGGAGGGGGTATTGGCGCCTTCATTGGAAACGTTCACCGACGGGCCGCTGCTCTCGATGGGCAGATCGAACTTGTTGCGGGGGCGTTTTCCTCTGATCCGAAAAAGTCGAAGCGATCAGGGAAGGAGCTATTTCTCGATCCGAGTCGTGTTTACGGTAGCTATTTGGAAATGGCTAAGGCAGAGGCTGCGTTGCCGGAGGACCAACGAATTGATTTCGTGACCATCGTTACCCCAAATAGCACCCATTTCGAAATAGCTAGCGCCTTTCTCAAGGCGGGGTTCAACGTGATATGCGATAAGCCGATGACATTCGATCTCGCGCAGGCCAAAAAGCTGCGGACGCTGGTGCGAAGAATTGGAAAAGTCTTTGCTCTTACCCATAACTATACCGGCTACCCGATGGTGAAGGAAGCCAAGGAAATGGTGAAGAAAGGGAAGCTTGGTCGTATCCTGAAAATAGTGACTGAATACCCCCAGGGTTATGCGGTTGGCGACGTAGATAACAAGGCCGTCGCGAAGATCGCCTCCTGGCGGACTGATCCGTCTATTGCCGGAGCTTCAAACTGTATGGGGGACATCGGTACGCATGCAGCGAATCTTGGATCATATATCACTGGATTGGAAATGGAATCGCTCTGCGCGGAATTGACGGCGTTCATTCCCGGCCGTTTGCTGGATGACGATGGGAATGTGCTTATCCGCTACAAAGGCGGGGCGAAAGGCGTGCTCTATGCGTCGCAGATTTCTAATGGAGATGAGAACAACCTGAATATCCGTATCTACGGAACGAAGTGCTCTCTCGAATGGCACCAAGAATCCCCAGATGAGCTGATCGTGAAATACTCGGATAAACCGCGCCAGATCGTGAGGCGAGGCAATGCTTACAACTGTCGGGTCGCCCAGGAAAACACCCGTCTGCCGTTTGGTCATCCCGAAGGATTTATCGAGGCTTTTGCGAATGTTTACGTGAATGCGGCGAAGGCGATTCGAGCGGAAGTAAGCGGAAAGAAGATGCCGAAGAGCTTAGATTTTCCAACTGTTGACGACGGTGTGAAAGGGATGGCCTTTGTTGAAACGGTCGTCAAATCAGCCAAGTCGAAAAGCAAGTGGACGAAGATGGCGAAGAGTTAGGGTGGCTTGGTTGACAGTCATGTTCTTGCGGGACTGACAGTTGAAGAAGCGGTTTGTAAGGGGTGGGGGATAAATGCGGAAGGGGCTCCTCAAACTCGTTACTAACGGTTGGGCTGATTGTGCTCAAATACGTGAATCTAAGCGAGCGGCCGTAACTGTAGTTGCACGATCTTAGCGGAAAATAAAAACGCAGTTAGGGCAGAAAAATCAACTTTTTGAAAATATGACATATTCTAGAATACAGAATCGCTATCGAGTCTTTGGTTTCGCCGTGCTCTGGTTGCTCTTTGTTGGCCAGACTTTGTTGGCTGGAACCATACAGCCGTCTCAGCTCCAAGTGGAGCATTTGGAAAATCCGATCGGCATTGGCGAAGCGGCCCCGCGTCTCTCATGGAGGGTGAGCGCCTCAGCGCCGGAAGCGCGCGGCTTGAAGCAAAGCGCTTATCGGATTCTGGTGGCCTCGACGCGCTCGCAACTAGAGAGTGATCAAGGGGATCTTTGGGATAGTGGGAAGGTGAATACGAGCGATACGCGCTTGATTCGCTATGCGGGAAAGGAGTTGGACGCCCGCTCGCAGTGCTTTTGGAAAGTTAAGCTCTGGGATGGTGATGACAAGGCAAGCGATTGGAGCGATGTCGCTAGCTGGTCGGTCGGTTTGCTGGAGCACTCGGATTGGGAAGGCGACTGGATTGGCATGGAGGACAATCATGAGTTCAAAACGTCCGAGAATGTGACTTTCTTAACAGATGACCCGCATCGCGGTGTTTTGAGAATGCGCCCGGCCAAGTACTTCCGAAAGGAATTCAAGGCAAAGGGAGGTATTCGACGGGCGACACTGTACGCTACTGCGAGGGGTGTCTATGAGGTTTCCATCAATGGAGAGCGAGTGGGCGATCAGTACCTTGCTCCGGGGTGGACCGACTACCACAAGCGCTTGTATTTCCAAACTTACGACGTTTCGGATCACGTACGCGAAAAGGGCGCCAACGCGATTGGAGCTACCCTGTCGGATGGCTGGTACGCGGGCTATATTGGTTATGCCTTATTCGTGAAGATGCACTCCAATCCTTCGGGTAGAGGTTACTACGGCGAAACGCCGTCTCTTCTGATGCAGTTGGAAATAGAGTATGAAAACGGAACACGCGAAATCGTGAAGACCGATAAGACTTGGAAAACCTCGCTAGGTCCGATTACGGAAACCGATATTCTAATGGGCGAGTCCTACGATGCTCGCCGCGAACTGGGAGAATGGACGTCGCCAAAATATAATGACAAGGCCTGGGAGCCGGTTTCGGTGATGCTACCCTATGTCGATACCCTCGAGGCCCACCCAGGCGTACCGGTTCGAGTGACAGAGGAGCTGGCTGCAAAGCAAATCTTCGAGCCTGAGCCCGGCGTATATGTCTTCGACCTCGGGCAGAACTTCGCGGGAATTCCTCGTTTGAAGGTGAAGGGTAAAGCCGGCCAAAAAGTACGCTTGCGGGTAGCTGAAATGGTGCGTCCGGACAAGACACTGGTGACGGCGAATCTGCGTACCGCTCGTAGCACCGATACCTATACTTTAAAAGGAAGCAAGGAAGCCGAAGTGTGGTCGCCACAGTTCGTGTATCATGGCTTTCAGTACGTTGAGGTGACGGGAATCGATGAGAAGCCAAGTCTCGACATGATCACCGGTTTAGTCATGCACTCCGATACGCCTTTGACCGGAAGTTTCGAGTGTTCGGATCCGATGCTGAATCAGCTCTACAGCAATATCGTATGGACACAGCGGGCGAACTTCTTGGAAGTGCCGACTGATTGTCCGCAACGCGATGAGCGCTTAGGCTGGACCGGCGATGCTCAGATTTTCGTAAAGGCGGCGACCTACAACGCTGACATTGCGGCCTTCTATAAGAAATGGCTGGTGGACCTGCGCGATTCGCAGCTGATTTTCGGATCCTATCCTGCCTTTGCTCCCTTCCCGTATTCGCGTCCTGGACCGCCGCATGGCACTGCTTGGATGGACGCGGGTGTAATCTGCCCATGGACGATTTGGCAGGCGTACGGAGACTTGGAAGTCGTCCAAGACAATTGGCAGTCCATGGATACCTTTATGGCCTTCCGTCATGCGAGAGATCGCAAGAAGTTGGGAACGGAAGAAGGCAAGACCTGGGGGGATTGGCTGAATTTGGATCAACCGACTCCGCTCGCTTATATCGACTTATGCTATTATGCGCAGTCCGCCCAAATGATGGCGGAGATGGCCGATGCGATTGGGAATAAGGCGAAAGGGAATTTCTATCGTAAGCAGAGGAAGGAAATCGAAGCGTCTTTCCGAAAGCTCTATTTGGAAGGCAAGGGCAAGCTGAAGGTGAGCACCCAGACGGCCTATGCTTTGGCGATCTTCATGGACTTGATTCCAGAGGATCAGCAGAAGGCGGCTGGCCAGGAGTTGGCGGCTTTGGTGGAGGAGAAGGGCGGTCGCATGGCGACTGGATTCCTAGGCACCCGACATCTCTTGCCAGCCTTGACCAAGAGCGGTCAGCACAGCGTGGCCGGAAAATTAATGCATACTCAGGAGTATCCTTCGTGGGGATACGAAGTGAAGAATGGGGCGACCAGCATTTGGGAACGTTGGAATAGCTACATTAAGGGTAAGGGGGCGAGTAATGAAGGGATGAATTCATTCAGTCACTACGCTTTTGGCGCGGTGGGGGAATGGATGTTCCAAAACTTGGTGGGGATCGACCAGACGGCACCTTCCTGGACGGAGTTCCGCATTGCGCCTAACCCGACTGAAGAGTTGAGCTGGGCAAAGGGTGGCTTCGATTCGCCCAATGGTCTTATTCAGGTCGAATGGAAGAAGACTGATGCGGGTGGCTTGAGTTTGGATGTATCAGTTCCTGCGAATACAAGCGCACGTTTGGATCTCCCCGTCTCGAAGCCTGGTAAAGTGCGGGAATCTGGGAAGTCGGTTTCTGCGGCTGAGGGAGTGGAGCATCTCTCAAGCGAAAACGGTATGAGCTCATTTCGCCTTCAGTCGGGAAGCTACCGATTTGAAGTCATGGCGGACAGTTGAATTTAGAGATTAATAATGATGAGAACAACTTCGGCATTCTATTCCTGCCTAACCTCGGCCCTGTTTGTTTGGTCGGCTCTCTCGCTCGGAGCCGCTGAGAAGCCGAACGTGCTTCTAATACTTGCGGACGACATGGGCTATACGGATGTCGGAGCCTTTGCCGAGCGTGTGACGGGAGTGGCGACGGAGGAGCAATTCTACGAGACGCCAAACCTCGATCGACTTGCGAAGGGGGGCGTCGCCTTTTCGCAGGCTTATGCCTGTCCCTTGTGTTCGCCGACTAGATCCAGCATTTTGACGGGACGTTATGCGGGGAAAATCGGATTTACCACGGCGACGCCGGGGATTGTTCGCAGTTGGTACAATCAAAACAAGACACCGCCACCGGGGCATCTCACTCAGGATGCGATCTTTTGGGGGGACCGAATCCCGCATGAGCAGGCCTTATGGAATGGCGGCTCTTTGTTGGCTTTGCCTTCGGGGCAAAATGGCGATCTCGGGCGTGATGCAAATACTATTGCGGAGGTACTAAATGAGAGCGGCTATCGTTCGGCTTTTGTGGGGAAATGGCATCTGGGCGGACATGGTTCGGTTGGCTACGAGCCGAAGGATCAAGGTTTCGAGGAACTGGCCTACTTCGATGCGGGAGGCTCTCCTTACTTCAATTGGCGCAAGGTTTGGGAGAGCGATCGACTCACTCATCCTCAAATGCCGCAAGATAAGTTGCTTCATTCCAATATGGGAAAGGATCAGGATTTTGAATACCTTACCGACGAGCTGACGGCGCAAGCGACGGATTTTATCCGTTCGCACGCGGAGACTAAAAAGGAGCAGCCATTCTTCCTCTATTTCTGCCAGTTCGCCTTGCATAGTCCGATTCAAGCCAAGAAGAAGGATATCGCTTATTTCGAATCGAAGGGGAGCAAGGGATGGAACAAGCATGACAACGCGACCTATGCGGCGATGAACCGCAGTATGGATGATTCAATTGGGCAACTTGTGAAAGCTTTGGAAGAAACTGATCAACTCGAAAATACGCTTATCATTTTCATGAGCGACAATGGGGGCGTTTCCTGGCCACTGAATCAGAAGACCAAGGCGGATGATTCGCGGGCGACCTCCAATGCTCCTTTGAAGGGTGGCAAGGCCATGGTATTCGAAGGTGGGATACGCGTGCCGCTGTTTTTCTACTGGAAGGGCAAGATCGAAGGAGGCAAGTGGGTCGATCGTTCGGTAGATTGTAATGATCTCTTTCCGACGATCCTCGAGTATGCAGGCTTGGACGCTAAACCGTATTACAGTGGTGTGGACGGACAGCCCGGGATCGATGGGCGCAGCCTGACCGGTCTGATTGAGAAACCGAAAGGCCGCGGCCACTATGGGCGCGACACGTATTTTTGGCATTACCCCCTAAATGTGCAGGTCTACAATCCCGTCGATAATCTGCCTTTGACGCCTCACTCGGCGATTCGTAAGGGTCCTCACAAATTGATTTATGATTGGTCGGGACGGCTTTGGCTGTACAATGTCGAAAAGGACATTTCGGAGGCGAATAATTTGACGGAGTCTAAACCGAAGCTCGCCCGTGCACTTTTCAAGGAGCTCAATCAATGGCTCGACGATAATGTGGAGCAGAAGTACATGCCGACATTGAATCCCGGATACAACGCAGAGAATGACACTCGCGATTATCCTTTTGTCGATTTGCGGGCAAAACTGTTGGGCGATGAATTCGCGATCCAAGCGAAGCCCGCTTACAGTGTAAGGCATTGGGAGAAAGCAAAGAACTGAGAGGCTTAAGGAACGTAGGTTTGCGAGCGACCTTCTCTCGATACGAATCCGAGAATTCAACTTGCACTTAGATCCTTTGGAAAACGTATGAAAAAACGCATTACATTCGCATCTGTTTTCCTTGTTGTGGCGCTTTCGACCTATCTTGTCCTCCCTGTAGAGGCGGGACCCAAAGTGCTTTTGGTCGTAACGAATCAATCCAAGATAGGAGACTCGAGCAAAGCGACGGGGTCCTGGCTTTCCGAAATTACCCATGCCTGGACTCGTTTAGATGACGCCGGCTACACGATACATTTCGCCAGTCCAAAGGGAGGACACGCGCCTATCGACCCGGGGAGCTTCAGTCTTAGGGATAAGGAAAACAGGCGTTTCTGGGAGACGCTCAGCGCTGTTGAAAGCTTGGCAACTACGTTGCCATTGGCGGAAGTCGATCCTAGCGAATACGTCGCAATCTATTTCGCGGGAGGGCACGGCACGATGTGGGATTTCCCCAAGAGCGAGGCTCTCGCTAATGTCGCGGCATCGATCTACGAATCTGGAGGATCAGTCGCGGCTGTCTGCCACGGTCCTGCGGCGCTCGTGAATCTGCGACTAAGTAACGGCGAGCTGCTGATTAAGGGAAAGAGGGTTGCTGGCTTTACAAATGCGGAAGAACGGATCGCTGGACTTGCCGGTGATGTGCCATTTCTCCTGGAGGACAAGTTGGAAGAGTGTGGCGCGATTGTTGAAAAAGCCGGTATGTTCAATGATAAGGTGGTCGTTAGTGGCCGACTCATAACCGGGCAGAACCCTGCTTCAGCGGCGAGGGTCGCAGAGGCGTTGATTGAATCAATTAGGCAGCTTTGAAAATCTTTTTTCGCTTCGAGGTGAAAGGTTCAGGTCTGCTTTGCTGTGTTCGCAAGCTAGAGGCTGTTGCTGTGTAGCTCATCAAAATTCGTAGCTGTTGGCACGCGGTTCGCTTGCTGGTTCGCCCGCGAGGTTCTGAAATAGGGCCAATGATAACGGTGGAGAGAGGGGATTGGTTGAACTTCGTTCAAGTGCTCCGGACGCATACTTCGCTCGCGAGCTCGTTTCGTCGAACTCTCTTCCAGAGCTTCTCACCTCCTTCCGTTGTTTAACGCAAAAGCCTCCCGAACAATCTACGTGCTGGGAGGCTTTAAAAGTGGCGGAGTACCGAGCGAAGCGAGACTTGAGGAGCATCGCGACGAAACAAGGGGCACCCCGAACGGAGTCGCTTTTGTCTGAGACAAAAGTGGCGGAGAGAGGGGGATTCGAACCCCCGGTAGAGGACGCCTTTTTCTTTTGTCTCATTTTTGTAAAATGCTCTATTAGAGTGGAATATGTAGCATTGTGCTCAAAAATCAAGGTTTGAAAATTGCCAGTTTAGATTGGCAAGTGGCAATTTGATGGCAATTTGCCAGTTCTGAAAATGAGGTGAATCTGAAAGCAATCTGGAGTTATCTCGTGCGGCGTTACGCCGAGTGCCTTTGGGGGCGATTGACCATAGGTTTTTCGGAATGCTGGGGAGAAATAGTGGAGATAATTGTAGCGGGAGAGGAGGGAGGCTTCTGAGGCATTGTAGCCGCAGAGGAGGAGGTCGTGGGCTCATGTTCACAAACTCGCGGGGAGCATAAGTGGTAGGTTTCTAGAAGGTGACACGGAGCTGTACTACATCGAAGATGTTACGGTTCAGTAGTGAGGTTTTTGCTTTGTGACTGTGAGAGAATAGGCTCTCGTGGTTACTCTTGTTATCCCGCTGTACAAATGCTGCTAAATGTCGTCCCCTTCGTGCATCGTGGGGGACGTTCTGCTTGTTAGGTGAATGTTTTGTCAAGGGGCTGCCAAATGGTGTGTTTAAAGCTTCTTTCGGACAAATTTGTGCGGAATCGAACTTCGAGCATTGACCAGATCGGGCTCTTTCTTTTTGTGAATAGGAAACGATACCTGTTGCTCCTATTTCTGTTAAGAAACGATGTCTATTTACAATGCTGAGTGGCTCGCTTTGCCGGGCCAAGAGAAGATTCGTCCCTCGGGGATCGAAAAGGGTAAGCCCCTTTATCTGGATTTTGTGCGGGATTTCGAGATTGGCGACGGTGTTGATCTTGACGGGATCGTAGGGGAGGTCACGGCGAACTCTCACTACCTGCTTTACGTCAATTCGGAGAGGATCGCCCACGGGCCAACTCCAGGTTCTCGCCAACTTTGGTATTTCCACAAGCACGCGATCCCGGCAGGGATTTTGAAGAAAGGTACGAACCGAGTTTCGATCCGTGTTTTTCACGAAGGGTATGACTTCCCGAGCATCTCCGAGTTTGATGTAGGGGAACCGGGAATGCTTTTCAGTCTGTCTTCGTCGAACGAAATCCTTTGCCGCAGTTCGGAGGACGGCTGGAAGGTGCGGATCAGCCCTGAGTACAGCACGGTGGGAAGCCGTCTTAGCGAGTGGAATGGCTACAAGGAGTTCTATCACGGCGACAAGAAGGACAATTGGATGTCGGCGGGTGACGAGATCGGCCCCGAGTGGAAGGATGCGTTTTCGCGGGGACCAGCTGTTAACTCCCGCTATGCGGTCAACCTTGAGGAGTACAAGCTGCCGGATCTAGAACGACGTGTTATCAAGCAGAATCTGGTAAGTGACTTTTCTCGGAGGGGATCTTGGTTTTTTGATGTCGACGGAAAGGTGGTCGTTTCAGCGGAGGGATTGAAACTGCCGGTGAGAGTTGAGCAGCAGGTATATGGAGCTTCGCCTGAGTTGGTTTTTGACTTCGAGAAGGAAGTCGTCGGTCGACCGGAAATCAAGATAAGCGGTGACGAAGCGATTGTCGAAGTCTGGTACGGGGAAAGTCTCGATTGCTACCGTACGGATGTCGTGAAGTTTCACGGTTCGGTCCGGGAGTGGAAGGCCTATCACCGTCGGGCGTTCCGCTTCATCAAGCTGGTGATCATACAGCAGTCCGGACCGATCTGTATCGAGTCGGTGGCGCATCACAACGAGATGTATTCATTTCCTGCTACAGAGTATCGCGGCGTTGAAGATGACTTTCTCAAGCAGATCATCGACGTGAGCGATTACACATTGCGGATTAGCTCTTCTCAGCATTTCGAAGGCTGTCCTTTGCGTGAGCCGGATCTCTGGACCTTTGATGCCCGTATCATGGCCTTGATGAGCATGTACCTCTACGAGGAAGATCCGCTCGGTAGAAAGTCGATCGAGCAACTCTTTGCTTTGCAGAATCCGCAGGGGCGGGTGCCTTGTGTAGGCCCTCGTGAGAATGGTCAGTACTTGCCAGATTTCCAGCTGCACCTCTGCATCATGTTGCACGAGCAGTATTTGTTTAATGGAGACTTGGAATTTATCAAGCGATGGTACCCTTCGGCGAAGCTTGCCGATACCTATATTCGCAGGTACTTCACTGGCGAGTTCATCAACCTGACTTCTCAGGAAACGCCGTTCTTTGACTGGGGTGTGGGAATTGAACGTTTGGGTCGTACCAGTTTTATCCAAGCGCTTTACGTCCAGCACTTGGAAGCAATGGCAGCAATGGCTGAACTCTGCGGTGAAGCGTCCGATGCGGAGCTCTTTGGTGGTCACGTGAAAACGCTGCGCACCCGTACCCATGAGGTCTTCTTCGAAGCAGAGAAAGGCTTGTACCGGGAGGTGCATCCATCTGAGGGCGAATTCAGCGCGAGCTTCCAAAGCAACATGATGCTGTGCGCGGCGGGCATCCCAGATCAGGAGCTCGGCCGCTCAATTCTTGAGAAATTGCTCGAGCCGGATGCTTACGTGCTGCCGTATGGACCAAGTTTTTATCTCATCGTCTTCGAGGCGCTTGAGCGTTACGGAATGGGGGATCGCGTTCCGGAAGTTTTGAATCGTTACTGGAAGCCGATGCTCGATCGCGATGCAAAGACTTGGTGGGAAGTCTTTGATCCGAACACTTCCGATGATATCTATCCTCATCCGTTCCTCGGCAATACGCCAACGCTCGAGATGGATTGGATCCCTGTATCCCACGTTCATGCTTGGTCTGGCGTTGCGGTAATTGGTATCCACCGGAGCATGATGGGCATCGTGTTTGATGGCAAAGGCGGCTTTCGAAAAGCTAGAAAAGAATTTAGGAAATAGGAGAAATCGAAAATGAGCGATTGGAAATTTGAAGCTGATCCGAACAGCAAATCATACAGCTTAACTTACAAAGGAGACGAGGTCGCGATCGCTGACTGTCTACCGGAAATCATCGTAAACGGTCAGTCCATCAAGCCGGATCAAAGCTGGACCATGGGTACAGGAGAGAACGAGATCCGTTGGGCTCTTGAGAGTAAATGGGAGATTTCTTTATCGTTGGTAGCGGAGGGGCGGAAGCTCAGCCTAGCTACCAACTGGAAAAACCTCTCGGGCGAAAGCGTATCGGTGGACTGGCTAAATCCTCTCTCGGGAGGTGAGCTCATATCCACCATCCGGTTTGACCGTATCCTCAACAACGGCAAGGACATGGTTGGGTTCAGCAGTCTCTACGACGTAGCGAACAACTACGAATCCTACAGTGTTGTTGGTTTGACCGATAGCCAAGGCAACAATGCCCTGACCGCAGGCTTCACTCGTCTGGAAACAGCGTTCTACACCTTCATTACGGATTTCAAGGCGGAGGGGAGGCATACGCTTACTTGCCGCTGCGACCGGGAAGGTATCGAATTGAGCGCTGAAGATTCGTTGGAGATTTCGCCTCTAGTTCTGGAAGCGGGATCCTCGCTAGCCGGACTCATGCGATCTTACGCCGAGTCGGTTGCGGCCATTCTTGGTAAGCGCAACCCGGGCAAAGCTCCGGCTGGCTGGTGCAGCTGGTATTACTACTACGATACGCTCACAGAGAAAGACCTGTACGACAACATGGACGCTCTGCAGGAGATGAAGGATGAGCTCCAAGTCGATTTCGTTCAGATAGACGACGGATGGAATCTCGAGTCAAAAACAAGTGAGAAGGTTTGGGGCGATTGGCATGCGGGCGGGCTTTTCCCAGGTGGCATGAAAAAGGCAGCCGACGATATCAAGGCACGTGACTTTGTTCCCGGCTTGTGGCTCGCTCCGTTCTCGGTCGACAAGGTGAGCCAGTTCGCAAAGGAAAATCCGCATCTTTTGGTCAAGGACGAGGAGACAGGTGAACCCAAGGATTACTGGGGAACCTACGGGCTGGACCTCAGCCACCCAGGTTCGATCGAGTTTCTCAAGGAAACCTTCACTCGCGTGTTTGATGAATGGGGATTTGAATACATCAAAATCGACTTCCTCATCCACGCTATTTTCCCGGGTGATCGATACGATAATTCCAAGACAACCGCGCAGCTCTTCCGCGAGGGCATCACTGCGATCCGCGAGGTCGCGAAAGATCGCTACATGCTGGGCTGTGGTTCTGCTATGGGGCCGGCGATCGGCCTGTTTGACGGGATGCGTATCGGATACGACGTCTCTTCGCGTTGGTATGTGCCGATGGGCGATTGGCCTTTGGGTAACTGTAATATAAAGACCTCGGCCGTACAGCATGTATGGAGATATTGGATGCACGAAACTTGGTGGCAAAACGACCCAGATTGCTTGCTCGTTCGGGACTATGCGCCGGAGCCTGAGTTCGAGAACTTTCGCCGTCACGCGCCTGATTATGTCGACAGCCCTGCCTACGGACTTACAGAGAACGAAGCATCCTGTTGGGCACAGATGGTATGGATGACCGGTGGTTTGGCCATGATCGGGGAGAACATGAAGGAGCTAGAAGGTCCCCGTCTAGACCTGCTCAAGTCGTCTTTGCCCGTGCACACAGGCAAGGTGCGCTGGTTCGACCACTACGGTGACCCGCATCAACCAGTACTCGTTAGCGAGGAAGGCCCCCTTATGATTGGTGTCTTCAACTTAACTGATGACGATATGGAACTCGAGTTGGACAGCACGAATCTCGGCCTCGGAGAGGAGTGGAATTTCACAGAAAGACTTTCCGGTGAGAAATTCTTCGGCAAAGGGGTAAGCGTTCGTTTCCCAACCCTTCCAGCGCGATCTGGAAAAATCTGGATACTGCAGGAGTAGGTTGCAGTTAATGATCGAAGATAATCGCGTTGTTTTAAGTGTGTTTAGGAATCCAGTATATGAATACAAATGTAACCGGAGTCAGGCATGTTTCCAACTTGAGGCGAGGCGAGTTCCTGGGCTTTCAAAGCTGAGGCACGGAAGCTGAAACAACTCGGAATCCGATCGTGCTATGTGATTTGCCTGGTTCGAAGCTATCTCGGAAGGCGGCTCGAGAGTCCTGTGCCAAGCTCGACCAGCTTCCCCCGCGAATGACTCGTCGCGAGCCGGAGTCTGGGCCGTTTGGATCGACAACATTTTCACTCCCGAGGCTGCTGGAATGCCAGTCTGAGCACCATTCCCATACGTTGCCATGGGTATCGAAGAGTCCCCATACGTTTGCCTGTTTGCCGGCAACCTCGTGAGTCGCTCCCTCGCTATTGTCGTTGTACCAGCCCGCTTTGTCCAAATTTGGGTCCACCGAAGCTCCCGTGATATCGCCTGTGTAGAAGGCGGTCGTCGTTCCGGCTCGGCTGAGGTATTCCCATTCCGCTTCGGTGGGAAGACGGTAGCCGTTTTTGGTGAAGTCGATCGTCCAGTCGGAGAGGTTAATGGCTTGCGACTTCTCGCCATCTTTTTGGGTAAGGTAGTGGCAGAACGCCATCGCGCCATGCCAGGTGACTTCGATGCAGGGGAAGTCGCCTTTGCCGTCTTCGACGACAAACAAGATGCCATTGAAACTTATCTGGCAATCCGGGTCGTTTAGAGAGAGCAATTGCTGCTGGGATTCGTCTCCAACGACTGTCACCGATTGTGAGTCCGCATCTAGGAAACCACGTTGGAGTGCCCAGTTGAGCACATAGGCCATGTGGTAATTTGTTACTTCGGTGCCGCCAACTAGGAGATTCTTAGTGATTTCGACCTGATGTCGGATCTCTCCGCTACCTCGTCCGATCTCGGCGTTGGGAGAGCCCATGGTGTAGGTGCCAGCTGGGGCGGAAGTAAAATCATTGGAGTTGGGGCTGCGATCGATCCGCGAGATCCCGACTCGGTAGAAGGCTTCCGCTGGATGATTCTTCAGACTCAACCGCAAGGAGTCGCCGCCGGGCAGAAGTGCCGTCGGGTCAATCGCTATCCAGTTCTTGAGCAGGGAGCTGTATTCAATGGCGTAAACGACTTCGTCGTTGTTCGGACCGAAACGGAGATACTCTCTTTTGCTATCCTCGTAGCCGAAGTGGAAGCGGGAGGAGTTGTCCTTGGGATCAAGGTTTGCCAGGAACTCAAAGCCATTGCTCTGCCCATCCTGATCCGGGTCGGCGTGTTCGCCTACAATGCCCTGATCTAACTGCTCCTGTTCGCTGAAATGCTGTAGCAACCATGACTTGTATTCGAGCGTCTCGCCGACGGCCGGAGACGACGCCTCGAGTGTTGTTAATGAAAAGCTGAGAGGAAATGTGAGAAAGGAGAGTGCGGTTGAAAGCTTCACGGCATGCTAGATTGAGTTCATGCGATCGGCCGTTGAGGTACGGCCTCGGCGATGAGAAACATCTAGTGGGAAAACAGCGCTACCGCTTGGGAGGCAATTCGAAAGGAAACGTTTCCTTTGTTTCGCGGCAAAATAGAGGAAACTCTGAGAAAAAAATAGAGCGGTACCGTGGAGGTACCGCTCTAGTTGGAAATGCGTTTTCAGCTGCTGGGAGCTGTAGGTTCTTTTCTGCGAGAACCTTAGCCGTTTTCGCGACGCTTGGAGCTGAAGCGGAGAAGGACGAGGCCCATCAGTCCCATACCGAAGAGTGCTGTTGTAGAGCCTGTGTCCGGTACTTGAGAAGGATCCGACGGTGTTGGTCCTCGTACAGTGCCTTCGGCGAAGCTGGAAAAATCCCAGGGGTAGGCGGAGTACATTACATCGCCTGGCATGAGTGCGCTAGTGAGCGAAAAACCAGAGAGAGAGCTGCCGATCAGGATGTCATCCGCACCAATATCATCCAAAGCGAAGAACTCAATCGCTGAACCCGTGGGATTCAAGGGGAGTTCAATTCCGGCAAAGTCCCAGCCCTGAGGCGTGACGACGCTACTTGCAAAATCCCACGCGGAGGTTGGAAAGTCGAAATCCAGTATCCACGAAGCGATGTGGAAGCTGCCGTTCGAGTTGTCGATGGTGTAGTTGTAAGTGTAGGTACCATCCAAGTTGTCATCAACCGTGGAGGTGATGACAACTGCAGCTGCTTGATTCGCTGCGAACAGCGAAAGTAGGGCTACCGCGGCAGTCGCGATCTTGGTTCGTCCAAAAAGAGAAAAGCGTGTTTTGTTTGATTTCATTATATTGAAGGGTTGCTGACTATTGGATCTTAGCGTGGTTAGCGAATCGTTTCCTATGGTGAAAATGTTGTAAAATCCTAGAGGGATTTGGAAAGACCATATGGCCTTGAGGGGACCGGTTCAGTGACTGGGGGATTGGATTAGGTTCAATTCTCCCGGCGGTCGTTTGTGTAGATGTTTTAGGTTTTCGAGAGTCCTTCGGGAAAAGGACCCCGCCCCGAAGGGCGGGGATGTTTGAGATTGAAAAACTTGAGGGATATCCCCGCCGCGGACGGCGGAGACAGGATCGTTCAAGTCGTATTTCGTGACTACAGAGCTCCGAGGAGTTCCTGGATAGACATCAGATCGGAGTAGAGGAGCTCTTGAGTGCCACAATCGGTGATCCAGTCTATGTTACGGCGGGAGCGATCTGGGCTACCGCGGAGCGCGCAGCCATCAGTTGTTTCGATCAGCATTCCGAGTCGATGAGCTGCCGCAGCATAGTCACCGTTGGCGATGTCTGTTGCGAGTTGCTCAAGGTTGACCACGAGGGTCGCTTGCATGCGTGTGTTGACCACGGCTTCAGCGCCTAGACCAGAGACCAGCTCGGCTGCTTCGAGGGCAGTGACTTCGGCGAGCTCTTGGGCTGTCAATACGGTGACAGTTACCGAGGAAGGCTCGTTTGGTCCGAGGAGGTCGCTCACTGTGAGGCTGACTTCGTAGTCACCAGCAAGGTCAGCGACGAAGAAGGTGCGTTCGCTTGCGGGATCGTCGAAGGCTGCCGCGCTTCCCTCAGGAGAGCTGATGCTCCAGCTGTAGGAAATCTCGTCGCCTTCTGGGTCAGTGCTTGCGCTCGCGTTGACGTAGATACTGTCACCCACGACTGGCATTTCGGTCTCGACCTCGATGAGGCCGCTTGGCGCTAGGTTCTCGGTGCTAACCGTTACCATGTCGACTTCGCTTCGGTTGCCATCCTCGTCCTCTACAATGAGGAAGATCGTGTACATACCGGCGAGGTCAGCTACGAAGCTTGGAGTTGCGGTGTCAGCTCCGGCGAGGACAGCGGCGCTGCCAGCTGGAGTTGATCCGAATGTCCACTCGTAGGTGAGCTCGGTTGATGGAGTCTCGTCGTCGCTTGAGGCGCTACCGTCTAGATCGACGTTTTGGCCAGGGCGGATCGCTTGATCCAATCCTGCTTCCGCAACTGGGATAGCTGCTTCGTCGAGTTCGATGGTGAGGGTGCCAGAAGCAGAACCTTCGTAGTTTGCATCTTCGATGGTTGCTACAACAGGGTAGGAACCGATCTCAACGGGGGCTTCGGAAGAGCCGGCGTAGGTGAGGGTCACCGCGAGGCCTTCGGGATCAGTCGATACGCTCACTGACTTAGCGGAGCCGTCGTGGTCCTGAGTGAGGTTGTCGAGCGTGACCGTTGCGCTTGCTTTGGCGATGGTGAGCGTTGCAGAGGCGGAGCCAGTGTAGTTGGCGTCGCTCACTGTTGCTACTACATCGTAGCTGCCAGCGTTGGTCGGGGCGCTTGCAGAGCCGTCGTAGGTTACGTCCACGGATACACCGCTTGGAGTGGTGCTTGAGGTCGCGGACTTAGCGGATCCGTCGTAGGTATGGCTCAATCCGGAGAGGCTGATAGTCGCTTCAGCAGGAGTGATAACCAAGGTGGCGGATGCGGAACCGGTGTAGCCGGCTTCGGTGATGGTGGCGACAACCGCGTAGCTGCCTGCGTCGCTTGGAGCTTCGCTAGAGCCGTCGTAGGTCACTTCAACAGCGAGGGCTGCTGGAGTTGTGGTAGCGACTACGCTCTTGGCTGATCCGTCGAATCCTTGCTCGAGGTTCGAGAGGGCGACTTCTGCGGTAGACTCGGCAATGACCAAGGTGCCTGATGTGGAACCTTCGTAGTTGTTGTCAACTACAGTCGCTTCAACGGCGTAGTTGCCTGTTGCGCTTGGAGCGCTAGCGGAACCGTTGTAGGTGACTTCAACTGTGAGGCCTGCTGGGCTGGTGGTCGCGCTCGCTGCTTTGGCTGTGCCGTCGAACTCCTGGGCTAGGTCGCCGAGGGTCACGGTGGCAGTTGCCTTAGCGATCTTGAGCGTTGCCGATGCAGCGCCAGAGTAGCCTGGCTCTGTAATGGTGGCGACGACTGCGTAGTTGCCAGCGTTGACCGGAGCGTCAGCGGAACCGTTATAGGTGACCTCAACTGCGAGACCTTCTGGAGTTGTGGATACGCCAACTGTCTTGGCTGATCCGTCGAATCCTTGCTCGAGGTTGGAGAGGACGACATCCGCAGTGGACTGGGAGATGACCAAGGTACCTGACGCGGAACCTTCGTAGTTGTTGTCAACTACAGTGGCCTCGACCGCGTAGCTGCCCACTGTGCTCGGAGCGCTTGCCGAACCGTCATAGGTGACTTCAACAGAGAGACCTTCAGGGCTCGTTGTTACACTTACTGGCTTAGCTGCCCCATCGAATTCCTGGGCGAGGGCGCCGAGGGCTACGTTGGCAGTTGCCTTTGCGATAGTGAGTGTTGCCGATGCGGAGCCTGTGTAGTTCGGGTCTGTTACAGTTGCCTCGACTGCGTAGCTGCCTGCTTCAGTAGGAGCGTCAGAAGAGCCGTCGTAGGAGACTGCGACTGATACGCCATTTGGAGTGGTGCTAGCTGAGGCGGACTTTACGGATCCGTCGTAAGTGTGGCTCAAGCCTGAGAGGCTGATGTTTGCTGTCGCTGGAGTGATTACCAGAGTACCTGTCGCAGAGCCAGAGTAGCCTGCTTCAGTGATCGTTGCTTCGACTGCGTAGCTGCCAGCCTCGGATGGGCTCACTGTTGAACCGTTGTAGGTGACGCGGACTGCGAGATCGGCAGGTATTGTCGTTACGGATACGCCCTTGAGAGCTCCGTCGTATTGTTGCTCGAAGTTTCCGAGGATGATTTGAGCAACAGACTCGCCGATGGTGAGGGTAGCCGAGGCGGAACCTTCGTAGTTGTCGTCCGCGATTGTCGCTGAGACCGCGTAGTTACCCACCGCGCTAGGAGCGCTGGAGGAACCGTCGTAAGTGACCGTTACGCTGAGGCCTTCTGGAGTTGTCGTTGGGCTCACTGGCTTGGCTGCACCGTCGAATTGCTGGGCGAGTCCGCCGAGCGTGATGCTCGCCGTCGCCTTCTCGATGGTGAGTGTACCGGTCGCTGAACCTGTGTAGTTAGGATCGTCGATGGTCGCTTCCACTGCGTAGCTACCAGCATTCGTTGGCGCATCGGCTGAACCGTCGTAGGCGATGTCTACTGAAAGACCGCCTGGAGTGGTGCTTGCAGATGCAGACTTAGCAGATCCGTCGAAGGTCTGAGTCAAACCAGAGAGGCTGATAGAAGCTTCGGCAGGAGTGATGACCAAAGTACCATTCGCAGAGCCAGTGTATCCTGCTTCTGTGATAGTAGCGACTACCGCGTAGCTGCCCGCGTCTGTTGGAGCGCTTTCGGAGCCATCGTAAGTCACGCTGACTGCGAGACCTTCTGGGGTTGTGCTGACGCCAGCGGTCTTGGCTGATCCGTCGAAACCTTGCTCGAGGTTAGAGAGCGAGATCTGAGCGGAGGCTTGAGTGATGGCGAGCGTTCCGGAAGCGGAGCCCTCGTAGTTGTCGTCGACCACTGTTGCTTCAACAGCGTAGTTGCCGACCGCGCTCGGAGCGCTTGCTGAGCCTTCGTAAGTGAGGCTCACAGCGAGACCTTCTGGAGTCGTCGTAGCAGTTGCGGACTTAGCGCTTCCGTCGAAGGTTTGCGAAAGGTTGCCGAGAGCTACGTTCGCAGTCGCCTTAGCGATGTTGAGCGTGCCTGTTGCAGAGCCTGTGTAGTTCGGGTCGATAATCTCAGCGGCGACGCTGTAGCTACCAGCGTAGGTTGGAGCAGTCGCGGAGCCGTCGTATGTGATGGCAACAGATACTCCACCTGGCGTGGTGCTTGCGGAGGCCGCCTTTGGAGAACCATCGAAGGTCTGATCAAGATCGCCCAAGCTGATAGTAGCTGAAGCCGGAGTGATGACCAAGGTAGCGGAAGCAGAACCCACATAACCCGCTTCGGCAACAGTCGCGACAACCGCGTAGCTACCGACATTTGTTGGGGCCGTGGAAGAACCGTCGTAAGTCACGTTCACCGCGAGGCCACCTGGAGTAGTGGAAACGCTCACTGGCTGAGCCGCGCCATCGAACACTTGAGAGAGTCCGGAGATGACAACATCCGCTACCACTGGTGGAGGTGGAGCGATTACCAGTGTTCCGTTCGCTGTTGCGGCAGTGTAGTTCGGGTCATTAACGGTAGCGAGTACTGTGTAACTGCCGACTGCACTTGGTACAGTTGAGGAACCGTTGTAAGTTACGTCAACAGGAAGGCCGGAAGGCGTCGTTGTAGCAGTTGCAGCCTTCGCAGAACCGTCGAACTCGTGCTCGAGGTTGGAGAGCGAAACGCTCGCGGCTGCCTTCTCAATTACGAGTGTGCCTGAGTTAGAGCCGATGTAACCGGGCTCAGTTACTGTGGCCACCACTGCGTAGCTACCAGCGTTAATTGGCAGGCTGGCCGAACCGTCGTAAGTCACGCTCACTGCCAGAGCGGCAGGGGTTGTGCTAACGGTGGCCGATTTTGCAGAGCCATCGTAGGTCTGGGTCAGATCGGAGAGATTGACGCCTGCGATCGCATTTACACTCAAGCTCGCTGGATTTGAAGTGACGCTTCCTACGAGGTTTGTGAGCACTACGCTGTAATTCCCAGCATCGCCAAGAACTGTGGAATCGATCGTATAGCTTGCGCTTGTGGCTCCGACGATGTCGATGCCGTCTTTCTGCCACTGGTAAGTAGGCCCAGGGACGCCGGTTGCGGTGACTGCGAAGGTTGCGCTGTCACCTTCCGTAACCACGAGGGCCGCGGGTTGTCTTGTGATGACGGGAGCGCTTGTCTTGATGACTTGCACGTTGTCGTAGGCGAGGTTCTCACCTGAGAATCGTATGCGCATTGTCTTGCCGATCACGTCAGGTTCTGACCATCCATCGTGATTTGTTCCGTCGAAATGAGCGCTGTCGAAGGTCACTGTAACGGTCGTCCATTCGCCTTGAGTTAGAGTGAAGTCCTCGCGGGTCGGATCCCAAGCGGGACGGTGAAGGGCCTGGCCCATTTGAGCAAGCCAGGTCTGGGAGTCTTCGATGATGATCTCCGCTCGTCCAGCCGGGGTGGTCAATGGAGAGACGTCTACTGTGAGAGTGTAGATGGTATTCGCATCGACTGTTCCAATCTCTTGGAAGACGTGGTGATCGGCATCCATCACGAATGCGATCTGGGAGCCGTCAGAAGCTGTAGCTGGAGCTCCAATACCGTCGCGAGCAAAGGTAGTGCCGCCGCCGCCGAGGAGACCCCAGCCTTGGAGGTTATTTGCCCATCCGTTTTCGGGAAGGGCAGGCTCTTCGAAGCTTGGGTTGATAATAGCGACGCGTTCTACAATTGTAAGCGTTGCAACATCTGAGGTAAGGCTACCATTGTCGTTTGTAATGACGACGGTGTAGTCGCCACTATCGGCAGCTGCTACTGGATTGAAGGAGAGGCTAGAACCTGTTGCTCCACCGATGTCGATTCCGCCCTTTTGCCATTGGAAGGTGGCCGCTCCCGCATAGCTGTCTGCAGCGACAGAGAGAGTAACGCTATCGCCAACGATACCAACTTGAGAAACAGGCTGGGAAGTGATGACGAGGTCTGCATTGGCGGTTTTAGTGAGGTACGCGTTGTCGTAGACGAGATTGTCGCCGGACATGCGAACGCGTATGTTGTTGCCGACGACGCTTGGGGCATCGGCACTGTTGAATGTGAGCGTGACTGTGGTCCATTGCCCTGGGGTCAATGTGAATTGCTCGAAAGTAGGATCCCAAATTGGGCGGAAGGACATTTGCGGCATTAGAGGAGACCAGGTGTCGGTGTCGTCGATGAAGACTTCCGCTCTTCCTGCCGGGTTGTTCATGGGGGCGATGTCGACGCTGAAGGTGTATGTCGTGTTCGCATCAATAGTTCCGACTTGCTGGAAGAGGTGATGGTCGCCATCCGCCACAAACGCGATTTGAGTACCGTCAGTGGCGTATTCCATGCCTGGAATGCCAGCTCGGGCGACCGTGGTGCCGCCGCCACCGAGGAGAGTCCAGCTTTGGACGCCGTTGGCCCATTGGTTAGTTGGAGTGAGGGCGGGCTCTTCGAAACTTGTGTTGAGGAGAAGGCTAGGCTGCTTCATTGTGAGCGTCGCGACCTCCGAGGTCTTGCTGCCGTTGACGTCTGAGACAATCACGGTGTAGTCGCCAGCGTCGCTCTCTGAAGCGGGGTTGAAGACGAGGCTTGAGCTTGTCGCTCCTGGGATGTCGACTCCGTCTTTTTGCCATTGGTAGGAGGCAGCTCCAGCGGTGCTGTTTGCCTCGACGGAGAGTGTGACGCTTTCACCAATGAAACCAGTTTGTGAGACTGGGTGAGATGTGATGAAGACAGTCGGGTTGAGAGTTTTGGTAAGCCTTACGTTGTCGTAGGCAAGATTCGTGCCGTACATGTGTACGCGGATCGTGTTGCCGTTGATGCTTGCGAAGTCCGCACTGTTAAAGGAAGCCGTAACCGTCGTCCACTGCCATGGCGTTAGCGTGAAGTCCTCGCGGTTCACATCCCAGAGCGGGCGGAAATGGGCCTGGGCTGGGGATTCGGTCCAGGTTTGGGAATCATCGATCATGACCGACAAGAACGTCCCGCTCATATCGTCCCCTATAGGCGCAACGTCGACACTTAGGGTGTATGTTGTATTCGCATCCATGGTACCGACTTCCTGGATGAGGCGGTGCTCGGCGCTGCTCGCAAATACGATTTGGGAGCCGTCGGTATTCGGTGTCGGAACTCCAATGCCATCTCGGGAGAGTGTGGTGCCCCCGCCTCCTAGAAGAAGCCAGTCTTGGGCGCCATTCACCCAAACGTTATCTGGGGAGGAGAGGGCTGGCTCTTCAAAACTAGGGTTCTGTATATCATTGGCCTGAAGGCTGTCTCCGAAGGAGCAGGCTGCGACCAGCGTGGTTAAGGCGGCGAGCGACCGCTTTAGGGTTCGGCTCATCGACCTGAAGCCGATGCCGAGAGGGGGCGTCTCGCGACGCGCCAGTAGGCGTTCTTCCATGAGTAGGGGGTGTTTGGTTTGGAGGTTGATGTCTGCCGACGTATTCGTCCGTGAAAAGGAATCGGGATGAGGCCGGTCTCCACTTGCGGCGTCGGTAGAATATGGATGGGGAGGTGAAGAAGCCGCTGAGGCGTTCTTCATCTTGTCGTGTGAAATATCAGTAGCGGTTTAGGGGGGGATTCAGGCGATCTGTTGGGTATTGAAGGCGGAGAGTCGGCTGCTGCTATTTTCTTGTAAAAAGTAAGTGTTAATCCAAAGACAAGCCAAAAGGAAACGATTCCTAGTGCGGGTATTTGTAAAAACCGTTAAACGGATAATTTTTATAGGTAACGTTACCTTTTGGCATTGTACTGCCGGTAATTCCGGAAATCTTAAAGGCCACCTATCATGCTATTTTCATCATGAAGAACTCATCTATGTACGAATTTGCCCGTGAACAATTTTCTGCCGTTGGAGTGGATACTGAAGCGGCGCTTGAGGCTTTGAACGAAATCCCAGTTTCCATGCATTGCTGGCAAGGCGATGACGTTGACGGCTTTGAAGCTCCAGAAAAAGCAGGGGCAGGGAATGGTTGTGTGGCGACTGGCAACTATTTGGGTAAAGCGAGCAATCCGGCGGAGCTAATGGCTGATCTCGAGCAGGCCGCTTCGCATATCCCGGGGCCGTTGCGTCTTAATCTACACGCGAATTATGCAACGGACGGTTCGCCATTGCCGGAGCGTAATGAACTGACGGTTGAGAATTTCCGCAGCTGGATCGATTGGGCCAAGGCGAATCAATTCGGAATCGATTTTAATCCTACCAGTTTTAGTCACCCGAAAGCGGAGGATGGTTTTACGCTGAGCCACAAGGATGTTGGGATCCGTCAGTTCTGGATCGAACACTGTATAGCGAGTCGAAAGATCGGGGCGGCGATTGGTGAGGAGCTTAATAGCCCAGTGGTGAACAATATCTGGATTCCGGATGGGTATAAGGACACTCCAGCGGATCGTATGGCTCCGCGGGTACGGTTGATGGAATCCTTGGATGCAATCCTCGCGGAGGATGTATCCAAAAAGTGGAATATCGATGCGGTCGAAAGCAAGCTGTTCGGTATCGGAGTGGAAAGCTACACGGTCGGCTCTAGCGAGTTCTATTTAGGGTATGCGGCGACACGCCAAATCGCGCTGTGCTTGGATGCCGGGCATTTCCATCCTACCGAATCGGTCGCAGATAAGATTTCGGCGGCTTTGCTCTACGTGCCGGAGTTGCTTTTACACGTGAGTCGAGGTGTACGTTGGGATAGTGACCACGTGGTGGCCTTGGATGATCCGACAACTGCGATTCTGCAGGAGTGTGTGAGCAGCGGCCAGATGGACCGTATCCACGTAGGTCTCGATTTCTTCGACGCGTCGATCAATCGCATTGCCGCTTGGGTAATCGGCACGCGCAATGCGAAGAAGGGGCTGCTTAAGGGCTTACTTCAGCCAACTAAGCAGCTGCGTGAGCTTGAGCAGGCGGGTGATTATACAAGCCGTTTGGCTATGATGGAAGATGCTCGTTCACTGCCATGGGGCACGGTTTGGAACGAGTATTGCGAACGCCAGCAAACGGCTGGCGATAACCAGTGGCTTGGGGCAGTGAAGCGTTACGAGCAAGAGGAGCTGGTTAAGCGTTAAGAATTCTCAGGTAAATGAGTCAAGGCGCAGGCACCGCTTCATTTATGGGGTGGTGCCTGTAATCTTTATTCGCAAGGAAGCATGCATTTTTTCTCAAAGCTTAAACCCTATATTTTTGTCCTATTGATCCTCGGCCTTTTGGGGCTGGGTAGCTTGCTCGTTCCGTCCAAGGTACGGCATTTCAGCGAGCGTGGCTTCATCAATTTTCGCTCGCCGGGCAAACCCTACGAGAACATCGCAGAGATAAATAATCCGAACGTGATCGGCAGTGAGATGATCATCTGGTGGGGCGACATCGAAGCCGAAGAGGGGAAGTATGATTGGGAGCGGCTCGACGCTGAGTTTGCGGCTTGGGAAGCGGTGGGCAAGACGGTCGATGTACGTCTGTCAGCGGTTCATAACAATTTCGAGAACACTCCTTCGTGGGTGTTCGACAAATACAACGTGCGCCGCATAGCCCGTGGCACCTGGTCCGGTTTTGAGAACGGAATGGACGATTTCCAGCTCTCTGGTAATGGGATACGAACGAAGGGGAGTATCTCCGGAAACTGGACAGTAAAGGCGGGAGCATCTACCTCGGGAGCGACTGCCTTTCTGGCGACTGATCCGAGCTATTTTTTCGACCGTGAGGCCCAGTATACAGCTCAATTCGACTTCCGCATGTCGAGTCCGGGAATCCTGACGTTGAGGGCGAAGTACTCGAGCGGCGAGGGTGCTCATGTATTCACTCAGAGCTTCACTGGGGCGGCTGGTGAAAGGAAGACAGGTTCAGCTGTAGTCGGTTTCAATGGTAGTAGCATCGAATCGATGACCTGGGAATGGGAAGGCTCTGGCGAGGTCGAGTTGGACAATCTTTTTCTTTGCAAGGTGAACGCCTCGGCCGACTTCGTCGTCAATGAACTGGACGAAGATCTCGGAGTTTGGCTGTTGGGTGAAAGCCAAGAAGACAAATACTCGATTAACTGGACTTCTGGATCTATCCGTGCCGATAGCAAAGTGGAAGGGCGAACGGTAGTCCTTCGCAACAATGTAGAGCTATTCCCGCTTCAGAAGGGACGAGGCTATGCGGCTCACTGTCTTGTGCGTGCTGTTAAGGATTCGCGTGTGGTGTACCGCTTGGTTTCCGAGAACGGAGATAGGGTACTCGAGGAGCGTAGCTACGATCTTAAGAGCGGACAGGAGGAGTTGATGCGTGGGTACTCGCCTCGGACAACGGCAGAGGACTTTCGCATGGAAGTTAGCCTCGAAGGTGTGGGTGAGATCGAGATCGATACCCTGAAGCATCGGGTCTGGTCTGACCAAGGTCCGTGTTTCCCGAATTATTTCGATCCGATTTTCCGAGAGAAATGGAGAGCCTTGGTTGAGGCGTTTGCGGATCGCTATGAGGATCACCCGTCACTAGGTATTGTCAATGTAGGGGGACTGGGACGCTGGGAGGAAGTGATGCTCGATGAAGACGAGCCGGGCGTTCTGGACGAGCAGTGGATGGCTTACGGTTTCACACGGGATAACTACTTGGAGCATATCATCTGGGCGATGGATCTCTACCGTGAACGATTGCCGGATACGCCATTGCGAATCTGCCTAGCCTACGGCCTCAAGAAGCAAAACGACATTGGCTGGATGTACCGCCGAGTCGCTCAGGAAGCGGTAAGGCGCGGAATTGACATCAAGCAAAATGGCTTGAGCGAGCTCTACGATACTTGGGATGAACATACGGACTCCAGCTACGTTTGGTTTCGCTACAAGCACACTCCGGGAATTTCGCTGACTCACGAGACGGGCGGTCAGATCTACCGTAACACCTTGAATGCGATGGGGCATCCAGTGTCGCTGCTGAACCGGACGATGCTCAACGGCACGGATTACGTTTTCCTCTATGATGGAGACATTCGAGCCCAGCACGTTCAGAAGTATTTCTACTTTGCGATGGAGCAGTTGGGACGCCCGCTTATCACGAAGTTCTACTCGCGCTTAGGGGCTTATCCGCTCGTGAACGAACACTCCAATGTTCCAGTCCCGTACCGGAACATGTGGCTTGGCTTGCGACAAGTCGATGTCCAGCCAGATGGAAAGGCGAAGTTTACGATTGTTGATGGCGAGCGTTGTGCTGCCACGTATCCGCCTCATAATGACAAGATTGTCTTTGATGTTGATGATCGTCAGCAATACGATGGCATGTTTGGTGTTGTCGTGAGTGTTGAGTATTTTGACGAGGGTAACGGGCGTTTCACCACCGGCGTCCAGAATGCATTCACGGGAGAGTGGATGGACTTGGGAGTGACGCAGAAGACCGACAGCAAGACCTGGAAGACTGTATCCTACTACCGTCCAAACTGGTGCGACTCACCACGTAATCAAGGCGCTGATAATGTTAACGATCTCGTGATTCGTGATCTCAGTAATAGTTCGACCTACGTGAGAAACGTGGAGCTAAACTTCGTGCCCGCCCGCGAATGGAAGACTCGTGAAATTGGAGAATCTAAAGCGGAAAAATTCGAAATGTATTCAGTTCTTAATGGCAAGTTGTCTCGACGCGTGAGCGTAGCTAGCAATCAGCCATTGAACCGTTTCTCGATTCCTCTTTGGACCGAGGGCTACGACGAAAATGGGCTGATGTGCTCGGTCTACGCCGTGGTAGGCGGAGAGCGCGAGCTGCTGACCCGCAAGGAATATTACATGGCGGCTGATGCGGATTGGCTGGATCTGTATTTCGTAGCTCCACAGGAATGTAGTGAGTACGTTATCGAAGTTTCCGATCCTCTGGGCAAAATTGGTTGGTACAAGGACATTCAAGGTGAATTGGCTGTGCGAACCGGAGGCTATGTTGAAGAAGTGGATACGCAGCTCCTGGATACACGGAAGGAAAACGATGGTTTTGTCTTTTCTGCTGAGAAGCCGTTCTTTGGCGTTCAGTGCCTATTCGATTCATCGGAGGGGCCGGTGAGCTGGAAACTGCTGCGCTGGTTAGGCGAGAGTGGTTGGTCGGAACCGGTAGCGGCAGGGACGATTTCGACTTCGCAGGACAAGGCTTACTTTGAAGCGCAAACAGCGGGGAAGTATAAACTTGTCGCAGATGGTATCGAGCAATTGGATTTGAAGCCATTGTACTTGGTTCGACTTGAGGAAGCTCGCTTGCCGGTGATTCCGATGCCGGAGAATCGGATTATAGATTGGACTATGGATCGTGCGAGCAACCTGTCTGGCTGGAACGTTATCAGAGGTCTGCAAGTTCTCGAGGGTTCAGAGGCGAACTTGAAGGTTGCAGTTACTGAAACTAATCCGGTGATCGAGTCGTCTGTTATAGATCTCAGCAGTGATGCGACTCAGGGGATCTTGCTTCGTATCAAGAACGGTACTGGCGCTGCCATGGCGCGTGTGTATTGGAGAAGCAAGGACGAGGCGTTCAAATCGGCTAAGTCCATCTTCGTTCCTTTGGTTTCCAATGATTCGGAGTTTAGAAACGTAGTGTTCCCGATCGGGAAAGAGGATGCGTGGACTGGACAGTTGGAGCAGTTACGAATCGAAATTGTTTCAGGCCAAACCGATAGCGGAATTATCGAGTTGGACACTATATCAGTGTACACGACAGTGAAACTGTAGGTTGAAGGCTATGAGCGTTCGCCCTTCTCGTGATGCGTAGTCATGCGAGGCATACATCATCCTCCAGATCTTCGCTTTGAGTGAAAGTCTGGACGATGTAGACAAGATCGCTCAAAGCATCGTGTAAGGCTTCTTCTTGGTGATCCTTCAGGACAAGAAGCTCTCTATATTGGCAGTGTTCTTTTTCGCCAGCACAGGCTTCCACTGTGCTGGTTGTGAAAACACTAGAAACTTCGAATCGCGATACTTGAAATAGGTGTATCCATCCAGCTGCTCCATCATGTTTTGGAAGAGCCAGGGGGGGAGATGCTGTGAGTGGAGGCTATGCTTTGCTGAGCTTGAAGTTCCAGCCTTTACGATACTCTTTGCTGATGAGCTCGTTGGCTCTCTCGTTGTTGGTGAAACGGAGGTTGGGCCCGTCCCAGGCGAGTCTTTCTCTTGGGAATCGCAGGCAGACGTTGCCGAGCTGAACGGTTTCGGTAAAGGGGCCGGCGTAATTGAAGTTCGAGCCGGGGAAGTTGTAAGGTTGATTCCCGATTGCCGCTTCACGAAACTCGGTATGGTGACCGATTGAGCGTTCGTAGACACGTGTTGGGCGGTGATCTCCGGTTTTCTCTTTTAGTTCCATGGCAAGGGCTCGGTGGTCCTCCTTTGGGATGATGCGTGCGCTGTCGCCGTACGCGCCGGAGATGAGTAGGGTTCTTTGGGTACCGACATAAATGTTACCGGAGTTAGCAAGCGATTCGCCTTGGGCAAGCTCTTCGAGCCGTTCGTGACGGCGTGGTTTGCCGTTCTTGTCGATGTAGGCATTGTCGGTGCCGTCGTACCAGTAGACGTCGAAGCCAGGACGCTTTTCATTGGGCCCGAAGGTCCATTTTATAGTCGAACCTTTGGGAAAGGCGGAGTTGGTGAGGGTATCGACGTTAAGCGCTTCGACATGGGTTGGGAATCCGGGATCGAGGGACATGAAGATCGAATCCATGGTATGGCAGGCCATATCGGCTAGAGCTCCGCCGCCAAAGTCGAGCCATCCACGCCAGTTGAAGGGGAGGTAGGAGCCGCCGCGCTTCCTCTCTTGGTCGTCGTCTAAACCTCGGTTGCCCAAGAAAGGACGGTTGGCTGCGGGGCCAAGCCAGTTTTGCCAATCGAGCGTTTCGGGGGCTGGGTCTGCTCCTGGAGGGCAGACGAATCCCTGAGGCCATACCGGACGGTTGGTGAAACAATGGATCTCTTTGATGTCGCCGAGGTGTCCGCCTTGGACGTAAGCTGCAATCTGGCGGTTTCCTTCGTTTGCGTGCCCTTGGTTGCCCATCTGTGTAGCGAGTTTGTAGCGATCGCAGGCTATGCTTAACTGTCTTGCTTCCCAGATCGTGTGGGTGAGTGGTTTTTGTGTGAATACATGTTTCCCATGCTCAAGGGCTAGGACTGTGGCTGGGTAGTGGCTATGGTCAGGAGTGCCGATCATTACCGCATCGAACTGGTCTGCCGCCTTGGCGAACATCTCTCGGTAGTCTTGGAAAGGTTTTGCTGCTTTCCATTTTTTCGCTAGCCAGCTTTTGCCTTCCTCTTCGAGCCGGGCAATTCCCTTCCAGATGTTAGCGTAGCGGTTTGTATCAACATCACAATACGCTGTGCAGAGATCTCCGTGACTGATGGTGTCATTGATATGTCGCCCGTTGATGCCTCCTGTGCCGATAAAGGCGACGCGCAGCTTATCTCCTTTGTTGGCTGCGTTGAGAATGGCTGGTGCCCCTAAAATGCCTACACTAGCAGCGGTTGACGATTGGATGAATTGACGACGTGAAATTTTGCTCATGGGGATTTTGGGTTGGTAGGGCTTATGAATATATTAGGGGAAAACTCACATTCTTGTTATGGGCATCCGGAGAAAGGGAGATTGGCCAGAGGCTGGCGGTAAGGCTCCGCATTGGTTTGGTCATATTTTCCCCTGCGGGCTGTTGTAGCCTGCTAGATGTCTGAGAACTTGCTTATTGGATGAGGGTGGACTGTTCCCTTTGCCGTTTTTTGCAGAGCCTTGATTTCTTTCTCGGCGGTCGCGATGGCTTTTTTTGTATCCAAAGATTCGACCACAAGCTTTGTTGTGCGGGATTCGCCGCCAGCGAGCTCGAGGACCCGACCTTTTGTGCGCTCGAAGTTGCGTGTGTTTGGGTAGGCGGTGGATGGCTCGAGGCCTGTTACATAGCCATCAGCTGAGCCCCCGGTGTTTTTCCAAAGTGTGAAGCAGGGGAAATCCTTGAGGGAGAAACGCAGGAGTGAGGCGTGGTCGCCTTTGCCGTTTTTCAGCATGGCGAGGCTTTCGCGGCTACCGCGTTTGCCGGCGAGCTCGAAGAAGTAGGCTTGCTCGACGAAGCCAGGGGAAGGGGCGTCGTACTGGTTGTAGTTCTCTACGCCTTCCGCGGCACGAGGGTCGCGTGGCGCCGTTTGCTTGAATGGGGCTTGGAAGCTGGCTCCTTCTTCGAGAAGCGGGCTGCCGTAGTTGACGTGGTAAAGGAGTTCATGCTCGGTCGGATTGTTGCCGAGGTTGGTGACTGTATCCACAATCTCGAGCGCACCTGAACCGAATGCGGTGCGGATTTCGGTTTGTAGCCTGAGGGCAGGACCGAAGAGCATGGTTTCGTCGACCTCGCCGCGGAGGATTATCTCTGAGTCGGTGATCTCGAGGGATAGGGTGTGGGCGGGGAGATTAGCGATGTTGCCGTGCAGGGGCAGGAAGGCTTCGAGGGCGTTGCCGTTGTTGTCGACAATCATGTCTGGCCCTGGAGCTCCCATGCTGCTGAGTCCGCAACGGACGATCCATTCGTTGAAACCGCGGAGCCAACCGATTCCGCCGTTCTCCTGCGAGTTGACGTAGGAAGGGTGGACGGGATTTTTGACTGGGGAATCCCAACCGAGACGCACGTCGCCGCAGTTGCCTTTCCAGATGCCCATGCCGCGGGTCGGCAGTACGACGAAGGAGAGTTTTCCGTTGTCGATTTCCACGACCTGCACGCCTTCTTGTGTTCCTCCGTGAAGGGTGCGTGTTTGCACAGACCACTGATGCTTCTCTCCGGTGGAGAGGCTTGTGGAGTCGAGTCCCAGCGTGGGCATCGGCTCAGTTGCGTCGGGGTGCAGAAGGGTGCGTGTGTAGTGCATGGAAATTTTGTTTGGGGGCCGTTAGGGCCGTCGACGGGCGACGGTCGCTACATGTATTGAGAAAATCCTTACTTGTCTGAGGCTTTCTCGATTTGGGCGATGAGTTCTTCGCGAGTCGGCGCGGTGGCGTGAGTGACGAAAAAGGCGGTGGCTGCATTCGCGATGGCGAGGCGCTCCTTGACGGAGAGTTCGCCGAGAGAGGCGCAGAGGTATCCGCCGTTGAAGGTGTCGCCCGCGCCAGCGGTGCGGATGACGTTTGTCTGCATCTCCTGCATTGCGTGGGCTTCGCCGTCGAAAGCGTTGGATGCGGCAGCGAAATGCGGAGTGTGTACCACGAGTTCGTTGATGCCGATCTCTTGGCGGAGAGTGGTCAAGCCGGAGGCGACTTGGGCTGGTTCTTCGATCCACTCCATGTCGAAGCGCGAGAAAAGCTCGGCGCCTTCGTGCTCGTTGAGACTAATGGTCATGGGGATCTTTTCGTTGAACTGCTTGAGCAGAGCCAAGCTCTCCATGAAGGATTCGTTGGACTTCTTCTTGATGTCGGCGAAGTCGAAGAACATGCGCTTAGGCGCCTTGCCGTCCTCGTATTGGGAGATGAAACCCATGAGGAAGTTGTCGAAGTCGGGAGTGAGAGACCAGTATCCGAGGCCGAGGATGTCGGTGTTGGCGAATAGTTCGGTGAGCTTTTCTTCGCCGAAGAACTTCGTGAATTCGGTCCAAGTGAGGTTCGCAACCGACTTGAGGGCGCTCATGAGGATCTTTCCGTCATCGAATTCGAATACGATGGTGAGCGCGGGATCGCCGAGGGAGATGAGGTTACAGTTTTCGGTGAACTCTTCGAAAGCAGAGTCGATGGTGTTTTTGCCGTAGAGGCCAGTTAATGTGGGCTTAAGGCCGAGGAAGGCGGCGACTCGACCGGTGTTGGGTGTGAAGCCGCCTGAGCAACGACGCTTGGGGACGATCTCGAGACCGACACCGCCGTCCGCGCGTTTGGTGATGAGTTCGCCGAACTCCTTGAGGTTGTCCATGGCGGTGAACTCGGTGAGACTCTGTCTGACGTCGACGATCTGGTAGACTTCGTCGACGAATCCATCGCAGCCGAGAAGGACCTTACCGCTGATGTTGTTTAAGAAATTGATATAGTTATCCATATTGCTCCTCATTTTCGAAAGCTGGCCGTTCGCCAGTGAGTGTTTTTATTCGAGATAAAACTATCTGAATATATCTTAAAACGGGGCACGTTGAAAGGTGCCAAGTGACAAAAAGTTTGCACTTTATGACTTGGTTTGTCCCTAGAAGGGACGAGTTGAGGAGGACTGTTGTTGGAAGCGGTAAGAGTTACGCTTCAGCCCAGCATTCTTGTGCCAGCTGGCGATAGAGCAGGGCTTGCTGATAGCGGTCTGTTTCTTCTTGAAGATTGCCGTTTGGGTCAGGAAAGACGCGTGCGTAGAAGATGTGGGAGGCGAGTAGTTCCGGTGCGAATACGAGCACGCTACCTGCCGGGGCGTTTGCTCGAAATCCTGTCATGGAGCGTCGCCACATTTCCTTGAAATGCTCAAGGTAGTTGGATGTTCCTAAAGCTTGTTTGGGACGATCCTCCGTATTCTCGATGGGGGCTTGCATGTAACCTGGAGCGGCGATGCGGCCGTGCAGGAAGCCGACACGATCAAAGATGGGCTGCATGAATTTGAAGCGTTCTTCGAGGTCTCCGTAGACCATTTCCTGGCCGCAGTAGAAGTGACTGTAGTCTCCGTTGAATCGGATTTCAGGATACGATTTTGTCCATTCTACCGTGCGCCATGCATCTTGGGTTATGGTTGCTCGATGGGTCTCTATAAATGCGGGTAGATGGTGCTTTTCGGAGGCGTTGAGAATGGAGTCGATGAGGTTGTGAGCTTCCGCGTCGGACTCCATACCCCAACCTACATGCAGGGTGATGCACTGATCGCCGCGCTCTTTGTGGCAGGCGAAGATGGCGTCGGACTCTTCCGGCTTGTTGATGCGATCAAGCCCGCAGTATGGGAGCTGCCCGCCTTCGATGGGCTGGGATTCGCCGGTGAGTTGGACGCCTTGGAAACCATCTGCGTGCAGTCTGCCTTCTGCCTCGGGCCACTTGAGCTCATGCCCGATGGAATGGGCAGGCAGGTCGATGAGGTTTTCCAAGTTTAGATAAATGCGTAGCTTGGGAGGCTCGTTGGATTGGTCGTTTAGATATTGGTGCATTTGTTTATCGCTGTTGAAAAAAGAAAAAAAGCCGGACCGCCGCGAGGGTGATCCGGCTTGAAGGTCGGTTGCTCGCTTAGCGAGCGGAGATGGTTACTTCGTCTACATAGATGTAGTCGCTGTTGCCACTGGCGTCGCAGCGGAGGCGGAAGCGTAGGTCAGCAGGATTTGCTAGGTTGCTGACGGGAATGACTTCTTCGACCTCGTAGAACGAGTTGTTCTCGAAGTCCGTGCCTCTCACGTATTGATCGAGAATGGTCCAGCCGGATCCGTTGCTGACTTCGAGGATGAGATCTTCTCCGGTCTCCATACTGCGTGGGTAAAAGTGGAAGTTGATCTTCGCGTTGCTGTATGAGCTGACGTCGAGGCCAGCGCTCATGTACATCGAAGATGCGGTTCCAGAGTTATCACGCAAACGAATGGAGTTGTTGCCGAAGTACGAGTATTCAGGAAGAGTGTTGAGAGCGCAGTCGCCACCGCCATCGACGAAGTTCTCGAAGCCGGACTCGAAGCCGTTGTTGAGAAGGTTCGTCCAAGATGGTGGAGGTGGAGGAGCGGTGGTGACGCCGTCTTCCATGACAGCAGCGAAATAGTCGATGCTGATGTTTGCGCCCGATACGGTAGTCGGATCGAGGCGCATTCCGGTGATGACTCCCTTGAAGTCAGCACATGCTCTCATGTCTACGACGTAGTCGCGCATAACGCCGTCGGCTACAACCGGGAAGGTCAGGAGCTTGGCTCCGTCCCAGCTGGCGTCTGTTTCGGTGACGAAGAAGATTTGAGCCGCAGTTCCGGATGTGCTGCTGAGACGCACTCTTACCTTTGGATAGATATTTGTATCCACGAACATGGACGGCGTGTGCAGGTAGCTGTCGTTACCATTTGAAGTGCCGCTAAGTAAACCGTTGGCTACGCTTACTCCGCTAAGGTGGTTGAATGTGTGCCATCCTTCGAAGTCGCCCACTGTTTCGAATTCCCATGTGCTAGCTCGAGTCACGACGTCGTCGTAGTAAAGCTGGCGGGAGTTGGTCACGGTAAAGCCATCCCAGCTATCTGAGAACCATCCGGAGGTATCGTCGACAGAACGGTAGATGCCAGTGTTGGTGATGGTACCAGTACTGGCCGCACCACCTGCGGACTTGAACTCGTAGTCAGCATCGTGTCCAACCCATGGATTCAAGGAATTGTTGTAGGTCACGCAGTCGGTGATCTGGATATTCGTATTGGGAGCGACTGAACTGAGAATGAGGACGCCCGCTCCGTCGTTGTTTGCCAATACATTGTTGCTGAAGACGATGTTGTGGTTATCGCCTTCGAAGTCGAAACCAGTGCCGTCCGCTTCACCAGGCACGCGAGCACACTCGGAGAATTCGCAGTGATCGATCGTGTAGTTAGCACAGTGCTGCATGAAGCCAGCGGTGGTTCCTGTGCCGAAGGAGAAGTTTGTTACGTCAGGTTTCCCGTAAGTGCGGACGCGCTTGGTGTGCCCGCCGTTAATATGGTTGAGCCACACTGCACCGGCAAGGTTGTTGGTGACGACGATGTCTTCAACGTAGACATTGGTCATGCGTGAATAGTTGACGCCAGGGAAGAACCAATTTGTACCGAAACCAACAATACAGTTGATCATTTGACTTCGACGCACGGTCAGGTTGTTCAAGACGGTAAGATTTTCATTGCCGGCACCGATCTTACCTCCGGCAAACACGCCGCAAGACCATGCAACTTCGTAGTTGAAGAGCGCGGCGTCGAATGCGGGATCGTACATGTTTTCGAAGTAGCAGTCTTCCACCACCACATCTTGGTTTCCGTAGTCGTCGATGTAGCGCAGGTAAATGCCGAGCTTAGCGTCGCGTGTATGCAGATTGTTGATATTCCAGTATGAGGGACCTTCAATCACGACGCAGTATCCATCGTAGGGTTGGTCGAGGTCGATAGTTGGGAGAGCTCCTGTACCATAAGCAGTGAGCTCGATAGACGCACCATCTACGCCTTTACCAGCGAGGTTGAGTTGCTCAGTCCACGTTTCGCCACGCTTGAGAGCTACGGTTTCGCCTGGGTAGAGGAGGATCGCATTCGGGTTCGCGAAGGTCTTCCACGCGGAGGCTTCGCTTTTGCCGTCGTTGTTGTCGTTACCGTTGGTTGCGTCGATGTAGTAGGTGCGGTCGGCATCCTTGGTGACGCGAGCGTTGTCGATAGCGAGGTAGTCTCCTGCCACGCGGATACGCATGTTGTTGCCATTGAGGTTTGCGAACTGCGAGCTGTGGAAGGATACCGAGACGGTGGTCCACTGGCCAGCGGTCATGGTGAAGTCCTCACGCGCGGTGTCCCATGTCGGATGGTAGAGGGCAGCAGCCATTTGAGCAGACCATGTATCTGTTTCTTCGATGATTACCTCCGCTCTTGTAGTTGATAGGTCGCCGATTGGGAAGATATCAACGGTGAAGGTGTACCAGGTATTGGCTTCCATGGTACCAATTTGCTGGAACAGCTGGAGACCATTTGTATTTGCCCAGCAATACTGGTTCCCGTCTGGAGCAGGCGACGCGGCGATGGTTGGTTGAGCGTAGGTCGTACCGACGAAACCAGCAGGTTGTGTACCCCAGTCGTTGACGCCGCCATACCAGGAATTGGTTGAATCTAGAGTTGGGTCTTCGAAGCTTGGGTTTAGCAGGGGTACCGTTTGTTCGGCGGCGTTCGTATCTGGGGAGGAAAGGCCAAACGCTAGTAACAGAGCGTAGGCGAATAGCTTATGAATAAAGGAGTTGGATTTTGAGTATAACACCCGCTTAGCGAGTGGTCTTTGGGGGGTAGGTTCTAGAGACAATCTCATATTGTTTCGTTTTATTCATGTTAGGGTTCATGTGTTCGCGCTTAGCTCGGACACGGAGATTGGCACTTGTATCAAACTATAGACTACGACGTTTGAGAGTATAGGGGGACTTCTCGCGCGGGTATGGCAATTGATACGCAGTAGGCAAAGGCTTAAACCGGCGTAGTATCTGAGTTGAATGCCGGTATGGGTATGGGTGTGGGGGCGAGTCGCGGGCAGGCTTGGGGACTAAGATGAAGAGAAGGCACGAGGATCGTTGATTCCTCGTGCCCTCAAAGAGAATGGTGTGCTTCGTATTCCCCTCGTTAAGTTTGTTGAGGGTTAATTATTCTCTTTTTTAAAGCCGCTTGGCCGGCACTCTTAAAGTGCCGTGTAGTTGATGACGAGACGGACGAACCCAGGGTCGGTTCCGACTAGCACACGAACGGTGACCAGTTCGAAGTCGTCGTTGATCGCAGTGTTTGGAGTCATCGCTTCGTATCCAGTTTCGGACCACGAGTCATCCAAGCTGTTCGCTGTCTCGACTTGGTAGCTCAGTTCAGGAGCGTTGAGTCGTTGTGGATAGCTGTATTGCAGCTCTTCGACTCCGTTGACCTTGACGAGCTTCACGCTTGGGCGGCTTGCGATTGGATCGGCTCCGCCTGCAGGGTGTCCGCCAGTAGCGTATTCGAAGAGGTTGTTGTCCCCGTCGTTGTCAGGGTCGGCCATCATATCGAGGTCCGCTCCACTCAATCCGTAGCTGATTGCCCATGAGTCGAAGGCAGTTGGCTGTGTGACTGTGAGAGTCGCTACTGCTGAAGTTGCTTCGCCTTCGGAGTTTGTCGCGATTACGCTGAAGTCACCTGCGTTGGAGACATCAACTGCATCGATGGTAAGGCTGCTCCCGGTTTCACCATCGATGTTGACTCCGTTTTTTTGCCACTGGTATGTTGGCTCTGGGTTGCCGCTAGCAGCAGAGGTAAAGACAACCGTACTCGTTGCAGGAACCGTCTGGCTCTGAGGGTTCAGTGTAATTTCTGGAGCAACAAGCGGTGGATTAACAGCGAGTGTTGCAGCATTAGAAGTATCAGACCCTTCGCTGTTTGTCAGTGTTACCGAGTAGTCACCAGCATCCTCAACCGAGGTAGGATCGATGGTGTAGGTTACTGAGTTTGCGCCTGGAATGTCTACGCCGTCCTTCTTCCACTGGTAGGTGGGAACGGGGAAGCCTGTTGATTCGACACTGAAGGTCACGCTTGCTGGAGCTGTTACGGTTTGGCTCAGTGGGTGAGTGGTAACCACTGGTGCCGAGTCTGGCTCCAAGTTTACGGTGAGCGTTGCTACATTTGAACTAACACTGCCTTGGGAGTTTGTGACCACGACCGAGTATTCGCCAGCGTTGACGGAATCAGTCGGATTGATCGTCAAGGTAGCGTTGTTTGCGCCTTCGATATCGATGCCACCCTTTTGCCATTGGTAGCTAGGGGCAGGGACACCGGTAGCGACTACGCTGAAGCTAGCTGCTGCTGGGGCAACCACGGTGAGATCCATTGGTTGCTCAGTGATTGCAGGCGCTTCAAGCGGTGTGACAGTCAACGCTGCGGCATCGGAAGTAACCGAACCGAGGAAGTTGGTGATTACCACCGAGTAGTCACCGGCATCATCAATAGCAACTGTATCGATTGTGAGACTACTGCTGGTTGCACCGTCGATATCGTCAGCACCCTTCTTCCATTGGTAGGTGGGGGCTGGAGCTCCGGTGGCCACAACTGAGAGAACCGCTTGGCTGCCTTCGATGACTTCTGTCGCCATTGGTTGCGTTGTGATTGCTGGAGCTGATGTCTTGACGAGTCGGACATTGTCGAACGCGATGCCATCACCTCTAAGGTGTATCCACATGTTCTGGTCGATAACATCCGTTTCATCGTCGGTGCCGTCGAAGAACTGGCTATCGAAGGAGGCGGTTATTGTATTCCAGTAGCCCGCTTTAAGGGTGAAGTCCTCTCTTGCTGGGTCGCCGCTTGGATCGAATGAAATGTCCGCCATTCGAACAGAGAAGTTGTCGTTTTCTTCAAAGATTACTGAAGCGCTAGTGTCTGCCAGTTCGCCGAGAGCGAAAATGTCCACAGAAACTGTATAGACTGTGTTCGCTTCGACTGTACCGACAGTCTGAGTGAGAATTATGTCAGTATTTGTTCCACCCCAAGCTACTTGATCACCGTCTGGAGCTGGATACTGAGCCCAGGCTTCGTTGACGTAAGTGGTGCCTATGTTTCGTGCGACATCCCAATCATTAACAGTGGGGTGCCAGCCGTCTGTATCGGGAGACTCGAAGCTAGGGTTTTGCAAAATGATTTGCTCCCCGACGTAAAGCATTGCCGCATTGGAAGTAACCGAACCTTCGCTGTTGGTGACCACTACAGAGTAGTCTCCCGTGTGGAAACCTTCGACTGTCTGGATGGTTAGCTCGCTGCTTGTTGCCCCTTCGATGTCGAGGGTGCCGCGCTTCCATTGGTAGGTAGGGGCAGGGATGCCTGTTGCAACCACCCTGAAGGTCGCGCTGCCGCCGATGCCTGCTGCTTGGCTAGCTGGCTGAAGTGCGATCTCAGGAGCTGCGCTTGCTGGGTTAACGGCGAGTGTTGCGGGAGCGGATTCGACGGATCCGACGTTATTCGCTACGACCACGGTGTAGCTAGCCGCATCGTCGAACGCAGAGCTCGGGATATTGAGGCTTGGTCCGTTTGCGCCAAGGATATCCTCGCCGTTCTTTTTCCATTGATAGAAGGGAACTGGCAGGGCGTCCGCTGCAACGGAAAGGACTGCGGCTTCGCCTTCGGTGACTGCGAGATCAGTAGGCTGAGTCGTGATAGAAGGCATGTACGTTCTGAAAATTCGAACGTTGTCGTAGCTGAGGAATTCACCAGCGAAACGTAGGCGGACTTCCTTGCCGGAAATGTCGCCTTCGGTGCCCCATTCTTGGACTGAGCCGTCCCAGCTGTCGGTGTGGATGTAGCCGGTAACCGTTGTCCACTTGCCAGGTTCAAGGATGAAGTCTCGGCGTTCTGTGTCCCAGTCAGGGCGATGCGCGATCTGAACGGGTTGGGTGAAGTCTACAGGAGCTTCGACAAAGATTTCGGATCTTGTTGTTGCCGGATCGTTGTGGGGAGCGATGTCCACCATGATCGTGTAGAGGCTATGAGGTTCAAGAATTCCTAGATTCTGGACAAACATATGCTCCGAAGCGACGAAAGCGATTTGAGTTCCGTCAGAGGCGTACTCGGCGCCAGAGATGCCAGGGCGGGCGATGGTGGTGCCTCCTCCAACGTTTTCACCGCCATTGATATCCGTCCATCCTTGGAGATTGTTCGCCCACATGTTGTCTGGTGAGGAGAGGGCTGGTTCCTCGAAGCTCGGGTTCAATACTGGTATGATGTCCGCGACCGTAACTGTCACTGTGGACGAGGTCAGACTTCCGTTGTCGTTGGTGACCACGACGGAGTATTCACCAGCGTCGAAACCTGTAACGGGATCGACAACGAGGCTCATGCCAGTTGCGCCTTCGATATCAGTTCCCCATTTTTGCCATTGGTAGCTTACATCGCCTGCGGTGCTGTTGGCTTCAACGGATAGGGTAACGCTGTCACCTGGTTCAGCGATTTGCGATACAGGTTGGGCAGTAATGAAAAGTGTGGGATTCACCTCTTTGGTGAGGCGAGCGTTATCGTAGGCGATGTTCGTGCCGAACATCTGAACGCGGATCGTATTGCCGTTGATACTCTCAAAGTTCTCACTGTTGAACGAGAGTGTAACAGTGGTCCATTCCAGGTGGGTGAGGGCGAAGTCCTCGCGATCGGTGTCCCAGCTGGGGCGGAAATGAGATTGAGCGGGAGAGGGCGTCCACGTTTGCGAATCTTCGATAAACACTGATAGGAAGGTCGAACTAAGGTCTGCACCGATTGGCGTAACGTCGATACTGAACGTATAGGTCGTGTTCGCGTCCATGGTCCCGACTTCTTGAATAAGGCGGTGCTCTGCACTGTTCCCGTAGGCGATTTGAATGCCCTCAGTTGCGGTGTTGGGTACATCAAGCCCATCTCGAGCGAGTACAGTGCCCAGACCCCCGAGGACGGTCCAATCTTGCGCTCCGCTAAACCAATAACTGTCTTCCAATGTGACCACTGGCTCTTCGAAGCTCGGGTTGAGGATGGGGACTACAACTGGATCTGCCTGGAGATTGCCTCCAGAGAACGCAAAAGTCACAATCAATACAAGCAGAGCTAGGAAGGTCCTTAGCGAAGAAATTGGCGACGTGAATTTTGTGCTACTGAAGTAGGCGTTACGCTTGCTTTGGCGTTTTTCCATTGGGGCGTCTATTCGGTTTGTTGTTATGGAAGGATGTTGTTTTTTTGAAATTCGTTACTAGCGAAAAAAGTTAAACGTCTTGTTAACTTGGATACCTTGTAGGGAAGGTTGCTTATCCGACCTCAGGCGATTTCCCTTCGCGCTGATAGGGTTTTCAGCTGAGGTCGGGTTAAGTTTGTTGTTTGATACGTTTAAAATTATAGAAGCTTCATGGGTATGTCGCTGGCTTCAGATTCGTGTTCTGAGTGTCGGAGTCAGCTTCTTGAAATATCTTCTTTTCTTCGATTGGGGATGGTTCGCGGTATTCGTTCACGGCAAATTGCACTGCTTTAGGAAACGTTACCTTAGGGTTCTGCTCGCTTTAATGGTGGAACGTATTTTAGATTTCAAGTCTAAAAGGAAACGTTACCTGTGTGGTGGGCGAACTTACTACCTTTGATGTATACTCTCGCCCGAAAGTGATGCTCTGAAGCGCTTCTTGCGGGAACGTTTGGTCAGCTTTGATGAGTTGGCGAGTGATGGAGGGCAGTGCCCTCCAGCTCAGGTCGCAGATCGGAATCAAAGCGTTTCAGCAAGAGCTTTGATTCCTTCGAAGTCTTCCTTCTCCAGCATGATGGGGTAGTTATCCAGGGCGCCTTCTTGTACCTTGGCCCAGGCTCCCCAGGCGGTGGCTGGCGTTGATAGCTCGATTTGCTTCGAAACGAGTGCGTTTTCAGCTTCGACGAAGCGGAGACGTGTCGCTTGGTCCCACTTTGGCATGCGTGCGGCGAGGAGTGCGAGGCGTTGGACGATTGGTTCTGCTAGACGAGCACCTTCTTCTGCGGTGGCGTGGATCTTGGGATCTTCACCATGTACGCCTTGGTGTGGCGCTTCGCCAAGGCGGTCGAGATCGACGGTGCCTTCATGTAGGTGCATCATCAGGGAGGTCTCAAAAGTAGCTGCGTGATCGCCGTAGTAGCCGATGTCGAGGCCGAGGAAATATTCAGGTACTCCGAGCACGGGGATGGAGAGCTCTTTGCTCATTCGGACGGCGCACTCGCGTACGATGATTTGCTGAGCGGCACCATAGTGGCCCGTTAGCAGGATGATGGCCTTGAAGCCGTTGCGGTGGCTTTCGCGGATTAGCTGTTCGAGCCAAGGGCGTAGGTAGTTGGAGATGATGCTCTCTTCCTTGTCGAAGATGAAGGTGTGTGGCTCGTCTAGACCTCCCACGCCGCCGTAAAGGGGAGGGTGGACGAGTCCGCCGCCTTGTAGGGCAGCCTGGACACACAGCTCGTGCGCTTTGAGGGAGTCGAGTCCAAGCACGTTTTGGAAGCCGTGCCATTCGATTGTGCCGAGGGGAAGAAAGAGGGTTGGGCAGCTGGACTGGGCGGCGTCGACTTCCCGCGGCATCATGTGCTCGAGTTGTACTTGTTTTGCGATTTCTTTAGTCATTGTGTGCAGTTGCGATTAATTGTTTGGAAATTTGAGTTCGGATTCTACCTCAAGAGCCTCCATCCGGGCTTTGTTGACCGGGTAGTAGACCAGTACGAGTCCGGCTATGAGCGGGAAGACGATGCCGCTGATGCAGAGGGCTTGCATCAGCCGATCCACCACGAGGGACGTTTGTTGTTCGAGTTCCGCTTCGTAGCCGATTCCGGAAATGACGTAGCCGGAGATGAGGATGCCCACTGCGATCGCTACTTTATAGATCAGGCTGAGCATGGCGGAGTAGCTGCCATCACGGAGTTCTCCGGTTCTGTGTTGGCGTATTTGGGATACGTCAGCGATCATCGAGTAAGTTATGGGCTGAAGGATGGCGTTTCCTCCCCAGAACATCCCTTGGCAGAGAACAAAGCAGATGACTGCGACCGGGATGCTAGCGCTTCCGATTGAAAGGGCGGTGTCGACGGGGAGGTCGAAGGTGATGAAGACGAGCCACATCAGGATGTTCGAGAGGATGCCGCATCCGATTCCCACGATAGCGGTTGCCTTTTTGTCGAGCCGTTTGGCGATGGCCGGGGCTACAAGGGCACCGATACCGCCGCTGACCATGCCCATACCGTGGACGAAGACCTTTTGGTCGGACGTAAGCTGCATGAAGTGTACGTAGACGTACATTTGGATCGAGCCCACGAGTACGACTCCGACAATGTAGGTCGTGACCGCAGAGAAGATGATCGCGGGCAGCTTTTCGGAAAGGATGCTGAAGACTTCCTTGAAGAAACCTCCGAAACCATGGCTCTTTGGTGGAGTAAAACTGCGAGAGTCGATGGCGAATTGGCGGGTGAGCCAGGTGGTCGCGAGGATAAGGAGTATGACGGCGATCGTGAAGGCGACTGCCATGTCGTTGAAATTGCTGGCGATGGAGGTGCCTTTCGTCTCACCCACGTCGGCGAAGAAGAACTTCCAAGCGAGTGCAGGCCCGGCGAAGTTTGCCAGCATGCCTACTGTGAACTTGATCCCTTGGAGTTTGGAGCGGTCTTGATAGTCGGTGCAGACTTCAAAGCCGAGGGCGACGTAGGGAACCACAAAGACGGTCACCGCCGTCCTCATGATTATGTTCATAATTACGAGGTACCAGAAGAGGTGTTCTTGGCTGCTGCGGAATCCATCGGGGACGGCCCAGATGAAATAGTAGCTCACGGCCATGGCGATGCCGCCAAGCAACATGAACGAGTGCCGGCGACCGAATCGCGATCGCGAGTTGTCGCTGATGTAGCCCATCGCCGGATCGGTGATGGCATCCCAAAAAACTGCGAGTGAAAGAGCGAGTCCGGCCATCTTTGCCGGAAGTCCCAAGGCATCGGTGTAGAACAGTAGGGCGAAGCCGTTGATGCTGTTCATGACGAGGGATCCTGCTCCTTCGCCAAGCGAGTAGCCTATGATATTCCAGGTTGTTGGCCGCTTGGTTTCAGGCAGGGTTTGCGTCGTCATTTTTTTGAGAGGAGAGCGTTTCGGCTAAACTACTTCCACAGCGGGAGGAGCAATGCTTTCACGATGCACGAGGTGAGTTGAGAACATGACCTCGCGTTGGGCTTCCTTGTCGCCCTGGAGGCGTGAGATCAGGAAGTCGGTTGCGGTTCGGGCGATTTCGCGGATTGGGTACCCTACGGACGACAGGGCAATGGGGCTGAACTGGGACATGGGCGTATTGTCCACGCCTATGATTGAGAGGTCTTCGGGAATGCTTAGGCCATGATCGATCGCTGCCCTCATCACTCCTAGGGCGAGGATGTCGTTGATCGCGAAAACGGCGCTGACTCGATCGGTGGGATCCGTGCTGTCGAGGTACTCTTTGAAGCGGTCGTAAGCGTTTTGCATAGTGTGCCCGGACTTCAGCAGGTTGGACTCTGGGAATGGCAGGTCATGTTTGCTCAGCACGGTCTGGAAAAACTCCATTCGGCTGTCGGCCCGCTCCCGTTCCTTGGGTACGGGGTGGTAGCCGTAGAGTACGCCGATGTTACTGTGCCCAAGTTTGATCAGCTCTTCGATCGCCTCCTTGGTGCCACGTCCGAAGTCGATTTGCACGTTGTCGATTCCTGAGTTCGGGTAAGAATCGCCGAAGAAGACCATTGGAAGATTGTTGTTCTTCTGCTTGGTGAACAATTTCTCGTGCGCTTTCATGTCCATGAAGAAGCAGAGGATACCGTCCACTTGGCTCGCCAGCAGCTTTTTGACGGCGGCGCTTTCGCCCTTCAAACTGGCCTTAGCCTCTTCGACAGTAAGGGAGTAGCCGGCTTTTTCTAATGCTTCTTGGATCGCTCGGGCGTAGACCGTGTAGACTGGGTTGAGGAGGTCGGGTACTAGCAATCCGATTGTTTGGAAGCTGCCGATTCTAAGGCCGCGGGCATAGCGATTTGCTTCGTAGCCGAGACGGTTTGCTGCTTCCTGCACGCGTTTACGGGTGGATTCGGAAGCCCAGGAATCTGGGCGTTCGGTGAGGATTCCGGACGCGGTGCTGATAGCGACACCTGCTTCCTTTGCTACTTCCTTGAGGGTAGGAGCCATAGATTATTGTTTGTTGTTGGTTTCGGCATCCCTCGAGGAGTGGGGGATGCCGATTGAGGAGGGGGATTCGGGACCGGGATGGGGAGTCCGCGGCTAGAACTTCCGGTTGAGGAAGTATTCGCTGAGAGCGTCTTGTCCGCCTTGGTCAGTGAACCAGATCTGCACGTCGCGTGGGTATTCCCATGTGCCATCGAAGGAGTTCCAGTGGATGTCGATGGATGCAGGACCTGTCTTGCCTTTGACTTTCTCGTGGCGGATGCCGGCGGAGGCGTGCTGGAAGGAGTTTACGATGTACATCATACCAGCGGCCCCTTCAGCGTCGGTGATACCGGCCCAGGCTGGGTTTTCGTCGAATGTCCAGTCTGTTGGAGTAATGTTCTTATCGCTCGGTGAGTAGAGGAAATGCGGGCTGGCGGGGAGGACGAGTTTGTGAGTGTCGTCAGGTGCGATGAAGGATGGTACGGTCGTGATTTTGCCGATTTTTTCCGGGAAGCGTAGGTTCGGATCGGTTTCAGTACGATAGATGATAGAAGGAGCGTTGGGGGCCAGCATAACTGTGATGCGGTAGGGGGCCGTATAGGCGAGGTAGACGCCTTGGATTGTGATGACGGAGCTTCCGTCCTCCAGTTTTCCGGTCGCAACTTTCTCGAGGCCAAAAGTGCTAGGAAGGGGGAGGGAATTCCATTTTTTGCCGTTGCGATTGTCCACAACACCAAGGCTCATTTTATTTGGATCGAAGACGACGTTGAGTATGTCGTTCGTGATTTTCGCTTTCTGGGTGAGGCTCTTGTCTGCTGGGGGGGACCAGATGCCCAGAGAACGGATCCCTGCCTGGTTCTCTTTGGTGTGGAGCCTCATCGGCGCGTTTAGCTGGATGCGCATCTCGACGTAGAAGGTGTCCTCCGGCATTACGGCTTTGCTGGTGACGCTCTGCCAGTTCGGGGCGAGGGAGGTGTAGTCGGGAGTTACCATGCCCAAGCCGGTGGCGATCTCCTTTCCTTTTGCGTTTCGAGCTACGAGCGAAATGTTGCACTCTGGGTCGGCGGTCGTTCTTTCGACGGCAACTTCGGCACGGTATTCGATCACTGCTCTTGGGCTGGTCTTGAGTGGGCCAAGCACGTAGACGAGCGGCTCTTGGTTTTCGGCGAGCGTGAAGTTTTTGTATTCTCCGCCTCCGTCGAAAATGTTGTATCCATCGCGGCCTCCAGGGACTAGGCCGGGATACTTGAATTTTTTATAGCCTGCGAGCGGGTCCTCGTCTTGGGCTTGGAGAAAGGGGGCTGCTATGAGGATAGCAAGGAAGATAGATAGCTTTTTGATCATGTTTCCGGGGGGTGAATTAGAGCTGCGTAGGCCCGTATGAATTTGAAAGGAAACGTTACCTATTGGCTTTGTCAATCCCGAGCTTCCTTAGCAGCGCTATTAAGCTCTGCTATACAAAACGTGGTAAATTGAGGGAGGATCCTGGTTTGGGGGGCTCTATTTGAGGTATTTAGAATCTAGAGGGCGTGGATCGGAGGGCGAAAGCGGGAAGCGGCACTGATATTTTTGTTCTGCTTTGCCAAATAATTGGCAGATGAGAAACGATTCCTAGTTGCTTATTCGCGAGTATTCGTCATGTCTCTGGCCAATCTCTAGATGAAGAAGATTTCAATTAACGCACTCGGATTCTTTGCGCCTGCGGCTACTGTTGATTTAGGGCACTTATGCCGTAGTGTCATCTTTTTAAGAGCCGCTTTGCTTTGCTGTGCGGCGATTGTTGCTTTGGTCCCGACGGATTTGCGGGCCCATGGTGCGCATTACGAGAAGCCGACGGCTGAGCAGGCGGCATCTATTTCAGATGCAATACCTGGGGCTCCGGAGTTTGCGAGAGCTTTGACTGAGCGGGGGAGCGGGTTGCTTGCTAAGGGGCAGTTTGCCCGATTGGATCAGGCGTTGCATGCCTTTCAGGTTGCCCAAGATATTGAGGCGGGAAGGCACCCTGAGGCAGGACCAAAGGATGCGGCTTTTAATCGCTCTGAAGGGGAGCGGATATTGTGTGAGGTATTGGAATCAGCGCCGCAGGTGCTTGCCTATGATTTTCGCCCTGGGGTGTCTTTTCCGGATGCTCATGCGGTGGTTCCTTTTGATGCGCAAGCAGGGTGTCTGTTGTTAAAGACGAAGACGGGGGACCGGGTTAAGCGTTTCGTGGTGCAGTCTATGAACATGGCGCAGGAGCGTTATGATGGGCAGTATGAGATACCAGTGGACGAGGATGGGATTATCTATGTTTTTCAGGACATAACGGAGCCACCATCTGGTGATTATTCGACCCACATCGCGTTTAAGAAAATCGATGCTACCACTCCGTTTCAATGGCATGCGATTAAGTTTGATATGCCAGAGTCCGGGCAGCTCCGTTTCCGTGTGGAGGATGGTAACGGGGAGTCGGTGCCGGCGATGGTAAGGCTTACTGCTTTGCCTTCGGGGCGTATGTGGGCTCCGTCGGGTTCGATGGATTTGAAGCCGATGATCGAAGATGTGACGGGGACGGCGATCGATGTCGTTCCGGGCTTTAACATCTACGGTCCAGGACGGGCGTTTGATGTTCGTATTCCGGGCGAATTTACGGGGCACTATTGGGTGGTGCCGGATGAGTTTGAGATGGAGCTCCCTGTCGGAAAGTGGGAAGTGACTGTGTTTCGTGGAATCGAAACGGTACCGGTTCGGGAGATTTTCGAGATCAAGTCGGGGGGGTGGACAGATAAAGTCGTGAAGCTCGAGCGCTGGGTCGATATGGCGGAAAGTGGCTGGTACAGTGGCGATGACCATGTGCATAGTCGAATGCGTTCGAGTGAAGATGCCGAAAAGCTGATGGCGTTTACGCGAGCTATGGACGTACGAGTATCCAATATTCTAGAGATGGGAGATCCACAGCGGACTTATTATTCGCAGCGTGGGTTTGGGGAAGCGTTTCGGATCGAGGAGGATGGCTACTTTCTGATCCCTGGGCAGGAGGATCCGCGGTCGATCTTGGGTCACAACATTGGTATGAATATCACGGAGATGGCTCGCGATTTGAGCCGCTATCTGCAGCTCGACTGGATCGCGGATCAGATCCATCAGCAAGGTGGCTTGTTTGGTCAAACCCATGTGGGGCAAAATGCGTGCGAGGCTCACCGTGGCATGGCGCTGATGGTGCCACGCGAGATGTACGACTTCTACAGTATTATGCAGGGATCGCTTGGCACTCAGCTCTTTTATGACTTCCTCGACCTCGGCTACAAGCTAACGGGGACTGCTGGCAGTGACATGCCTTATGCGGGATCGCTTGGGAATGTTCGATTCTACGCTTACCTCGGCAACGAGCCGTTTACGGCTGATGCTTGGTTCGATGCGATTTCGAAGGGGCATACCTTCGTAACAAATGGGCCGATGCTCGAGTTTTCGGTGAACGGTCAAATGGCGGGCGAGGAAATCCAAGCGGAGTTGGGCGACACGCTTAAAATCGACGCGAAAGCTTGGGGGTTGCCTGGTGATTCAGAGCCAGTGAGCTTGGAGGTGGTGCGTTTGAGCGAGGTGATCAAACGCGTTTCGATCACTCAGGTTGGTGGAGGGGAGCTTTCGACTTCGTTCGAGGTACCTGTCGATGGGAGCGGTTGGATTGCCTTACGAGCTTATGGTCTGAATGGATCAGTTGCCCATACGACGCCGGTTTATGTATCGCAGGGTGGGAAACGTCACTGGAACGTCAAACGCGTGCGAGACATCGTGGGGCAGCAGCTCGCTATCCTCGACGAAATCGACGGTGTGGTTGCGGCTGCAGAGGATGCGAAGTCGAAGGGGAGGATGAGCCACATCGATTTCTGGGCGATTCGATCCGTCGAACAAGCCAGTCAGGTTCGCGAGCGCACGGAGATTACACGTCGAATCTACCGTAAGCTTCTTGCTGAGTTGGATGAGCAGTTGAGCGTTCCTCGGTAGGGAGACGGGATCCTTTCAGATTGGTCGAACTGTCACTCGCATCGCCTTGAACCAGTTCGGCGAACTGGTTCATGGCTTGGTAAAATTTATCCGTAGGGCACGTTTAAACTTGCCATAGGAAACGATACCTTATGAAGAAGGGTATTGATATGGAAAACTGTCGAAGCACGGTGGTTGTCGCTAAGGTACCCCAAACTCAACTTAGCGAATCAAGTGGCGAGTTCGTGATTGCGAATTCGAGCACTGGCATTGGCGCGCGATTGGGGCTTTGGGTAGGCAAGTGGGATAGCCGTAAACCTGAGGGTGCGCTTAAGTTTAGCTCATGCGATGAAGTTGCCGAGCAGGGTGGTGTTTTTGTGATAGATTCTCCGTTTGCCTATTTGTCATTTGGACCGTCTTCCCAGGAGTTCTCCGATGTTGGAAGGCGGGAGAAGTGAAGAAACTAGAATATGGATTCCTCGTGTCTGACGTGGTGGGGGGCTTATCGGAAAAGTAGTATGAAAAAGAGATTTTCAATTGTAATGATATTTTTGGTGAGCGCGTTTGCTGCACGCTCGCAGGAGCCGCTCGTGGTGGGCTTGTTGCAGATGATGCCTGTTCCTGGCGATGCCCAGGCTAACTTAGAGAAGGCTGATCTGTTTTGTAGAAAGGCTGCTGAAAACGGTGCTGACATCGTTTTGATGCCGGAAATGTGGAGCAATGGTTACCAGTGGCTCCCTTCTCTAGAACGTGCCGACGTTGAGCCCTGGAAGGCTAATGCTGTGGCTAAGGATGGCCCTTGGGTTCAGCACTTCAGTAAGCTGGCGAAGGAACTCGATATGGCTATTGGTGTGACTTACCTCGAAAAATGGGATGTTGCGCCTCGCAATACCATCACTCTGTTCGACCGCCACGGTAAGGAAGTTTTAACATACGCAAAGGTCCACACGGTAGATTTCGCTCCAAACGAACGTTCGACGACACCAGGTAGCGAGTGGTTCGTTGGAAGTTTGGATACCAAGAAGGGACCTGTAGATGTGGGCGCGATGATTTGCTACGATCGCGAATTCCCAGAGAGCGCACGTATCTTGATGGCGAAGGGTGCGGAAATAATCCTAACGCCAAATGCATGTACTTTGCCTGATCTAAGAATTGATCAATTCCGCATTCGGGCTCTTGAAAACAGTACCGCTATGCTGATGACGAACTATCCGCAACCTTACATGAATGGTCGTTCGGTGGCTTTTGACGCGGCGGCGGAGCCTTTGGGAGAAGCTGGACCGGAAGAGACGATTCTCTATGCGAATGTTGATCTCGGCGGTTTGCGTTTCTATCGTGAGCGTACGATCTGGGGTGACTCTTACCGCAGACCACATCGGTACGACGACTTGATGAAGGAGAACGGAATCGAGGAGTTCAGCCGTAAGGACCTGCAAGGCGGCGGAGACTACGATCCTAGCTCTCGCTAAACGCGAGAAATAGCGGAATGGGTAAGGTCTTAAAACGCCTTGAGGGTGCGAGACGAGGGGTACTAAAACGCTGGATACTTTGTATCTGCGGAAGTTCTGTTTTGTCTCTACTGTGCGCTCAGTCGGCTCTTGCCCATCCTGATCACCATCAACGGCCTGAGCCTACGGTCGAGCAATTGCAGAACGTAGCTCGAAATGAGCCGATCCGCTACTACTTCGATTTATTTACCTATGTCCTAAGTACGGCGATGACACCGCTACAGCAGGAGCTAATCGATCGGTCGACGGCGATATATCCGTGCCTCACTCCGTGGGAAGACGGAGGTGACTTTGAAACGGCACGAGCGGATGCTCATGCGTTGCTTAGTAAGTTGAAGCAGACGCTTCAAGGGGCTTCGTTTGACTGGACTGAGTCAGGATTAACGCCTGCTAGCGAACTGCAAAACTTCGAACTTTGGAGTGGGCTAAACTCGCTCGTTTGGATCGAGATTAACAACGAGAGCGCAAACGAATTGGATCTGATCGCGTTTGAGCTTGGGCAGCCTGCGGGGTCTATAAGTACTACGATTCCTGTGGGCGAGTCTCGTGTGTTCATGGTCCCCATTGCTCCTAAGACGAAAGCGAAAGAGTCTATCGCTCGCGTGCAGTTCGTGAATGGTAACGGTCAGGTAATTCACGAAAAGGTGGCGAAGGCGGCTAGGGCTAACGGTAGCGAAGGAGTCATTCGTATACAGCTTGTGGATTCGAACTCGGGGGGGCTGCAGAAAGAAGTAGCGATCCCAATTCGTTTGCTGGAACCTGCCGTCCTCGAAGGTCGGGTGGTCTCTGAGTCGGATGGCGAGCTTTCACCTGGACGTGTGTATTTGTTTGGTAGTGACGGTATTGGCCGTCATGGAGAAGCGTACGCGGGTAACACGACCTTGTCGGAGAAGATGCTCTTCGAAATCGGATCTGAGAATCGATTTTATGGATACAAGCTTCCGTTTTTCTACTCCGATGGGACGTTTCGGGCTAAGGTCCCATCTGGTGAACTGAACTTGACTTATGAACGCGGCTACGAGCACAAGCTAATAGAGCGGAAAATTGAAGTCGCTGCTGGCGAGAACCGCTCGGTGGAGCTGATGGCTCAGCGTTTTCGCGACATGAAGGATGAAGCGTGGATCTCTGGCGACACGCATGTGCATTGGTTGAAGAATCACTGGAGCGAGAACGAGGACATGAATCTTCTTGCTGTTGTACAACGAGCGGAAGATCTGAATGTGGTTAACAATCTGACGCTGTTTCAGTATCGGCCAGAGTCCCAAGGCGGGAGTTTCTTAAAGCCGGACCAATTTCCCGTTGGACCTGTGTTATCTCACAGTGACGATACGTACCACATCCAGATGGCTGAGGAGTATCGGAACGATAACTACTATGGACACCTTTGCTTTTTGAATATTACCGAGCTTGTGCAGCCTGTGGCGACCGGCATGGGGTCGGGGGGCGATCATACTGCCTATGACTGGCCGCTCAACAAGACGGCGATCGAGGAAGTTCACGCCCAAGGTGGAATCTCAACCGAGGCTCATGACATGGGACCTAATCATAGATCAGATGTCCCGGTGAATGCTATCATGGGCTTATCCGATGCATTCGACCAAATGACTCCGGCGAACTTTTACCGTTTTCTCGATTGCGGATTGAAGATTCCGCTCGGAAACGGATCCGATCATCCGGCGCGTACTGTTGGCTCGGCACGAATGTACGTGAAGGTCGAAGGTGGATTCACGTATGAGAACTGGATCGAGGGAATTCGAAGGGGCAGGACATTCACTACTTCCGGACCTCTGATCTTTCTCTCTGTAAATGGTAGTGAAATTGGGGATACTATTGATGTTGAAAAAGGCGATCTGCTTTCGGTAACAGCGAGAGTTTCGTCACGGGAACCGATCGGAAAATTTCAGGTGATTTCCAATGGTCAGGTTATGGTGGAGACCGAAACCTCGGAAAAGGACGCGGTGCTGGAATTTGATATCACAGCTGAAGAAGCAAGGTGGTTCGTTGCTCGCTGTTCGCAGACGGATGAGTTCTCTGCGTTGAAGCGTGTCCATGTTGCTCATACGTCTGGCATCTTTGTGGATGTTGATGGGAGAGGAGTCTTTAAACCTGATGTAGCCCAATTCTGGGTGAATCTCTTAAAAGGGCACAAAGAGAATGTACGAGCCAATGCTCGATATGAAAGTGACGAGCAGAGGCAGGCTCAGCTCGATTACATCCAGAGTGGAATCGATCGATACGAAGCTCTTATCAAGCAAGAACTCGCCCGATAAAGGTAACTTCGCTTATCATGAATTGTGCCTTTCCTGTATCTGTAACTCGATTCGTGCTGTTTTTATCCAGCCTGCTCATTGGATGCGTGAGTGTTTGGGGTAATGGGGGCAACAACTACTACATTAGCTCCAGTGGTGGGAATGACTCGAATATCGGAAGCGAACCCGAGCAAGCTTGGAGTAGTTTCGCCAATTTGGTCGATATCGAACTCGGTCCTGGAACGACTGTGTATCTGAAACGTGGAGACGTTTGGGAGAATGCTAAGCTTGAACTTAAGGGGAAAGGGAGCGTCGAGGCTCCTGTCAGGCTGACCGCGTACGGAAAGGGCGAGCCGCCGTTGATTACGGGGATTAATCTAACGACTGAGGCTTGTGTCGTTTGGAACAATCCGTCGCACGTTCGAATCGACTCGCTGCAATGCCGAGATGCGAAGATAGGGATCTATCTCCGCTTCGCGGGAGGGAATACGGATGGTACGGGTGACATGTTTAACAATCAGGATGTGCACATCACTAATTGTTATTTTGAAAACATGAATGAGCGGTGGAGCGATGAGGAAGGAAACATCACGGTCAATCCGCCTTTTGAATTGTCTTGGGGCGCTGGGATTTGGCTGGGAGGTAGTATTCCTGCTCCTCCAGGTGGGCCTTGGCCGGCGGAGAGTACTCTGGTCCTGAACGACTTCTCGGTGACGCATTGCGGTTTTAAGAATGTGAATACAGGCTTGGGGAACGGATTCTATTTTCCAGCCATTTATCAGAGCCGTTTCACCAATGTACGATTTGAAGACTCTTGGGTGACTGGGTGTGAGAATGGTGCGTTCGCCCTTTTCTTTGTGGACGGAGGACATGCCAAACGAGTTGATACGTGGCTGGGGGGCGATGGATACTATCGTACCGGAACGACCGGAGCTTTTATCCAGCACAGTAAGAACTTTCTTGTCGAAGATTGTCAGTTTGCGGGCAATACCCGTCCTGCCGACAGCAACGATGGTGTAGGCTTCGATATCGAAGGCAATTGTGTGAACATTGTGGTTCGAGACACCGTGTTGCATGACAACGAGGGTGGAGGTGTCCTTGTACTCAATAGTGCCGGCTCCAATGACCAGTTGTTGCTGGAGCGGTTGACGGTGTGGAACAATGCTCGCAATCCGAAGCCAGGAAGTGCTTCGCAGAACTCAGAGTTCAGATACGGTGGTGGACCAGACAATTCTGAAACTTACGGCAAGTTGAAGAATGTAGGGGTGTACTTGGGGAGCGATGTCGGAGTGGATGATGCGAAAGGACGGCTGAGTGTAGCTGACAAGCAGGATCGCTGGGATCGGGATTTTCATCCGGAGGATATTCGTTCCGACTTGAGTTGGGCTGATGTGAAGGATCGTCCAATTGAGTGGCGTTTTGAAAAATCGGTAGAAGGATGGGGCAACCAAAATGATTGGAGCGGGTTGAGTGTAGTCGACGGGAGTTTGATGGGGGTGTCTGATGGCGCTGATGCGTATATCGAAAGTCCGGATACGTGGGTGAATACAAGAGAGAGCCGTTGGGTACGAGTGTGCATGAGCTCGACTACTGGCCAAGTTGCTCAGATTTTTTTCCAGACCGAAGTGGACCCTTCGTTTTCCGTCGAAAAATCCGTATCGTTTCCCGTTATCGCTGACGGACAAATGCGTGAGTACGTGGTAGATTTGGGAGCTAGTGCCGAATATCGGGGTGTCGTGACTCGCTGGCGAATCGATCCGACTTCTGAGACGGGGGCGATTTTGAGGATCGATGAGTTCGCTGCTCAGAAGGCTCCTTTTGTTGCCTCTGTCGAAGCGGCTTCGCCTACAAGTCTTGATTTACGTTTCAATCAGGTGGTGGATACAACTGGGGGTGTCTTTGATCCCGCTAGGTATTTGATTACGGGCGATGGTGTCGGGAATTTATCGAGCAGTCCTGATCATGTTAGCTTAATTTCGACTGAAACGGGGCCGGTGTATCGGTTGAGTTGGGACAATGGTTCGATGGGAGACATCGAGGATTTACTACTCTTTACTGATTCATTGGCTGATCCGCGTGGAAACTTCATTCCAGTTAACGAGCAGGACCGGGATTGTGATGGTATGCCTGATCTTTGGGAGATTCGGAGAGGATTTGATCCGAGTAATTCTCTTGATGCCTTTAATGATGCGGATGGAGACGGCCAGTCGAACGCGGATGAATACCGTGCCAATACGGATCCAAACGATGCCGCTTCCTTTTTCGAGATTCTCGAGTTCGATCTTTTAAATTCGAAAGGCCTGACCGTTAAATGGATGGCTGTAGTTGGAACAAACTACCGGCTTGAATTGAGCCACGATCTGGAAGCATGGACAGAGGTCGAAAGTGGTTTGATTGCTGCAGATGAGCCAGAGGAGTCCGCGTTCCTGCAAGTTGCCCCTGGTAAGCTGTTTGTTCGAATCGTTCCCGTGAGACCCATATTTCAGATCAACTAAATCCCGTTAACGATCTATCCCTTTTGTTTTTATCATGAATAAACTTTTCGCTTTGATAGCTATAGGAAGTTCTCTGTTTTCCGGCCTGCTAACTGCAGACTCCTTTGCTGAAGAAACATACGACGGAATCAAATACTACGTCAGCTCTAGCAGTGGCAATGATGCTAACTCAGGAACTTCTCCTGATCACCCGTGGCGTAGTTTTAACAACTTCGCAGCGTTGGATCTGGAAGCAGGAGAAGTCGTGTATTTGAAGCGTGGTGACGTTTGGGAGAACGCTAAGTTGGAACTCCGCGGCAAAGGTACAGCTGAATCTCCGATTAGACTTACCGCCTACGGAAAAGGCCGTGCACCTCTTATCACAGGAGTCAATCTCGTTGATGAGGCATGTATAGTGTGGAACAACCCTTCCCACGTGAGAATCGATTCGCTGCATTGTCAGGATGCTAAGGTCGGAATCTTTCTCAGGTTCGCAGGTGGCAACATAGA
>NZ_JAENIL010000017.1 GCF_016595505.1 Pelagicoccus mobilis | reverse complement strand
GTTCGCTCCCCGCCACAACTCCTTACATCACGCGCAGCTGGCTCGCCAAGCCGTAGCCTCGCTCGCGAGCGAAGGCTGGTACTCCCGGCGGGAATCGAACCCACATCTTCGGCTTCGGAGACCAACATTCTATCCATTGAACTACGGGAGCGCCAAAAAAATCAGTGCGGAATCATTCCGAAACCCGCCCCCGAAAGTCGAGGGCAAAGCTTCACAAATCAAAAAGAGGGGCAGCCGCTCCGCAGGCAGCCAATCGCCCCTCCCCAAAAACAAAGGCGAAACTAGATGTGAATCGCTTCCGAGTGCGTATCCGCAGCCGCTTCAGCCAACGCTTCGCTCAAGGTCGGGTGAGCGTGGATAGTACCGTGGATCTCGTCGATCGTGCCTTCCATCTCCATCGCCAAACAGTACTCGGTAATCAGCTCCGTCGCGTCGCGACCAATGATGTGAGCGCCGAGGATCTCCCCAGTCTTCGCATCGCTGATCAACTTAACAAAACCTTCGGAATGAGCCCCCGCAACCGCCTTGCCGGAAGCGACGAACGGGAACTTGCCCACCTTGAAATCGAGCCCTTGCTCCTTCGCCTTCTTTTCAGTGACGCCGGTGCTCGCGATCTGCGGATTACAGTAAGTAGCGCCTGGGAAATTCTTAACGCGACGAGGCTTGCCCGCGCCAAAGATGCCATTGACCGCCTGAACCGCTTCGAAGGTCGCAACGTGGGCCAACCAAGGCGGGCCAATGATGTCGCCCGCAGCGTAAACGCCTGCCACGTTGGTCATGTAATTGTCGTCCACCACGAGGAAGTCGCGATCCGTCTTGAGACCGAGAGCCGGGTTTACCGCGCCCTCGAGGAACGCCGCCACGCCTACAGCCTGGATGACCGCGTCCACTTCGAGCTCAACGTCCTTACCCTTCTTAGAGTAAGTAAGCTTCACGCCATCCTTCGTAAGCTCGCCCTTGGTGACCTGCACGCCGAGCTCGGACTTGATGCCCTGCTTCTTGAACTCGCGGCCCAAAGTCTTCGCGATCTCCTCGTCCTCAACTGGAACCAGCTGATCCATCACTTCCAGAATCGTCACCTTAGTGCCGAACGCATTGAGGAAGTAGGCGAACTCTACGCCGATCGCGCCGGATCCGATGATCGCCACAGACTTAGGCTGCTCCTTCATCACCAGCGCCTCGCGAGAAGTCATGATACGATCCGATTCGGGCAAGAACGGAAGACGGCGAGCGCGGCAACCGGTAGAGATAAGGATGTTCGCTGCGCTCAGCTTCTTGCCCTTGTTCTCGCCATCGACGATTGAAACCGTCTTCGCGTCATCCACATGCGCCTTGCCCACCAAGTACTGGACCTTGTTCTTCTTGAACAAAAACTCGATCCCCTTCGCCATCTGGTCAGCCACACCGCGAGAACGCTTGATGATCTTGGAAAAATCGTAATCGACCGATCCCACAGAAATTCCGAACTCCTCGGACTTCTTGATGGAGTGGATGAGCTCCGCGCTCTTGATCAGAGCTTTACTCGGAATACAACCCCAGTTCAGGCAAGTACCGCCAGCTCGGTCCATCTCAACGCACGCAACCTTCTTGCCAAGTTGCCCCGCGCGAATTGCAGCCGCGTAGCCCGCTGGGCCACCCCCTACTACTACTAGATCGTATTTTTCGTTCGCCATAGTGAAATCTGGATTAAGAAAGCCTAGCGGGATAGCCCTCCACCCCACAAGTGTCTAGCGCAAACGCTTAAAACCGCCATAAGGCAGAGGCCTTCGTCCTCGATGGCCATCCTCCCCGCCCTGAACCCCAGAGCTCGATCCCCTAAACGCCGAATCTAAATATCGATCACGTCGTCCTTCGGCTTCACCCTTCGAGCCGCGCCACTGTTCGAGCCACGCCCTCGACTGGTATGAACCCTCACCCGACGCCCCTTCGAGCCACCGATCCAAGAGGCGAACAACAGATTCATAAACGTCACCCAAAGCGCGCCCCAAAACGCAGCCCCAAAGCTGGCCACTTCAAATCCGCCCACCAATTGCCCTACCAGCAAGTAAAGCAACGCGTTGATAAACAAGATTCCAATCCCCAGCGTCAGCACCACAAACGGCAAGGCCAACAAAACCAGCAAAGGCTTCAAAATCGCCGTAAACAACCCCAGCAGCAGCACAACCACCGCCAAGGTCGCATTATCCTCGTAGCCGATTCCATCCACGAAATAGCTGCCCAGCCAAACGCCAAGCCCGCTTACCAGCCACCGCTTCAATATCGAAGCAAATCCTTCTGAACCCTCACGACTCATATCAAGCTACTACACTCGCCCAACACTTTGGTTGCACACAACAACAAACACCGTGATTCGCTCTTCACAAATCCCCGATAGACCTCAATCTATCCCACCATGAGCGATCCCATACTCGGCGGCTGCTATTGCGGCAAAATCAGATTCGAAGCCAATCCCCCCGTCCTCTATCAAGCCTACTGCCACTGCGACAACTGCCGCAAAGCCATCGGAGCACAAGTTGTCGCCTGGATCACCGTCGAGTCCTCAAAATTCAAATACACCCAAGGCACACCCAAAACCTACCACACCGAAACCACCGCCGACCGCACCTTCTGTCCCGACTGCGGCTCCTCCCTCACCTACGTCCACCCCGACCGCTCCACCCACGTCGACATCGTCACCGGCTCCCTCGATCACCCCGAATGCTATCCCCCCAACCGAGACGTCTTCCCCGAAGAAAAACTCCCCTGGATCTCCCTCTGCAACCAAGGTAGGGCGTGACCGCCGGGCACGCCGCATCAACCAATTCCCACAACCCGGAACCCAATCCCCCGACACCCTAATCGTGCGCCTCGCCCTCCTCCAAGACCACCTCCGCAACGGCGGCACCGAGCAGCAAACCCTCGCCATCGCCGAAGGCCTCGCCCAGCACGGCGTCGAAGTGCACCTCATCATCTTCCGCCGCGGCGGCGTCCTAGACGAAAAGGTAGCGGCCGCTGTCCCCAGCGGCCACAACCCAGACCCCGACACCCAAAACCCAACCACCCACTACCTCAACCAAGGCTTCCTAAAAACAGACTGGTTCGCCCCCGGCCTCACTCGCCTCCTCAACAAAATCCGACCCGACGCCGTCCTCCCCATGGGCCGCATGGCCAACTGCCACGCCGGACTCCTCGCCAAGAAGAAACGCGACTACACCCTCTACGCCACCTTCCGCACCGGCCGAAAGATCCCCTACCTCTACCGCCGAGCCCTCCGCCACGCCGACCACATCGTCGCCAACTCCCGCGAAGCCCTCCGCCGTATCGCCACCGACCATAGTATCCACCGTCCCGATACCTCTAGCGTGATCTACAACGGCTGCATCCGAGACTTCGAAACCACTATTCCAAATGTAGGAGCGTGCTTGTCACGCGATTCTCAGCAACCGTCCCCCACTCTCCACCTTGTTTCGATCTCCATGTTCCGCCCCCAGAAAAAGCAGATCCGCCTCATCCGCATCTGCTCTCAACTCCCCAAGGATCTGAACTGGAAACTCACCCTCGCCGGCGATGGCCCCACCCGCTCCGCCTGCCAAGCCGAAGCCCAAAGACTAGGCCTCGCCGACCGTATCCATTTTCCCGGACTCCTCAAGGATCCCCGCTCGCTCTACGCCGACGCCGACATCGCCGTCCACACCTCCGACCAAGAATCCCTCCCCAACTTCCTCGTCGAAGCCCAAATGTCCGGCATCCCCGTCATCGCCTACGACGTCAACGGAGTCGGCGAAACCTTTCTCGACCAACAAAGCGGCTACCTCATCCCTCACCGCGACGAAGCCGCCTTTCTCCAAGCCCTGCAAAAGCTCGCCACCGACCAGGACCTCCAAGTCCAAATGTCCGAGACCGCCCGCACCCACGCCCAGAAAAACTTCTCCCTAAAATCCCAAATCCAAGCCTACTATCGCCTACTCTCAAGGTAGGGCGGTCTGGCCCAGACCGCCGCCACGCCTCCATTCGAAAAACAGCGTCAAGAAACCACCATTTCTTGACCAATCAAACGGTCCCCAATCTCGTGGAGATTAAGGCTAGCGTCATTCAGCGTATGCCCAACATCAAAACATCGTAAGACATCGTCTACATCGGTGGTACAGAAATTTCCTTCCAACAACATGCCCTCTCCTCGCACCAAGAAATCCGCTCCCGACGCCATCCGCCTCCGCGGCGTCCGCCAGAACAATCTCAAGGACATCGACGTCGACATCCCCCTCGGCAAATTCATCGCCGTCACCGGCCTCAGCGGAGCCGGCAAATCCTCACTCGTCTTCGACACCCTGCACGCCGAAGGCCAACGCCGCTACGTCGAAACCTTCTCCGCCTACACCCGCCAGTTCCTCGACCTGCTCGAAAAGCCCGACCTCGATTCCGCGGAAAACGTCCGCCCCTCCATCGCCATCGAGCAAAAGAACACCATCAAGACGTCCCGCTCCACCGTCGGAACCATGACCGAGCTCACCGACTTCTTCAAAGTCTGGTTCTCCCACGTCGCCGCCCTCTTCGATCCCGAAACCGGCGAGCCCATCCACGACGACAATCCCAAAACCATCTGGGAGAAAACCAAAGCCACCCATCCCAACAAATCCCTCATCATCGCCTTCGAGGTCAAAAAGCCCGAAAAACTCACTTGGAAAGAAATTCTCAAAAACGTAAAAGCCCAAGGCTACTCCCGCCTCTTCCTCCAAGAAAAGCCGACCAATTCCCCTACTCTTCACCGCATAGACGACCTTAGTGTTTCTTCGTGCACTTCGTGGGCAGAAAACACCAAACTCAACGTCGTCCAAGACCGCATCCAAATCGCGGATACAAACAAAACACGTTTCCTCGAAGCCGCCGAGACAGCGCTAGAGTTCGGCCAAGGCCAGCTCCTCATCCTCGACAAATCTGGCGACATCCTCGCCCGCCATTCCCGCGGTCTCCACTCCCCAAGCACCGGCAAGACCTATCGTCCCGCTTCCCCTCCCCTCTTCTCCTTCAACTCCCCCATCGGAGCCTGCCCAAAGTGCCGCGGCTTCGGACGCGTCATCGAGATCGACTACCGACTCGCCATCCCCGACACCACCAAGTCCATCGAAGAAGGTCTCATCAAACCCTTCGAAGGCCAAGTCTACGGCGAATCCAAAAACGACCTCGTCCGTGCCTGCAAGCGTGCCAAAATTTCCACTACAAAGCCCTTCAACAAGCTCACCCAACGCCAACAAGACTTCGTCGTCCTAGGCGAACCCAAGTACCGCAAGCTCCCCCAAGGCACCGACTCCGGCGGACTCTGGTACGGCGTCAAAGGCTTCTTCGACTGGCTCGAGCGCAACACCTACAAGATGCACGTCCGCATCTTCCTCTCCCGTTTCCGAGCCTACGTTCCCTGCCCCGACTGCGGAGCCACCCGCCTCCAGCCCGAATCCCTCTGCTGGAAGTGGAACGACTACCGCCTCCCCGATCTCTACGAGATCCCCATCTCCGACCTCCAGGAACTCATCGAGTCCCAAGGTAGGGCTCGACGGCCCGGCGAGCCGCATCAACCCGATCAAAGCAACAAGCAAGCCGATATCGCCTACGACGCCATCCTCTCCCGACTCCGTTACCTCAACCACGTCGGCCTCGGCTATCTCACTCTCAACCGTCCCGCCCGTACCCTCTCCGGCGGCGAAGTCGAACGCGTCAACCTCACCTCCTGCCTCGGAGCCTCGCTCGTCGACACCCTCTTCGTCCTCGACGAACCCTCCGTCGGCCTGCACGCCCGCGACATCGACCGCCTCATTCAAATCGTCCGCACCCTCACCGACGCCGGTAACACCGTCGTCCTCGTCGAGCACGACGACGCCATGATCCAAGCTGCCGACCACGTCATCGAAATTGGTCCCGAGCCCGGAGCCAACGGAGGTCAACTCGTCTTCCAAGGCACCCAAGCCCAACTCCTAAAATCCAAAGCATCCATCACCGGCCAATACCTATCCGGCCGCCAACAAATCCCCGTCCCCACCACAACCCGAGAGGTAGCGCCCGCTGTCCCCAGCGGGCACCACACAACCCGAGAAGTGGGAGCACGCTTGTCACGCGATTCCCAAAGCCCCCAAAACCTTAGTGCCCCTTCGCGTGCAAAAAACACTCGTGGCCTCCACATCACCTCCGCCTCCAAACACAACATCCAAGACCTCGACCTCTCCATCCCCCTGCAGAGGTTCGTCTGCCTGTCCGGCGTATCCGGCTCCGGAAAGTCCACTCTCCTAAACGCCGTCCTCTACCAAAACCTCATCGCCCAACGAGGCCTCCTAGCCGAAGACCCAGCCGCCCTTTCCTCCCTCAAGTCCGACCTCGATTTCGAAGAAATCGTCCTCGTCGACCAATCCCCCGTCTCCCGCACCCCACGCTCCAATCCCATCGTCTTCGTAGAAGCCTGGGACGAAATCCGAAAATTCTACGGCAAGCTCCCGCAATCCGTAGAAAACGGATACACCGCCTCCAGCTTCTCCTTCAACGCAGGCGACGGCCGCTGCGAACCCTGCAAAGGACTCGGCTACGAGAAGATCGAGATGCAGTTCCTGTCCGACGTCTACGTGCCCTGCCCTCACTGCAACGGCAAACGCTTCAAAGCTGAGCTCCTCGAAATCAAACACGACAGCAACTCCATCTCCGACCTCCTCGAACTCACCATCGCCGAAGTCATGGAGCTCTTCAAAGAGTACCCAAAAATCCACGACAAGCTCGCCGCCCTCGATCAAGTCGGCCTCGGCTACCTAAAATCCGGCCAACCCCTCAACACCCTCTCCGGAGGCGAATCCCAACGCCTCAAACTCGTCAAGTACCTACAAGGTAGGGCGGGACGGCCCGGCACGCCGCAACAACCCGATCAAAGGAAACAAAAACAAGCCGCCCCAGCAGGATCCCTCATCCTCCTCGACGAACCCACTACCGGACTCCACAAGCACGACGTCCGCCGCCTCCTCACCGTCCTTCAAACGATCGTCGACCAAGGCCACAGCCTCATCGTCATCGAACACAACATCGACGTCATCAAATCCGCCGACTGGCTCATCGAGATGGGCCCCGAAGCCGGAGCCGACGGCGGCCAAGTCGTCTTCCAAGGCACCCCCGAAACCTGCGCACAAACCGCAACCACCCAAACCTCCCAGTACCTAGCCCCAGAGTTCGAAGGTAGGGCGGCATCGCCGAGGCCGCCGCAACAACCTGATCACCTCCTAGCCGCAGAAGCCCCAACACCCTACAATACATCCCTTAGTGACCCTTCGTGGGCAAAAAACAACACAACCTCATCCACTTCCTTAACCGTCACCGGCGCTCGCGAACACAACCTTCGCAACATAAACGTATCCATTCCCCACTACGAATTCACCGTAGTCACCGGTGCCTCCGGATCCGGCAAGTCCACCCTTGCCTTCGACATCGTCTTCGGCGAAGGCCAACGCCGCTTCATGGAATCGATGTCGCCCTACGCCCGCCAGTTCGTCGAGCAACTCCCGCGTCCCGACCTCGACCAACTCTCCGGCATCCAGCCCACCGTCGCCATCGAGCAACGCGTCACGCGCGGATCTCGAAAGTCAACCGTCGCCACCATCACCGAAGTCGCCCAATACCTGCGACTCCTCTATTCGCGCCTCGGCGTCCCCCACAACCCGACCACCGGCAACCCTCTGCTTTCCCAAACCGAAAGCGAACTCCAGAAGCGTCTCCAAACTGTCGTTACAAGCCCAGAGACCAAAAAGGCAAAGCACCTCTACCTTCTCGCACCGCTCATCCGAAACCGAAAAGGACATCACCAGCCAATCGCTAACTGGATCGCCGACCACGGCTACGAGATGATGCGCGTCGACGGGAAACTCATCTTCACCGACGACTTCAAAAAGCTCGACCGCTACAAAGAGCACAACATCGAAGTCGTCATCGCCGACCTCAAAACCACTGTGGGAAGCGGCCTTGTGCCGCGATCGACAACCCAAATCAACGCCTACCTCAAAGAAGCCCTCCAACGCGGCAAAGGCACCGCCCTCATCATCCCAGCACCGAGCTCCAAGAACCGAGCACCCAACATCCAATACCTCTCCACCTCCAAGATGGATCCCGAGACCGGCGAAGCCCTTCCCGAGCTCGATCCCAAGGACTTCTCCTTCAATTCCCACAAAGGCTGGTGCCCCGCCTGCCGCGGTCATGGCCGCATCTACCCGTGGATGCGCGAACGCCTCGAAGACGACGAGGAACTCGCCAAAGCCATCGGAGCCGAAGACACAGGAGACGAAGATGATTCCAAAGCCGTCATCTGCCCCGAGTGCGAAGGCGAACGACTCAACCGCACCAGCCGCCACGTCTATCTGTATCTGAAAAACGGCGACAAGATATCACTCCCCCAACTGCTCGCCCAAGACCCAAACCAACTCCTAGCCACCCTCAAAAAGCTCAAGCTCGACAAACGCGGCCAAATCATCGCCCGCGACATCATCGCCCAGATCCACGAACGTCTCCAGTTCTTGGATAAGGTAGGTCTCGAATACCTCAGTCTCGACCGTCCTACCCAAACCCTTTCCGGTGGCGAAGCCCAACGCATCCGCCTCGCCGCCCAACTCGGTTCCAACCTAGCCGGCGTACTCTACGTCCTCGACGAACCCAGCATCGGCCTACACGCCCGAGACGGAGACCGCCTCATCGAGACCCTCAAAAACCTCAAAGGCAAAGGGAACACGCTCCTCGTCGTCGAACACGACGACGCCACCATGGAGCACGCCGACAACATCATCGACCTCGGCCCCGGAGCCGGCATCCACGGCGGCGAACTCATCGCCCAAGGCACCGTCGCCCAACTCAAGAAAAACAAAGAGTCTCTCACCGGCCGCTACCTCAAGTCCGGCATCCCCCATCCCCTCCAAGGCCAATACCGCAAGGTTACAAAAGGTAGGGCTCGACGGCCCGGCGAGCCGCAGCAAGCGGATCACATATCCCTCACCAACGTCACCTTCCGCAACCTCAAGAAGCAGTCAGTCCACATTCCCCTCAACCGCCTCACCATGCTCTGCGGAGCCTCCGGAGCCGGCAAATCCTCTCTCGTCCGTGACCTACTCGGTCCCGCCGCCGCACACGCGATCAAGACCAAGAAAGCCAAACTCACCGGCCAGGAGTTCGCCAAGAGCGGCCCCAGCATCGAAGGCAACGAAGGCGACGTCCTCTTCGACACCCTCACGGGCGCTACCGCCTTCCGCTCCGTCATCGAAGTCGACCAGAGCCCGATCGGCAAAACGCCCCGCTCCACTCCTGCCACCTACCTCGGCGTATTCGATTTGATCCGACAATTCTTCGCCAGCCTCCCCGAGTCCAAGATGCGTGGATACAAACCCGGACGCTTCTCTTTCAACACCGCCCACGGTCGCTGCGACACCTGCTCCGGCGCTGGCCGCGTGAAACTCGAAATGAGCTTCATGCCAGACACCTACGTCACCTGCGAAGACTGCGGCGGCTCCCGCTACGGCCCCGAACTGCTCGACCTTCACTGGAAAGGCAAAAACATCGCCGACGTCCTGGCCATGGGCTTCGAAGAAGCAGCCGAGTTTTTCAGCTTCCACAGTCAACTCGGCGAAATCATGCAACTCATGGTCGAAACCGGACTCGGCTACCTCACCCTCGGCCAAAGTTCACCCACCCTTTCCGGCGGAGAAGCCCAGCGACTCAAACTCGTCACCGAGCTCGCCAAAGGTCTGCAGTCCTATACCGAACGCAGCCGCGGCATCAAGCGCACCAATCTCTACATCCTCGAAGAGCCTACCATCGGCCTGCATCTAGCCGACTGCGAAAAACTGATACGCCTCCTCCACAAGCTCGTGGAACAAGGCCATACCGTTGTAGTGATCGAGCACCATCTCGACCTGATTCAAGAGGCCGACTACGTCGTTGAACTCGGCCCCGAAGGCGGCCCCAAAGGCGGAAAAATCCTCTACCAAGGCAACCTCGGTGGCCTCAAGAAATCCAAGCGCAGCATCACCGCTCCCTACCTTGGGTAGCGGCCGCTGTCCCAAGCGGCCATTATCGGCAATGGTGTCCGTCAATAACGACGGACTCAACCGCCCTCTCTAAACACAAAAAAGGCGTGCCCTCCCGGACACGCCTTTGACGTCTAAAAATGAAACGCTTCGCCTACTGGGCGGCCGCAGCGATCGCTTGATCGAGATCCGCAACGATGTCGTCGATATTCTCGATTCCGATCGAGAGACGAACCAGCTCTGGCGTGATGCCGCCCTCGGCCTGCTGCTCGGCTGTAAGCTGGCTGTGCGTCGTGGTCGCCGGGTGGATCGCAAGACTCTTGGCGTCGCCCACATTCGCCAAATGGCTGAAAAGCTGTAGCGAATCGATGAACTTCGAGCCCGCTTCCGCGCCGCCCTTGATGCCAAAGACCACCATCGAGCCGCCCTTGCCATCGAGGTACTTCTGAGCTTTGGCGTAGTTCGGATTGTCCTCAAGACCTGGATACTTGACCCACTCGACAGCATCGCAACCCTGCAAGTGCTTCGCGACCGCGAGCGCGTTTTCGCAGTGGCGCTCCATTCGCAGGTGCAAGGTTTCGATGCCCTGCAGGATGATCCACGCGTTGTCCGGCGATATGCAGGCGCCGAGATTCCGCAACGGCCCCGTACGCATGCGCAAAATAAACGCGAGCGGCGAAAGCGGCTCCGGCAAGTCGTGAGCCCAGCGTAATCCGTGGTAAGCGCCATCCGGCTCGTCGTAGAGAGGGAAGTTTCCGTTAGCCCAATTGAACTTTCCGGAATCGACGACGATGCCGCCAATTCCCGCCCCATGGCCACCAAGCCACTTGGTGAGCGAGTGGATCACGATATCGGCCCCGTGCTCGATCGGGCGCGTGAGGTAAGGAGTCGAGAAGGTCGCGTCCACGATCAGCGGCAAGCCCTTCGCATGGGCGACCTCCGCAAGGGCTTCGATATCGGAAACATCGAGAGCCGGGTTTCCAACCGTCTCACAAAAGACGCCGCGTGTCTTGTCGTCGATCGCCGCCGCCACCGCTTCCGGATCGTTCGGGTCGACAAACTTCACGTTGATGCCGAGCTCCGGCAGGATGCTGTCGAACTGCGTGTAGGTGCCACCGTAGAGATTGTTGGCCGAAACGATGTTATCCCCCACCTTGGCGATGTTGATCACGGTGTAGAAGATCGCGCTCGTACCCGAGGCCAACGCCAAAGCAGCCGCTCCCCCTTCCAGCTCAGCCACGCGCTTTTCGAGCACGTCCTGAGTCGGGTTCATGATGCGAGTGTAGATGTTGCCCAGTTCCTTGAGGGCGAAAAGATTGGCCGCATGCTCGGTGTCGTTGAATACGTAGGAAGTGGTCCGGTAGACCGCCACGCCGCGCGCGTTAGTGGTTGGATCAGGCTCTTGCCCAGCGTGTAGGCACTTAGTCTCGATTTTCATATTGGGGATCGAACGGGTTAAGGTTTACTCGATGTCGCTTAGAGACAGACGAGTCGCGAAAAGCCGAGAGATTGTCCGACTCGGTCTAAAGGCACAACAAGGAATCCGCTCGTTTGGAAGCGAATGAGTGAATTTTTTGCGGCAGTCTATTTGTCTTCCAAATCGCTAAGCGTTTCTTAGGTCCTGAAAAAGCATGTTCGCCAAAATCAAAGCAAGATGGCCCGAGGAGGCCGGCTACCGCCAACTCCTCAAAGTCGCGTTCCCGCTCATCCTGAGCTCGGGCTCGACCTCCATCCTGCTGTTCGTCGACCGCATGCTTCTGAGCTGGTACTCGAACGAAGCGATCGCCGCCGCCCTGCCTACCGGAATTCTCAACTGGACCTTCATCTGCGTCTTTTTCGGGATGGCCATGTACACCTCCACTTTCGTGGCCCAGTACACAGGAGCGAATCGCCCAGAACGCGTGGGGGCCTCCATCTGGCAAGGGCTCTACATCTCGCTCATCGGCTCGATCCTGATCCCCCTAATCGCCCCATTCTCCGAAGAGATCTTCGCGGTCATCGGACACGCTCCCCGTATCCAGGAAATGGAGGCCGAGTACCTGAAAATACTGAATTGCTGCACCTTCTTCTTTCTAGCCAACGCTATTCTGTCCTGTTTCTACTCCGGTCGAGGCAAGGCCTGGACGATCGTCTGGATCAACGTGCTGCTCACCATCCTCAATACCATCTTCGACTGGATACTGATCTTCGGCAATTGGGGTTTTCCGGAGATGGGAATCAAGGGAGCGGGCTACGCGACTTTCGCCAGTTCCGGCATCGTGGTCGCCATCTATTTCATTCTGTTCCTCAGCCCCAAAAACGAACGGATCTACTCGACACGCTCCGCCTGGCATTTGGACAAGGACCTTTGTCGCCGCATGCTCAAGTTCGGTTTTCCGGCCGGGATGCACTTCTTTCTCGATGTCATCGGCTTCACCATCTTCACCATGCTCGTCGGACGGCTGGGAGTCGTCGACGCGGCGGCCAACAACATTACCCAACAAATCCACCTGCTCGGCTTGCTCCCCCTAGTCGGACTCGGCATCGCCAATACCATCATGGTCGGGCAGTACCAAGGAGCTGGCAAAAGCGACCTCGCGGAGCGCGCAAGCTACTCGTCGATGCAGATGGCGTTCCTCTACAACGCACTCGTCTCGATAACCTACCTGCTGGTCCCCTACCTTTTCATCGCTCCCTTTTTCGCCGCACGCGAAGTGCCTCCCTCTCAGGAACTGATCGATTTGATCACGAACCTGCTGAAGCTCGTCGCCCTGTTCTCGCTTTTCGAAGGAGTGGTGATCATATCCAGCGGCACACTCAAAGGAGCCGGAGACACCGCCTTCGTCATGCGGACCCTCGCCATCACTTCGGTCCTGCTCGTCATCGTCCCAACAGTGGTAGTGATTGAGATACTACAACTTCCCCTCCTCTGGGCTTGGGGCGTTCTTACCATCAACCTGCTGGCGCTGAGCACCATTTTCTTCCTCCGCGTTCGAAGCGGCAAGTGGAAGCAAAATAAGGTGATCGAAGAATAATGGCCGTCGCGAACGACGGCCATCTCCTGCTAAAACCTTTTCGTGAGCCCCGCGCTGATGAGGTCCACCGACGCGTCGATCACACCATAAAGCCTTTGGCCAGCGGCGTGGCTGGTATTGTCGATCACCGGATCGTCCACCATGATATTCACGTAGGAAAGGTGAAGATCCAGATTCTCCGTGGCCGCGTAGCTCAGCCCCAGAGCGATCCACTGGCGATCTTCGTCCGGGATGCGCGGTGACCGAACCTCGTCGTCAGGAACTGGCGATTCGTCATAAGCGTAGCCTACTCGACCAGTGAGCTGATCGGTAAACTTGTACGAAGCGCCAACGCTGTACTTGTAGACATCCTCCCAAAGCTCGGGAATGACGCTATCAGGAGGGGATGGATTCTCAAATTCGATACGCAGCTCCTGAAAACTGCTCCAGCCCGTCCGCGTCACGTCAGCCATCACTGCCCAGCGTTCAGTTACGTCTCCGTAAACCGAGAAGGAAAACGTATCGGGCAAAGTAATATCAACCGCGCCTCCTTGGTCTTCAAAAGCCGGCCCCAACACGCTCTCCAACGCGCCCACCGTGAAATCGGCGTTTCCGCTCAAGTCGAGATCCACCTCGGAGCGATAATGGGCGCCCCAACGCCAATCGTCGTTGATCTGGTAGATAATTCCGATGTTGAAGCCCCAGCCGTCTCCATCGCCATCCAAGTAAATCCCCCCATCGTATTTAGGAGAGCCAAGATTCGCCTGAATGTCCCCGGCTAAAGCCATGGTCTCTGGAGTCATCGGAATGCCTCCAGCCTGATATTGGTTGAGAAAGACCAAGCCCATATCGATGGCGTTGCTCAACACCGCATCCGCCATCACATAGCTAGCGCCCCCTCCAATCGACCACTTGTCGTCGACTTGGTAAGCGATCGATGGATTAACCAAAATCGTCTCCAGCTCCGTGCGTCTAGCCACGTAGCGCCCGACCCAATCCTCTCCGTAGTCAGTTGTCAGGCCATAGGGAGCGGAAAGCCCAAGCCCCCACGCCAAGTCGTCGTTAAGCCGCCCCACATAATAAAAGTTCGGCACAAACGCGTCCTCATCCGAAGTCGCGTCCCCTCCCTGAGTCGGGGCCGTCAAGGTCGTCGAGCCCAAGTTCGTAAACTCAGCTTCGGGCAAAATGTAATGCACCCCCGTGTGGATCTGCGGCTTCTCGATCAAAGCCATCCCGGCGGGATTGAAAAAGACAGTGGAAGCATCCTCGGCTGAAGCAGATGCGCCAGCGAACGCGTTTCCGAGCCCGGAGAGGCTCTGCTCTTGTATTGCGAATCCTGCGGAAAAGCCAGTCGTCGAGCCTAGGCCTAGACTCAAGACTGCGGCTCCGCAGAGTGACGGAAGACGAAATCTCATATTCGTTTGATATGGAAGTGGGGGTTATGACTTTCCTGAAACGGACAGGATCCCGCTTCAAGAGGGTTTCCCCTAATACATGCCCACTCCTCAATAACGCAAGCAAGACCGAGACTTTGAAACCGTCAGGATGACTCGAGCTGAGCGCATTGAGCGATTATGTAATCACATTCGGCAAGCAAACGATTGGCCAGCAACTGACCGGCCTTATAGATTCTTTGCTGTTCGCGCCGATACGACTCACGCCCTTGCGGCGTCTCGATCAAAATCGCTTCGTAGCCGTATTCACTGAGATCGTACGGACTAGCTCGCATGTCCAGTTCCCGAGCCTCCAGAGCCAGCAGAAAACAGTCCCGCATCAAGTCTGATCCCACCCACGGGCTCCCCTTGTAGCTCCAGCGGTACAGATCCATGTTGAAGTGGATGCAGCCAAACTGCTCAAACTCCTCCCGACTGTCACGTTGCGGTTGGATCTCGTTCAGCGGACACGCTTCAGGCGTAAAAAAGCGGAACGCGTCCCAATGCGTGCAACGGATCGTGCTCGCCTCCACCACCTCGGCAACCGCCTCCTTGGAAAGCCGCAACGGCGTCGATTCGTGTCGGATCTCATCCGCCTTGTACACCATCGCCCACTCGTGCAGGCCGAAGCAGTTAAACCGGGGCGGGCGATTCTGCGCCGCGCGGATCAAAGAAACCATCCAACGAAGTCGGCTGAGCTCTTTCTCATCGATCGCAGAGAAGTTCAGCCCAATTCCGTATTCAGTCTCACAATACCGTTCATCCGCCAAAAACGACGCTGCCGAATCTCCCCGCAATGCCATTTGCGGGCTCGGGCGCCATCTTCTCAGAACCGTTCGATTAGTCTGATAGTAGGCGAACAGGAAATCGTGCACCGGATGCTTCTGCCGGCTAGAACGCCGCTTCCGATAGGCATCCACATAAGGTCCGACCACCTTTTCATGGGCTTCTGCCAACGCCTGCCAATCCGGTTCCTCTAGAACCTGTATTCGCGGATCCGTTACAGCGGTTTCCGAGCTATCCACTCTTCTACCTCCTCGTCAAAGTACACATCCTCCAAAGCCTCTCGCGCCCACAACTCCTCTTTCCCGAGTCGGTCTAGCACACGAGCCGCCACAACTTGCGCTGCAGGCACCTCGCTCCAAACCGACTGGCAAGCGCAACGCCAATGGCCAGCATCCATTCGCTTCGGGTTCTCCAGCTGCTCTCGACAAGTGTCACAGGCAAAAACGCAATTCTCGAGCGTAGGAACCTCCTCTTCGGGCGGCACTTCATACGGCCGCAAGGCGACTCCCGACGCTTCACAAAGCTCGCACTTCGAGCCTGCTCTTCGAGTCAAATCCTTGCCCAGCAGGCTCAAGGCCGCTTGCCGTTCCTGATACTTTTCGAGTCCTTTCGCCATAAACAATCAACCCGCAGCTTTGACGCGAGCCGGCGCTCATGGCAACCCTTTGCCTAACTGGCGGAAGATTTCAGCGTTCCGGCCGATCCTCGAGGAAGGCGTCGTCCAACGACTCCGCCAAGCGAATATTGTCATCGCGAGCCTGCTTCAGGTCCGTCGTCATGTCGTTGATCGCACTAAGCAAGGTCGCCAATTCGTCTTCGCGACGAAGCTCGATTTTCCGGTCGAAGTCCCCCGCGCCCACTGCCTGGACCTGCTCCACGATAGCGTCGATCGGCTTCTTGAAATGGCGCGACATCCAAACGGCGATTCCCCAGGACACGAGCAGAGTCGTAAACAAACCGCCCAATCCCGCCACGCGAATCCCGGAGAGCTTTTCGTAGACATCGTCCGCTCTCATATCCACTCCCACCAGGAACTCCCCATGCCCGTTGCGCAACGGAGCATAGCCCGAGAAGAAGGATCCCCATTGGTCAGTCGTCAGCTCCGAATCGGCCGACCGCTGACTGAAGCCCGACAGCAACTCGCTGGTCGCCTCCTCGTATTCCATCCCTGGCAAGGCCTGATCCTCCGTCTCATCCGAATCGACCACGAACTTGACCTTACCATCCCGCGTTTTCCGCATCACATAGAGAAACGCAATGTCGTCATTACTCCGCCGCATCTCCCGTAGCATCTTGAGCGTCGCCAGATACTCCCGCTTGTCCGTATCCCGCTCGAACCGGATGTCCCTCAAAGTATTCGCATCGATCTCGCGACTGATCAAAGCGGCGCTGCTGCTCAAGCGATGCTGCAGCTGCTCTAGGATACTTTCCTGGGCCATCAAATACACAAACACCCCAAGGGCGCTAGAGACTATAAAGGTCGTGAGGAAGTGGGATACGAAAAGTTTGCGATGTAGGGGAAACGAGAGCTTCATTTAGCAAAACTTGACCGTAGTTTTACATTTAGAGGGGTCAACAGGAGATTCAGTGGAGAAAATTCTACAGCCTTACAAGCGACAACTGAACATGCCCCCATCTCTTCCCTCTAGGTCCTCCCTGCGCGCATAGAGACTTCACTCTAGGGGCGCTGAATTCTGTTGCGAGCTCCACCTTAAGTCACTCAACATGTCCAGCCTCACCCGAGAAGAACTTAGCCGACCGGGCGGAACACAAGCCGCCACAAGCGAACTAAGCCAGCAGCACGCCAAAAATTTTGTTACCAGCCAACCGACGACAGATGGACCCAATCGAATCGAACCCATTTTTCAACTCCGCCAGACTCTACCAAAACCAAGTCGCTTCGCAAAAGCCGAGCGCTCCGGCGGAAGGTTCGACAACGCCTAGCTCGTCCATCGACGCGAACAATCGTTCCGCAGCCCCAGCCGACTTCTCGAACATGTTCGACGACGACGCCCTGCTGAAGCTGCAAGGCAACCTCGAAGCCATCGCCCAAATGGCGGAGAAATCGCTCAAGCAGATCGACGGCTAAACAGTTCCATGGCCGGGCCGTCAAAAAGCGAGACGGCAAAAACTTGCACATCGCGTAGCCCGCGGTAGACCCTTCTCGCATGGCAGATCTAGGCGATTTGAGAGAAGAATACGGGCACGACAGCCTCACTGAAGATTCGGTAGATCCGAACCCGATCGAACAATTTCGCATCTGGTTCAAGCAGGCGATGGACCAAAACGTCACCGAGCCAAACGCCATGAGCCTCGCGACGGTGGACGAAAACGGCCAGCCATGGCAACGTAGTGTCCTCCTAAAAGCCTACGACAACAACGGCTTCGTCTTCTACACTAACTACGATAGCCGCAAGGGCCAGCAACTCGCCCAAAACCCCAAGACCTGCGTCCTCTTCCCCTGGATACAACTCGAACGGCAAGTCATTGTGACCGGGAGCGTAGAACGCGTCTCAACCGCCGAGTCCCTAAAATACTTCGCCAGCCGCCCCTTCGGCAGCCGACTCGGAGCCTGGGTTTCCCAGCAAAGCTCTGTTGTATCCTCTCGCTCGATACTCCTAGCCAAATTCGAGGAAATGAAAAACAAGTTCAAGGATGGCGAAGTTCCTCTCCCCTCCTTCTGGGGCGGCTATCGCATCGTTCCCGAAACCATAGAGTTCTGGATGGGGGGCAAGTCCCGCATTCACGACCGGATCTTCTACACCAAACAAGACGACGGCAGCTGGAAGATCGAACGCCTCTCGCCTTAGGCGACCTTAAACCTGCACCTCAGGCGACCAACAAGTCGTCCTGCCCCCAATCGTATCTCGGCGCAGCGCCTTCCGGGAAACCGGACACGTTCCGCCATCTTTCCACCGGTGCAAAAACAGCCAAGACTTCGGCGGATCGCTGTAGTCTTTCCCGATAATCGCGAGAGCATTCCGGCACACCCATTTCGTCTTCAGGAAAAGCTGCTCGCACTCCTTCTCCGTCAAGCTCGCCAATCGGCGGTCCGGCTTGAGTTTGGCCCGCCACAAAATTTCATCCGCCATCCAGTTTCCGACTCCCGGAAACAACTCCTGCTGCAGCAGCAACGGCTTTAGCACACTCCTCTTGCGACGAGCCAACATCGTTTCGAAACGCTGCCGAGAGAAGGCATCCGATTGAGGCTCCGGCGGCAGCGTCTGCCACCAGTCAGGCAGAGAATCCCCTGTCCCAAGGTGCAGAGCCACTTTTCCAAATTGACGGGGATCTTTGAAAACCAGAACCGCCTCCGCCGACCGAAGGGCCAAGTGATCATGCTTCTCCTCTTCACGATCCGGCCCCACGCGATGAAGCGAACCCGTCATCCCGAGATGCACCTCGAGAAACACGCCACCCGCAAAAGAAAACAGCATCCGTTTCCCATGCGTGTACCGAGCAAGCAGCTCCGAACCGCTCAAGCGCTTTCGAAGCTCGGCAGTATCCAGATGACGGCAACAACGCGTCTTATCGTGCGCCCAAGCGACATCGAAAACCTCGCCTACCGAGGCCTTCCAAATCGACGAGTGATAAAATACCTCCGCTAGCTCAGGCACGAAGACCGAGCCCTATTTAAGTTGCCAGCGGTAATGCAAGTCGCTCAACAGCTCAGCGCCTTCATCACGCACGGCCACCACATCCTCGATGCGGCAACCACCCAGCCCTGGGTAATACAAGCCGGGCTCGATCGTAACCACCGCGTTCCGCTTCAACTTGTTCGAAGCGATGGATACACGTGGGGCTTCGTGAACCTCCAGTCCAAGCCCGTGCCCCGTCCCGTGGAAAAAGCCTTTCGCCCCGTTTTCGTCCCGAGTGGTTTCGTATCCGAGCTTCGCGAACGTCTCAAGCACCTGGCCATGCACATCGCGACCATTGACACCTGTCTTAACCGCTTTAATCGCCTTTTGCTGAGCTTCAAAAACGCCAGCGACCAACGCCTTCTGAGCATCGGAAGCCTTTCCTTTCAAAAAGGTTCGGGTCATATCGCCGTGGTATCCTGTTCTGGATACACGAGGAAAAACATCGACGATTATCAATTCGTTCGACCGAAGCGGTCCCGATCCCACGCAGTGCGGATCGCACGCTTGATCGCCTCCAGCCGCAATCGTATCCGCCGAAACCGCCCCCGCTTCAAGGCAAGCGATCTCGATCAAGCAACGCAAACGCTCCGAAGTGAGCACCTTGCCGTCCAAGTAGAGTTTTCCTTTTTTTACGACGCTCTTGCGAATCGCCTTTTCAGCAGCCCGAATTCCAATCGCGCTACAACGATTGCCCTCACGGATCTTCTCCAGCTCCTCCTCAGACTTTACTTCACGATTCGGGAAAAGAGTCCCATCGCACACATCAAGCTCGAAGCCCAACTCTACCAGCTTGAATGCCAGCGAACTTGGAAATTCGGCAGGCACCTTGAATCGACTGATTTCGAAAACCGATGCAAGCGTAGCAATCACCTCCGGGTAGCCGACCTTCGCGCGCTGGAACTTCTCGCGGCTCATCTCCAGCCATTCCTCGAGCGAGAGAATCTCGTCAAACTTCGACTCCTTCAGGCCACGGGCAAACTCCAGCTGGTTCAGCACCGCGAACCACTTGCGTCCCTTTTTAAAAGAGATGAACGCGTCCGGCACTCCGAAACCTCCCACGTACAACTGGTCCGCGCTCTTGCTCGTATCGGCAAAGAGCAGCGGCGACGCTGGCGATTTACTGGCTCGTTTCGCGGTGGCTTTCTTTTTCGGCATGCGCACAGACAAGTCCCCTCGAGCGACGCTGTAAAGCGCCTAACTCATCGCCGAAAGCCCCGGGGCAAACTCCAACTACTTGCTCGCCACGTAAGCTTCCATCATTTCGCGCGAAATACGGTGCTTCCCAGCGCAACGAGGACAATTCACCTCGATCAGCTCCTCTCCCATGAACAAGCCTTCCGGATCGTTGTGGAACGGAGCCGCCAGAGCTCCCAAAATTCGCTGCTGGTTGCAGCCGCAGTGCCAACGTACAAATCGCGTCTCCAGATCGACGACTTCCTCAGTCTCTTCGATCGTTCGCACGTCATCGATCGTAAGGCTATCAAACCAGTTTTCGTCATAGTCCGGGTGGGCCTGAACGATCGCGAAGACATCAGGCTCCAACTGGAAAAACTTGGCCGGACGCTGCTCGCTGTGCTTGTAGTACTCCTCCACGGCGTGGATCATGCCACCTCCTTGGAAGCCCACTACCGAGCGGTGCGGCTCACGATTGCGGCGCACAAGATCCTGATAAAACGCGTTTTCCTCCGCCTCCTTGACTCCCTCGCTATAGATGCGCCCGACCACATCGCTCGTACCGGTGTCGCCCGCGAGAAATACATTCACCAGCGGATCCTGGAAATTGATCGTCCACGCCAAGATTTCGTTTCGCGGACGGGAGATGCAATGAAGGCTAAACAATGCCAAGCCCTGCTTCAGGCGATCATCCAGCTCAGAGCTCAACTCCAACTCGTTGTCCTTAAGGTGGAGGTAGTAGTCCACGAAGAGCTGACCAAAGTCCGCCTTGGCATACAGCAAGTTCCTGCCCCGTACAAAGCGGGACTTGATCGCTAGCATCTCTTGTGCATCGGGCTGCTCGTTTTCTGACATGCCACCTTTTGAGCCAAGCACTCGCCCAGCGTCAAGCTCTAGGCCATGTCTTTAAATTAGCTCAAAGCTGGCAGGAATCCAAATTTCGAGGGACAAGGCGCACGGCTATGCGTCCTGTAGAGCAGCTTCGCCCAACTCCACCCTCAATCTGGCAGCCGCTTCGGAAAACGCTTTCGCGTTCTCGTGGAAGGGAGCGATCATGATAAGCTCATCGTACGCCTTCAACGCCCGCTCCTGCTTGCCAAGCTCCTCGCCCAGTCCAGCGATCCGCTCCAACACCTCGACCTTGATCGAATCCACCTTGATTCCGAGCCGGTAGGCTTCCAGCAAATGCTCGTACGCAAGCTCGCTATCCAATTCGAAGCTGGCGTAAGCCTCGCCCACGATACGGTGCACATTCTGACGGAGCTCCGGGATCGTCATATCCTCGATCAAAGGCTCCACACTTTGGATACGATCCTGCACATCCTCGCCCGAACCATCGTCGTCGTAAATGTGTAGGGTCACGTACTTCACGAAAGCCATTTGCCCGAAAAAGCGCTCCGGCCACCGGTCGTAGAGATTCCAGTAAAGCATCTTCGCCTCCGCGATATCGCGCTCGTAAGGATTAGACTGCTTGATGCGAGCAAGGTAATAAGCCGACGCCAAACCGATCGCGTCGCTGTTGTTGTCGGCAATGATCATATTGAAGATCCGTTGCGCCACCCGATAGGGCTCCTCGTCCTCTTCCACCTCCGTCTTGCCGTTCAAGGTATCCAAAGCCGTCGTGTAGAGAGCCAGCCGCTTGTTGTCTTTGCCCAAGGAACGCAAGCGGTTAAACTCGGTCGAGCGCCCATGGTAGATGAGCATGGCTTCCTGCTCCCAAATGGGACGCTCCTCGTCCTGAGCAGATGACGGAAGGGCGAAAACGAAAGCGCCAAGCAGAAGAAAAGTTCGCTGCAAAGTTTGTAGGGTATTCATACGCAATGAGCTGGGGATAAGCGTTGCAGCCATGATTATTGGCCGAAAAGGCCGGATCGCGCAACCTATCAATCCGGATCGATCCGTTATTATCGATTACGCGGCAATCCCGTTTCCGGATTCCACGGAGCTTGCCTTGCCAAGATTTAGGGAGATACTCGTCCCTGCCCCAAATCCCTGCAGCCAACCCGACTCCCGCCAAGAATGCTCCAGCGACGCCTGTTTCAAGCGATCACCCTCGGATTAGCCCTCTTTCTGCTATCCGGATGCGTCTACTTGCGCCTCCTCAAATTCAAAAACCAACTGCACGACTTCGACGAGCATGTCGTGGTGAATGAGGCGGAACCCTTCTCGCTCCAATTCCCGGACCCAGTGCTAAGAGACGAGGATTTCGTCTTCGTGACCGAGTCCGAGCCAACTCAGGTCCGCACCATCACCCGAAATCCCCGAGTCGAGGACTGGGAGTGGCAGTTTGAGAAGAAGCTGGAAACAGAAGACGGCGCCCCGTTCAGCATCATTTTCACGACGCGTTTCGAGGAGGGCATGCTCACCCAAATCGAATTCGACCCAAAACTCCTGCAAGCGATTCCCGAAGACTTCATCGTAGAGCTCTTCCGCTCCCTCGGACAGGCCAAGATCAACAAACTCCGCCGCAGCGCCACCGCCGCCATGAGTCGCGACAGCCAGGAGCAAATCGACTTCCCCAGCATGAGCGAAATCTCTGTCGTCATGGGCGAACCCACCACCCAGAGAAAGGAAGACCGCCAGGGCTTTTGGCACTACGTCTTCAACTTCTACAACCCGGCAAACCGTGATCTATCCGGCCAGTTCGCCATCGTGTTCACCACCGACTCTGAAAACCTGGAAGACGAAATAGCAGGCTTAGAACTTACCGGCAAAGCCCGCTGAGCCACACGCCGCGATCAATGGGAACCCTACCCACGCTTGCCGCTGAGCAGCATGCGATACGTTTGCACCGCTTGCACTACGCCTTGCTCGCGAGACTTCTCCAAGCCCACCTTATAAAGTTCCGCCGCCTCGCTCGGGCGATCCAAGTATTCGAGCAATTTACCGTAAAGCATGTAGCCCTCCAAGTAGTCGGGATGCTTCTCCATCGCCGATTTGAAGGTTTCCTCCGACTCCACGTACTCGCCCAGCTCTTGCAAAAAAGAGCCTAGCGCCACCATCGACTCGGGATTGTCAGGATCGATCTCCAATGAGTCACGTACACTGCGCACCGCCCGACTGATACGGCCCGAATTAGACTCGTCGTAAGCATAAAGCTGATACGCATGCACCAGCATCTTCTCGGCCGCCTTCGAGTCGGGATTATCTTCGTAAACGTCTTCAAGGTAGCGCACGCCGTCCCGATACTCGCCCTGCGCGAGAAGGATATCCCCTTTCATCAGCTTGGCTTGGATAAACGTCTCTTCGCTCTCGATGACCGAATCCAGCAAGGCATCCGCTTGCTCCCACTTCTGTTGCAAACGATAAGCGTCGGCCAACAGATAGCGGTATTCCGCGTTCTCCGGATACGCGTCCACCAGCACCTTCAGGTTCGCCACCGCCGCGTAAGGCTTCTGCATCTTGACGTACTGCTTGCCGAGCTCGTACTGCAGCAGCTCGGAATCGGGGAAAGTCTGCAAGCCAAGCTTGAGCGTATCAACCGTCAGCTGCGGACGGCCCGAGAGTCCCAAAACACGGGAAAACTTGGCATAAAGCGCCTCGGTACCTCCGTGGCTGCTGATCGCCTTTTCGTAAAGCACCACAGCTCGCGGCACGTCTCCAACTTTGAGATACAAATCCCCCGCTTTCTCCAGCTTCTCCAACGACTCGCCGTTTTCCTCGATGTCCTTCAAGATTCCTTTCAGCTCCTCTACAACCGCAGCCACCTCAGGCGAGAGCTGGGCTGGGGCTTCCGCCTTTTCGGGAGAATCGGTAGCGTCTTGAGCCGTCAGGGACGAAGCGAAGACAAGTAGCGAGGCGACACAAAGGGGCAGATAAAGACGGATTTTCATACGTTCGGAAATGGGCTCAAAAGGCTTTTGGGTTTGGGGTCGCTACACTGGGAGCCGCCTCACCCTCTTGGCAAGAAATTCCCTCGCCTCAGAAGCCCTGCACCAAAGTGGTACAAACAAACGGAGAGCAAAGGGAGCGCGACCGGAACCGGCTCTGCGGCGGATACGAGAAGACCTCCCAATCATCCCGAAACGCCCGTTTGAGCAAGTCTCGCGTGTACTTGAACCCCGCTCTTTCACTAGAATCGCGGGCGAGCGACAAGATTTGCGCGTTTTCCCGAAAGAAGACGTACCGCTCCAGATAGTTGTCGAACTCGTCGCAAAACGTCTCGAGCTCGTAGCCTCGACTTTCCCGATAGTCTCGAAACTTCCCCAACCCCAGACGACTCCCCAAGCGCAAGCCGCCACGCCTCCGCTCCGGTCCCAACCAGTGGGCGAACGCCACTCCACTGTGCGGCTCCACAAGGGTCTCCCTTGAAGGATAGAAATGGGCCGCCCCTCCTCCCGGGCGAACCACCCGATTCTGTTCAGCGAAAAAACGCGGCAAATCTTCGACGTGCTCCAGAACTTGGTTCGAAAAGGCGAAGTCGAAAAAGTCGTCCGCAAAGGGCCACGGCTCGTCTGCCGCTCCCAAGCGAACCCGATCAGACCAGTCGACCCCGCTCTCCTCCTCAGCCAACGCGGCATGCAGCGCCTCCCAATACCCGGGCACGCCGGCCCGATGGTCATGCACCTCGTAGCCGTAAATCTCGATCTCGCGAGCGCCGAAACCCAGGCCCGATTTCTCCGCCAACAGATCGAGCATCAGTTGACCGTAGCCACAACCAATATCCAGAATCCGCAAGGGCTCCCCCAGCGAGCCGAGCTCGAGGGCGCGAAGTTCAGCTCCGATCACGGAAAGCAAATGAGTATGGGCCGGCTTCATTTCGGCTGCAGACACTGCGACGACTCCCCTCTCCGGGTAATTCAGGCTAGACCGCGTTTTCTTCGTCAATCGCTTCCTGCAGAGAACGAGCCGTCAGCAAGTAGTAAACCTCTTCCGCAATATTCTGGGCATGGTCCGCGATACGCTCCATCGCCTTGGAGATAAAGACCATCTCCGTGCAAAACGAGATCTTGGAATGGTCGTGCTTCATCAGGTCAACGAAGTAGCGGAAATTCTCGCGATTCAAAGAGTCCACTTCCTCGTCTCGCTCGGAAATCGCCACCGCGCGGGACGAATCCTCATCGATGAAACAGTGCAAGGCATCCTTCAACATGCCCACCGCAAGCTCGCACATGCGCGGCAATCGCCCTAGATCGTCGATGCTATAACCCGCCTTCAAGATCTTGGCCGTACGCTTGGCAATGCTGGTCGCCTCGTCACCAACGCGCTCGAGATCGTTCGCAGCCTTGATCGTAATGAAAAGCAAACGCAGGTCTCGGGCGACCGGAGCACGCAAACCGATGTAGCGGGCAACCTCGTCGTCGATCTGCTTTTCGATCTCATCAATCCGGTCGTCCTGCTTGCGAACCTTCTGGGCCGTCGCTAGATCGGAATCGATCATCGCTTTCATGGCGAGATTCACATTGGCGATCGCCTTCTCCCCCATTAGCATGAGGTGAGATCTGACTTCTTCGAGCTCTTCGTGGAAATATCGCTTCATCTAGGATTAGGTAAGGGACACAAGGGAGAGTTGGGTGGATGAAATAGGAGAAGCAGTCGCAGATCAACCGAAACGGCCTGAAATGTAGGCCTCGGTCTGCTCGTTCTTGGGGCTCATGAAAATCTCGTCCGTCTTGGCCATCTCAATCAGCTTGCCGAGATAGAAGAACGCGGTCTTGTCCGATACACGCGCGGCCTGCTGCATATTGTGCGTCACGATCACGATCGTGTACTGGTCCTTAAGCGAGTGAATGAGCTCTTCCACCTTCGCGGTCGCTACCGGGTCGAGCGCCGAACAGGGCTCGTCCATGAGCAAGATATCAGGCTCGACCGCCAACGCGCGGGCAATGCAAAGACGCTGCTGCTGACCGCCCGAAAGACTCAGCCCGCTCGTATCGAGACGATCCTTTACCTCGTCCCAAAGGGCAGCCCCCTTCAGACAGCGCTCAACCGCTTCGTCCAAAACCGACTTCTTGTTGATGCCTTGGATCCGAAGACCGTAGATCACGTTCTCGTAAATGGACTTAGGGAACGGATTCGACTTCTGAAACACCATCCCCACCCGCTTGCGCAGCTCGATCGTGTCGACCCGCGGATCATAGATATCCGCATCATTCACCTCGATCTTGCCACGGCCGATACGCGCCACATCCACGAGATCGTTCATGCGGTTGATGCAGCGGAGCAAGGTACTCTTTCCGCAACCTGACGGACCGATAAAAGCAGTCACCTCATTTTCGAGCATCTCCATGTTGATGTCGAAAAGGGCCTGCTTTTCTCCGTAGAAAAAGTCGAAATCAGAAACGCGAATGAGCGGACGTGAAGGATCGGATGTTTCGGAAGACATGGACGTAGTCGCCTTGGGAGATATTGCGGAGTCTTTGAGAGTGTCTGTTAGCAGTGTCATTACCAGCGATATTTTTTCCGCATGCGGATTCTGAGAAGGATGGAAGCAAGGGCGATTCCCGCCACGATGACGAGGAACACGAAAGCCGTACCGTACTGCATTCTTTCCGTGTACTCGTTCTGAGGAATCTTAGCGCTCACCACGTAGATATGGTAAGGCAGCGCCATTACACCTTGGAAAAAGAAGTCCGACCATTTCTCTAAGCCTTCCCAGGGCAACTGGTCGCGCATCGCATACGCAGCGGTGAACATGATCGGAGCCGTCTCACCGGCCACACGAGCCACGCCGATGATGGAAGAGGTCAAGATGCCTGGCATCGCATACGGGAGAACATTGGTGCGAATCGCCGTCCACTTGCTGGCACCGAGCGCAAGAGACGCCTCGCGGAGGCCTTGAGGGATGGCTCTTAGAGATTCCTCGCTCGCCGAAATGATCACCGGAAGAACCATGAAGGCCAAAGTGAAACAGCCCGCCAGAAGAGAAACGCCCCAGCCAAACTTAAAGTAGAAGCCCGTGTTTCCCAACTCGGTAAACGAACCGGCAGCATCCTGGCTGAACGCGAACTGAGGAGCGGCCAACACGAAGAATCCCACACCGAAAATACCAAACACGATCGAAGGCACGCCGGCCAAATTCAGGATGGACAGCCGAATCGCATTCAAGGTTTTGCCCGGCTTGGAATACTCGCTGAGGAAGATCGCGCTGAGAACACCAAGCGTTAACGCAATCCCCATCGCTCCCAAGACCAACAAAACGGTGCCTACGATACAGGGCCATATGCCCCCGCCCGAGTAAGCGTAGGTGGACGTCTTGATGTCCACTCCCTGCTCTTCCTCGAAAATGCGGAAGTTGGTATCGCTCATCTCGTAGCTCTGCCCTTCGTGCTCGAACACATGCAAAGTCTGCGGAGCCTCCAGCAAGAACTCGGTGTTGATGAAAGGAAACTCGGACTGGAACACCGTCTGGCTCCCTTTAAAGAAGATCGTGAGGAAGATCACCGAGGCGCAGGCCAAGATGAAATAGGTACCGAGACGGAAAACCCAGAAAACGAACTTTTCCGTAGTCTTAGCTTTCGAAGGCTTGCTGTGGAAGCCCAACCCTTGGCTCGGACGCTCCCGTGAAAGTATGGCGTTGGTAGACATCTTGATAGATTAGCCGCGGGAGATCTGGTACTTGAGCACGATCTTCTGAGCGAGGTAGTTGATGAGAAGAGAAATGAGGAAGAGCACCATCCCGACCATGAACAGAGCGCGGTAGTGAATGCTGCCGTTTACGACTTCGCCCAGCTCCTGAGCGATAATGCCCGTCATGGTGTGCACCGGCTCGAAGAAGGTGCCGATACCGTTGGTGAAATTAGGGATCTCGATACGGTTGCCCGCGCAAAGCAATACCACCATCGTCTCGCCCACCACGCGACCGAAACCGAGCAGCACCGCCGAGATAATGCCGGAAAGCGAAGTTGGCACGATGATACGGAGCGTCGTCTGCAAACGCGTCGCGCCCATCGCCAGCGACGCTTCCTTAAAGGACTTAGGCACGTTGTTAATGGCGTCCTCAGCCAAAGTGAAAATCGTCGGGATCGCCATCAACGCCAGCAAACAGCCCGCCGTAAAAGCAGTCAGACGCTCGCTGATCGGGAAGATATCGAAACCTGACAAAATCGTCCAACCGGAAACCTCGCGCACGAACTGGCCAAACACCGCAATGCCGAAAAAGCCGATCACCACCGAAGGGATCGCCGAAATGAACTCGATGTACGGCTTGATGAAATTCTGCTCCGCTGGCTTCGCCACCTGATTAACGTAGATCGCCGCTCCGACCCCCAATGGAATCGCGAAAAACATAGCGATTGTCGCAACCAGCAGCGACCCAGTGAAAAGCGGCAAAATCCCGTACCAGTCCTGGATCGAGGAGTTGGTCACCCAGTTCTTTCCAAAAAGAAAGGAGCCAAAGGCCGAGACCATGTTTACCGGCAGATCAGGATCCCACTCCGCCAAGCGGGATTCGTAGCCTTCCAATTCACCGACAAACATGCGGGATAGCTCCGCAAAGCGCTGCATCTTCGCATCCAAAGAGTCGATACCGATAACAGGCAGTTTCTCGATATGGCTTAGCAGGCCTGCAGCCAACGCATCGTTGAGAGCCAGAAAGTCAGCTTCCCCTTCCTTCAGCATGCCAACGAACAAAGAGAGGTCTACATCCAGCACCTCGACATCCGCCGCTTCCTCGTCGCGACCCAAAGCGAGAAGGTTCTCACGGTGCTCCCGAAGGTTGGCGGACTCCTCGTACATGTCTCGAGCGCCAATCGCTACTTCCGCCATCTCAAGGGCGTATTCACTGACGGGATACCCCAAGTCTTCAAACGCGTAGATAAACTCCTCGTAGACCTTGAGCTCGGCCCGAGCGTCCTTGAAGGCCATGCCCTGCTCTTGCAACAAAGTCGCGTGCTCGCCGCGGATCGAATTGAGATAACGGTTTAGGTCCGTGAAGGCCGCGCTCTGCTCCTTCATGATCTCCACGTACTCGATACCGGAGCGACGGTGCAGCTCGATATCCTGACGGTACTGGCCAAAAAATCCGACGCCTTCCTTGAAAAGAAAGAAGGTAATCAGAGCGAGCACGATGATCGAAACCAAGGCATTCCCCCCGAAGAGCCCTTTGAGGGCCTGGTCCTTATCAAGGCCAAGAAACCTCCTGCGACGCGAGTGCAGGTCGTAACGATTTGTCTCTCCTTTTTGAGTCATTTTCGATCAGGTTTTAACGGCCGACAGTGGTGAAGGAGGATAGATTCGAATCAACCGAAATTGAATTCCGTAACACAATTGCGCCATTAAATTAACATTCGGCGGAAACAGAAGCGGCGTCCTCAAAACGAGCTGAGAACGCCGCAGGATTTAAAATCAGATCAACTCCATCGATTAGAGGATAGAGATGAAGTGCACGTCCTTCACGATCTGTTGGCCTTCCTTGCTCAAGCAGAAGTCAACAAACTCCTTCACGATAGGACGCATCTCCTTCTTACCATTATAATAGTAGTAGAGCGGACGAGCATACGGGTAGCTGGCCTTCTCAGGAGTCTCGCCGTCAACTGGCAAGGTCTTGATACCTGGAGTGCCGAGGTAAGCCAGGCCCACGTAGCCGATGCCATTCGGATTCTCCGCCACTTCAGACGCGATCTGCTCATTTCCAGCCATCTTCTGGGAAGCAGGAGCGTAGTCACGCTTACGCAGAGCCATCTTCTGAAAGACCGCGTAGGTACCGGACGAAGTGTTACGCGTGTAGATGGAGATGCCGCCAGAAACGCCGTTGATAGAGCTCCAGTCCTCCACGTCGCCAGTGAAGATCTTCTCCACTTCGCGGGAAGAGATCCCGTCCATCGGGTTTTTCTGGTTCGCGACGATAGCGATACCGTCCTTCGCAACTTCGATAGGAGTCATCTTCACTCCCTTAAGCAGAGCCTTGGACTCCTCAGTCTTCTTCGCCTCGCGAGACGACATGCCGAGGTCAGCTGTACCGTCGATCACAGCCGCTACGCCAGTGGAAGAACCTTCCGCAGCGATTTCGAAGATCACTTCCACTCCTTGCTTAGACTTGATGGCCTTGAACTCTTCCGCGAGCTGAGGAACCATTTTCGCTCCGAGAGTATCGGATCCCTTGATGACGATTTTTTCCGCTCCGAACGCATAGCCGGATAGGCCTAAGGCAAGCGCAATGGATGCGAGTTTCAAAGAGAGGGCTTTAGAGAGCTTCGTTTTCATAACTGTAATACAACTTGTTCAAATAAGGACTCAGCTGATCACCCCGGTAGCTCTTTAAAAGAGAAAGAGAATCGCCGCGACCTAGCCTGATGACGGAAGCAGACGAACAGACCCAATCGAAGCAAAGCGAGTGGATTCTGCCCCCGAATCACACTCTTCACTTCGGCGTAACAATCCCGTAACCCCTCCGTAACAAAAGCCCCTGCAAGACCACAAAATCCCCTCAAAACCGGTAGTTTCCATGCGAATACCGCCTCAAAATGCGACCTCAACGAATCGGGAGATCCGCTAGTAGATTCCGTCACAACCAAGCCACAATTGTAACAGCAGAGCTTCTTTTGCGTAACAAATACCCTCTGCGCGCCATTTGAGGTATCTTTTGTTACGGCCGAGTTACGTTTCGACGCTTTTCACGTTATCGGGTTGATCTCGCAAAAAAAACACGCTCAAGAACGAAATCATGGACAAACTCACAAACGCAGCAATCACCACGCTAGCAGCTGGACTGCTTGCCACCCTTCCGACGGCTTCCGCCGAGGAAAACTGGGCGGACACCCTTAAGACCATGGGGAAAGTCTACTCAGACAAAAACGACCCTAACATCCAAGAGGTGAAATTCTTCGGACGCCTTCATCAGCAATGGGCCTACGCCGACGGCGAAAGCGCTGGCGAAGACTTCAGCGGCGGAGGAGACGAGCTCAGACGTCTTCGCGCTGGCGTATCGGTCAAGTTCCTCGACGGATTCAAGGTGCTCGGGCGTGCAAATTTCGAAAAAGGCGGCTTCCGCAATACCAGCATCGGCTACAACAGCTTCGACGAGCTCTACCTCGACTACGGCAAGGACGGCCTCCTCGGATTCGACAAGGCGACCATCGGCTACGGACGCTACAAGGTCCTCTTCGGCGGCGAAGAACGCGTCTCCTCGAAGAAAATCAAGACCGTCGAACGCAGCGGCATTAACAACCGCTTCGGCAGCTTGCGCCCGACCGGCGTCGTGCTCAAAGGAGAGAAAAGCGACGTCGAATACGTCTTCGGCATCTTCTCCACCGAGAAGGACTCTGAAACATGGGCTGGCTGGGATGATGGCATCGCCTTCCAGGCAGGCGCCGTATTCGACGCCTACGAAGGCACCATCACGACCGACTTCATCTACGCGGACGATAGCGACAACGACCAGTCCGTATTCGATTTCGATTGGGCGACCTCCATCACCTACAACCGCACTTACGGCGACGTCAACGTTCTCGCCAACGTCACTTACGGAAACGAGGGCGACGAAGACATCTACGGTTTCGTAGTCGTTCCTAGCTTCTACATCAACGACAAGCTGGAGGCAGCATTCCGCTACCAGTACGGTCACTCGACCGACGAGACGGGCGTACCAAAGAGCAGCAGCAGCCGCGGTCTCCGTCGCGTAGCGAAGAACGAAGGCGTTGGCACCGGATCTGGCGACACAAACCACACCGTCTACGCAGGTCTCAATTACTACATCGAAGAAAACTACGTGAAGGTGATGACCGGCGTAGAATACGAATCCGTAGACGGAGCGCCGGGCAAGGGCATCGAAGGCTTCACCTTCTGGGCCGCCTTCCGCACCTACTTCTAAGCCAAGAACCTCAGTCCGTTAAACAACTTTGAGATCTCCGCCTTCACCGGCGGGGATCTTTTTTTGCTCGTCACCCAAAGCAGTGGATACAACGGAAAAGAACTCCTTGCGATAGCCAAGACAACCAGGGTTCTCGATGGCCAAGGCTGTGGAGTCTAGCGGGGAAAATAGACGCTACGAGGAAAATAAGACGCTACCTATATCGCCGGCCGGCCTGAAGCTTGGCAACTCTTCCACCCAATTAGGTGACGAACTCCACACGCCTCCCCCGAGCTTGCGCAAAATAATGTCGAACGTTCGACATCATTCTGCGCAAACGCATACGAGCCCTGCCCCAACCTGCTTTTTTGCGATCAGAACTCCGCCTGCCCTTCCATTTCGGCGACCAGAGTCTTCAGCTCCTCAACCGCGAGCGCGTTTTCCACGTCAAACTCGACCGAACGCTGCAACAGCCCAAGAGCTCTCTCAAACTCCCCCCGCAAACGCGCCTCCTTCGCAAGTCCGAAAAGCCGGTCCGCATCATAGCAGTGCTCGCCCAGAAACGCCATCGCCGGATCCCAGGGCTCTTGGATCAAAGCCAATCCAGCCCCTTCCACCCGAATCGCTCGAGCCGCTTCGAAATCGCCCAACTCCCGGTACACATCCGGCAAGACGTCATGCACCAGCGAGAGATTGGGAATCGCCGCTCGAGCCGCCTCCAAAAACGAGCGAGCGCTAGGCAAATCCTCCTCCATCACCGAAAGCAGACCAAGATAAGCCTGCGCCCAACCGTCCCCCGGAGCCCCCAGCAAACGGTACTCATAGACCGTCCTCGCCTCGTCCAGCAATCCACCTTCCCGATACGCATGACCGAGACGCAAGTACGCCAGCGAACTGGTAGGGTCCAACTTTAGAGACCGAGCAAAGTGCTTCGCGACCGCGGCCTGATCCCGGCGATCCTCCTTCAACACCCCCAACAAGTAAGGCCAGCGAGCACTATCCGTTTCAAACGACTCCAATCCCAGATAGCAGGACTCCGCTTGCGAAACGAAACCGTTGGCGTGATACAGATACGCCAGCTCCACCAAAGCCTCCCGCTGCGTCGCCCGATCTTCCAGCTGCCCGTGAGCCAACTCCAACCGCTCGAGCAAAGCCTCAGGCCGCCCCTGCAAATCAGGGATCTCCGGCAGGACCTCCACAATGAGCCGATCGAAGGGACGCGGCGCTTCCTCCTCGTATTTACGCAACATCAGAGTCAGCCCTCCCACAATCACGAGGGAAACCAACAACGGGGCGACTTGCTTCAGGAAACTTCTCTTCACCAGTAATCTATCTACGCATCTCAAGCTCGCGAGGATGCGCCGGGTACGCAAGCTCGCCTTGACACTTCATTTTCCCTCCCTAGCGTCGATCTACTCTTCAATGAATCTCATCAAAGCCACCACCATTATTATGATGACCAAAGCGAACACGCCTTGGGCCGGTGGCACGCGTCGACACATCTAGCATCGATCGCAGACACTTTCTTAAAAAGCCCGAGGCCATCACGCCTCGGGCTTTTTGCATTTCATCACTCAAAACCAAACCAAAACACCACCATGCCAACAAGCACTCAAAACCAAGCAGGGGCCGCATCCTCTATTCCGCCCGCCCCTTCTCCATCGCTCGACGTCCAACTCTCCCAACTCGCAAGCGACGTCATCGCCTACGCCCGAGACGCAAAAGTCGTGCACTTCCGCTATTGCCGGAACCCAAAATCCCCAAGCTCGCCCCACGCCTCCCTGCAAGCGGCCATCGACGCCCTCCAACAAGAACTCCAGGCCGCTCGCCAACAACCCGTTTGCCAGCCACTCGCCGCGGAACTGCTCAAAGAGCTCGCCGCTCTCGGACACCAGCCCCCTTGCCAAAGCAAGCCCCAACAACGCCAAGCCGCCCAAACCATCAACGCCGCATTGCTTGAACTACGCTAGCGCTCCCGCTCACAAATTCCAATTTTCGCCCGCCTGCCTTCGATTTCAGTAAACTGGAACTTGATTTCCGCCACGCTGTTTCATACTGGATTTCCCGCTTTGAAAGCTCCCCGTACCACTCGAGGAGCTTTCGCGTATCCCAACCCAATAGATCAAAGGAAACTGAACAACCTATGGTAACAGTAGATCGACTCGTAAAAGACTACGGGACTCTCCGCGCCGTCGACGGCGTCTCATTCACCATCAACAAGGGTGACATCCTTGGATTCCTCGGACCGAACGGGGCCGGCAAGTCCACCACCATGAAGATGATCACCGGCTTCCTCACTCCCACCTCGGGCAAAGCCACCGTCGACGGATTCGACGTCACTGAAAACCCGATCGAAGTTAAGCAACGCATCGGATACCTGCCAGAAAGCAGCGCGGCGTATCCAGAAATGACCGTCGTCGAGTTCCTCACCTACGTCGCAGAAGCGCGCGGCATCACCGATAAGGAAGAAGTGACGAGCCGCCTCGCCGACGTCATCGTCAAATGCCACCTCGACTCCGTCAAGTACCGGACCATCGAAAACCTCTCCAAAGGCTACCGCCAACGCGTAGGAGTTGCTCAAGCGATCATTCACGACCCGCAGGTTCTCATCCTCGACGAGCCGACAGACGGACTCGACCCCAACCAAAAGCACGAAGTGAGAAAGCTGATACAAGCCATGGCTAAGGACAAAGCCATCGTGCTCTCCACTCACATCCTCGAAGAGGTCGAAGCCATCTGCAATCGCGTGATCATCATCGACCAAGGCAAGGTCCTCGTCGACGAAACGCCCGAAGCCTTCAAAGCCCGCAAGCCCGGAGCCACCATCGACGAGGTCTTCCGCGACATCACCAACAAGAACATCCTCGCCTAGCATTTCACTTTTCACCCTTCAAAATTCACTCTTCTCATGACACCCGTCTTTAAGAAAGAATTTCTCGGTTACTTCCGTTCTCCCGTAGGCTACGTCATCCTCGCAGCCTTCCACTTCGCAGTCATCGCTCTCGCCCTCTACTTCGGATACTACAGAAACAGCCAAGCCACGCTCTTCACTCTGTTTGTCCGACTCCCCTGGGTGCTCGCCATCTTCATCCCAGCCGTCGGCATGCGACTCTGGTCAGAAGAGAAACGGTCGGGAAGCATAGAACTCCTCTTCACCCTCCCCATCTCTCCACGCTCCGCCGTCGTCGCCAAATTCCTGGCCGCCCTCTGCTTCATCTGCGTAGGACTCTGCCTCACATTCTCCCTCGCCATTACAACCAGCTATCTGGGCGATCCTGATTGGGGTGTAATATTTTCCGGATACATCGGAGCGGCACTGACTTCTGCCGCCTTCTTGGCAATCACCGCCGCCTGCTCCGCTCTCACCAAAAACCAAGTCATCGCTCTCGTACTGAGCATCCTGATCTGCGTGCTTTCCACACTCATCGGCTCAGACTGGCTCGCCCAGTTCCTCGCCAACAAAGTCCCAACCGGAATGCTCGACGTACTCCGCCTATTCAGCTTCGAACAACATTTTGAAGCCATGTCGAGAGGCTTGATAGACATCAGCGCCATCTCCTTCTACGTGACCCTGACCTTGGCATTTCTCGGCATCAACATGGTCGTCATTGAACGCTAAACGAGACCTACGCCTAAAAACAAAGGCCTAAGCACCTATTCAAAATGACACTTTCCAAAAAGATAATCGCAACAGCGCTCCTGCTGATAAACTTCGTCCTTCTCCACTACATCGTATCCTCTCTCCCCATACGATTCGATTTCACACAAGAAGGAATCTACAAGCTCTCAGATAGCACCAAGTCCATGCTCGAGAAACTGGAAGATCCGATCACGATCGACTTCTATTCCTCAAAAAGCGTCACCGAACTCCCTGCCTGGTTCAAAAACTTCTCCGACCGCGTCGAGCAAATGCTCGAACAATACCAGTCGGCCTCCGGCAACAAGATCTATCTCAACGTCATCGATCCGAAGCCTGACACCGAAGAAGAAGAACGAGCCACCGCAGCCGGACTCAACGGAACGGAACTCCCCAACGGAGATCGCGTCTTCCTCGGCATGGTCGTCGCTCAAGGCGACACCGAAAAGATCCACCCCTTCTTCAACTGGAACCGAGAAACCTTCCTCGAGTACGATATCTCGAAAACGATCTACGAAACCCAGTTGCTCACCAAGCCGCGCCTCGGCCTGATCAGCTCCCTCCCGCTCAGCGCTCCAGACTACCCCGCAATGCCAGGTCAGCCAGCGCCTCAGGACCAGTTCGTGGTCACCCAACTTGAGAACCAGTTCGAAGTGGTGGAAGTCACTCCAGCAGAAGAGGAGCTCCCCGCCAACCTCGACATTCTCATGATGGTCCACCCCAAAGACCTCAGTCCCTCCCTACAGTATTCAATCGACCAATACGCACTTTCTGGCAAGCCGATCTTCCTCGCCCTCGACCCCTCCTCGTTCACAGAACGCGAACAAGGTCGCCAGCAAATGATGATGGGCCAAATGAGCCAAGCCACCCCAAGCGACCTTCCAGAGCTCCTCGCAGCATGGGGCATCGAATACGACCCAAGCCTCGTCCTCCTCGATGAAACCAACTCCCTGCGACGCGGCACCTTCTCCCAACCGGCTTGGCTTGTCTTCCAGGACTCCTTCACCAATCGCGACCTTCTGCCCTCTTCCGAGCTCGAAGGCCTGCTCATGCTAGAAGCGGGACAGCTCAAGCAAAGCGACACCTCTACCGCCAATTGGGAGCCGATCCTCACCACCTCCAGCGACAGCCTGCAAGCGCAGGCCATGATGCTACAGTTCTCTCAACCGCAACAGCTGCTCGCTCAAGCGCAGCCAATTGGCGAACAAGCCACTGTCGCCGGCCTGCTCTCCGGTGAAATCAAGACGGCGTTCCCAGAAGGGCGTCCTTCGGAAAGCGAAGAAGGTGAGTCCGCCGAGCAACCAGCCTCGGAATCCCTCGCCACCGGAAACGCGACTATCCTCATCGTCGCCGACTCCGACTTCCTGCTCGACCAGTTCTCCATCCAACGGAGCAACTTCCTCGGCATGGAACAGGTCCAGTCGCTCAACGACAACCAAAACTTCGTATCCAACTTCGTCGAATACCTCGGCGGCAGCAGCGACCTGATCGGCATCCGCGGCAAGGCCAGCACATCCCGCCCATTCACAGTAGTGCAGGAGATGGAAGCCGAAGCCCAAAAGCAATACCAAGCGAAACTCGAACTCGTCGAAGCAGAGCTGCAGGCGATCAACGCAGAGCTCACCAAGCTCCTCAGCGAACAAGCCGGATCCGGCGTCATCTACGCAAGTCCGGAAATGACCGCCATGATCACCGAAAACCAGCAAAAGCAAGCCGAACTCCGCGGTGAAATACGCAACATCCGCCGCGAGCTACGCCAAGGTATCGAAACCTTGGGTACTGTAATTGGAGCGATCAACCTCCTCTGGGCTCCCATCGGACTGCTCATCTTCGCCCTCCTCTTCAACCGCATGCGCAAAGCAGCCTAAGAGGGCAACGCTCCGTCGTTGCCGTTACAGCACAACCAAACACCCAGCGTAAGCAAATGAATCTCAACAAACTCTACATCTCTACCGCCGCCCTTGCAGTAGCAGCCGGCATAACCTACTTCATCAACAACGCCGACAACTCCCAGAAGGAAGACCCACGAGTCGGCACATCCATCATTTCAAACGAAGACCTAGACAAAGTCTCGACCCTCGAAATGATCAGCGGCAACGAGTCCCTAACCTTTCAGTACGACTCAACCGTATCCGCCTGGCTCCTACAGGAAAAGTACGCCCTCCCAGCCGACTCGCAAAAAGTCACCGATCTCGTGACACAACTCAAAGAGGCCAAGCTCGAACGCGTGGCCTCGCGCAACCCCAAGCGCATCGCCGACTTCGGGTTCGAGGTCGACTACATCAACCTGATCGACGACTCCGACAAAAGCGTCCTCTCCCTCGACCTCGGCCGCGAAACCGAAAGCGGGAAACAGCTCGTCCGATTCGCCGACGAAGAAGTCGCCTTCATCTCCAGTGAAAGTTTCAGCGTCGACGGCGACCCCGTTTCCTGGCTCGAGAAAGAACTGCTCTCCGTCGAACGCGACGAGATCCGCTCCGCGAACTTCAAGCTAGAAAACGGCGACACCCTCGCCGTCACACGCGAGTCCGATGAAGCAGACTGGACAAGCGTCGACACGCTTCCCGAAGGCAAGCAACTCGACCAAGGAGCGATCACCCGAGCCCTCAACCGACTCGTGAGCATCCGCTTCACCAACCTCGCAGACCTGACCGACCCCGACTACGTCGCCGCGAAGTCTCACAGCTACACTATCGACTACACCCTCGCCGACGGAACGACATACACCGTACTTGCAGGCCAACGCCCCGAAGTCCGGGTGGAAAAGGAAGTAGAGACCACCAACGATGCAGGAGAGACCGTCACCGAAATGCAAGAGGAAGTGGAAACAGATGCAGGTTCCGTATTTGTAGTCCTATCTTCAAGCAAGAGCGACGATCCAATAAACGAATACATGTCACGCACCGCCTTCACGGCAAGCAGCACTCTCTACACCGCCGCTCCCGAATCCCTCGATACTCTGCTCGCAGACATCCCAGAGTCTGAACCGACGCCAGAACCCGTTCAGCTTCCAGCTGGACCTGCACCCGAGCCTGCCGGATAGATAATTTACCCCCAAAGGACGAGCACGATGCTCGTCCTTTTTCATAGAATGTGGTAACGCTTCTTTCCCATTCCACAACCCCAACCCCGGAACCAACTATGCAACTCGGAGCCTTCTCACTCAGCCTCAAGGTAAAAGACATCCAGGTCTCCTTCGCCTTCTACCAGAAACTCGGCTTCACCAAGTTCGGCGGCGATATCGAGCAAAACTGGCTCATCCTAAAAAACGGCGACACGATCATCGGCCTATTCCAAGGCATGTTTGAGCAAAACATGCTTACCTTCACCCCCGGCTGGGACGCCGACGCCAACCCTCTTCCCGAATTCACCGACGTACGCGACATTCAGAAACAGCTCAAAGCAGACGGGATCGACCTAGCCGAAGAAGCTGACGAATCTACAACCGGCCCCGCCCACATCATGCTCACCGATCCCGACGGAAATCCGATCTTGATCGATCAGCATCTCTAAAGACACGCCCGAGTACGTGTCTTCGCCCAGTTTCGACCGCGAACGCTGGACCCAACAACAAAAATCCATAGACTACCCCCAAGCGATTGAAACGACGCGGAAGCTCTCATGCTCCGCACAAAACAGGCCGCTCCGGGATCCGCTCCTAAACGAAAGAAGAGTCGAGTTGAGCTGACTACGACCCTCTACGGAGATTTGCGTAAACTCGCCCAGTCTCGCATGTCGGGCCAGCAAGCGCCGCAAACCCTCCAGGCCACGGCCCTCGTACATGAAGCATGGCTGCGACTTGGTTGCGACAAGCAACCTGCCTGGAAAAACCCGAACCACTTCTACGCCGCAGTCGCTGAGACGATGCGGCACATTCTGATCGATCGCGCTCGCTGGCGTAAACGCGTTCGCCATGGCGGAGCCCTCAAACGGGTCGACCTCAACACTTGGAACTGGGAAAACGTCGAGACCGCTAGCGTCGCCAAAATCGACGACCAAACCCTCGCCCTAAGCGAAGCCCTCGAAACGCTCAATCAAGGCGACTCCGATACCGCCGAACTGGTAAAACTCCACTACTTCACCGGACTGACCTTAAAAGAAGCGGCCGAGTTCCTAGGATTCTCCGAGCGTACCGCTCAAAGGCGTCTCGCCTTCGCCAAAGCCTGGCTCGGACGCGAGATGAGTGATCAAGCGATAAACTCCGCTCCTCCAAGACAAGCATGAGCGAGTCCCTAAAAACACTTCGCAAGCTTTTCTCAGCGGCCAGCGAACTGAGCTCTTCAGAGCAACGAGCTTACCTACGAGAGCTTTCCAAGCAATCGCCCCAAACCGCAGCGAATCTAAGCGACCTGCTGGGAAAACAGAGCGAGAACTCGGATCGCTTTCAGCAACTATTGGAGAATTCAGTCTGGCCAGCACTCAACACACTAAGCGAATCACCCACTCTCCTTCAAACAGCCTTAGACAAGACAAACTTAGACAGCGTCATAGCTCAAGATCCACTGATAGGATCAAACGTATCTCACTTTCAAATACACGAACTGATCGGTCGCGGCGGCATGAGCACCGTCTACCGTGGAAGAGACATCGTTCTAGATCGAGACGTCGCATTGAAGTTCCTTCCCCCTTCGCTCGGCTCAGACAAAAAGACCCAAGAGCGATTCATTCACGAAGCCAAAGCCGCCTCCGCTCTCGATCATCGCAACATCGCTACAATTCACGAGATAGGCCAAACCGAAAACCAACAACTCTTCATCGCCATGGGATACTACCCAGGCGGGACCCTAGGTGACTTAATCGAAAAAGGCCCGCTCGACATCGACCAAACGATCGACTTCGCCATCCAACTCGCGAGAGCTCTTGAAGTCGCTCACAAGAACGGCGTCATCCACAGGGACATAAAACCAAGCAACCTGATCCTCTCAGCTGAAGGGGACCTCGTGCTTCTGGATTTCGGGATCGCAAAACTGTCGCACGAATCCGGATACACGATGCAAGGTCAAATCCTAGGAACGTGCGCCTACATGTCTCCAGAACAGGCGAGAGGAGAAACAGTAGACGAAAAGGCGGACATATGGTCCTTCGGCGTCGTCTTCTACGAACTTCTTACCGGTATCAGGCCCTTCCAAGGAGAGACCATCCAAGAGGTTCTTAGAAACATCCAAGAGGTAAAACCTCCCCTCCCCAACAGAAACGACAAAAAGGTTCCGCCAACCTTGAGCTCAATCCTCAGTCGATGCCTCGCAAAGGATCCTCAAAAACGCTACCCAGACGCCAGCGTTCTTCGCGAAGACCTCATTGCTGCAAAATCCAAAAGCATGCCAACGAGCCCCAGCCTGTCATCGACATGGAAGCAATCTCGTAAGCGAAAACTAGCCACAAGCGGAGCCATAGGCATAGCTGTCGCCGTATCCGCATACCACTTACTCGCGCCACCGATAGATCCCACACTAAATTTCACCAAAATCACTCACGGGGCGATCGTTGAAGACAGAGGCAGTTTCGTGGGAGCAAACTGGGTAGACTATGACAACGACGGGTACATCGACCTCTACGTCTCGAACCAAAAGGACGACTCCCCCAATAACTTTTACCGAAACAATGGAGACGGGACCTTCTCGCGAATCCACGACACTCCCATCGCCTCCGACGGGATCTCCACCATGGAATCACTCTGGGCGGACTACGACAACGACGGCGATCAAGACATTTTTCTCGCCACAGAAGACTACAGTGCAGTCCGCAAACTGCACAACCGCTTCTATCGCAACGAAAACGGAATTTTCGTTAGAGAAACCGAAGGCGAATGGGTCAATACGCCAAGCCCGTCAAACAGTGGAGCGTGGGGAGATTACGACAAAGATGGACTTCTCGATCTTTACCTCCCCAACGACGGTGATCCACTGATTGAATACAGCTATAATGAGCTCTGGCACAACGAGGGGGATGGAACCATGTCTCGCGTCGACTCCATTACGACTCAGCTCAAAGGCCGCTCCCACGGAGCCCTCTGGTCCGACTACGACATGGACGGAGACCTCGACTTGTTCGTGAGCGGGCAAGACATGCTCCAGTTCAGAAACGAAGGTTCAGGAGGCTTCACATGGGTATCCCCAGAAAACGGCGGTATTGCAGCGTATCAGGAAGATGTAGACGTCACCTTTGGAGCCGCCGACTACGACAACGACGGCGACCTGGATATCCTCTATACAACCTGGCAAAAAGAGAGCAGCCCCCAGCTCTATCGAAACAGGGCGAAAACTCGATTCTACAACGCTAGCCACAGTCTCGAGACCCCCGGCGTCGTTCGATGCATTTGCCCGGCCTGGGGCGATTTCGACAACGACGGCCTGATCGACCTCTACATCACCAACCGAGGAGGCAAGAACTTGCTCTACCACAACCAAGGAAACGGGGAATTCCGCCTCATCGTCGACTCGCCGCTCACCGAACTTGGCAAAAGCAGCGCCGACTGCAAGTGGATCGACTACGACAACGATGGCGACCTCGACCTCTTCGTCACGAACGGCTTCTACAAGGAGCTTGGCGAAACCAACGAACTCTTCCGAAACGACAATCATCGAAACTCTTGGATAGTCCTCACTCTCGTTGGCACTCGGTCCAACCGGGACGCCATCGGAGCCAAAGTTTGGGCAAGCGCAAGAATCAACGGAAACGAAGTCACCCAGCTCCGGGAAATTCACTGCTCCGGAAACGGGTCAAACGGAGACCTCCGCGTCCACTTCGGTTTGGGCAACGCCAGAAAGATCGATCTCATCCGCATCCAATGGCCCCTCGGACATCTCCAGGAGCTCAAAAAAGTCCCAGCCAAGCAGTTCCTGACCATCACCGAACCGGAAAATTAGCATGCATCCACCAGCCGCTCCCATGATACAAAAACCGGCTCCGGCAGCCATAGCCGCCCTCACCCTTCTTTGGACCACTCTCACCTTCGCCTCCAGCCTCGGCCTAGGGGAGACCGAAATCCTGCACGTATTTGAAACATCGGATGGGCTCATCCCCTCCCCGGAAGGAATCGCCTTCGACGACAATGGTAACGCCTACCTCTCCCTTCGTATCTTTGACGGAAGGCAGCATCTAGAAAACCGACTGCTAAAGCTCAGCTCGGCGGGCAAGCTGTCACGATTGGCCAACTTCGGTCCGGCCCCCCCTGGGGCCAAAGGCATACTCGGACTCGCCACCGACCATGAAAACAACCTCTACGCCGCTTTCGCGTCGGGCGACAAAAACCACGGCGTCTGGAAGGTCAATAGAAACGGAGAAAAGCAACGGCTTTATGGCTCCGAGAAGATCAACGTGCCAAACGCCCTCACCTTCGACCAACTCGGCAATCTATACGTCACCGACAGTTTCCCCAAAGCCGGCGAAGGTCCAGGCCTCGTCTGGAGATACACGCGGGGGTCGAACCGCTTCCAGATCTGGGCGAGCTCCCCTCTTCTCGCCCCAGACCCCATAAACAATCCCCTTAGTCCCCCGCCACCCGCCCCACCCGTCGAAGCTCCCGGAGTAAACGGCATCGTCTTCGTGCCACCCAACAGTATCTACGTGGCGAATACAGAAAAGAGTCTGATCCTGCGAATCGAAGTCGGCCCGAACGGGAACGCAGGCCCCGTCCAAATCCTAGCCGGTAGCTACCCTCCACTGGGACCGCCAGGCCAGCTTTTCTCGCCGGACGGATTGACAGCAGATCAGGAAGGCAATCTCTACACGGTCAACCCGCCCTGCGGCTGGACCGGAATCCCCCAATCCGCCGTCGTTAAGATCAACGCGACCACCGGACAGATCTCAGGACTGACTCCTGTCCTGACAGAACCACCAAACGACTTCGACTTCCCTACCAGTCTCGCCTTCAGCGCTCGCAACCAGGACCGCAAGCACCTCTTCGTGATTGGAATAGGAGGAGCAGTCTACGGCCTGCCGGGCAGCGGAGCGAAACTGACAAAAGTCGGTCTTGGCGCCCCGGGAAGTCCCAAGCAATAAAACCGCTCTGCAGCGACTCCGCCCAACAAAGAGATCGATCGTTTTAGCTCCCCAGCGACTCCGCGCCATTGCTTAAGCGCCTTGACCTTGTTCGCGGCTCTCTATTCTGTCTGCCCCACTCGCTCGGACATCTCTCGTCCCAGCTCTTTCCAACCCGTCCCGAACCCAGCCACAAATGAACAAGAAATCGCTCCTCGCAGCTGTCCTCACTTTTTTCCTAGCCCTTAACGGCTACGCCCAAAACGACTCCGGCGCCCTCCCTCAAGAAGAAGACCCAGAGGCTCAACTCCGCGCCTTCCTCGACGGATTCAGCTGGCAGACCGAAGGCGAAGGAGAGCTCGGCGAATGGGCGACTCTCGAGATCCCCAACGGCTACGCGTTCCTCAGCGGAGGCCAGGCATCCGACCTCATTCAAGCCCTCGGAAATCCAAGAAGCGAATACGACGGCCTCATCTCCCGCGGTGATCTCGATTGGTTCGTCATTTTCCAGTTCGATCCGTCCGGCTACGTGAAAGATGACGAAAAGGACGAGCTCGACGCAGACAAGCTTCTCGAAGATCTCCGCGAAATCCAGGTCTACCAAAACGAGTACCGCCAAGAGCAAGGCATGGAGCCGATGTACATCGAAGGCTGGGAAGTGGAACCACGCTACAACGAACGCACCAACAACCTCGAGTGGGGCCTACTCGTGCGCAGCCAGTCCTCCACAAGCCCGTCCGTCAACTACCGCACTAAACTCCTCGGCCGCGAAGGCCTCATGGACGTCACCCTCGTCTGCAGCCCCGACCAGCTCGACTACGTACTCCCAGACTACCAGGACCTCCTCCTCGGCCACGTCTACAAAGAAGGCAAATCCTACGCCGACTACCGCCAAGGCGACAAGATCGCCGAATACGGACTCACCGCCCTCATCGCTGGCGGAGCCATGTACGGCGCCGCTAAGCTCGGCCTGCTCGGCTCGATCATGGCCTTCGGCAAGAAGTTCCTCAAATTCATCATCGCCGGAGCAGTCGCCATCGGAATGGCCTTCAAGAAGTTCTTCGCTCGCATGGCCGGTCGCGAAATCCGCGAGGACACCAACCAGTAGAAGGCAGAGCCCGTTATCCCAAACGGGCATTCCCCTCGACTATGACTGACGGACAGTCATTTTACCTGGTGCTCTCGATCTTCTACCTGATCGAGTGCATCAAACTCGCCCCTCCTGGATCCATCGCCCTCGTCGGCCGGACCGGAGCCTTCGGTCGCTGCGCCCCTCGCCCTCCTCTCATGATGGCTTGGGGACTCAAGAAGACAGTCTTCATAGCGCCCTTCCTCCCTTGGCCTGGAGCCATCTATCTCGTCTCATCCTATACCGAGAAACGCAAAGGGTTTGGACGTATAAGCACCGTATCAGGAATCCGGCGACACCAGAAGTTGATCCAAGACGTAACCCGAAAGCTAAGGCCCCTCGCTGTCATAAACCTGATCAACTTCTTCCTGCTGCTCCCCCTCGTCTACATCAGGACCTACGACGAAGGCATGATCTTGCTCACCTTGGCCTACAGCTACGCCACCCAATTCGGCACCGCCCTCCACTACCGAGTCCTACACAAACGCCTCCTCCCCAGCTTCGAAGCCGACCGCCTCAAGACCACACTCTACACCGCCTTGCTCCCCTGGCACGCTCCACGCTGCTACGACGAGCTAACCCTGCGTTGCTCCCTACGCTGGGATCCCATCGCAGCTCTGGCGGCAAACGCTGCAGACAAAGCCACTCTCGCCCTTCTTCAGCAGCATTGGCGAAACGCCCATTTCCTCCCCAAGCCCGAGTACCCCGCCCCAGCCCTTGCCGCCGCCTTCAAACAAGTCGATCTAGACCCTTCAGACTGGCTAGACGCTCCAAAAACGCTCGACGGCTCACTCTACTGCCCTTGCTGCCATTCAGGCTACACCCCCCCCGCCACCCACTGCGCGGACTGTAAGGGAGTGGAACTAGTCAAGGCCTAGACAACACTGTAAGCCGCCGCGCTGAGACGACATCGAGGCGCTGGCAAACGCCCTGACTGGCAAGAAAACCAAATACCTCCCATCAACCACGCTTATCCCTCCTTTCTACTCTAAAAGAAGAGTCGAACTTCAATTGAAATCAAGTGCGCCGAGTTGCACCCTAGGCGCATGATTTCCAGATCGCTCTCCAAAGCTCTCAAGCGAATCGCCAGCGCAAGCGGCCTCACTCTCGGCCTGCTCGCCACGAGCACTCAAGCCACCACACCGCTCTTCGAGGAAAACCTCTCCAACGCCTCCTTCCCTAAAGGAGTTTGGAAGGTCAAAAACGGCATACTCTCCGCCAGCGAGGACAAATGCATCTGGACCGTAAACGAATACCAGGATTTCGTTCTCGACCTAGAATTTCGCAATTCCGCCGGCACCAACAGCGGCGTCATCATCTACTGCTCGGACACCAAGAACTGGATCCCCAACTCCGTGGAAATCCAAATCGCCGACGACCATTCCGAGAAATGGGCCAAAGCCGATCCAAGCTGGCAAGCAGGCGCTTTTTTCGGACACAAGCCAGCCATCCAACAAGACGTAGTCGCACCAGCAGGTAGTTGGAATCGCATGACAGTGACTGCAAGCGGGCCGTACATCGTCGTGGAAATGAATGGCGAACTCGTCAACCGCATCGACCTCGGCGACTTCACTTCCGCGACCGAAGCGCCAGACGGAACGAAAATCCCCGAATGGCTCAGCAAACCATGGGCCGAACTCCCCACCGTCGGAAAGATCGGCTTCCAAGGCAAACACGCCGGAGCACCAATCGAATTCCGCAACATGAGCATTCGTTCGATCTCCGACCTCGAGCTCAGTGCCCTACGTTCCGCCAACGGCGAACTCAGACAAAGCACTCAGAGCGGTCTCGTTCTCGGTCAAGGCGTCAACCTCAGCCACTGGCTCTCACAACGCGGTCCAGACCGGGAGTGGCCCGACTCAAACGACTTCTTCACCGCGGCAGACGTCGCGCTCCTCGCCTCTCAAGGCTGGGACCATGTTCGCCTCCCCATCGAGGAATCCATCATGTGGAAAAAGAACGGGAAGCGAAACAAGGAAGCGTTCGAAACTTTGGATACAGTTATCACCTGGATCGAAGCCGCCGGACTCAAGGCCATCGTCGACCTCCACATCGTCAACTCCCACCACTTCAACGCAGTGCACGACGGAGGTGAAAACACTCTTTTCACCTCGGAAGCCAGCCAAGAGCTCCTGTGCGACCTCTGGCGCGATCTCTCCTCATTCCTAAACAAATGGGACAATGACTTCCTCGCCTACGAAGTGCTAAACGAAGCAGTAGCGGACGAGCACGACCAATGGAATTTCGTAATCGCAAAAGCGATCAACGCAGTCCGAGAGCTGGAGCCAAACCGCCCCATCGTAGTCGGATCCAACCGTTGGCAACTCGCCAGCAGTTTCCCATTCCTCCGACTCCCCTCGAACGACCCGAACCTAATTCTCAGCTACCACTTCTACAGCCCGTTCCGCTTCACGCACTACCAAGCATCCTGGGTCGGCCACTACTACAACTACAACGGGCCGATCAACTACCCCGGTCTCCTCGTCACCGACGAGCAGCTCGCCGCAGTAGAAGATGAAGAGATCCGAGCCATGCTCGAAGAAAACCAAGGACCTCATGGCAAAGAGGCGATGCGGCAAGAAATGATGCCGGCGATGGAGTACGCCCGCATCCACCAGCTCCCCCTCTACCTCGGTGAATGGGGATGCCTCAAAACCGTCGATCGCGATGATCTTCTCGTCTGGTATCGCGACGTGGGCGAAATCCTTCGCGAAGAAGGCATCAACCACGCCATCTGGGACTACCAAGGCAATTTCGGCATCAAGGATTACGAGTCAGGTAAAGTGGATACAGAGCTCCTCCAAGCGATCCTAGGACAATAGAATCTCCCATAAAGGTAGCGGCCGCTGTCCCCAGCGGCCATTCCCCAGAGTCCAAATTCACAGAGTCCAAATTCACAGAAAACGAGAGTCTATCCAGACTCTCGTTTTTTTAATCTTCCGGACGCTCTCCAGCCGGAGCCATCTTGACCAAGCGAGGGAAGAAGCGTGCCACCGACTCAACCAGATCAGACTGGGCAGCCATAACCTGATCAATGTCCTTGTAGACAAACGGAACTTCGTCGAGTCCCGCCGACAGCAAGTTCACTCCACGATCCTTCAGCAAACGTTGAGCATCCTTCCACTTCAGCTTGGACTGCGCTTTTTTGCGGCTCATCACGCGTCCCGCTCCATGCGAAGCGGAATGCAAAGACTGAACACTCCCCTTCCCACGAACCACATAAGCCGGGCTCGCCATCGAGCCTGGGATAACACCTAGCACTCCTTTGCCCGCTGGAGTCGCACCTTTACGATGCACGATCACCTCTTGGCCGTCATGAGTTTCCTTCCAAGCAAAGTTGTGATGGTTCTCAATGTCGAGGACGGGCTCGAGTCCAAGGTTCTCCGCAATGTGTTTATGGATACAGGCGTGATTCGCAGCTGCGTATTCGCCCATTAGCTCCATAGCCGCCCAGTACTCCTGCCCAGCTTCGGAATCGAGGTCCAACCACGACAAGTGCTGCAACTCCTTTGGCAATTCCGGATGAGCGGCTCGAGCGAGTTTACAGTAATGCGAAGCCACATTCGCGCCCGTCCCACGACTTCCGCTATGGCTCATAAGAGCAACATAAGTTCCGGGCTCAACACCAAGCGAGGCATCGCGGATTTCGATTTCGCCAAACTCCACGAAATGGTTCCCGCTACCGCTAGTACCCAGCTGCTTCCACGCCTTGTCTTTGCATTCCTGAGTCACTGGCGAAACCGACCAATCACGGTCGAGCACATAATGCTCACGCTTCTCGCGAAAGAACGCGCCGACACCAAATTTAGTTTCCTTTTGAATGGCTTCCGTGAATCGCCCCTTCCCTTCGTCGCGAAGCAACCGCTTAACTGGGATGTCGAACACGCTCAGCTTCATGCGGCAGGCGATGTCCACTCCCACCGCATACGGGATCACCGCATTCTCGGTAGCCAGCACCCCGCCGATCGGCAGACCGTATCCAACATGGGCATCAGGCATCAACGCCCCACGTACCGATACCGGCAAATCGCAGGCATTCTTCATTTGCTGTACCGACATCTCGTCCAAGTCCTCTCCCCATTGCCTGCAGGGAGCCGGAGCCTCACGTGGCACAAACTGTGTTTCGTTATTCATTTTTCGAGAAGGTAGGAGCGTGCTTGTCACGCGAACACATTAGCTCGTTCGCCACCAAGCACGCTCCTACCCATATTACTGTTCTAATCCTTTCTTGAAGTCCAACCGGTAGAACTCCGCGTTGGCCTTCCTTTTCATGTACCGCTCCAAGAAGCGCGGCACCTCGCCCGTTCGCTTGAAGCAGAACTTTCGGGGCAGCGACTCGTACAAGGAGCGCGGAGGCAGATTCGTATCGATTCGCTTGAGCTTACACCCGCTCGCATGCGTGTGATAATACACTTTGCTCAACCCCAGCTCTTCCCGAATAAACCAGAGCGCTGCCGCCAAGATCGCCTCTTGCCAAATACCAGCGTATGGAGGCAAGACCTCCATAAAGTAGGGAATCGACTTGCGATCCTCTTCCCCCATTTCCTCGAGCTTCATGTGACTGATCCGAGTTAAGCGATTCTTCGCATAGCGAACCCAGTCCGTCTGAACTTCCTCGATCAAGGCTTCGTCGGTTTCGAAACTCAAATCGATACGAGCCCACGCCAAAGTTCTATACGGCGGGCGAGCAACCGGGTGAGCTGAAAACTCGAACGGACGATATCGGTCGTCGATGCTTCGTTGATACGGAGCATTGTGCAAATTGCTGAAGTTTAGCTGAAGCACGAGATTCGCATCACATCCAGTCGTCTGATACCAATTACGTTCGGCATGTCGGTTATGTCCCCACTGCCCTATCGTCAGCAAAAATGGATACACTTCATTACCCCAAACATTTTCGAAGTCACGAGCGTTCAATCGACCCGTCCCTACTCCCGATAGCACATCCTTGACAACCGCCTTCTTCAAAAGGCCAGCAAAGCGAGACGCCTTTACGTCAGCAACGGAACGTCCAGCAGCGAAATACCGCATCAGGTCCACCGCATACTTCTCCTTAAAATAGAAATACTTTGTACGTCCTTCAGGTAAGATCGCGGCGATCTCCTCTATCAATTCAGTTTTCATTGGGGGAAATTAATTGCATCAACCAAGTCAGTTGAAACGGATGCCAACCTTGTAGGGCCGTCGCTTGCGACGTGCCGCAGTGCCACCTCCTGCAATGCGGCGTGTCGCGAGCGACAGCCCGACAGGGGCAGCGGAACTGAGATTCTTAATCTAGCTTAGCGGATAATCGGAAAGAGAAGCCCGCCCGCCACCGATCTTACGGCTTGGCGGACGAGCTAGGTTTTAGGATTCATCTTTAATGAACCACCTCCAGTCGGCGTGTTTCATTTCTTGGATTCGACGGGAGATGGGTTGGGCTTCGGGAGCCCTGGGTTTTCGAAGCAGACGCAGACCTGCTTCTTCTGGCAGTCGGTCCGCTTTGCGCGTGTTCACGGCTTTGTCGGACCAAACCAGGTTTTCGAAGGAATTCTGACCACCCCGAGAACGGGGGATAACGTGGTCGAGATTTCCCTTGGACCATGGGACGCGGCGACCGGTGTACTGGCAGATTCCACCGTCACGCTCGAAGATAGAGCGCCGGTTTACGCCGGGATTCCACAAGGGCATTCCGGAGTAGTTGGAAACTACGATCACGGTCGGGACGCGGACCTTTCTCCGAGGAGTTCGGATGGAGAGGTCGAAGGAGCGTACCGGAAGCTCCATCCAAGCATCTCCATCCACCGGGACGCAGTCGATAGGCCCGGACAAGTCTGCCCTCCCATCCTCATCGAGCGGGTAGCGAATATCCATCGCCAGAGCGGTCCCGCCCATGAGATCGCAGAATGCCTGCCGCACTGTACGTTGGCCAATCGCACGCCAGGTACGATTAAGCGTCAGCACAATTGCCTTATCTATGTCTATCATCTCGGTTTCCTATTTAGGAAAGAGATAAAAGCGTGTGTTCTTTTAATGGATACTCGAAGTGTAGGAGCGTGCTTGTCACGCGATAATTCTGAGCACGGGCACAGTTATGTCTATCGCGTGACAAGCACGCTCCCACGAGAATCAAACAAAAGTCGCCTCCCCTTTCAGGAGAGACGACCGTTTAGATCAGCTTTGTCAGCGACTCCGCCAAGCCCTTCTCGCCGAGAACGACTTGTAGGTTCGCTGTTTTGGATACGCTTTCCAAAACTTCCAGCTCACGCAAACGCATGAGGACTGGATTGCTTTCCATCAGCTTTGCTGTGTTAAGCTGGGAACGCATTGCCGCGGTTTCTTCACGACGCTTGATGACGTTCGCTTCGGAAGCCTTCTGAGCCTCGATCACTTGGTTCATCAAGTTCTTCATATCGCCGGGCAAGATCACATCGCGCACGCCAAGGCTAACCACCTCGAGACCGAAGTCGTTCGCAACTTTCGCCACGTATTCCTTCGCGTTCTGAGCGAGGTCTTCCTTGCCACTTAGCAATGTATCCAGATCGCGTACACCCACCTCGGAACGCAGAGCTAGCTGTGTCTCACGGTAGAGAGCTTGGCTTGCGTCTTGAGAGGCTTCAACGGACTTACGTTCGTCGACCACACGGTACGCGAGAACGGCATTCAGACGCAGGGTGACCTTGTCACGAGTCATGATATCCTGCCCCGATACGTCCAAGACCTGCTCACGCTTTTCCACGAGCTGGATCTTAACCTTGGCTACATTCTTCCAGAACGCGTGTTTACCGGCAGGCAAAGTTTCTCGGTACGCTCCATCAACGAAGAGTACACCCACTTTACCTTCGGGCACCTCGACCACTTCAAACAATTGAAGCGCCGACAGGTTCTTGAGGACGGACACGAGATCCTTACGGACGAGCTTCAGATCATTCGCATCGAAACGCTCGATCTCGACCTTTCGCAGCTGGTTCCACAGACCGTATAGGCCAGGACCGAGCACTGAATCGAGACGACCGTCCACCCAAACAAAGGCACGCTCGTTGTCCTTCAGGTCAACGAATACGGCCTTGTCCTCGAGCAGCTCGGACTTGCTCAGCTGGTCGAGCTCAGTGGAACGGATCCAAGGATCACGCTGGTTTAGCACGTCCACGCGCAGGACGTTCTGGAAGTCGAAGAGCCAATGCTTTCCCTCGCCTACCAATTTGATGAAACGGCCATTTTTAAAGACGAGACCGAGTTCGTCATACTTCACTGTTTTCCGTATAGGTAGCAACATAGCTGGCTCCTTTCTAATAGGGTCGGATCATTCCAACCGGGTTAAATTGAGGTAGGGCTCGCTGGCCCAGCGAGCCGCATAATCATGCACTAGCCGAAACGGCTCACGCGCCACTCGCACCCTACCATTCGCAACGTTTAAAATAATGTGAGCCACCAAGGGACCACTGGTACCCACTCTCCAAGCTTTCCGCGGGCACTGCTTTGAGAACTGCCAAGCAGCTTCCGGCAGTCAGATCTTCAGATCATCGTTCACTCAAAATTGAGTGTTCATCGAACTTGAAGTCTAAATGCCGTCCAATACCTAAACAGATCGGTATCCAGCAGCTCCAGGCGTTCCACTTGTTGCCAGACGCAACGATCATCGCTACATCCCGCAAGATTGGATAAGGGCAGTCCCTTGGAGACTCGGTTAGTATTCGCTATTCCTAATTGCGAGTTAGGCGAGGACTCGAACCTCTAGGACTTCTCCTATACCATTGGTGGATGTGCCGGAATCGAACCGGCGACAGGTTGAATATGAGTCAACTGCTCTACCCTACTGAGCTAACATCATCGATGTGGCATTCACGGCCGCTTAAAGACCAATCACAGGACGCAGAGTACCGACGCACAAGGCGGGCCTCAACGCTGCTGGAATCGATCGTGAAATTGATACAAATTTCTGCCCACTAAGGACACGAAGGAGCACGAAAGCACTCTCTCAAAAAAATCCTTCGTGAATCTTAGTGCACTTCGTGGGCAAAAAATGAGAATTGTTTAAGTCAACACTCCGATTGGCTTCGGGAGCTGGGGTCGCACCAGCATTGCGGGATCCAAAGTCCCGAGTCCTACTATTTGACGATCCCGAATCAATTTATGGTGAAGGCGGCGGATCGGGAGTCCGCGCGAACCGGTTTAAAGGACCGGGGTTCTTAACCCATGTGAACTACACCTTCATAAAAACGCGTCTGCCTGGCAGGTAACGCTCCTGCTCCCCCTCGTTCCCAGAACGAGTGCCTCACTTCTCGGCCTCAGACAGATGAAAAAACTGGAGGGCAATGCTCCGTCATTTCCTTTGCTGCACCTTGACGAAGGCGGCAATGACGGAGCATTGCCCTCCCATTAAATCATTATATATAATATCCATTAAAAGAACACACACCTTCACCCCTCTCGTTATATCATTGCACAACGGTTTGGACGGCCGGCGGTTTTTGTCCGGTCGTTCTATTGCTTCACGTGGGCACAATATTAAAAGCCACATAAATCTGGGTACAAAAAGGCCCGCGTCGTTTGGATCGCGGGCATACAGATCGATGGACTCGATGGTCTAGCCATCTTGCTCATCCGTCTGCCCGCTGGGCCCTTGCTCATTTTCTTCGTAATGGCTCTGACAGAGCTCTTCGAAGTCTTCTATCGGTTATTCTAAAGGTAAGGACCAACCGATATACATCTGCATCTCATTGATCATCTTTCTATTACGTTTCTTCATTTTAAAATTTCCGAGCACAAAAAGGCCCGTAACTCACTGGGAGTGTACGGGCTGCAGGAATCGAACTAGCGTCTTTCGCTATCGATACACAGCCCTCCGTGCTTCACTCTCCGCATAACCAAACGCTACCGTTGGCAATGCATCCCCTAGCTGGGAGGCACGAACCGAATCGGTTATTTGGATACACTGTAGGTTTCTCTTGATCATTTTGTGAATGAAGAACGGATACAGGAGCACACCCTTCCGTCAACCCCAAATTATATAAATTTTAATTTTTATATAATCCACACCCAATCAAATATCATTTTCGTTAGCTGACAATATTGAGAGTGAGTTTCATTTGCTGTTCTCAAACGATCGGAAACGATTCCATTACGAAACTGTAATTCTTCTCTCATGCCCGCCTCATCTAGCCCGAGTACGATTGCTGTCATGATAAGATTCAGCACCAAACTACTCGCCGCCGTTTTGATCGTCTCCTCGCCACTCGCCCCCATCGCGGTTCCGGAAGCGGATGCGAAAGCAAGCCTACAAGTCGGAACGATCATTGGCTACCAGCTTCCCGCCAGCGCGGTCACGATCAAAGTCGGCAACACCCGCTACCACACCCACAAAGGAGTCTACTACCGTAAAACAACTCACGGCTACAAGGTCGTCAAAGCCCCGCGTGGGGCGATCATTCGCCGACTCCCCCTCGGCTACAAACGAGTCGTTCTCCGCGGAAAAACTTACTTTCGCGTTCGTGACGTCTATTACATCAAAGCCAGCAAAGGCTATAAAGTAGTCATACCCACGTAAGGATGCGCGAATCGGAGCCTTCGCCCTGCTACCGATGTAAATTCCTATGGTAGGTTCGCTAATTGGCGAATTACCAAAGCTACTCAGTACAACCCATTCTTGTACGCTTCGCTTTTCCGAGTAAACTCTCCTTCGCAATCAACGAAAGAGCGGGAACCTAAACTCGAAAAGTGACCCCAGACGAAAGACGGGTTGGCTTCCCTGTCATGGGAGGCGTCATCTCAAAAATCATCAAACGGTTTTTGACGGACCTCAACTTGCAAGTAGTCGAGCCTCCCCCGATCACCGAAGAGACAATTCGAAGGGGCGTGAAACTGAGCCCCGACATGATCTGCTTCCCCTACAAAGTGACACTAGGCAGCATCATGCAGTGCCTGGAAAAGGGAGCGAACACCATCCTGCAACAAGAGTGCCATCATGAGACGGTATGCCGGCAGAAGCAATTCGCGGCCATGCAAGCCTACCAGCTCCGTCGCGTCGGCTACACAAACTTCGAAATGCACGGAGTGAATATCCGTAAGCTCATCCAGGTAATGTCGAAAATCTCAGGAAAGTCATTCTGGGAAACCACTCGCCTCACCGTTCGCACCCTGAACTCCCTCGAGCTGGAGGACCAGCAGCACTGGGACGACGACGGCATCAACATCGGAATCCTCGCCGAGATCTACTGCGGTTGCGACGAAACCGTAAACTACAAGCTCGAGCAGAAACTGAGAAAGTTCGGAGCCAATCCGTACAACACAGCAAACGTCACCGACCTCTTCGCCAGGATCCTCAACGACAACCCATTCAACCCCCTGGGCCTCCTCAGGCTGGCAACACGTTGCTTCAAGCGTGACGAGAAATATGAATACAAAAAACAGGCCCAAAGCCTGTTCACCGGCGAGCTCGGAGGACACGCGATCCCCAACGTCGAAAGCCTACTCTGGCTCAAGGATCGCGGCGTAGACGGCATCGTACACCTCCTCCCCCTTTCATGCATGCCAGAAACAACTGTAGAGCCCTACATAAACGGCATCTGCGCCGACCATCGCATCCCTCTGCTGCGCATTCCTATCGACGAGAATAACTCCGAAGCCAATCTCGAAACCCGCATCGAAACCTTCGTCGAGATGATAAAACTCAGAAAGGCATCATGAACGCGGCATATCTAGGAATCGACTGCGGCAGCGTGGGAGTCAAAGCAGTCTTGCTCGATGCGAACGACCGAGTGCTAAAAGCTCACTATCTAAGAAATCAAGGCGTTTTGGATACAGTATCAGACTGCCTTAAAGAGGTCATCGACCATCACTCCGAAATCAAGGCTGTCGGAGTCACGGGTTCCGGGCGAAACTTCGTCAATCTGCTCGTCGGAGCCGATGTAGTGAAAACTGAAATACTTGCCCACGCCATCGGAGCCCTCTCCCGCCACCCGCAAGCCCAAACGATTTTGGATATTGGAGGTGAAGACTGCAAAATAATGAAGATCCGCAACGGGATCCTCGAGGACTATATCATGAACTCGGTCTGTGGAGCAGGTACTGGTTCCGTCATCGACTCGATCGCAAGCAGAATGGGTATCCCCATCGAAACCGTGGGGGATATAGCCTTAAAGTCCAAGAACCGCCTCTCCTTCCCTGGCAAATGCGGAGTCTTCACCCAATCTTCAGTCGTCAGCAGACTGAATTCCGGCGCTAACAAGTCGGACATCCTCATGGGCGTACTACGAGCCCTTGTATCCAACTACCTGATGCTTGGAAAACAAATGCAGCTCGAGCCGCCCTTCGTCTTTCAAGGAGCCACCTCACGAAACAAAGCCTTGGTGAAAGCCCTGCGCGAAGAGTTGGACAGCGAAGTGATCGTTCCCGACGAAGCTCCTTTCATGGGCGCTATCGGAGCTGCCATCTTCGCTCGAAAGGCCGAGCCCAAACGAAGCAACTTTAGGGGCGACATCAGCAAGCTCAACCTTCGTACCAAGAGCTTCTCAGCGCACGGATGCGACAACCGCTGCGAGCTGACCATCCTCTACGAGAACAAGACCATCGTCGGCTTCATCGGAAACCGCTGCGACAACTGCGCCCCAAAGATCCGCAGTAAACCGGCATCACTCGCCGAAGCAAAGTCGAACTAACCCATCCCCCAAAAAAACAAGGAGGTCTGCGAACTGCAGAACCTCCTCGGAAACTTTGCTTTGTCTAACCTCGGCTAGAGGCTGGCAAGAGCTGGCGTTTTAAGATCTTCAATTAAGAAGCTTACGGGGACCGTTACGGTTTGTGGCACTGGCACTCCATTCTGAGTCCCAGGCTGAAAGTACCAGTTTTTGACCGACTTGATAGCCGCATCTGCAAACGAATCATTTGACGTGGATACAACTCGGACATCGCTCACTTCGCCTCGCTCATCCACTCGCAGCAATAGCAAAGTCTTCCCTTGAATCCCTCGCTGCAGCATTTCCTGCGGGTACTGCGGCTTTACGGTTTCAAGTACATAGGCATCCGTCTTGTCTTCGATTCCAAAATCGATGGCGACCTCCTCAGGGGAAGAGGCGAAAAGCGCTCCACTGGCCATTGCCAATGCCAGAACGCAGAAGGAGATGAATCTTGTTTTCATGAGTTTGGGGTCCTTTCTAAGATAACGTTGTCACACCTCCGTAACATCGTCACATTAATGTAACTTCTCAAGTCAGAACCCGCCAACAGGGCAAATCGTAACATTTGTAAGAAATCTCCAAAGGGACCATATCCACTTTTTAGAGACAAAAGCTCTAGCAACAAAGGTAGCGTCCGTTGTCCCCAACGGACACCCTCAAAGCAAATGGCCGTTGGTATAACCACAAAAAAGCCCTCGCACCAAAGCGGCACGAGGGCACAGATCAATGAAATGTGTCGAAAAAGCGGTCTAAGCTCTAGAACTTAAGGTTAGCTTCTACGGTGAGAACTTGCTTGTCCACGCCACCGTAAGTGACGTTCTCAGCACCGTCGGAGCTGTAGTCGGCAAACTTGCCGATGAGCGTAACGTAGTCGTTGAGCTTATACGAAGCCACTACGTCAATTTCGCTACCGAGGTAGTCGCTAACGTTAGCAGCATCGAAGCTGTGGTAGAAAACCTTGATCGGTACATCGCCCGCCTTGAACCCAAACACTACATAGTAGTCTTCGAGACCTTCAGGCAAACCGCCGCCGAGACCGAGCGAAGAACCCGCGAACGCATCCGCGAAACCGTTGAACTTATGCACGGTCGCGAGTGGAGTTGTGAAACCTGTCACGCCATCGCCGTCCAGAACCTCAAGACCAGCCGCGAGACTCATGCCCGCGAAGGAAGCGCCAAACTCGCCAGCGTAGTAATCGAGATCGAAATCAGTCGGGCTGCCGCTATTGTCCACCTGCTTCGCGTAGCTGAAGCTGTAGTTGTAAGAGATCTCATCGCCTGGGATCTTGCCAACACCGCGGATGCCGTAGGTGTCGCTCGAAGCCAGCACCATGCGGTCGAAGTCGAGCATGTAAGCGAAGGCGTTGAGAGTGAAGTCGCTGCCGAACTTGGTAGCTGAGTTAACCAAAAGTCCAGTCAAGTCCTGAGACGTTGCGTTCACGCGGTGAACCGCATCGAGATAACCGAACTTGAGGGCTGTGTTGTCAGCCACGTCCACACCATAAGTGATTGCGTCGAAAGTCTGGATGTTCTGCCTCCAACCAACGTGGCCGATGAAGCGTTGGTCGTCCCAAGCCACGAGCTGACGTCCGAGCTTGGCTCCTCCATAGCTGAGCCAGATACGGTTCAACTCGGTCGTTGGCACGTCGAGAGCGGGGCGATCGTCGTTGTTGGCGAAGCTCACGTCTTCCATTTCAACAAGAGCCTGGAAGCCCTCGTACTCGCCAGTAGTCAGGGCGAGACGGGTACGGATGCTGTATCCGTTAACTTCGCTCGTTGGGGTATCGTTGTACTCGTAGCGAGCACGAGCATCGAGGCTGGCCTTGCTGCCTTCCTTTAGCCCTTCGAGCACGTCGGAAAAGGATTGGCCGTAAGCCATTCCCGCAACAGCAGCCAAGGAGCCGACTGTCATCATCTTTACCGTTCTCTTAGCGAGGTTCGGGATCATATGTGTATTCATCTGGTGTTATTTTTCGTAGTCTTTGATCTTTCGAGGCACGAAGTGCCCAGCCCCTCATCGTAAGATGAGAAATTCTTATAAAAATTGCTACTATTCCGTAATAGTATTAATTAATCAGTAAACATCGCGCAGGTATCGTTTAGATTTCTTAATACCCTCAACATAGGCGGCGGCTTCCTCCTCCGTCTTGCCGCCATGGGTTGCGATCACTTCATGTAACGCTGAATCAACGTCTTTTGCCATTCGGGACGCATCTCCACAGACGTAGAAATGGGCACCCGCTTCGAGCCACTTGTAGAGCTCGGCGCCGTTCTCTCGCATACGATCTTGCACGTAGACCTTTTCCGCTTGGTCTCGCGAGAAGGCTGTGTCCAGCTTGTTGAGCAATCCGCTCTTCTGGAAATCGCCAAGTTGATCTTGGTAAAGGAAATCGCTGGCCGCGTGCTGGTCTCCAAAGAAGAGCCAGTTCTGCCCAGCTCCTCCGACAGCCGCACGCTCCTCAAGGAAAGCGCGGAAGGGAGCGATCCCCGTCCCTGGTCCCACCATAATAACCGGGACACTCGGGTCTTCCGGCAACTTGAATGTCTTCGATGGGTGGAAGTAGATGCGAACCGGAGCTTCGCCGTCGTGATCAGCGAGGAAGTTCGAGCAAACGCCTTTGCGAGCACGGCCGTGCGCATCAAAGCGGACCACGCCGACAGTTACATGCACCTCATTCTCGTGGGCCTTCGGGCTAGATGAAATGGAATACAAGCGAGCGGCGAGCTTACCAAGTAATCCAAGTAAGGCTTCTGGGTTCTCGAACGTGACCGGAGCTTCTGTCAGCAAATCGATAAACTGGCGCCCCCAGACGTACTCCTTAAACACTTCCTTGTCCGCCGCAATCCCAGCGAGCGTTTCGCTTCCGCTGAGCTTAGCGTAGGCCTTCAAGCCCTTAATCGTGAGCGTCGTCACATCATACTCCTCTATTAGGAGTTTTCGGAGAGTTGAACCTTCTACCTCTTCGCCTCCGGTGAACCCTGCGGCGGCCAGCAAATCATCGACGTAGGCAGCGTCGTTAACTGGCACCACCGCAAGGGCATCACCTGGCTCGTAGCTGAGGCCCGAGCCTTCGAGCGAAATTTCAATGTGGCGAGTTTCCTTCGCGGACTCCTCGCTATTGAGATTGTAGTTGGTTTTTAGCTTCGCAGGGAAAGGGTTCTTTTTGCCGTATTCAGGCTCTTGAGACGCTTCTTCAGCTTCAGTCGATTCTGAAGCAGCCGCACCCGCAGCCTCTTCAACATTCTTAAGCCACGCGTCGAAGTCGTCGTCGTAATCAACATCACAGTCAACACGCTCTACGATCGAAGTTGCTCCAAGAGCCTTCAAACGAATATCAATATCGATCGCGCACTTGCAAAACTCCGGGTAGTTCGAGTCGCCAAGACCAAGTACGGAATACTTGAGTTTCTCTAGCTTCGGAGCTTGGTCTCCATGCAAGAAAGCGTGGAAGGCCGCGGCGTTGTCTGGCGGTTCGCCATCTCCGAAAGTGGACGTTACGATAAGGAGCAGTGACTCTTCACTCAGCTTGGAGACGTCGTATTCATCCATATCATAGACGGTCGGCACAAAGCCTTTGCCACCAAGCGTCTTGGAAATTTTGCGGGCCAAGCCCTCGCTATTGCCCGTTTGCGATCCCCAAAGGATGCTGAGAGGCTTTGCTTCAACAACAGCAGTCCCCTGCCCTCCGTCTTGAGAGGAGAACATACCGGCTAGGAAGCCGTTCAACCAAGCTCGCTGCTCGGTGGAAAAAGGTGCTGTTTCTGGAATGTAAGGTGCACTCACTTGAAAATCTTTCTGTATTTTTATTCTAACTACTTGCTTGGGACGGCGGCGAGCTCTTGCAGCTCCTCTACGCTCTTCTTGCTAGCGAACTCAACAAAGGTTTCGCCTTCTTCTCGCTCAGCGAGGTAACCCCGCAGGATGCTCGCGACTAACGGTTTGATCTCCGTAAAAGCTGTTCCCTTGAATACTTCCTTCGCTACCGCTTGCTCATTGTCGACACCTCCGCCGATCACGACGCTGTAGCCCTCATGGTCTTCACCATCGACTTTCACTTTTACGGACTGCATTCCGATATCCCCGATGTAGTGCTGAGCACAGGAGTGCTTGCAACCGGTCAGGTGGATATTGATCGGCGTATCCATATCTACCTCTTCCTTAAGGTAGTCGCCCAGCTCGACAGCATTCGCCTTCGTATCGGCAGAAGCGTACTTACAACCAAAGTTTCCAGTACAAGCGACAAGGCCACCCAAAATCGGATCGGCATCGCAATCGAAACCAAGAGTCGCAATCTCAGCGATAGCTGTATCTACATCCTCACTACTTACGTGGGGAATCAAAAGGTTTTGCCAAACGGTCAGGCGAATCTCGCCGGTGCCGTAGCGGCGAGCGATCTTCGCGATACCACGCATCTGATCGGGAAGCATCTTCCCAACAGGTATACGAACACCAATGAAGTTGAGCCCCTCCTGAGCTTGAGCATGTACACCGAGGTGGCCATGACGGCGGATCGGACGACGCACTTCGCACTCGGCGAGGTCCATTTTCACAAAATCGAAGTCGAGTTTTTTCTCAGTCTCTTCGACAAACTTCTGGTCGCCCCACGCATCGATGAGGTACTTGAGGCGAGCTTTGTTACGATTAGTGCGATCCCCATTCTCGACAAAAACACGAATCATCGCCGCGGCAGTCGCCAAACACTGGTCTGGCTCAATCAAGATTCCACAGTCCTTCGCAAATTGCTTATGCCCAGTGATCCCCGCAAGTTGGACTCTGAAGTAAACACCCGACTCGACCGACTGGCCTTCCCCGATGCGGACCGCATAGAATGCGATGTCGTTAGTATCCGCACAGACACTGATCGCACCGCCACCATCGAAGGAGATGTTGAACTTTCGCGGAAGACCGTAGAATTCACGCGTATTCAAAATCAGGTGATGCATCGCCTTCGCAAGCGGCTGTACATCGAAAATCTCATCCGGATCGAGTCCAGCTGTTGGAGACGCCGTGATGTTTCTCAGATTATCTGCTCCCGCACCTCGAGAGGTGAGTCCGAGATCGACGAGTTTTTCTAGTACCTTGACCGAGTTGCGCGGCTGGATCTCACGCAACTGGAAATTAGCACGAGTCGTGATGTGAGCGTATCCACCAGCCCAATCTTCCGCCATCTCTGCCATGCCATCAAGCTGATGAGCCTGCATTACACCACCAGCGATACGGCAACGGAGCATAAACGACTCCTGAGCGGGAGATACATTAAAGAGTCCGTAATACTTGATGCGGAACATATCCGCACCTTCCGGCAGTTTATCTGCGGCTGCGTAGCCACGTAGATCTTCGTAACAATCGAGGCCGTTCTTTTCGAACTTCCAACGCTCTTCCTTACAAAGATCCTCCGTCGAGGTACCATAAACGGTCTCCACCTCGGACCCGGCCGAGCTCGAATCACCTGTATACGTTCCATCAGAGAGCTTGCCGAGGTAGGGAGTGAAACCACGTTGGCCAGCACCCGCGAAAAAGCCCGCGAGATACTCCTTTTGCTCCTGTGTAAATGTTTGGTTCTGTGTCATCTGAGAAAGGCGAATCTCACAGTTTCAAGGGGGTTTTCCACTGGCTGAAACTCGCCGCACTATGTTGTCATCCACCAATTAGCAGCCGCGATGCCAACCCAATGGAAACTCTTTTCTCAAAAGGCCACGATTTCGACCAACTCGAGTCTACACACACACACGCCGCCATGCTTAACACTAATAATCAACACCTTACTCAATTCATGAAAATTATCGAATAGGTGCAGAAACGAAAATACGCTTCATTTTAAGCGACCCTTTTGCATAAAAGCACTAATACGTGCGCTTCTTTTTCCATGCACCGAATTATCCATTTTTATCAGATCAATGAATTTTGCTCATTTTCGTAAAAAGAGAGAAATTCTCAGGATTTCAGCCGGTTTTTCGGGAAAACAAGTCGCTATGGCCCCCGATTTGCTAAAAGCCCAAACCTGTCGTTTGAGCGCCTCGCCAAACGCCAGAAAGACTTCCGAAAAACAACATGAGCCAAAACCCAAAAGCTAGAGCTTTCACAGTCGGCACCTCCCTGTCGCTCGCGACCGTCGCGGGCATCTACTTCGGTTCCGGCATGCTTGAGCATTTCGACCCGGCCCTCTTCTGGTACGCCGTCGCCTCAGTCCTTGCCGCCTACGCGGTCGGCTACCGCTTCACCCTGTGGGCAAGCCGCCCACCCTCTCGCATGTACTTTAAGCGCGGCATGCAAATGATATTCGGTGGTGGCCCCAAGTACAAATCGAACAACGCACCATCCGCCGCCGGCGAAATCGCGAAATCCGCCGCCACAAATTTTGCCGCTCAGAACTTCATACGCGAACGCAGCTATTTCCGCTGGATCATGCACCTCTGCCTCTCAGGTGGTTGCACCTTAGCCTTCGCTGTCACCTTCCCGCTCGTGTTTGGCTGGCTACACTTCACGACCGCGCCGGATAACGCGGAAATCTATAACGTCGTGGCCTTCGGTGTTACAGTAAGAACATTCTCGATACACAGCATCGAAGCGACCCTGGCCTTCAACGCCCTCAACATCTCAGCCGTCTTCGTCTTGATCGGACTTTTCATGGCTGGCTACCGACGCCTCACCGATGCGGGCGAACGAGCGACACAAACCTTCTACGAGGACATCCTCCCTCTTATACTGATCGCCGCAGTCACCGTTACCGGGATCGCACTGACAATTAGCTATAAGTTCTTCGACGGACTCTACCATGGATCCATGGTTTGGGTACACCTTCTCAGCGTTGTCGCCCTCATTTTCTACATCCCCTTCGGCAAACTCTTCCACATGTTCCAACGCACTTGTGCCCTCTGCGTCACTGCCTACAAGAAAAAGGGAGCGAAGGAAGAGCAAGCGACCTGCCTCGTAACTGGCGAGGAGTTCGCCTCCCAACGTCACGTCGATGACCTCAAAATAGTACTCGACGAACTCGGCTTAAACTACCGCTTCACAACGGAGGACGGAAAAGAAGTCCACTACCAGGACATCAGCCCACAAGGTCGCCGCCGCCTCATCGCCCTCAACCAAGGCAAGCTCCTAAAAAGGTAGGGCGGCATCGCCGAGGCCGCCGCATCAACCCAATCATTCAATTTTTCCTTCCAGATGGCAAAACTAGCACTTCCAGAAGAATCTTACGCTGACCAGTTCGGCCCACACCTTAACTATACGCCAGAAGGCGGTTGGGACACCCGCGAACCAGACAAGCTCGTCGACACACACTGCTGCTTCTGCGGCGTTCAGTGCGGCATCACCCTCAAGGTTAAGGAAAACCGCGTCATCGGCTTCGAGCCGAGAGAAGACTTTCCCGTCAACGAAGGTAAGCTCTGCCCGAAAGGCGTAAAACGCTACATGCAAAACGAGCACCCGGACCGCCTGAAGTCCCCGCTCATTGCCGACCCACTCACTGGTTTCCGCAAGGCAAGCTGGGACGAAGCGTATTCAAAAACCGTAGACGAGATTAACCGCATTCAAGCAAAGTACGGTAAGGACTCTTTCGCCTTCCTCGGCGGTGCATCGATGACCAACGAGAAAGCCTACCTCAATGGCAAGTTCGCTCGCATCGCTCTCCAAACCGCAAACATCGATTACAACGGCCGCCTCTGCATGGTCTCCGCCGGTGCCGCCAACAAGATCGCATTCGGCATCGACCGTGCGGCAAGCCCATGGGAAGACATCCCCAAGGCCAAAGTAATCATCCTAGCGGGAACAAACCTCGCCGAGTGCTTCCCAGTTCTTACTAAGTTCATCTGGAAGGCTCGCGACAACGGAGCGAAGATCATTGTCATCGACCCACGCGTCACTCCGATCGCACGCACCGCAGACCTTTACCTCCCCGTTAAGCCAGGTCGCGACAGCGCCCTCGCCAACGGCATCCTTCACCAGCTGATCAAAAACAACTGGACCGACGAAGGTTTCCTCGCCAACCACACCGATGGCTGGGAGCAAGTCGCTGAGACCGTCGAAAAATACACTCCTGAATACACCGAGAAGATCACTGGCGTTCCAGCTGCCAGCATAATCAAGGCAGGTGAACTCTGGGGACCTCCAGAAACTTCCATGCTACTCCACGCTCGCGGAATCGAACACCACACAAAGGGCGTCGAGAACGTACTGAGCTACATGAACCTCGTCCTCGCCACCGGCCGCATCGGCCGCGAAGGCTGCGGCTATGGAGCCATCACTGGACAAGGCAATGGCCAAGGAGGACGCGAACACGGCCAACGCTGCAACCAACTCCCAGGCGGTCGCGACATCAACAACAAGGATCACCGCGAACACATCGCCAATTTCTGGGGCGTCGAAGAAAGCTCTCTCCCTTACGAAGGCCTCACCGCTTGCGAAATCATTGACGCCATCGAAGAAGGCAAAATCAAAGGCCTCCTCTCTATCAGCTTCAATCCACTCGTATCGATTCCCGACTCGAACCGCACTCGCAAGGCCCTCGAGAAACTCGAATACTTTGGCTGTATCGACTTTTTCATGAACGAGACCGCACGCTACGCAGACGTTGTAATGGCGGGCTCACTACAGGAAGAAGACGAAGGCACAGTCACCACCGGCGAAGGTCGCTGCGTTAAGCTGAACCAATCCGTCACTCCTCCAGGCGACGCCAAGGCTGACTGGAAGATCATTTGCGATCTCGCTGAACGCCTCGGCAAGAAGGACTACTTCGACTACACCGGCCCCGGGCAAATTTTCGACGAACTCGCTCGAGCCTCAGCTGGCGGCGTGAATGACTACTCCGGCATGAGCTGGGAACGCATCGAGCAGGAGAACGGCGTATTCTGGCCTTGTAAGGGCGAAAGCCATCCAGGCACCCCTCGCCTCTTCGAAGACAAGAAATTCTACACGCCAAACGGCAAGGCTCAGATGAAGGGCTTCGAGTACCGTCCACCAGCTGAAGACGTGGACGCCGAGTACCCGATCATCTTCACCACCGGTCGCGTTGTTTCCCAATATCTCAGCGGCACTCAAACACGTCGCATCGGAAGCCTGGTCGACCAATACCCAGAGCCACTCTGCGAACTCCATCCAATGCTCGCAGATCACCTAGGTATCCAAGATGGCGATATCCTAAAGGTATCCTCCCGCCGCGGCCACATCATCCTGCCCGCCCAAGTCGTGAAGACGATCCGCCCGGACACCGTCTTCATCCCTTACCACTGGGCCGATAAGAAAGCCGCCAACCAGCTCACCAACCGAGAGCTCGACCCGACTTCCAAGATTCCAGAGTTCAAGGTCTGCGCCTGCAAGGTTGAGAAGATCGAAGACGCACCGAACAAGAAATACGAACTCGCCGGACAGATCGCAGGCAAGCCGCCTAGCTCTCCGATCAAGTTCTACCCGAAGCCGCCCGAGCACTTGAGTGCCCGATAAACGGATACGCAACGCCACCCGAATTACACCAAGCCCTTTTCACCGTGGTCTCACCTTCCTTTTTCCAAGAAAACGAATTCTTCCTCGATCAGTCGCGCTGCATTGGCTGCCAAGCCTGCGTGCAAGCTTGCGCCGAGTGTGACACTCACCGTGGCCACGCGATGATTCACCTCGAATACATCGACCGTCCAACCGGGGTTCAAACCGCACCGGTCGTCTGTATGCACTGTGAAGACCCAACGTGCGCTCAGGTCTGCCCCGCGGATGCGATCAAGCAAGACGACGATGGCATTGTTCACTCGGCTGCCAAACCACGCTGCGTCTCCTGCTCCAACTGCGTAATCGCTTGCCCATTCGGCGTCCCGAAGATGAACAACGGCTACGAGCTCATGATGAAGTGCGACATGTGCTACGACCGCACTTCACTTGGCAAAAAGCCCATGTGTGCCACCGTTTGCCCATCAGACGCTCTCTACTTCGGAAAACGCGAAGACATCGAACGCATCCGCCAGGAGAAGCCAGTCAACGAATTCCAGTTCGGTCTCCAAACCGTGAAGACCAAGGTCAACATGATGACCGCACAGGAAAACGAGAACATCCCGGTCGACGTCGCTGACTTCATGGCAGGAGCAACATTCACGCTTCCCGAAACACGCACTGGCGCGCCAGACGTCGCAAACACCGCAGTCTTCGATCTCCCAGAAATCGTCAAACTCGCCAAAAACGAGCCAGTCGAAGAACTCCAAGTTTAAAAGGTAGGGCTCGACCGCCGGGCGAGCCGCATCGCCTAAGCAAACAACGACACCATTTTCCAAATGTCCGACAATACAACAACCAGCGAACCAACGTGGAAAACTCAGTACCCGATCCGTCGGACCGCTGAACACAAGACTTCGCGCCGCGGATTCACCAAACTCATTGGCGCCTCACTCCTCGCAGCCGCTGGCGGCTACCTGATAAAGGACAAGCTCTTTACTCACCCGATCTCCGGGCCGAAGACCACAGTCGCCACCACAAGCGAAATCGAGGTCGGTGGATACAAGCTTTTCAAATACCCAGAGACGCAACCTTGCATCCTCATTCGATTGAGCGAGACCGATTACGCCGCTTACAGCCAAGCCTGCACCCATCTCATGTGTCCAGTGCATTACGACGCGCCAAAGCAACAGCTCGTCTGCCCTTGCCACAGCGGCTACTTCGACGCCCTCACCGGCAACGTAATTTCTGGACCGCCGCCACGCCCTCTCCCCCGCTACAAAGTCAGCATCGAAGGCGACCAAATCGTGGTTGGGTAAACTCGTAGCGCGGCGCTTCAGCCAGCGTCCCCAATGCAGGATCAGCAGGCATAAAACGCGGGCTAAAGCACCGCGCTACGGACATAAGCTTCCGTTTTTACGCTGCTCAATTTCGCCAATTAACTCAATTAGGCACGGTTCCCGCTTATGAATGCTATTCACCTTTTTAAACAAGGTTGATAAGTATTTTTCATTCATAGCACCAAAACCCTGCATAGATGAGCAAAGAAAACATCGTAGTAATCGGAAACGGCATGGTCGGCTGCAAATTCCTCGCAGCCATGCTGCAGAAGGACGTCGATAGCCGATTCAATTTGATCACTTTCTGTGAAGAGCCACGCCCTGCTTACGACCGCGTCCACCTCTCCGAATATTTCTCCGGCAAGACCGCTGAAGACCTAACTCTTCAGCCGATCGATTGGTACACTGACAACGGCATCACAATCCACCTCGAGGACAAAGCCGTATCCATCGATCGCGAAAACAAGAAGGTCACATCCGCCAAGGGCCTCGAAGTCGAGTACCACACGCTCATCCTCGCCACCGGCTCCACCCCATTCGTTCCGCCAGTTCCAGGCATCGAAAAAGAAGGTGTCTTCGTCTACCGCACCATCGAAGACCTCGAGGGCATGATGGAGCACGCCAAAAAGGCGACCAAAGCAGCAGTCGTCGGTGGCGGTCTTCTCGGCCTGGAAGCAGCCAAGGCAACTCAAGACCTCGGACTCGAGTCTCATGTCGTCGAATTCGCCTCTCGCCTCATGCCACGTCAAGTTGACGAAGAAGGCGGCCAGATCCTCAAGGACATCATCGAGTCCCGCGGGCTTTCCGTTCACCTCAACAAAGCCACCACCGACATCCTCGGCGACGGCAAGGTCGAAGGCATGGCCTTCAAGGACGGTTCACAACTCGACGTCGATATGATCGTCGTATCCGCCGGCATCCGCCCGCGCGACGAACTCGCTCGCGAATCCGGTCTCGAAGTCGGTCCCCGCGGCGGCGTCGTAGTCAACGACCAACTACAAACCAGCGACCCATCCATCTACGCCATCGGCGAAGTCGCTCTCTATAACAATTTCATCTACGGCCTCGTAGCTCCTGGCTACAACATGGCCGAAATCGTAGCTGACCAACTGACCGGAAGCGAAGCTGCCTTCACCGGTGCAGACATGTCCACCAAGCTCAAACTCATCGGAACCGACGTCGCCAGCTTCGGCAACATCGAGACCACCGAGCCACACAAGGACATCGTCATCACCGACCCAGTCAAGGGCCTCTACAAGCGCCTCATCACTTCCGAAGACGGTAAGCAGCTCATCGGGGGCATCCTGATCGGCGACGCCGACGCATACGGCAACCTCCTCCAGATGACGCTCAACAACATCGAGCTCCCCGAGGATCCGATGCAACTCATTCTCCCGGCCGGTTCCGGCGACGCACCCGCCTTCGGCCCTGGAGCCCTCCCCGATTCTGCCCAAATCTGCTCCTGCGAGAATGTCACCAAAGGCGACATCTGCTCCGCCATCGAAAACGGAGCAACCACCCTACCGGAACTCAAGAAGTGCACCAAGGCAGCGACTGGTTGTGGCGGTTGTGCCGCTCTTGTTACAAATCTCCTCAACCACCAGCTCAAGGAGATGGGCCACGAGGTTAACACCGACCTCTGCGAACACTTCAGCCACACCCGCCAAGAGCTTTACCAAATCGTTCGCACCACCGATATCGAAGATTTTGATACCCTTCTCGCGGAACACGGCAACGGCGGACGCGGTTGCGAACTCTGTAAACCAGCAGTCGCTTCGATCCTCGCCTCCGTCCATAACGACAAGGTCATCGCCAAGCACAACCACAAGCTTCAGGACTCGAACGACCGCTTCCTTGCCAACATCCAGAAGGACGGCACCTACTCCGTGGTACCGCGCGTACCAGGCGGAGAAATAACTCCCGACAAGCTCATCGTCATTGGCGAAGTCGCCAAAGAGTACAATCTCTACACCAAGATCACCGGCGGTCAGCGCATCGACCTCTTCGGGGCCAAGGTTAACGACCTCCCAGCCATCTGGAAGAAACTTACCGATGCTGGATTCGAATCCGGGCACGCCTACGGCAAGGCCCTTCGTACCGTTAAGTCCTGCGTCGGCTCAACCTGGTGCCGCTTCGGAGTTCAAGACTCCACCAGCCTCGCCATCGAAGTTGAAAACCGTTACAAAGGCATCCGTGCACCGCACAAACTCAAGTCCGCTGTCTCGGGCTGTACGCGCGAGTGCGCCGAAGCACAAAGCAAGGACTTCGGTATCATCGCAACTGAAAACGGGTGGAACCTTTACCTCGGTGGAAACGGCGGTATGAAACCACGTCATGCGGATCTCTTCGCCTCCGACCTGGATAAGGAAACGCTCATCAAGTACATCGATCGTTTCCTGATGTACTACATCAAGACCGCCGACAAGTTGACCCGTACGTCCGTTTGGGTAGAGTCACTCGAAGGCGGCATGGACCACCTCCGCGACGTCATTATCGAAGATTCCCTCGGTATCTGCGACGAGCTCGACAAGCAAATGCAGCACCTTGTGGACACCTACCACTGCGAGTGGAAGGACGCCATCGAGGATCCCGAAAAGCTCAAACGCTTCCGCCACTTCAGCAATAGCGAGTCCCACGATCCGACAATCAAGCAAGTCCTCGAGCGTGACCAGATCCGTCCCGCCAACGAGGAAGAACTCGCAAAGGCGTAGTCACAAAACACCTACTGCCTAAAAACCTAATAGCTAAACACCTTTTCGAAAATGTCAGAAGAATCGACATCCACACTTTGGACCGTAGTCGGCAAAGCCGAGGAATTCGCAGAAGACCTTGGCTCTTGTATCGAGATGGGCGGCGAGCAAATCGCCATCTTCAAACTCAGCGACGGCGAATGGTACGCCACCCAAAACATGTGCCCGCACGAGAAGAAGATGGTTCTCTCCCGCGGACTCACTGGAGACGCCAACGGAGAGCCCAAGATCACCTGCCCGCTCCACAAACGCTCATTCTCCCTAAACACTGGAGAGTGCATCACCGACAACGAGACCTCCTGCCTAAAGACCTACCCCGTCAAAGAAGAAGACGGCAAAGTCCTAATTCAATTTGGGTAAGAGACCTTCGTAGCGCGGAGCTTTAGCCCGCGTCCTTAACCCAGCTCACAGCTGGCAGCCCACCACCTGAAGGTAGCGGCCGTTGTCCCCAACGGCCACAAAAGCTCCAGGCAACCCAATAGCTTGCCTTTCCGCCCTCGCGTCACAGTTACTTATCGGGCAGTGAATTCTCTCCCGAGCACAGCCATTCTCGCAGCCCTCCTAGCACTCTCGCCACAAGCCATCTGCGAAGTGGTGAACACACACATAGACCTGGCAGTTTCCCAACACGAAGTAGAACATTCGATCTCGTTCTCAACAGGTGGTTCCGCCAGAGCAAACCCCAGTTTGCAAACCCGATACATGAGCGCATGGGTCGAGTGGGACGACGAGACTCTCGAACCCATCAGCGTCAGATTCCATACCACATCGATCGTAGTCTACGGCGGTATCCTCTGGGAGGATTGGGCGCTTTCCGTAGACACACGCCTCAAGCCCCCTAACGCACCAGCGTTCGACTCCACGTGGAAATTCTCCACAAAAGACGTCATCGTGAACATCGGCCCTCAAGACTCGAGTCTTGCCGTAAACCAACAAAACGGCGAATTCGATGCTGAACTGTACATATATCGCGGAACCGCTTCGGTTGAATTCAAAGGTAATGGTGAATCCATTTCCGAATCAGGCGACTATTCGGACAGCATTACGACACTCTCACTCTCCCAAACACCAAGAATCAGAATCGAGAAGCTTGTCGATAACCTGATGGTAGATAAATACCTCTTCCATTTCGACTTTGAGTTCAAAGAAGAAACAAACGAAACCAGTTCCGAACTCGGCACTACGCTAAACGGAATCGACGAGGGCAGCTTCACCCTGACTGGACAGCACTCAAGCCCCTCGGAATTCGCCAATTGGTTTTCGCGAACCGGCGACGAATTTCCATCCCACGAGAGAGGAACCGTTAGTAACAAGGGAATCCCAATCGAACTTTCCTACGCCCTAAACCTGTCTCCAAACCTTGGAGACACCCACACCTACCCATTCAACTGGAGAACAAGTGCCGGCAAACGAAAACTAGACATATACTCCGATACCCTAAACGCCGACATCATCATCGAGTACTCGACCAACCTGCAAGCAGGAAGCTGGAAAGAGATTCCCGAATCCTGGATCGAAAACGGTCCCGAATCCCTAAAAGCCGGAAGCAATCACGACGTAGCAATCGAAATTCCAGCAGCAGAAAAAAGCGTGTTCATCAGAGTTCGCCCAGAAGTATAAGCCTACTTCTGGAAAACACAGCCCCAACAGATAGCGGCCGTTGTCCCCAACGGCCATGAAGCAACCACCCACCCGATGCCCGTTGGGGACAACGGGCTCTACCTCAAAAACCAAACGAGCGTCGCAATCTCGGCGACTGCCAAAGCACCCGCGACAAGTTTCCAGAACAACACTGGGTTTCGCTCTACAAACGCGCCCGCATTCTCAGGCAGAAACTTCGGGTTCGGGTGTTCGAGATCGTATTCAAACTCGGAGTACGACTCGTAACGCAGCTGCGAGTTGATCGCCACCGCCTTCTTAATGGCTCCATCCAGCCACACTGGCACATGCGAGTTATACTTGGTCGCAGGCGTGTACTGCAGGGCAGCAAAGTCACGCACCGACTGGCAACGCTCGTACTTTTCACCGTACGGCAATTTCCCAGTCAGCATCTCGTACAACATAACACCGAGAGAGAAAAGGTCCGACCGACGATTCCCCTTACGGCCCAAGAAATACTCGGGAGCACTGTAGCCTAAAGTTCCAAGAGCGAGCTCTCGCTCGAACGGAGCATCGATTTCCTGAATCCCTGCTACATACGTCGACCCGTAATCAATAATCACTGCTCCACGTTCAGGATGTAGAATCACATTACTCGGCTTCAGGTCCTGATGCAGCATTTCGGAGCGGTGCATTGCCCGTAGCCCTTGCAGCACTTGGCGTACAATCGTTGTCACTTGACGAACATCAGGCTTCGGGTTCGCTTTCATCCAATCTTCAAGCGAATCGCCTTCAATGTATTCGAGCACCGTATACAAAAAGTTCTGACCACTGGGCGGCACGAAGGCTTGAGCCAGTCGCTCATGCTTCAGCTTCTTACCAATCCAGCCCTCCATCACGAAACGTTCGATGTACCCGTTGTCGTCTTCGAAGTTAACCGAGGGCGTCTTGATCACCACCAAGCGATCTTCTACCAACTCACGAGCGAGATACGTCTGGCTCCGGCTCGTCGCCTGTAACTCCTTCTCGATCTCGTAGCCATCCATTTTCATACCCGGAGCAAGGTCCGGCGGAAACGGCAGGCGCTTAAAATTACGCTCGTGCTCTCTTTTGCTCGCTGCACCAATTCCCTGCACCTCGATCAGTACAGCGGAACAGTTATCGTTCGTCCCCGCATCGAGAGCCTTTTTGCAAAGCTGATCACAAGCACCGTCAAAATCTTCAGCGTTCGCCTCCGCAACAGCAGCTTTCAATTCAGCCATTGTCACAAAATCGTGAATACCATCAGAGGTCATCAGGTAGCGATCCCCCACTCGAGCTGGAGAACTCCTTGTTTCAACATCGAGCCCCGTATCCATTCCCATCGCCCGAGCAAGTCCCGTCCCCCCTTTTCGACCGTAGCTAAAGGAGTGATCACGTGTCATCTGCTCAAAATCGCCCTCTCGCAAACGATAGATTCTCGTATCGCCAATGTGAAAGATATGAGCGCTTTCCCCTTTAAACACGAGACAACTCATCGTAGTTACATACCCCCTACCATCGACCGAATTGCTTTGCCCAAGACTATAAAGCCAGCGGTTGAGCGACTGCATTACTTTGTTTCCACAGGTCGCCACCGTCCAGGCCTCCGGAGCATCGTAGTAGTCGTTAAGAAAGCCCTGAACGCAGATCTCCGCGGCCTGCTTGCCATGCTCAGCCGCGCTCACGCCATCCGCTATCACCGCCGTCACCCCCTTGGTCGTCAGCTCCGTTCCCTCCGGAACTCTCACGCCGAGGCAGTCGTCGTTCTGCTCGTTGGGACCAGCATCGCTGGACATGCCAGCTTCAATTTTGAGGGCGGACTGTAATTGCATGGGGTCGGGAACCGGAGAGAGGTCTAGGAAGACAAGATTTTACGAGATGTTGAGGCAACGACGGATCGTTGCCCTCCATTTCGATTCCAGGAGGGCAACGCTCCGTCGTTGCCGCACCTTAAAAAGCAGGAGGTCTAACCACTTGAGAAAGAAGGAATGGCGGCGTATTCGCAATATCCATCTCAATGAGAAAAAGCAAAAACGGGCGCCCTTGATCAGAGGGCGCCCGCTGTAGCTAAATTAGCTACAAACCAGATGAGAGTGTTTTAAAGAGTTATTAGGCGACTTCGATCTTCTCGACCGTGCCGTCTTCATTGACTTCCACCGTGTGACCCTGCGGTTCATCGAGGAAGAAAGAAGCCACGAACGCGAGAACGGAAGATCCACCAATTACCCAGAAGAATGTGGAAGCGTCGACAAAGCTGTAAACCGTTAGGAAAGTCACCGCGCCCACGTTTCCGTACGCGCCGACCATACCAGCAATCTGACCGGAGAGGCGACGCTTTACGAGCGGCACGAGAGCAAATACCGCACCTTCACCAGACTGGACAAAGAAGGAACAAAGCATGGTCGCACCCACCGCGAGGAAGATCGGCCAAGAGCTGTCAACCATACCCATCAGAGAGTAACCAACCGCAAGACCACAAATGAAGATAAGCATCGTCATGCGACGTCCGAACTTATCGGATACAAGCCCACCGAACGGACGAGCGAGAAGATTCATGAGAGCGAATCCGCCACCGAAGAGTCCCGCAACCTGAGGAGAAAGGCCAAAGGTATCCATAAAGAAACCTGGAAGCATGGATACAACCGCGAGCTCAGAACCGAAAGTTACGAAATAGTTGATGTCGAGAATAGCGACCTGCTTGAACTTGTACTGCTGCTCCTCTTCCACTCCGTTTTGCAACATCTCCTTGTTTACCTTATAGATCGAAGTGATCTGAACAACGAAGAGCAGCGCGAGACCAGCGTAGATGCCGTAGGTCGCACCCTGAGAAAGGAGAGCCACCCCGGACGGAGAAAGCTTCCAAGCGAGAACCGCCAAACAAGCGTACATCGGGATCGTCATACCGATCAGGAAGTAGAAGTCGCGCTTTGAAGTGACCTCCAGTCCGCCGGACTTCTTTGGCTTAAAGTAAGTTGAGCCCTTCGGAGTGTTACGCGCCTTCAAGAAAAAGAATACACCATAACACGCAGCAATAACACCAGTGGTGAGAACCGAGTAGCGCCAACCGTCTTCACCTCCGTAAAAGAGCATGAGGGATGGGAGTGTCCAAGCTGCAGCCGCAGAACCGAAGTTACCCCATCCACCATAGATGCCTTCAGCGAGACCAACCGACTTAGCGGGGAACCACTCACCGATCATGCGGATACCGATCACGAAGCCAGCACCGATGAAGCCCATCAGCAAACGAGCGAAGGCGAGCATCTCGTAGCTGTTCGCCATCGAGAAGAACAAACAGAGGCCACCCGCCGCAACGAGCAATCCACTGTACACATAACGTGGACCAAACTTGTCGACCAACATCCCGATCACGATACGTGAAGGAATGGTCAAGGCCACGTTGAGGATCAGAAGCGCCTTCCACTGCGCCTTAGTCATGTCGAACGTGGACATGATGGCGTCACGCATCGGTGCGTGGCTAAACCACATCACAAAGGTAAGGAAAAACGCGAACCAAGTGATGTGAAGCGTGAAGATCTTCGGATCTGAGAACTTGAATAGATTGAGTTTTGTCTGGGACATGACGCTAAAGGTTTTCATCGGCCTCCCTCATTGGAGCGACTCGATGGCCCAGCCTTTAGCTACGCCCATGCCAACAGGTCCGGATGCTCAAATTAATCCGGTTCGATTTTCTAAATTCAAACTGTAATTTTATTCATACAAGCTTTCTTGCATGAATTTGAATACTTCTCAAGTTACGCTGCTCAAATTTGCAATCTGTTCATAAACCACTGTCTGACATCAACTTCTTAAAACCACTGAGGACGCTAAAACTCACCGAAATTTAAAACTCAGAAACAACCCCATTAGCAGGACCATCAGCTCATTTCAGCATCCACCAGTGGTTCAAAAAAGATCAACCTGCCTTCACTTTCTTGCGTGCTTCTTTTTCCTTTTCGCAGTCGTCGAGGAATTGAAGCAGACGGCGACGGTACTCGTAGAAATCTGCTGTCTCCATGATCTCTTCACGATCACGAGGGCGCTCAAAATGAATATCCATCACCTCGCCCACCTTCGCATGTGGACCGTTTGTCATCATGCAAATGCGGTCTGACATGTATACGGCCTCATCCGGGTCGTGAGTGATCATCATAGTAGTGATCTTCTCGAAATTGAGAATGTTCAGAATGACATCCTGCAGCTCCATACGCGTAAGCGAGTCGAGGCGGCCAAACGGTTCGTCGAGCAAGAGCATCTTTGGCCGCAAAGCGATCGCACGAGCGATTCCCACCCGTTGCTGCATGCCACCCGACATTTCCTTCGGGTACTTGTGCATGGAATCGCGCAAACCTACCGCGCAGAGAGCGTACTCAACCATCTGGTTGCGCTCAGCTTTGGTCGCGTCTGGGAAAACCTGCTTCACGCCTAGCATCACGTTGCCGTAACAGGAGAGCCATGGCAGCAAACAAGGAGCTTGGAAAACCACTGCACGGTCAGGACCCGGGCCGGTCACCTCTCGGCCCGCAACAATCACACCTCCTGAAGAGATGGGAATCAGTCCAGCAATCATATTCAGCACGGTAGACTTACCGCAACCTGAGTGCCCGATAACGCTTACGAGCTCTCCCTGCTTCACAAGCAGGTTAAATCCGTCAACGACCTTGATCGCTTCGCCAAATGGATTCGGGTAAGCCTTAACAACGTCAAAAAGTTCTACGTATCTATCTTCAATCATTTTAGCTGTACTCCTTATTTAACTACAACAGAGGTGCGTGTTGGCGGCATGAAATCGTAAGGTTTGATGTCCGGCATCTGGATCGTGTTGTCCACACGCAGCTCCTTTGACTCCTTGTTCATACCAACCATGAAGCGAGTGACGGAATTCTTCAGCTTCATGAACTCTGGATTCTTGTTCAAATTCGCACGGTCGCGAGGACGCTCCATGGTCACTGGAAACTCCTGCGCCAAGGTAGCGCTTGGCCCGATCGTAAGCGGTACGATGCGGTCCGCCATCAGCGTCGCCTCATCAACATCATTGGTGATCATTACCACGGTCCGCTTATCCTCTTCCCAAATTCTGATGATCTCGTCCTGAAGTACGGCACGAGTCAAAGCGTCAAGCGCACTCAAAGGCTCATCGAGCAAGAGCACCTCAGGCTTCATCGCCAGCGTACGAGCTAGAGATACACGTTGACGCATACCGCCGGAAAGTTCGTGCGGCTTCTTTTCGAGCGCCGGAGTCAAGCTCACCATCTCAACATAGTGCTCAACGTGTTTCTTCAGTTCGGAGGCAGTGAACTTCGGGAAGACCTGCTTCACCGCGAGTTCGATATTTCCAAAAACGGAGAGCCATGGCAGCAAGGAGTAGTTCTGGAACATGATCCCAAGGCGAGGCCCTGGCTCCTCAATCACACTTCCGTGAAGACGAACTTCACCCTTGTCTGGCCGTTGCAGACCAGCGAGCAAAGACATGAGAGTACTCTTACCGCTTCCGGAAAATCCGATTACCGCTACGAACTCGTTCTCTTCGACCGACAGGTTCACATCCGTCAACACCTCTGTGCGATTGGATGGAGGACCGAATCCGATCGAGACGTTATCCATTTCTAAGTAAGCCATCGTGTAGACCTTTCTATTAGGATTCTGACGTAATTGATTTACTTATACGGATGTTCCGCCGCCATCGAAGGAAACGAAGCGCTGCAGGACGATCATCATCCGGTCGAGCAGGAATCCAATGATACCCACTACGAAACAGACCATGATGATGTTCGCGAACGTGAGAGAAGAACCGTTCTGGTATTCGTCCCAGACGAACTTGCCCAGACCATCGGACGAGGAGAGCGCTTCCGCAGCGATCAGTACCATCCACCCGACACCGAGAGAGATACGTAGACCAGCAAACACGAGCGGTAGAGCCGATGGGATTACGATCTTGAAGAGGCGATTCCAGAAACCGAGGCGAAGAACGCGGGCCACATTGATGTGGTCCTGATCGATCGAGGACACACCGAGAGCTGTATTCACGAGAGCTGGCCAAACCGCACACATCGCAACTGTACAAGCGGAGAAAATCAGGGCTGGGTTGATTTCAAGCGAACTGATGAGTGGGAGCTCGTTCAGGAAGTTGAGCAAAGCGTGGTTCTCTGGATCCGGGAAGAACGCTCCAACTACAATCTGGAAGATGAGCAGCCACACAACTGGGCTTACAGGTTTAAAGACCGAGATGATTGGCGTGAGACAGGCCATGAAGATCTTGTTCAGGCCACACATGATCCCTACTGGGATCGCTACAAAAGCCGCCATGAAGAAACCGACAAACACGGTGAAGATCGAACGCTTCGTCTGGTGGTAGATTGTTACCGCTGACGCGTACTCCTGCCCTTCCAGGCGATCAACACTCTCCTCTGCCTTTACTGCACGCTTGGCGATCTTGAGCGCGTCCTTCGCACTTCCCGCGGAAGCGAGATCAGTCATGTATCCATCAAGCTTAGATTGAGCTTCATCGAGCTTAACGGTAAGGTTTCGCTTATCGAGGAACTCGAGGCGAGTCTTCATGAAAAATTGTGCATCAGCCACCTTGTCGTAAGACTTACGAGCTTCCTCGAGAGGCTTGTATTTTTGAGAGCGGATTTCGTCGATCTGCGACTTAAGAGCACTGAGCTCAGCACGCTCGGCATCCGTCGCGACGCCGTCATCGCGAATCGCAGCAATCAAAGATGCGGTGTCTGCCTTGCCAGCGGCAACCTCTTCGGAAATGGCTGCGATACCTTCGTCACGCTCCTTCTCGGCCAGCTTGTATTCAGCTTTCAAGGCATCGTGCTTCTCCTGGATAGGACCAATCGCCTTCGCTTCGAGCTCAGCCTTCTCCGCCTCGGCTGTAGCTACGAGCTCCTTGAGTCGCTTCACCTCTTCGGAAAGTACAGCGTACTCCTTGGTCACCTCGGCGAGAGCAGCTTCACGCTCCACCCCTTCTAACAAAAAGTCTTGTTCCTTGATCTCCTCGCGGTCAGCGATCGTATCGTTGATCACAGCTGACTCCCATACGATATCAGGAGTAGGAACTTCGCCGGACTTGGTCTTGTGTCGTGGCCCCATCCAAGTCCATATCCACAAACACGCCAACACGAAGAAGAACGGGATCACGAGATACTTCACGATCGCCTGAAGTTGCTTCTGCGGCTCCTCGCCGAAGATCAGCCGGATAACCGGGTCAAATGCGGTAAAGCCGCTCACATCGAGGGCCTTAAGGATTTTGTACTTAACTTTGTCCTTTGCGGATTCAGCCATGGTAGAAAGGGGGTTGAGAGAGTGTGTTCTACTTTAGGTTTAGGAAAAGCGCCCCTGGAGTTCTCGGCCAGGGACGCCTCATCTGGTTTGCAATAGCTATGGGCTATAAATTTATGAGTCCTTGTTTCCGATCTCGTGGGAATTCAGGTAACCGATTGGGTCCTTAGGATCATAGAGGACACCATCGATAAACTCGTCGGTAGCTGGCTTGTAGCCATCGGTTTCCCAAGGAATATCGGACTCCTCGATGTGGCCTTCCTCGAGGAGGTGCTTCGCAGCTTCGAGGTAGACGTCTGGACGGTAAACCTTCTTCGCAACTTCGTGGTACCAATCAGCTGGCTTTGGCTCAGTGATCTGACCCCAACGGCGCATTTGAGTGAGGAACCAGATACCGTCGCTGTACCATGGATACGTGCTGTGGTACTTGAAGAAGACGTTGAAGTCAGGCATCTCGCGCTTGTCTGTCTTCTGGAAGTAGAAGTAACCAGTCATGGAGTTCTTGATTACGTCGAAGTCAGCACCCACGTAGTTTGGCTGAGAGAGAATACGAACCGCTTCCTCGCGATTTACGAGCGTTCCGCTGTCGTCCGTTTCGTCGAGCCACTTACCTGCACGGATCAGAGCCTTAACAACCGCGATGTGCGTATTTGGATTCTCTTCCGCCCACTTCGCGTTAACTCCGAAAACCTTCTCTGGGTTGTTCTTCCAAATGTCGTAGTTGGTAGTAACTGGAACACCGATACCCTTTGCAACCGCTTGCTGATTCCAAGGCTCACCTACGCAGTAACCGCTGATGTTGCCGCTCTCGAGAGTCGCTGGCATTTGTGGCGGAGGAGTAACAGAAAGCTCAACCTGAGCGTTTGTGAAACCCTTCTTGTCTTCAGAAGTGTAAAAACCTGGATGGATGCCGGAAGCAGCGAGCCAGTAGCGGATTTCGTAGTTGTGAGTGGATACAGGGAAAACCATTCCCATCTGTAGCTTCTCACCCTCTTCAAGCTTCTCTTCTACGATTGGCTTGAGACCTTCAGCACTGATCGGGTGAGCCGGCGTGTCAGTGTCGAGAGCTGGATCATTCTCCTGCATCTGCTCCCAGATCGCATTGGAAACAGTGATACCGTTACCATTCAAATCAAGGGTGTAGGCAGTGATGATGTGAGCTTCGGTACCGAAACCGATGGTCGCCGCGATTGGCTGACCAGAGAGCATGTGAGCTCCATCGAGCTCGCCGTTGATCACGTTGTCGAGGAGCTGCTTCCAGTTCGGTTGAGCAATCACTTCAACCTGAAGGCCTTCCTCTTCAAAGAATCCCTTTTCCTTGGCGATTACGATTGGAGCGCAATCGGTTAGCTTGATAAAGCCGAACTTCAGTTCGTCCTTCTCAAGGTCAAGCATCTCGCCGTGCAGCGAGGAGAGCGCTAGAGCAGCGCCCGCGGTGGTTACCCATTTCTTAAGTGTCATCATCTGGTTTCTATTCCGGTAATTTTCGTTTTAGGCTAATCAAGGCAGGTCCTGTAGTTGGATTCTCCTTACGCTTCTTTTTGACCGAAGAGCAGGAAGTCAGCACAACTTGCCAGTTGCCCAAGTATTAGCCTCACGCGTGCCAACTATCAGAATCCATGGTGACATTTTCCCGCCCTTCGCCTGCAACAAAACAGACAAAACCAACATTACCCCCTACAAATCATAAACTTACAGAATGCCCCGTAGCCGAAAAGAAGTATTAACATTTTTAGACTAAAAGACCTTCGATGAATTTCCCTCATACTTCAAATTACTGCTTTCCATAAGCAGACAGCAGATTTGAGCGAGCCCCTTCGAAATGAGCTGACCGATTTTGCACAGTAGTCGTCAACTCCCCCATTCCCCAAAAACAAGAAAGGCCAACCGCAAGCGGTTGGCCTTCTCGTAATCACATTTACTACCAAAAATCGTTATCGGGAAATCGGAGCCTTCTCCACTAGCTTCAAGGCTTCTTCGTATAAGTCCGGCCGCAGCACGCGCTTCAATCGCTCCAGCTGGGTCGTATCGGACTTGCAAAGGCAATTCTTCGCGAGGCGACTCAACACCCAGTCTCCATCAGCTGCAGTCGGCCGGGTCGAGTCTCCATTGTGAAACTGAAGGAAACCTGGACGGTTTTCGACACGACCCAATCCGTAGTTAAAAGTTGGCGACAAACACTCCTCTAATAGATCGACTGGGCAGTTAACCCGCTTTCGATCACTCAGCAGCTCAGCAATGCGAGTACGCTGCGACGGATCCTCACAGATCGCGCACGCTTCGATGAGAGCAGCGATCATAGCCGCACTCTCTTCTCGCTGTTCCTCCGCAAAGGACTGCTTCATCATCAAAACCTTTTCCGGGTGACTCGGCGTCAAGTCTTCGGAGTTAACCGGCGACCAACCGATCTTATCGCGGATTGCGAGGCTCGCCCAGGGTTCGCCCGCGCAAAAGCCGTCAATCGTACCGGCTGCGAGATTACGACACATCTGGGCCGGAGGCAAAGTCACCAACTCAACATCGGAGTTAGGATCGATTCCAGCGGAGCTAAGCCACTCCCTCAAATGAAAGTTGTGCGGAGAGCAGTCATATACAGTCGCTATCTTATACTTGCGAAACGCCTTACGGTTTTCGACATCGAGCTTGAGCGTCTCCTTACTCTTCACGCCACGATGGCGAAGCTCTTCAGAAAGCACCACAGCATTCCCGCCGCGGCTCAAAATCATACCGGACACACAAGGCATCGCCGTTGAACCGATCCCAAGAGTCGCCACATAAGGAAGCGTGCAGAGGGCATGAGCTGCCTCCAGTTCACCAAAAAGTACCTTTTCGCGAATTGTCGCCCAACCCACCTCGCGACTGAGAGTCACGTTGAGCCCCTTGCTTTCAAACAGGCCGAACTGATCAGCCACCAAAAGCGGTGCCGCGTCGACGAGGCCTATGTAGCCGATCCGCGTCGCCGTTCGACGCTTCGAAACCGGCCTCGGTGCCCCAACAGCCTGAAAATCCTTATCTTGAACTAAGTCCATTCGGGCGATTTACAGCCACCTTCGCGCCAAAGTGCTCTTCGAGCTTGAAATCCAAATTATTTTTATGCAAAAAGCTCATCCAATAATTTTTTTCATGCGCGACGACATAATCGACAGCCGACAACTCCTAGCATTCAAGACTCTCGCCGAGACTGGCAGCTTCACTTTAGCAGCGAAGCAGCTCAATCTTACGCAATCCGCGGTCAGTCACTCCATCAAGGCGCTTGAAGATGATCTCGGCTGCCCACTGATCAACCGCCTTGGCCGAAAAATCCACCTGACAGAAGCTGGAGACATCTTTTTGGCAGCCGCCGATCGCATCCACCAACGGATGCAACGCGTGCGTGGCGAGCTAGAAGCCCTCAATCGCTGGGGAGCCGGCCGTCTTCGCATCGGAGCCGGCACCACCGCCTGCCAATATATTCTGCCAACCGTCATTAGAGAATTCCGTCAGACCTTCCCGGATTGCCAACTCTCTATCTCCCCGAATGACGCGAAAGAGCTGATGGATGAACTCCGAGGAAACGAAATCGACCTCGCCCTCACTCTCGCACCGCAAACCAGCGATGATATCGACCATCAACCTGTTTTCGAAGACAGCCTTCAATTCGCGGTCGCCCCATCCCACCCTTGGGCCAACCGCAAAGTCGCACCTTCAGCCGACGTAGACGAACAGACTTTCGTCACCTACAGCAAAGGCAGTCTCACCTTCGAATCAATCCGACGACACTTCCGCTCGGAAGGCCACTCCTTCTCAAAGGTAATCGAGCTCGGATCGATGGAAGCCATCAAAGAGCTCGTGAAGATCGGCATCGGCGTTGGCATTATCGCACCTTGGGTAGCTCAGAAGGAAATCGCCGAAGGCAGCATCCACCTCCTAGCTCCTAGCCGTAAGGCATTGAAGCGAACCTGGGGCGTTTGCTACCTCAAAGGCCGCCGACTCTCCTTGATGGAAGAGACACTCATCGGTCTTTGCGAGAGCGCCTGCGACTGCTTGGAGCAGTAGAAGGCTGTCAGATGACAGGTGGGTCGGCCGCTCCGCGGGCGAACAAAGCATCATGTTCGCGAAGCGATCATCATCCTATATACGACATCTACTCCAAAGCGAACGCCAAGTAACTGTTGCCGCTCTTCGTTCCCATTTTGCCGCCACCGCAAGCGATCACTACATATTGCTTCCCATCCACTTCGTACACGGAAGGCGTCGCATATCCGCCTGCTGGCAACTTGAAACGCCATAGCTCTTCGCCTGTCCGAACATCAAAAGCCCGGAACCACTCGTCCTGGCTCGCCCCAATAAAGAGCAAGCCACCTGCGGTCACAGCAGGCCCGCCATAGTTTTCCGTTCCGGTTGGAGGGAGGCCCTTTTCGATCAACTCAGGAAACTCTCCCAAGGTAGTTCGCCACAGATACTCGCCCGTGTTCATATCGATCGCATTGAGCGTTCCCCACGGTGGCTTCACAGCTGGATAGCCATTCGAATCAAACCAACGATTGTAGCCTGTATGAGCCCATGGCCGTTTAACCTTCGGCGCTGAACTCTCCGCTGGCCCGTCATCATGCCGGTCACCCGCTGCTTGATTCACAAGATAGTCTAGGAGCGCGTCCATGTCTTTCTCGCTGAAAAATCCAAACGCAGGCATAACTCCCTTCCCAAGCTTAATCCGCTCTCCAATCTCGATTCGAGTCATTCGATTTTGGATACCTTTCAATGTAGGGATACCATGAGCGGTGTTTCCAACCATACCTACTCCGTGGCACCCGACACAGTTCTGCATATAAACTCGCTCTCCTGCACTTTCGCCGCCGGTCGCATCGAGCATGGTCAACACCCAAGGCATTTCGTTTCCATTTACATAAAGAACACCATTCGGATCGACCGCAGCGCCGCCCCACTCCCCACCGCCATCAAAGCCAGGGAAAATGATAGTCCCTTCCTTGCTCGGAGGCATGAAGGGAACATGTGGTCGCAAAGTCACAAATCGTTCCAAAATCTCCCGTCGCGACTCTTCCGATACATCAGTAATTTGATCCGCAGAAAAGACCTGTCGGGCAAAGGGAGCGGGCTTCGTTGGAAGCGGCTGAGTCGGCGCTGCCATTTCGCCGGACAAGTCCGACCTCGGCACCGCGACCTCCTCGATCGGGAATAGAGGCTCCCCTGTCTCACGATGAAACACAAACACATGACCGGACTTGGTAATCTGCGCGACTGCTGGCACGGCAATTCCGTCACGCTGTATCGTCAGCAAATTCGGAGCCGCGGGCAGGTCTCGGTCCCACAAATCGTGACGCACAAATTGATAATGCCAAAGCCTCTCTCCAGTTCGGGCATCAAGGGCTAGCAAACAATTCGCAAACAGGTTATCACCCAGCCGGTCACCACCCCAAAAATCGAACGCAGCCGACCCAGTCGGGCAAAAGACGATCCCTCGTTCAACATCTACTGTCATCCCAGACCAGACATTCGCGCCTCCAACTGATTTATAGGCTTCCTTTGGCCAGGTTTCGTACCCGACTTCGCCCGGCTGTGGAATCGTGTTAAACTTCCAGACGAGCTCCCCCGTTCGCACATCGTACGCCCGTATCGGCCCCGGGGCGGCAGGAGCAGGCCCTTCTCCCACTCGCATCCCCATCACGATGAGATTCTCAAAAACGACTCCCGGCGTATTCGCCTGCACTTGAAGTCCCTCCGCATTCACGCCGAGATCCGCCTTCAAGTCGACACGCCCGTCCTTGCCAAAACTAGCGATTCGTTTCCCCGAAGCAGGATCAACAGCGATCAGGAATCGACTAACGCCAAACAAGATCCGTTGCTCGTCATCACTTTCCCAATACGCGAGACCACGATTAACTCCTCGCCCTTCTTTTACCTGCAACCCTTCGTAAGGGTCTAACCTCCACAACAAGCGCCCAGTCGCAGCATCGAGTGCGACAAGGTCGATATTGGCGTCCGTACCATACAGCACACCATCGATGACCAACGGGTTGCACTGAATCTGCGATCGCTTCGTACCCTCTGGCAACTCACCATCCCAACGCCACGCCAGCTTAAGCTCATTCACGTTTTCAGGACGAATCTGACTCAACTCGGAAAACTGACTCGAGGAGCGGTCTCCCAGGTACGCTTTCCAATCCTTCGAAGCAGACGAATACCCAAGCGAAACAAAAAGACAAAATGCGGATACAAAGGGGATACAACGGGGCATAACGCGATATCATCACAACCCACTCCGAATAGGCAACCCTTGAGCTAAGCTACCAGAAATTGAATCTCCGTAAGGTACTTATTGGGATTACCCCGCAAGATCATACCGGGGCCTTTATGAAACACCTCTCTCGACGGGCATTGCGGCTTGAAGCCCCTTTTCTTCATCTCCGAGTGCAACTTCGCGTAACTCTCATGTAAGCGCTCATAAGGTCCCTTATGCATGATCGTCAGAGCTCGACCTCCCCTTAGCTCACGGCAGCTCAAGTCATCGAACTCCACAACCTTCTTGACCGCAAAACAGGGCTCGAAATTAGCATCGTCTTCACGGTATTCGCCATCGTAGTACAAGCACATCGCTTTGCCGGTAATGTACCGACCTACCTTTCGGGCCAAAAACTTGAATCCCTGCCCTGCATCCGAGTAGCGACCACACATACGCTTCCCTACCAGAAGAACATCTGGCAAATCCTTTTCCTCAACCAGATCAGCCGAATTCCCTTCATTGGCGAAATCGAGCTTTCCCTCCAAGACTAGCTCGATGTCTGAAATAGAATCCTGAAAACGGGCCACCCGTCGTTCTAGCTCCCGTCGTTTAGACTGCAGCCTATCGACAAGATCCCCATCCTCATCACAACTCTCCAAGACATCCTTAATCTCAGCCAAAGAAAAGCCCAAGTCCTTCAAACTCGCAATCACCCGAGCCTCTGCCAACTGCTCATCCCCGTAGTAGCGGTATCCAGATTCCGGATCGATATACTCTGGAACCAACAGCCCTTTTTCATGGTACAGACGCAAGGCCTTAACTGAAGCACGCGTCATTTGAGAGAATTCACCGATCGAATATTTCATTATCCAATTAGCAATAGGACTGGCGTAGGACCGTCTTCAACTTCTCAGGAGCGGCCCGACGAGGATCGCTCAAGTAGATTTCGTGGTGCTTGTGATTATGCGTTTTCCCTAGCTCATCGATTTTGGCATGCAAGCGTTGGATGTTCGGCCCCTCTTCACTGTAAGGACCGATGTGCATGATCTGTACGGAAGTCCCCTCATCAAACGATTCGAACCTCACTCGATCCAGAAACTCCGGACGCTTCTTTTTCCGCACCGTTTCAAATGCCGACTCAACCATCTCATCTCTGATAAAGTCCGGCTGCATGATCATTAGAGTCCACTTCCACTCGTCGCGTCTTTGCTCCAAGAAGGCAGACATATCATCCGCCCACCAAAGCCCTTCCATCGGAGGAACCACATAGTCCTGCCCCGACTCGCTCTGCTTACTCATAAACTTCAAACTATACGCCAAGGGATAGAGAGCCTCGATCGCCAATTCGAACTCCCCTCCCTTACCTGGATCCCCTTCCCCATCGATCATTAGGAAATTCATGGCTGGGACCTCCACTAGCGAAACTTCCTTCGTCGAGGGACGATAAAGCTCCTTACGTTCTCTCTTAAAATCTACTTTTGTCATGGGGTCCGAGAATACTACCTCCCCCAAGGGGAGAGTCAGCAAAAGAATACTCCAAGCCCCCAATACAAGGAGTCATTGAAAGCGTCTCCATTCTTTCGATAAGGTAGGGTCTGACCGCCGGGCAGACCGATTTGCAAGATCAAGCCCCAGCGGCGTGCCGGGCCGTCACGCCCTACCCCTAGCAGACCACTACAACTTGACATAAAGACGTAATGACGTCATTACGTCTTTATTCCCCTCTTCATCCCGATATGGCTAGCAAACTGAGCAAAAAAAAGGACAAGAAGAAAAACACCTCTCTGCGTCTCGAACCGGAAACTCTGAAAGAGCTCAAAATCAGAGCCATCAAAGAAGACAGCAGCGTCCAGAAAATCATCGAGAAGCTGGTGCAGAACTACCTCTCGAAAAAGTAGGCACCATGCTAGAATCCAGACCACAACTACGTTGGCGCTTCAACCCGAGCGACCTCGAATCCATACTCGAAGCCCTTTCCGCAACCGGAAGCATACACCCAGGCAAGGACAGCTCTTCATCCATCGAAATCTTCGACAGTTTCGACCAATGCCTCCGACAAGCCGACTTGTTCTTGCTAAGACAAAGAGGCCTCTTCTACTTCAGCTTTCCTGATGGAGAAACTCCTCCGGAGCTCGCATCCAAGGCCCGCAAACAGGGGAACGGCTATTTCTGGCAGGACTTCGAAAGCCCTGTCGCCCAAGCAATACTCAAGAAACACCTCAAGCTTCGAGCAGTCACGCGGATCGCGAATGCGAAGTCCGAAACCAAAGCCTTCGAGCTTCGCAATGGGGACGACAAGATCATTAGTCGTATCCAAATAGAGACCATTACCTGCCCGGGACGAGAGAGTACACTTTCCGTCCTCATTCTTAGTCCACTTCGTGGATACGAGGAAGAAAGCAACCTCATCGCCCTCTTTCTAGATGCCGCATCTGAACTTGATCGCGATGTACCTTCCACTCTCGATTGGGTACTTGCAGAATCCGGACAGAACACGCCTCCCCCATCGCCAAGTCAGGCCATACAACTTTCTCCCGAGCAAAGTGTGCAAACTGCTGTCACGGAAATCGCTTCGTTCATGATTCAAACGGCCCGCCGTTCGGAAGACGGAATAAAGGCGGATATCGACACCGAATACCTGCACGACTATCGCGTATCCATTCGCAAGTTACGATCGGTACTCAGTCTTATCAAAGGCGCGTACTCCAAGGAGGAGACAAGACATCTCAAAGCTCAGTTCGCGGAACTTGCCAGGGCGACCAATCGACTGCGTGATCTCGATGTCTACTTACTAGAAGAGACCGCAATTACCTTATCCCTCCCAGATTACCTGCAGCCCGGACTCGAACGAATGTTCACCGACTTCCGTGCGGAGAGAGTTCAAGAGCTACAACGCATCCGACGTCATCTCCGTTCCAAAAAATACGCAGCCACTGTGGAGGAGCTCGCTAGCCAGTTCGAAACCGGTGACCAGCCAGAGGGTAAGCGAAGCCACCTTCCAATAGGTCAAGTTGCAGCTGCGGAGATATTAGCCCACTACCAACGCGTCTCCACTCTTGGTTCCGCCATTAACGATCAGACCCCGGACGACGAAGTCCATGAACTTCGTATCGAATGCAAAAAGCTCCGCTACTTACTCGAACTCTTCTCTTCCCTCTTTCCACCCAAAGAGATCAAAACCATCATCAAGCAGCTGAAAGGGCTCCAGAATACTCTTGGCGACTTCAATGATTACTGCGTTCAACAAGTCGCCCTTTCCGACTACCTCGAGAAAACTCCTCGCCTAGGTCGAAACACCGCCGCCGCTCTCGGAGGTTTGATTTCTCACCTCCACAGAAAACAGGTCGAGGCCCGTTCCCATGTATCGGAACGCTTCATACAGTTCAACGACTCAAAGATGAAGACTCGTTTCAAACGCACCTTCAAAAAGAGCCGAAAGGAGCGTATATGAGCATCATCGCTTGCTATAGCAGTAAGGGAGGAGTCGGAAAGACTGCCGCTGCTGTGAACTTAGCCTATGCGTCTACGGCAGCGGGAAACAGCACGCTGCTGATCGACCTCGACCAACAAGGGGCCGCCAGTTTCTATTTCCGGATACGACCACCCAAGAAACTCCGGGCGAAACGACTCATCGGAAAAAACAACACCGCTTACGACTCTATCCGGGAAACCGACTTCGAAGCCCTTCACCTCCTTCCCGCCCACCAATCATATCGAAATTTCGATGCTCTCCTTGATGGAATGAAAAAGTCGCACACCCGACTGAAAGCACTGATCGACGAGCTCTCCGAAGAATACGATCAGGTCATTCTGGACTGCCCTCCATCACTCAGCCTCGTGGCAGAAAACATCTTCCAAGCAGCTGATACGCTACTCGTTCCCCTCGTTCCTACGACCCTCTCTCTAAGAACCTACGAACAACTCAAAGAGTTCTTCGAAGATTCCGGATACAAACGCAAAAGACTCCGGCCATTTTTCTCAATGGTCGATAAACGGAAGCGACTTCATCAACACGTGGTTAGTCAGCTCCGTCACACCGAAAAGCGACTCCTGCAAACAAGCATACCCTACAGCGCTGAAGTTGAAGCCATGGGTACACATCGCGAACCCGTGCTTCACTTCGCCCCGCGCCACCCAAGCAGTATCGCATTCGAAACCCTCTGGGAGGAGGTCGTATCCGAATGAGCACTACCTACGAGATAGAACGCAAATTCCTGGTGACCAAACTTCCCGAAGAACTTGGTGCAACGAGCTCCAAGCACCTCCGCCAAGGTTACATAACAACCGGCGAAACCGAGGTACGCCTTCGTCACAATGGAGCTCAAGCCACTCTGACCTGCAAAAAAGGAAACGGACTCAAGCGCCAGGAACAAGAGATCAAAATCACCGACGAACAATTCGAATCCCTGTGGCCGCTCACCGAAAAAAGTCGGATCGAGAAAACCCGTTACAACATCCCCTTTCAAGATCTCACCATCGAACTAGACGTTTACCACGGGGTCCATGAGCCATTGCTCGTCGCAGAGGTTGAGTTCGAAGACGAACCGCAAAGCCAAGCCTTCGCACCGCCAGACTATTTCGGACCAGAAGTCACCAACGACTTTCGCTACAAAAACCAAAGCCTAGCCACCAAAGGATTGCCCCCCACCAGCTAGGCACGCATCCAGCTTTCCATTCCCAAATGCCAGACTATCAAATAGGCGTTTTCGCCATCACAAACAAAGCCAAACGAAAAATCGCCCTCGTCACTTCCAAGACGGGTCAACGTTGGATATTCCCCAAAGGGCATCCTGAAAAAGGTCGTTCCGACGAAAAAATCGCCCTTGAGGAAGCGTACGAAGAAGCCGGCCTCGAAGGCATCCTCAAATCGAACCCGAAAGACTTCGAAGTCAGCCACGGCGAAACCAAAAGCCTCAAGCTCTTCTGCATGAAGGTGGAGAAGGAACTCAAAAACTGGCCCGAAAAAGAGGATCGCAAACGAGCGATCGTAACGATCGAAGAAGCCGAGCAACTCCTGGACAAAGACCTACGCGCCTGCCTAAAAAGCATGGCCCGCAAGTACCTGTAAATTACTATTCCAATAGGGCAGCAAGAGCCCCTCATCCGCCAAGGGGACCAGCACATCGGATTAAGGTCTGAGGAAGACCATCAGCTAATCCAAACACCAACGAACCAAGCACCCGCGAAACAACCGCACTACCTTCTAACCCCACCGGAGGGCAATGCTCCGTCATTGCCGCAACCCACTACATTTACCTCAATAACTGCCCCCCTCTCCAAGTCATCAATCAAGCGAAGCCCCCTCAACCACCAACTAAAACAGCAAGGCGAGAAACGTAATCTCCAACAAGCATCACAAATCGGCTCGCGGAGAAACGAAGTGGAGCCGCTCATCGGTACCGAGGAACGCAGTGACGACACTCGACGAGCAGCGCGAGGAGACATCGACCCGCAGGGGCGACGGAGGTGAGCGGAGAAACGAAGTGGAGCCGCTCATCGGAGTCGAACCGACGACCTACTCATTACGAATGAGTTGCTCTACCAACTGAGCTAGAGCGGCGTCCATACCAGAACTATCGCTCGATGGAGCGGATCGATCAAGCCACAACTCGACTCATCATCGATTCCTACGACTTCCCAAGGCTTCAAAATACAACAGCTCTGCTTTTGCACGAAAAGCACCACTGAAATCTTGCCCAAATCCTCAGGGTGCATTGCTTGTTCCTCGTGTCAGAAACAAAAGCTGCCCTCCGAATCTTCTCAAAGAACATCCACCTCGACGATGGCTCCCTCGCCACCGGCGCAGTGATTTGCGTTCCCGGCGAGCCCCTCAAGCTCGACCTAGATGCCGATGCCCCTTCCGACATCAAGCTCCCCGATTCAGCCCACATCGCCCTTGGCCGATTCGATCCGCACGTACACTTTCGCGAAACAGCGACGCCTACCCGCGAGGAAGTCGAGGAACACGGTCCAGCTGACACGGACTACGAAACCCTCGTAGCAAATATCGATGCAGCCAATAAACTCTACTCCATCCGCTCCGGTTGTCTCTCCGCCCTAAAAGGCGGCGTCTGCTCCGTAGGAGCCATGGGCAACACTCCCTGGGGTCCCGTCGGCCCCTACCGCCACGAGCGTATCCAGAAGCACTATACCGAGAAAGCCCTTTTCCCGATCATCATGTGGCCACGCATGGAGCCAGGAGCAGCAGCTATCCCAGGCCATGAAGGCAAGGACTTCGGCTCGACCTTCGGAGGTTCCGGCCTAACGGGACAAGCGCGCCGCGACATGTTCGAACTCTGGCGCGGTCAAGCAGTGTCCTACCACAACGACCAAGCTCGCGGTGATGAAACCATCGCTGAATTCAAGGACCGGATACAGCCCAACGAAGTTCTGCTTCACCACGAATATTTCAACGGCGACACGGTTCTCGCGTGCCAAGCCGAAACCATGCAGATCGCCAAAGAAGCCGGCCTAAGCAGCCTGCTGGCCAGACACATTCCGACCGGCCCTGCCCTACAGCAGATCCTCGATGCTCGCTCGGAGATGCCTTACGCCCTGCCCGCTGAAATCGGCCTCGACTACATGTATTGGAACCGTGAGCGTCTCCTCACTCAGGAACATGGCGTGGCGATGATTAACTATCGCCGCCCAGCCCATCCAAGTCGCGAAGATCAACTCGCCCTCATCGAGCTGACACGCGACACCGTTCGCTCAGGCGACGACACCATCTTCTTCGGAACCGACCACGCCCCACACGCACCCGCGTCCAAGAAATTCAAAGACGGATTTCCAGGAGCTCCCGGCACCCGCAACATCGAGCACAGCCTCCAATTTTATGGAGAGTTGATGAGCAACTACGGTTTCACTCATCACGACATCGACCGCCTCGCCTCCATCAATCCCGCGAAGCACATGGCCAAGTTCTTCGATTTCCCTTACGAAGTCGGAACCATGGCAGATGGAGCGATGGCAAATCTCGCGATTTTCGTACCCGACGCTCCCTACACCGTCGACGAGAAGAATCTGGCGACCTGGCTGGAAGATCCAAACTACCACAGCGCGATGAAAGGCGAATCCGGCCTACGCGGGCAATCCCTCTTCACCGTATCCAACGGTCGCGTTTGGGACGTGCAAAACCGCCCGAAAACGCTGAACTAAACCTCAGTTACAAGGCTTCAGGCACAGGCTCCTCAGTCCAAACAACCGGAAAGTCATAGGTTCGTTCCAACAAGGCTAGCACCGCCTCGCCCTCGCAAGTCGGGATCGCAAACCCAGCTCGCTTTAACGCAGCTTCCAGTTTCGCGTTTAGCTCCGGGTGAGTCGAGTCGACCACATGCGGCAACGCCACTTCCCCTCTCTGGTTCACGAAAAGACTCACTCGAGCTCTCACCCGATCCAGGCCTTCCTCCGTTTGGACCGTGCCTTTCTGCAAAACCAAGCCCGGAAACGAAAGCATCCCGATTCGAGCGTCCAACTCCGAATCCTCACAATACTTGAGTTCGCGAGGCTCCCCCCCCGACTCCCCGTCCATCCGCTTCGATGTATCGAACAACGCGTTCGTCTCGATCGGCCGATCCGGCAAAAACTCCCAATACGCGTGGCACACGCTCCGAATCGCCTTACCCTGCTTGCGAGCAGGCCTGAACTCCCATTTCTGCACCGTCGTCATGAGCTCTTCCGCAAACGCCAAATGACTGTACTCGATCGGTAATAGCTCCGAAATCTCCCCGTGCTCATCCACATAGAAGGCGATCTTCGCATACCCCTTGCTCACTCCATGATTGTAAGCCCAAGCCGGATACATCGGCTCGATCTGGCGACGCACCGTGATCCCCTGCTCCTTCTTAGACTTCGCCTCCACGCTTGGCGAGCCCAGCGAAAACGCCGCCAACGCCAATACAGCCACCAACAACCTCCCAATTCGGCTCATCCCTCAAACCAACACTAGGGACCCTCTAAACTCAAGCCCAATAATTGCACTACTTCGCACCTTAATGAAAAATCGAAGCAATCCCAGTAGCCAAACGTCATCCGGAGCCAAAACAGCCGTCTCATGTTCAAAATCAGAGTCTAACTCTTTCAAAGGAAGCGACTTAAGCATAAACATGCGATTTGTTGAAAATTCCCATTGACGGACGAAAGGTCGCTTCTATTGTCCGTGATCTTTCTAGCAGCGGCGGGATAGCTCAGTTGGTAGAGCAGAGGACTGAAAATCCTTGTGTCCCCGGTTCGATTCCGGGTCCCGCCACCACTGCTAAGAACGGTTGAACCGCTAAAGACGCTTCCAGAAATGGGAGCGTCTTTTCGTTTTCAGGCCCCGTCATCTTCGATGTCTCCTCACCCTGCTCGTCGAGTGTCGTCGCTAAAGCTCCTCGGTACCGGGTCCCGCCACCACTGCTAAGAACGGTTGAACCGCTAAAGACGCTTCCAGAAATGGGAGCGTCTTTTCGTATCCCCTTAAGGACATTCTTCGGCTTCGTTTGAGGATCGAACGAAGCTAGCTATGTTAAACCTGCGTTTTATCAGTAATTGTTAATCCGATTAAGAACCAACTGGATTCAAGGAGGATACTTATGAAAAGCGGAGGAGTTAAAGGAGCTGGAATTGGAGCTGTCGTAGGTGGAGCCGGTGTCGGAACCGCAGTCGCCTTCGGCGTAGCTGTCTCGGGGCCCGTCGGCTGGGGAATAGTGCTCGGATGCGCCGCGATCGGCGCCATCATCGGAGCCGCCACCGACAAGGAATAAGCAAACCTACAAGCGCTTGATCGAACCGAATACTCCTCGTATTCGGCCTAGTCCCATCGCCCCTTCTCCCCCGTATTTCTGATAGAAGTACACCGTTGCAGCACCCTGAATTCGAAATGATTCCCCTGAATAGAAGCTGAACCAGCTGTTAATTAACCTTAAATTCAGCTTTCAATCCCCTCGGAAAATCAGCTTGGTAGGAGTTTTAATGATCCTTTAAGGTTTGCTGCCTTATAGTTCGGACACCTTGGGGAGATGTCACAGATCCCCGCCTCTCCACTCCCTCCCTCTCCGAACTCGCCTGACCCAATGAAACTCCTTGTCGTCGAAGATACCATCCCACTCCTCGAAACCCTCTGCAGCGCTCTCCGCGAAGAAGGTTACATCGTCGATTCCGCCGCCAACGGAGACGAAGGCCTCTACCTCATCCAAGAACACAATTACGATGGAGTGATCCTCGACATCATGCTCCCTGGCCAAAGCGGCCTCGACATCTTGCGCAAAGCGAGAAGCGGCAAAGACCAAACTCCAATTCTCCTGCTCACTGCCCGAGATAGCGTTACTGACCGGATCGCCGGTCTCGATCTAGGCGCCGACGACTACGTGACAAAGCCTTTCGACCTCCAGGAACTCCTGGCTCGAGTGAGGGCGATCTGTCGCCGTGGTAGAGGCGAACGCACAACCGTCATTCGAATCAGCGACGTGGAGCTCGACACAGCAAAACGCCAAGCCTCTCGTGCAGGCAGTCCGATCGACCTCACTTCCCGCGAGTACGCTATCATAGAGACTCTCATCCAGATGCGCGGTCAGTCCGTATCCAGAAACTACCTCTATGAACACCTTTACTCAGAGGACGATTCTACCCTTTCGAACGTGCTCGATGTCTACATCTGCCGACTACGCTCGAAATTCGGCAAAGACTTCATCAAAACCCAACGCGGGTACGGCTACATAGTAGACCATCAGGAGGTTAGTGTATGAAGGGACGGTCGATCCGACTTCGCATCCAACTCTGGCACGGCGCCCTGCTGGCAGTATCCGTATTCTCCATCTCGATACTTTTCTTCCTTCACGAGCGCAACTTGCGCACAGAACGAGTCAAAGGGGAGCTAATTCAAGCCACAGCGGCACTCATTCCGCGGTACTACAATCCCAACCCCCACAGACCTCCCCTCGAAGGAGAAGAGCGTCCCTACCGCCCACTACACCGCCGCGACCGTCCCGCTCCTGCCGATGGCGAAAATGATCGCCGACCTCCCCCACCACGAAGAAACAGCGACGGCGAACCAGGACCTCCCCGCCCAGAACGCTCGAGCCACAACGACCGGCCACCGCGCGAGTCCGATTTTCGCGACACAAGACTCCCTCCCCCAGCTCCTCCGATGATAATCTCGGAAATCACCGGTGAGCCGATAAAACGGCCGCGGCGAGTCAGCGAGATCCTCGATCACCCCGCCAAGTACTTCCTCGTTTGGAACAGTGAAGCAGAGGTTCACGCTCGATCCGACAACGCTCCGGAGGACATTCCCTACATCCAGGAGTCATACGACCAACCCGGAGAAACATGGGTTCGCACTCGCCCCGGCTATATCGAAGCAATCAACTTCGCCCCCCGCATGGGCACCATCGTCACGGGAATCCCAGTCAAGGCCGTCCAAGCCGGGCTCACCCAATTCGCTCTAAAACTGTTCTCCATCTCCGCTGGCATTATCGGACTCGGACTCGGCATCGGCTGGTGGATGACTGGACGCGCCACCCGTGAACTCAAGCAAATCGCCCTCAGTTCCGAACGCATCGCGCACGGCGACCTCTCCGAGCGCATTGACCTCGACTTCCCTAGCAGCGAAGTAGGTGCCCTCGCGGAGGTCCTCAACGATTCATTCTCCAAACTCGAAGGTTCATTTCAGCAACAAGTACGCTTCACCGCTGACGCATCGCACGAACTGCGTACTCCCGTTTCAGTAGTACTCACCACAGGACAATTCGCGCTCTCAAAGGATCGAAACATCAGCGAATACAAAAAGGCGATTTCCACCTGCGTAGACTCAGCTATGCACATGAAAAAGGTCATCGAGTCCCTACTCGAGATCGCTCGCTACGATTCAGGAGAGACCGCCCTCAATCTCCAAGAGCACGACCTCGCTAAAGTCGCAAACGAATCGATCGAACTTCTGCAAGCCCTCGCGAAACGTAAGCGAATCACCATTACGACTTCGTTCGAGCCGACTTTCACAAAGATCGATCCGCATCGAATGCTGCAGGTCTGCATCAACCTTCTCTCGAACGCCATCAAGTATTCAACTTTTGGAACAGAGGTTTCTATTACCGTCCGAGAAGAGGAAGAAGACTGCCTTCTTGTTGTAGCCGACAGAGGAGTCGGCATCGCGGAGAAGGACCTCCCCTTCCTTTTCGACCGCTTCTTCAGAGGCAAGAGAACGACCGGCGACGAGAACGAGCACACCGGCCTCGGCCTCGCCATTACAAAGTCGATCATCCTCGCACACGGCGGCACCATCCAAGCGTCCAACCGAAGCCAAGGCGGAGCCCTGTTTAGAATAACGCTGCCAAAGAGCTAGCGCATCAACCAACCGGAGGGCAATACTCCGTCATTGCCTTTCTACTTCCCAGTACTCCCAAAACCACCCGAACCACGAGTCGTCTCACTCAGCTCCTTTACCAGCTCGTAAGAAATCGGGGAACAATCAGGGAATATCAGCTGAAACAAACGCGTTCCCGCTTCCACCACATACGGCTCGCTTTTGATGTTGTCTACAGCCGCCATGATCTGGCCGCGGTAACCACCGTCGATGAGGCCGATCGAGTTCGCCATGCGTAGTGGCGTTTTGGATATCGAAGAACGCGGGATCAAAAAGTACGCTTTGCCATTGGCCGGCTGGCAAGAAATGCCGAACTCGATGAACTTCGTTTCACCTGGCTCTATGCGAAGCTCTTCCAGCGTGTAGAGGTCTAGCCCTGCATCACCATCATGGAAATGACCGTGGTCTTGGTAGCGCTCACGAGCGGCATCATTAAGGGGCTTGATCAGGAGATTCGCGGAACTTTCAGACATGCAGCGAATACGGTCAGAAATTCCCCAGACTGCAACCCCCTTTCCAATCCCCCCTTGGCGAAATCCCACATACCTTTTACGCAATCCGGTAATACCTACTACTAAGCGTCTGCTAAACTCAGCGGTTCACCCCTTCGCTACAAACAGACAATCAATGAACACTTTACGACGCCTCGTCTTCGCACTGCTTTGCCTCTCGCTCACATCAGCTTGGACCCGCGAGATCGAATCCTTCAACAGCGACTGGAAGTTCGCCCGCTTCGGCCCAATGCCTGACGGCTCCGAACTAGCTGAACCCAAGGGAATGGAAAAAACCGCCTACGACGACTCGGAATGGCGTGACCTCGACCTGCCTCACGACTGGGGCATCGAAGGCCCCTTTCGATCCGACCTTCCTAACCGCACTGGCAAGCTCCCTTGGGCAGGCATCGGCTGGTACCGCAAAAGCTTCGACTCACCCAAATCCGACGCCGGCAAACGAATCTTCATCGACTTCGACGGCTCCATGTCCGGCACCGAAGTCTGGCTCAATGGCGAATATGTCGGCGAGTGGCCCTACGGTTACTCCTCCTTCCGCCTCGACCTCACCGACAAATTGAAAGTCGGCAAGAAAAACACCATCGCGGTCCGTCTCGACAACAAACCCGAATCCTCCCGCTGGTACCCTGGCGGAGGTATCTACCGTAACGTTCGCCTCGTCAAAGTCGCCCCCACTCACATCGACCACTGGGGCGTCTACGTCACAACTCCCATCGTCAACGCCGACGAAGCCACCGTTAAGATCGAAACCTCCCTCGCCGGCCAATCCTCTAAAGCAGAGATCCAGCACGAGATAACAGAGGATGGCTCCGACAAGGTAATCGCAACCGGCCAAGGCAAACTCTCCTTCATTAAAGTCGCCTCGCCCAAGCTCTGGGATCTCGACTCTCCAAGCCTCTACCAGCTTCACACCAAGGTCCTCGTCGACGGCAAAACAGTCGACACCTACACCAGCATCTTCGGTATCCGCACCATCAAATACACCGCCAACGAAGGCTTCTACCTAAACGGCAAACTCGTCCGCATGAACGGTGTCTGCCAACACCACGATCTCGGCCCGCTCGGCGCTGCCGTCAACGTGCGAGCCATCGAGCGCCAGATCGAGATCCTGCAGAGCTTCGGCGTTAACGCCATCCGCACCGCCCACAACCCACCCGCACCCGAGTTCCTCGATCTCTGCGATCGTATGGGCATCCTCGTGCAAGTCGAATCCTTCGACTGCTGGTATCGAAAAAAAGCGGACAACGACTATGCTCGCCATTTCTGGGAATGGTGGGAACGCGACACGATCAACATGGTTCGCCGCGATCGTAACCACCCATCCATCGTCATGTGGAGCACGGGCAACGAGATCCTCGAAATGAGCCACCCTGAAGAGGCCTGGATCTCCCAAATGCAGACCGACCTCATCAAGAAGGAAGACCCAACTCGCCCGGTCTCCTTTGGCGGCAGCAAGCCAGACGCAGCCTTCAACGGATTCCAAAACACCATCGATGTATACGGATTCAACTACAAGCCGCACCTCTACGCGGAGTTCCGCGAAAAGAACCCAGACATCCCAGTCTACAGCTCGGAAAGCGCCTCCACCGTCAGCTCACGCGGCGAGTACTTCTTCCCCGTTTCCGACGACAAGTTCATCGGCCAAGGCGGCTACTTCCAAGTCAGCTCTTACGACCTCACCGCCCCCAACTGGGCCTACCGCCCAGACATAGAGTTTGAAGCTCAGGACAAGTACCCATGGGTATTCGGCGAATTCGTCTGGACAGGTTTCGACTATCTCGGCGAACCCACCCCTTACAACAAGGACAAGACCAATCTGCTCAACTTCACCGATCCCGCCGAACGCGAACGCATGACAAAGGAGCTCGCCAAACTCGGCGGCGACATCCCACCTCGCAGCTCCTATTTCGGCATCGTCGACCTCTGCGGATTCCCCAAGGACCGCTATTACATGTACCAAGCTCGCTGGGTTCCCGAGCTCCCGCTCGTGCACATCCTCCCGCATTGGAACTGGCCAGAACGCATCGGCGAAGTCACGCCCGTGCACATCTACACCTCGGGAGACGAGGTTGAGCTGTTCCTCAACGGCAAGTCCCTCGGCCGCAAGCAAAAGGGAGTATTCGAATACCGACTACGCTGGGATGACGTCATTTACGAACCCGGCGAACTCCTGGCTGTTTCCTACAAAAACGGCCAAGTCTGGGCCAAGAATTCCGTACAAACCACTGGCGAGGCGACCCAACTAAAACTCACCGCCGACCGCAACCTCATCGCCGCCGACGGCCAAGACCTCTCCTTCATCACCGTAGAAGTGCTGGACGCCAAAGAGCAACTCGTCCCTCGCTCCCACAACAACGTCCAGTTCAGCATCAGCGGCCCCGCCGAAATCATAGCCACCGGCAACGGTGCCCCTACCAACCACACCTCCTTCCAATCCAAGGAGCGCAAAGTCTTCAACGGCAAAGCCCTCGTAGTCATCCGCTCCATCAAAGGCAAAAAAGGGAACGTGACGCTGACCGCAAAGTCAGACGGTCTCACGACAGCAACCGTGAAGGTTCGAGTAAAATAACTGTAGGGCGGGGCGTTGACCCGCCTCGCCTTGTCCCCTCATCGCGGCATCCTACAGTTAACGATCACTTTAAAGCAGTTTTTTACAACCTCGTATCCGTTTTCACAAGACACTCCCAAAACAGGGAGCGTTTTTTCGTTTTACTGCAATTCGTTCTTTAACGCCCCGTTCACACCCTATAGAGAATCAGGCTTAGCAGAGGAGATTAATCATGAATATCGAATCATACATCCGAGTTACGCCAGACTTCCCCAAACCAGGGATCATTTTCCGAGATTTCACGCCTCTTCTAGCGAACGGACCAGCCTTTGGAGCCTTGATTGATCAACTCAAAGCACGATACGCCGAAAACTCGATCGATGTCGTCGTCGGGGTCGAAGCTCGCGGATTCGTACTGGCCTCCGCCCTCGCTTACGCCTTGGGAGCCGGAACCGTTCTCGTTCGTAAAGAAGGAAAGCTCCCTCACGAAACACACGCCCAAGAATACGAGCTGGAATATGGATCAAGCGTGCTCGAGATCAGCAAGGACGCCTTCACAGAAGGACAACGCATCCTCGTGGTCGATGACGTGCTCGCAACCGGCGGAACGATCGGAGCAACACTCAAGCTCATCCAGCAAAACTTCTCCGTATCCATTGAAGAGCTACTCTTCCTTATTGAGCTAGACGATCTAAGCGGCCGCGAAAAACTCCCCGACCTCCCCATCCACTCTGTCTTCCACTACTAGGGAAAACAGGAGGGCAATGCTCCGTCATTGCCTCAACATCCAGCTTCGAAAGACAATAGCTGAGTCTTACCCTCCCCCCAGAAAAAACGGCCGCCACAACGGACGGCCGCAATTAAAATTAATTGCTAGGGCTCTCCTAGAAGTGGAACTTAATCAAGCCACTGAACGTATTCTGATCTGAATCCAGATCGAACATACCGTCTCGTACACCGTACTTGTTCTTCCAGTAGTCGTATTCGATTCCCGCATACAACTTATTATTCTCCATCCCCATCATCCGGCCGACGTCGACCTTTAGCTGCGGGCAGATATGCAAGTGATCGGTACCTTCACCAAATACCCAGTCAATGAAACCATCGAATACGACCTCAGTCTCTCCAACCGGGAACGACATTTTCCAAACAGGCGTGATTTGATAGGAATCAACCGAACTCGACCCTCCGTCGAAACGACGGTAGGTGTTCAGCTGCAGAAAATCGAAGCCAGGGACCGCGAGATCCATTCCAATACCGACCAAGGTATTCGTATCGTTGTTGTCGCCGAACTCCACACAGGTCGCGATGTTGAAGTCCTGAATGATGCCAGTCGACAAATCCGAGTTCATCAGCTTGCCCAAGCTAAAGCGCGGAGAGAACTCGCCATAATACGCAGTCTCGCTACCAGCGATATCGCGATCGCCATCGAAGTTGATGCCATCGACGAAGATAAACAAATCCCCCTTCGACCATCCACTGGCATGTTCGAAGGTCACAGTTTGTTGCGTACTTGGATCAAGTTCGTATCCGCCTCCAACCAAAAGGCTGAGGCTGTTATCCTGCCACAACAGAGCATCCCCGGCAAAAGCGGCAGAGGCGATTAGAGTGGTAGTAGCGGTAATCAGTGTTCGTTTCATTTCTTTATGTTTGGGAAAAACTACTCTACCGGTCCTTCGTAGATACCGATGTAAGGAACATTTCGATACTTCTGAGCAAAGTCTAAACCATAGCCGCAGACGAATTCGTCAGGAATGTTGATGCCGCAGAAATCGATATTCACCTCCACCTTTCGACGGGAAGGCTTGTTGAGCAGCGTGCAGATCCGAAGCGACGCCGGATCACGCCCCTCAAGCATCCGTACCACCTTGCTGAAGGTATTGCCCGTATCGATAATGTCTTCGACCAGCAATACGTCCCGACCAGTGATCGATTCATCAAGGTCCATCACGACCTTTACGTCCCCGGAACTAACGGTGTTATCGCCATAGCTCGAGATCGTCAAAAAGTCAGTCACCATCGGACATTTGATCTCGCGCACCAGATCGGCCATGAAGATGAAAGACCCTCTCAACAAGCCGATAACGATCAGCTCCTTGTCGGATTTCTTGTAGCAGTCCGTGATCTCGCGACCGAGCTGCTTTACGATCGCGGCAATTTCCTCCTTGGAAAGGAGCGTTTTTTCAAGTCCTTGTTCAGACATCCTCTATTCCTCCTAAAACTCTAACCTAGTGAGCGACTGTAATAACCAAATTCACTCCTGACAACAGGCCGACGCCCCACATTACAGGTGATACCTTTTTCAAGTCGCCGCTGAAAATCGCGATTACGATATACGAAAGGAAGCCCACGGTCAGCCCAGTCGCGATGCTAAAGGTCAACGGCATCAGGATCATCGTCAAAAACGCAGGCACCGCCGTCTTCAGTTCCGAGAAGTCGATCTCCTTGATGTTCCGAAACATGAATACACCCACAATGATCAATGCAGGAGCGGTCGCGAAAGCTGGGACAGCGCCAATTAAAGGAGCGAAGAAAAGTCCAACCAAGAAGAGCATTCCCGTTACGACTGATGCCAGTCCTGTACGAGCGCCATCCGCGATACCGGAAGCGGACTCGATGTAAGTCGTGGTGGTGCTAGTACCAATCAGCGAACCAGCGATTGTCGCCACAGCGTCCGCTTCAAGCACCTTGTCGATGCGCTTGATCCTACCATCCTTCTCCACATGCCCTGCTTCGTAGGAACAGGCCACGATCGTTCCAATGGAATCAAAGAGATCGACAAACATGAAGGAGAAGATCGCCCCAGCCAATCCCCACTGCAGAGCGCCAAGGATATCGAGCTCGAACGCGAGCGGAGCGAGGCTCGGCGGCGCAGACCAAACCGCATCCAAGGTAACATCGCCAAACACGATTCCCGCCGCCGTAGCTGAAAAAATACCGATCAGGATCGAACCCTTAACCTTCAGGATCTCCAAGATCGTAATCAGAAATAGAGCTGCCAAGCCAATCAGGACCGGCCGCGTCAAAGCGCCGATCGATACCAAGGTAGCCGGATTGTCCACCACCAGTCCCAAATTCTTGAGACCGATAAACGTAATGAATAAACCAATACCCGCAGCCGTAGCGATCCGTAGCGACAAGGGAATAGCGGTCACCACTTTCTCACGAATCCCAGCAAGGGTAAGAATCAGGAAGGCGATACCCGAGATGAAGACCACGCCCAGAGCGGTCTGCCAATTCAGCCCCTGCCCCATGACTAGAGTGTAGGTGAAAAAGGCGTTCAAGCCCATACCCGGCGCCATCGCGAATGGCACTCGCGCCCACAAGCCCGCCAACAACGTTCCCAAACACGCAGCAAGACAGGTCGCCGTGATCAAGGCCGGCTTGTCCATTCCCGCTTCGCTCAATATCATCGGGTTCACGATGATGATATAGGCCATGGTCAGGAAGGTAGTAAATCCGCCGATCACCTCCGTACGCACGCTCGTGTTGTTTTCTTTTAGCTTAAATAGATCTCTCATGGGGAAGCAGTAGCTCTGAATTTATCCGCCCAGCACAGCTCGGCTACGTGGAAACGCGAAGTAGAAATCACATCGCCAAGTCATTAGCAACTTTAATTCTACGTACACGTGAAACATTTTTAACTTAACAATAATTCTGGGGTCGATCCCCCTGGACTCATTTCCTATTTGGTACCAAACAGACGATCGCCCGCATCCCCCAACCCCGGCAGAATGTACGCGTCGTCGTTCAAGCGCTCATCAAGCGCCGCCGCGTAAATCTCGATATCCGGATGGGCATGCTGGAAAGCCTCCACCCCCTCCGGCGCCGCAACCAGACACATGAACTTGATATTCTTCGCTCCGTTCTTCTTCAGCAAATCCGCCGAAGCGATCGCCGAGCCCCCCGTGGCCAACATCGGATCCACCATCATAAACATCCGCTCCTCAGGCTCCGGCATCGGCTTGAAGTAGTAGGTCACCGGCTCGTGCGTATCATGATCTCGATACAGTCCCAGGTGACAGATCGCGCAATTAGGGATCAGGTTCAGCACGCCATCTACCATCCCCAACCCGGCGCGGAGCAAGGGCACCAGCACCACCCTCTCCGCATCGACCACATGGCAAGTCGTCGTGGCCAAAGGCGTGTCGACCTGCACCGCTCTCACCGGCAGACTCTTGGTGATCTCGTAGGCGAGCAAGGTGCCCACTTCGTCCACCAACTCCTTGAACACCTTCTTCGAAGTCGTCTTGTCGCGGATGTAGCTCAGCTTGTGCTGGATCAGCGGGTGATTCGAAATAGTCAAAGTCGGGAATTTCTTCATCCTTAAGCTCCTATCGATTAGTCGTTGTCCGGATCGTCCGGCAAAATGATGTGCAGCAATAGGTTCGCGAACATACCCACCAACGCGGCCAGCCCGATCCCCTCAATCTTCACGTTCCCGATCGGCACCTCCACGCCGCCCAGGCCGCAAACCAGGATCAAGGCCACGATGATGAGGTTTCGACTACGGTTAAAATTCAGCTGGGCATTCGCGATCGTGCGGATCCCCACCGACGCGATCATGCCAAAAAGGATGAAGCTCACCCCTCCCATCACCGCCACCGGGATGGTCCGCAAAAACGCCCCCACCGGACTGAACAGACCCAGCACGATCGCGATAATCGCCGCGATCCGGATCACCGCCGGGTTGTAGTTCTTGGTTACCGCCAACACGCCGGTGTTTTCAGAATAAGTCGTATTCGGCGGTCCCCCGATCAGACCAGAGAACAAGGTCGCCAGACCATCACCCAACAAGGTCCGATGCAGCCCCGGCTTCTTAAAGAAGTCCTTACCGACAACCGCCCCATTGGTCGTGATGTCCCCGATATGCTCCATCGCCGTCACGATCGCCAGCGGCACGATCGCCAAAATCGCCCCCCACTCGAAAGTCGGAAACATGAAGTTGTCCGCCCCGATCAACAAGTCCCCCGACGCCTTCAAAGCAGTGTAATCCACACGCCCCAAGGCAGCCGCAACCGCATAGCCAGCGAAGATCCCGATCAGGATCGGCACCAGCCGAAAAAACCCCTTCAGAAAACAGGAAACCGCCACGATCGTTCCGATCGCCACCAAGGCCAGCAGCCAATCCGACGACGCCATGCTCACCCCGATCGGCGCCAGCGACAAACCGATTACCATGATCACCGGCCCCGTCACCACCGCAGGAAACAAACGCTTCATCAGCGACGCGCCGCCACTCTTCACCAGAAGCGACAAAAGCACGTAGACCAGCCCCGCGCAGACCACCCCGCCAAGCGCCTGAGACATCCCGCTGCCATCCTCGCCAGCCACCGTCTTGATCGCTCCGATAAACGCGAAACTCGATCCCAGGAAGACAGGGACCATGCCACCCGTCACCCCATGGAAAATAAAGGTCCCAAGCCCCGCCGCCAACAACGCCACACTCGGATCCATACCCGTGAGCGTCGGCATCAACACCGTCGCCCCAAACATCGCAAACACGTGCTGTACCCCCAGCACCAGTTTCTTCGACCAACCAATTTCGTCCATATTACAAACCCTCGAACAGATTGGCGGAGCACGCTAAGGACTCAACCGGACCAAACAAGTAAATCATTACCCTTATGTCAGTATATGCCAACATAAGATACCCTTCTAATGAAACCTATCTCAAAAACTGATAGTTTCACCAAAAAGTAGGCCCCCAAGGTAGCGCCCGCTGTCCCCAGCGGGCACGCCGCTCCCCAACGAAATAGAGATAATCCAAAAAAGTAACATTACTGGGAATAAGCCCCCAGCTCGCTCGTCTTCCCTTTGATGACCAAAGAAGAATTCACAGCCGTAGTCGATCGCTGGTACGATCCCCTCTACCGCTTCGCCCTCTCTCTTTGCTCGAACTCCGAAGACGCCCTCGACCTCACCCAGAACGCCTTCCAAAAATTAGCCCGCAACCAGGAGAAGATAAGAGACCTCTCCAAATCGAAATCCTGGCTCTTCAGCGTCCTCCACCGAGAGTTCATCGACAACTACCGGCACGCCAAACGATTTCCCAAAACCCAATTCGACACCGCCCCCCTGCCGCCCGACGAGCAATCCAAGCAAACCGCCGAGCGACAGATCGACGCCTCCCTCGCCCTCGAAGCCCTCGCCCAGCTCGACGAACGCTTCCGCGCCCCCATCACCCTTTTCTATCTGCAAGACTTCTCCTACAAAGAAATTTCCGAGACCCTCGAGCTCCCCATCGGCACCGTGATGTCGCGCCTCAGACGCGCCAAAGACCAACTCCGCCAAATCCTCGAGTCTCCTAAGAAAAACACCTCCTCCGCCCCCGTCCCATTCCCCAGAAAGGCCCAAGAAAATGGATAGAGAAACCGCCAAAGAAATCCTCAGCGCCTACCGGCCCAACGGCACCGACGCCCTGGACGACAATCTCCAAGCCGCTCTCGAGCAAGCTCGCCGCGATCCCGAACTAAACAAATGGTTCGAGTCCCAGATCGACTTCGACAAACGACAGGCCGGCGCCCTCGCCTCCATCAAGGGCCCCGAAGCCGGCAAAAAAGCCATCCTCGCCACCGCCCTTTTCCAGGACGAAGCCGAGCCAATCGAGCAACCGGCCAAAAAGAAAATCGTATTCGTAAACTGGTGGCGCCAAGCGGCAGCCGCAGCCGTGGTCGCATTCGCGGCCCTGTATTCCGTTTTCCTATACGACAGACCCGACCCCGAACTCGGAGAACTCTCCCACGCCTCCTGGCTCCACTCCGTCAGCATTCTCGCCGACTCCGCCCTGCCGCTCGACAAACGTGGCAACCAGATTCCCGCCATCCACCAATGGCTCGACCAACGAGGCGCCCCACACGCCACCAGCCTGCCCGGCTCCCTCACTCACGAGACCCAGCTCGCCGGCTGCCGCATTTTCGACCTGCCCAACGGCAAAAAAGCCTCCCTCGTCTGCTTCGCCGAAGGCAGCGATTTCGTGCACGTCTTCACCGTCCGCAAATCCGACCTGCAAGGCATGCCCATCCAAGAGCAAAGCTGGGAACGCCAAGGCGACTGGAACCTCTTCGCCTGGTCCGAAGGCGACATGCTCATGACCATCGCCAGCAAACTCTCCCCCGAAGCACTGACCCCACTCCTCTCGCAAGCCTAGCCCAGCCCCCGCTTCCCAACATCCAAATAACACGCAACCGCTCCCCCTCCCTCGTGTAGCCGTTGCTGTGATACAGAGAGATTCCGCGACCCATATCGCGCGAGGCGTCCTTGTCGTGCTCGTGTTCATCCACCTGATACTGCCCTTCACCCCGGCCAACCATCACCCCGAGCTGCACATCAAGATCGCCAGCATTCTCTTCGGCTTCGGATTTCTCGCCTTCACCGCCCTCTCCTTCGAGAAGCCACGTGCCGCCTTCCGAGGCGGCCTGATCTTCCTCCTCGCCCTCTACCTCGTCAGCGCCGCCACCGGAGCTTCCCCCATCACCGAAGGCATCCTCCCCAAATTCATCTTCGCCACCGGTCTCATCCTAGGCATCCACACCAACCCCCAATCCCCTAAACGGTAGCCGCCGTTACTATACCCCGCAGAAGCGTCACGCAAAGGACCTCCCCAACAGCCCCATTACTGTAGGTCACCGCGCCGAGGCGACAAAATGCCCCCCCTCCACCATCCCCCCACCTTAACAGATCATTAATCTACCTTCATTCGCTTAGCCGACACACCCATCTGCCGATTGGAGCCATACGCGCATACGTATGCTCTCTCCATCCACCAGGTTTCTGATTCCTCTCCTGACTGTTTTCCTGTCTCTCGCTGGCCAGCTTACCCGCGCCCAGTACTCCGAGATCTGGGGCGTCACCTTCACCGGCGGAGAGCAGGACGCAGGCTACCTCTTCAAGATGGACGCCGCCGCCAGCACGCTTGAGATCAAGCACCACTTCGACGGCCTCGACGGCGGCAAGCACCCCATTGGAACGCTCTCCGAAGGCCCCGACGGCCGTATTTACGGCGTCACCGTACAAGGAGGGCTTCACCAAAAAGGCATCATCTTCTCCTACGATCGCGCCTATGAAACCTTCAACGTCGAATACCACCTGACCGAGCGAATCGGGCACACCCTCGTCCTCGCCCCCAACGGAAAATTCTACACCACCTCCAACGCCTACCTCGGTTCCCTCTACGAATACGAGCCCCGCTCCCGCACCCTCAGCCTCCTGCACGACTTCCCCCTTTCCCAAGGAAAGCACGGCCTGGCCGACGGCCAACTCACCCTCGTCGACGAACACCTGCTCTACGGCACTTCCCCCGTCGGCGGCAACAACAACCAAGGCACCCTCTGGGAGTACAACCTCTCCACCAACACCTTCACCGTAAAACACTACTTCAGCCTCTCCACCGGAGCAAAGCCCGATCCCTACACCGTTCTACACCAAAACAAACTCTACGGCGTCGCCACCTCCGGAGGAAACCACGGCCGCGGCCTCATCTACGAGTACGATCTGGGCACCGACACCTACACCCCGCACGAATCCCTCTCCTCACTCCACACCCACCCCGAAAGCCTTCGCCTAGGACAAGACGGAAACCTCTACGGAAACGTCTCCATCGGCGGTTCCGAAGGCGGCGGAGCCATCTACCGCTTCGACCTCTCGACCAAGACCCTCAGCTTCACGCACGAGTTCGTCGACATGGGAAATCCCCACCTACCCACCGGAGCTCTCCACCCCGCCTACTCAGGCAAGCTCCTCGGCATCACCCGCTACGGCGGCACCGGCGAAGGCCTCGGAACCGTCTACGAATACGACCTCGAAAGCGAAACCTCCACCATCCGCCAAAATATGGACGACGGATTCCCAACCGACACCGTCCTCCTCGAAGTCGGAGAACGCGCCGTCACCTCCCTCAGCCTAGACGCGCCCTCCCAAGTCATAGCGACCGACAACGGCAATCTGCAACTCACCGCCAGCCTCCTCCCCGTCGAAGCCAACCACCAGCCCGTCGTTTGGACCGTGGACAATCCCCAAATCGCCAGCATCTCCCAAAACGGACTCATCACCGCCCTCGCCAACGGAAACGTCACCGTCACTGCCACCGCAAACTTCGGGCTGGGCGTCTCCCAATCTACCGCCATCTCCATCAGCAACCAAGACGACACACCCCCCAACATCCCAGTCGCGGCCATCACGCTATCCTCTCCCGCCAACGCAATCACATCCTTCGAACAAACACTCCAACTCGCAGCGGAAGTCACGCCATCAAACGCGACCAACCCAAACCTAAGCTGGACAAGCTCAGACGAATCTATCGCCACCGTATCCACAGACGGACTACTCACTCCCATCAGCAACGGCACCGTCACAATCGCCGCCACCGCAACCGACGGATCAGAAGCCATCGCCAGCAAGACCATCGCCGTATCCAACTACGTCACCTCCATCACCATAACACCCGATACCGCCGTCATCGATACGCCGAGAGGCACCATCGATTTCGATGTCGTCGTCCAACCCGAAAACGCCACCAACAAAACCGTAGAGTGGTCAGTCAATACCTACAACGGCGCCACCATCGATTCCGACGGAGTCTTCAAAGCCAAGCAAAACGGACTCGTCACCATCACCGCAAAATCAACCGACGGCTCCAGCATCACCGACACCCATATGGTTGTCCTAAGCAAGCAAGACCAATACACCGACGTCACCAGCGTTACGCTCTCCCCCGCCAGCGGTTCCATCAACACCGATCTCGGTACGCTCCAACTCACCCCTACTATCGCCCCAGAAGACGCCACCAACAAAACGCTAACTTGGGAAAGCGCAAACACGGCCGTAGCCACCATCGATCAAAACGGACTCATCACCGCCACCGGCAACGGCAAAACCTTCATCATCGCCCGATCCGCAGACAGCGTATCCAGATTCTTCCCACTTACTGTCACCAACCAAGCAAACGGACCGCTCACCCTCACAGGCCTCAGCTTCGAACCCAGTACCTACTCCATCAGCACCCGAGATGGCACCATCAACCTCACCCCGAACCCCATCCCCAGCGACGCCCCCATCCCCACTCTAGATTGGCTCATCGACAAACCCGAACTCGTCAGCATCTCCAGCGACGGCCTCGTCACCGCTCTCGCTGACGGAGTCGCCCACGCCCTCGCCTCAGGAAACAACATCTACGGAGAACGTATATCCTCAAACGTCATCACCATAAACGTCAGCAATCAGAACAACCCCTTCGCCGCCCCGCCTCCCCTAGTCAAACTCGACTCCGAAAAACTAATCTTCAGCTACACCCGCTACAAGCCCCAGCAAGGGGAAAGCTTTCATTACGAAAGCTCCACCGACCTCAAAAACTGGATACAGCTCAATCCAGAAACAGACTACCATACCCTCTCCACCACCAACCACAACAACGACACCCAAACAATCAGCCTAGAGCTCCTCAGTCCCGAAACAGAATCTCAGTTCATACGAGTCGCTTTTACCCCTAAAAACAGCGCTCTGCAAGCCACACCTTAAACCAACCTAACTGCAGCTGAGCCGACCCTCAGCTCCACTAGGATTCAAGCCCAGCGCTCAACGCGAATAAGCACAGCGTTCATACACCTAGATTAACCTTGTGCGAAACACGCCTTCGAGCATCCTTCTCAAGCACCCGAACCGTCCCTCCCCAAAGCCACCAACCTTGTTCGCCCTAAACGTAGTTAGGAACCAATACTCACAATCAAGAGAATAGATGGATCAAGCCACCTTCAAAGTACTCTTGTCGATCTACACAATTTACGTGATCTATCAAGTGGTCCTACCGTCTAAGGATCCGTCGCTTAGCAGAAAGGAACATAGTGAAAAAGCTGTCCGTATGTTCCGCTCATTATCGGTTGCACGACGAACCATCGGCATCAGCCTAAGCCTAACGATCTACGCCCTCGCCGCGACTGGCATCGCTGGGATGTTTTTCTTCTGGCCTCCTGCCAGATGGCTTTTTCTTTCCGCCGTCATACTGACAGTTTTCGGTCAAGTCAGGTGGCCTATTCAACCGATGAAAACTCATACTGAAGTGATCAGAAATGAAATAGAACTGTTTCTCGATGGAGCACTCGTTGTATTGGTTTTCTTCTCACCCGTGTCCCAATTCTTCAACCAATGAAACCGTGACGAACAAATAGTCCCAGAAGTTTGATAAAGTGAAGAAACTCCTAATAACAATAGCTCTCTTGATCTCAATTGCTGGAACGAGTGCATATTTCTATTTCAAAGGAAAAAGGTACGAGGTAGTGATCACCCAGGAGCAGATTGACTCTTCTCTCGCTCAACGATTTCCAACGACCAAGACCCATCTTGTAATCCTTCGTGTCAACTACTCAGATCCACAGGTTTCGCTGCTGGAAAACGAGAATCGAGTGAGAATAGGCATGAATGCGAAACTCGACTTGAAGCTACCAAAGCAAGAGCGCGAATTTGGAGGAGGTGTCACTATCACTTCAGTAATAAGATACCATCCTGAGAAGCAGGAGTTCTTTTTGGATAACGCAACAATCGAGAGATTGGACATTCAAGGAGTACCAGATGAATGGAGCGAACGCGTTACTACGTTTGCCAATGAAACAGCAATCGAAATAGTCGAGAAGCAACCAGTTTATAAGCTCAAAGCAATAGACGCGAAAACGACTCTAGCCAGACTCCTTCTGAAGGATTTTGAAGTACGTGACCAGGCCATCCACATCACATTAGGAATCTGAAAGATATACAGAGTCTATCGATCCCAATTACTCTGATCAATACTCCGCACTAAACTCAAAACACGACCTTCACGTGAAAGACATTTTCACCTCGTAATTGAACTTTAACCACAGTCACCAATAGCAAAGCCTCGAGTCCTTCCACGCGAAGCGTGATCATCGCCGAACGCAGTTCGGATCTAGCGAAGCGATGTTAAAACCAACTCCTGCTCAAGCACCGATCCAGAGTCTCCGCCTCGGCCAACTCCAAGTGAAAAAAGTCTACTTCATCACCCATCCAAACGTGGCGATCGATCCGGAAGTGCCAGTTCCGAGGTGGCCGCTTTCCGAGCGAGGATTCGAACGAATGAGAGCCTTCCTGCAGCAGCCCTTCGTCCAAGGCATCACCTCAGTCTACTGCAGCAATGAGCAAAAGGCGATCGACGGAGCTGAAGTCATCGCCAACCACCTCTCCCTCGAAATCCAAACGATAGAAGAGCTAGGAGAAAACGACAGATCATCGACTGGATACCTGCCCTCCGATGAGTTCGAAACTGTAGCGGATCAGTTCTTCGCCCACCCAGATCAATCGGTTAGAGGTTGGGAAACCGCAAACGCCGCTCAACAAAGAATATCAAAAGCCATAGATGGAGTGCTCAGCCAAGACAGCGGCGATGGAGACATAGCGATCATCTCGCATGGAGGCGTCGGCTCGCTGCTACTATGCCAAATAAAGGGCTACCCCATAGACAGGAAGCACGACCAACCAGGAGGCGGCGGTGGCAACTACTTCTGCTTTTCCGCAACGAACAAGCAAACGCTACATTCATGGAAGCCCATAGAACCGGGCGAGAGTGGATAGAGAAAAAATCCATCACATTCTGTATCTGAAATATCACTACAGACACCTCCCACCCATCTCTACAATCACAGCCTGACCAATATCAAACGCAAAGAGATTTGATTGCTGTTCGAGGCGAAACAGTTGGAGTTCCCGCTTCAGCGGGCTTATCGGTTTTCGTTGCCTAGGGTTACCGCCTAAAAGCTAGACTCCAGCGGTTGGTAAAAAAGGTCCCACGCAGCATCACGCCTCCGACTAATTGGTCTCACACCGCACGACCAGCGATCATCGCTCTTGCGAGATGCCCAGCTTTTCTCTACTACATCTAGCTTAGCAAGTAATGGAACAAGCACAGAGCAAGTATCCGACTCATCAAGAAATTGACACGCTCGTCGAGCAGTCGCGCTTCAACTATTACGCAGGCAAGTTGCCCGACTCGCTGTCCTTGGCCCAAGACGCGCTCGAGAAGGCGACTACGCTTCACTACGACAAAGGCATCATCTTCGCGACAGCTTGGATCTCCTACGCCCTGCTGGGGCTCGGCAAGCCTGACGATGCGCTCGCAGAGGCACAAAAGGCCCTCCCCCTAGCTGAAGAGCTTGGCGACCCGGAACCCTTAGCCCTCATCATACGAGCAAACGCCAACGTCTACGCCCTCACCGGCCAGTTGGAACAAGCCTACGAGCTGCGCCTCCGAGACCATAAGATCTGCCTAGAGCTAGACGACAAGCAGGCGGTAACCATCTCCTACTACAACTTGGCCTTGCTCCAAATCGACATGAAGCAACTGGACGAAGCCCTAGAAAACGCCCACCAGTCCCTCAAGCTAGCCGAAGAGCACGACTTCACCATCAGCGCCGGGTACGCCAACGGCTTAATTGGCGAAACGCTCATCGAACTGAGCCGTTTCGACGAAGCCGAAAAGTACTACAGCAAAGCCCTAGAAATCGAGGAGCAGAACAGCTCCAACCTCAATATTCCCAACTACTACATGGGCCTCGGGCGCTGCGCCTTCGAACGGCAAGACTACGAGACCGCGCTCGATTACCAGCTCCGCAGCATCACCCTCGAAGAAGAACTAAAAGACTTCAAAGGCATGGCTCTCGCCAGCGTGAACGCCGGGATCACCTACAACGCCATGGGAGACAATGCCCAAGCCACCAAGCTGTTCAACGACTCAATCGAGCTCGCCAACAAAGGAGACTTCTCTCCTACAGTTCTTTCCTGCTACCAACTGATGTCCGACTCGTACGCGAGCGTCGGCAACTACCAAGCAGCATTCGATAGCCTGAAAAAATACTCCGAGCTAAACGAACGCCTTCACAACGAGGGACTGGCGAAACAGTTCGCCACCATGCAAGCGAAGTTCGACGTGGAGACCCAACGCCGCGAAGCCGAAATCAATCGCCTGAAAAACGTAGAGCTATCGGCAGCACTCGACGAGCTAGAAGAAGCCAAAGACGCAGCGGAAACGGCAAACAAAGCGAAGAGCGCCTTTCTCGCCAGCATGTCCCACGAGATACGTACTCCGATGAACGCCATACTCGGCTTCTCCGAACTGCTTTCCAAAACCATCACCGACAACCCGCAAAAAGAATACCTCAACGTCATACGCATCAGCGGCAAGTCCCTGCTCAGCCTGATCAACGACATCCTCGACCTCTCCAAGGTCGAAGCAGGAAAGATGAAACTGGAATGGGCCCCCTGCGATGTCGCGGGCGTCTGCAAAGAGATGGTTCAGATCTTCTCCCAAAAGGCGGAGCGCAAGCGTATCCAGCTTTCCGTAGACTTTAGCGACGGATTCCCATCCGCAGTAGTGATCGATGAACTACGCTTACGACAAACGCTCATGAACCTGATCGGAAACGCCATCAAGTTCACTGAAAGCGGCTCGGTAAAGCTGGTAGCGAAGTCCGAGGAGCTGGGTGACGATGCCGCAACGCTCCGCTTCGAAGTCATCGACACAGGAATCGGCATACCAAAGGATCAAATCAGCAAGATATTCGGAGTCTTCGAGCAAGTCTCCGGGCAAAGCGCTACCAAATTTGGCGGAACGGGTCTCGGCCTCGCTATAAGCAAGCGGCTTTGCCAAATGATGGGGGGAGACATCCAAGTAGCAAGCGAAGTCGATAAAGGCAGTACCTTCTCCATCATCCTAAAAGGAATCGCCCTCGCCCCCGAAACAGTGCTGCTTCCAGACGAACACTCCGAGGACGTACCCAATGTGCAGTTCAAACCCTGCAAAATCCTCGTGGTAGACGACGTCGAGCAAAACAGGCTTCTCGTAAAGTCATACCTCGAAGGTCAAACCATCGATTTCACAGAGGCAGCAAATGGCAAAGATGCCTTCGACGCTATCCTTCACGATCCGCCCACTCTCATCATCACTGACTTACGGATGCCGGAGATGGACGGCAAGCAACTGAACAAGCTGCTCAAAAACGACTCCCGCCTAAGTCAGATTCCAATCATCGTATTCACCGCCTCCGCCATGAAGGAGGATCAAGAGGCGTTGAGAAAGGAGTTCGGTGGATACATTCAAAAGCCGTTCAACCAAACAGAGCTCATCCGCAGTCTCATGGAGATTCTGCCATTTGAAGAGCAAGAGACAACAGACGGTTCCAGCAACGCAACCCAACAAAGTAGTCGTTCTGAGGATACACTTTCCGAACAAGAAAGACAAAATCTCACGCCCCTGCTCGAGACGCTAAAGTCTGAACAAACCACAGCGGAGAAGATCAGCAAAACCCTCTTAATCGACGACGCTGAGCTTTTCGCCAGTCGCATGCAGGAAGAAGCGCACAGCTTCAATTACCCCCCTCTCAACAAATGGGGCGAGTCGCTAGCGACTCATGCAACCCTATTCGATGCTGAGGGCATCCTGGATGACCTCTCACGCTTTCAACAGCTGGTTGAAAACCTCGAAACATCATTGAGAGAAAACAGAGAAACTGCCCCATAATTGCAGGAGTGTACTTTCACGCGTATACTGGCAAGCATCGCACTTTCGAACCTAATCCTCGCTTCACACACCCCACATGAAAAACACATCTGCACGTGCACCCAAAACGCCAATCATAGTCGCAATGGCAGCTGTATTCACACTCGGCCTCACAAGCATCCACGCCTCTGACGAGGAGGCCGAAAAGCACCCCGACGATCCAACGAAAATCATCACCCGGATCGGTGTCGGCTACACCGACCGGTTTCAGGTCAACGGATCGCTAGGACTCGACGAAACGAAAATGCTCAACGCCCGAGTCTCAGAAGACCTCGACGAATGGAGAATCGGCGGATCCTGGCTCTTCGATTTCGGAATCGTGAACTTCAACTTCAGTCAAACCGACTTAGAAGAAGAAGGCGCCACAAAAAACAACTACAGTCTCGGAACCTTCGTACCTCTCAGTGTTTTTGGATACGAACCGGGCGGCGTCCAAATCTTCCCCATGCTCGGCTACAGCTACAACGAAGGAGAGTTCCCCCACTACGGCGACCCCGTCGGCAACCCAAACGAATTTGTCCTCATGAACGCTGACTCCCATGGCGGATACCTCGGCGCAGCCGCATTGAAGCCCCTCGGAGACAATTATTCCGTCACAGCATTCGGAGGCGGTTCGCTTGGCTCCGACGACTACAGCGGCTACTGGGTCGGAGTGGGTGCAGGATACAAAGTAAACGACCAACATTCCTTCAAAGCCTTCGCCATCTACGCCGACGACGACTTTGGAACCGAAGAAAAAATTGGCATCGCCTACACCTACGAGTTCGATTGAGAACTTAAAAACAGAATTTCACCAACCGCTCCACTTCGCCACTCCCTGACAAGGGGGAACTCCAAGAGATGGAGAGGAAAAGAAAATACAGAATCATGAAGTCTCAGTGCACTCTGTGTCCTCCGTGGTTTTAGACTCTCAGTAATCCATCGCACCACCAGCTCAATTGAAGAGCCCAGCGAGACAGGGTTAATATCCCAACACTGCAGCACCTCATAACAAAGAGAGTGCCCGCCAAGGCCTGAACGATGTAGATGAGAGAACGGGCTAAGAAAGTTCGTCAATAAGACTAAAGTCCTATTGCGAAAGAAGCCCCCCCTGCATATAGTGGACGGTCCCTGTGAGCCCGGTCCCAGCCCATGCAATTGGGTATCTTGAATCAATCCAAGAACAACCCGCAAAGCCCTTATGAAACAAACCGCTGGTACGCTTGCCGTCGTATTCTTAGCCCTCTCAACATCTGCGACAGCCATCGCATCCAAAGTCTGGGAACACTCCCTAGAGCTGTATGGGCTTGGCATAAACATCGACGGTTCAACTTCCGTAGGGCGTGCCGTTGGCAATGATCTAGATGTAGATTTCGAGAAGATTCGAGACAACCTCGAGTTCGGCGGAATGATTCACTTCGAATCCTTCAATACCCAAGAAAACTGGGGAGTGTTTTTCGACTACTCCTTCATGAATCTCGGCAAAGGCAGACCCGGCGCTATCGGCGTAACAGAAATCGATGTGGACCAGGCCGTCCTGGAGGGCTTCTTCACCAAACGCATAAATGGCAAGAAGTCGCGAACCGACCTGCTTCTCGGACTACGGTGGTGGGACAACGACCTCGAGCTTACTATCGACCCAAACCTACTAGACAGCGATTTCACTACCAAAGTGAACGAAGATTGGATCGATCTCGTAGTCGGAGTTCGCACCTTCATCGACCTAGACGACAAGTGGACCCTCGCACTACGCGGAGACATCGGAGGGATGGGGTTGGAATCAGACTTCACCTTCCAAGGAATGGCCGGATTCCAATACAAACTCTCGGAACACTGGTCATTAGATTTTCAATACATAGCCATTTGGGTCGACTACGAAACCGGCGAGATCGGACGCCCCGGCTACTACGAGTACGACACAGTTAGCCACGGCCCACTTCTAGGGATCATCCGAAAATTCTAAGCACGCGCACCTAATCCTGCCAATGACACCACTCGAATCAATCCTGGAACTCAAGAGCCGCGTATCGCAATCGATCATCGGTCAACAGCACGTCGTCGACAGCCTGCTTCTCGGTCTGCTCTGCAATGGAAACCTTCTTTTGGAGGGACTCCCCGGTACAGCTAAAACGCGCTCCATCCGATCGCTGGCCAAATCCTTGGCCGCCGATCTGGGACGTATTCAGTTCACTCCCGACCTGCTTCCCGCAGACGTTACCGGCACAGAGATCTACCAAGAGGTCAACGGCAAGCAACAGCTCGATTTCCAAGAGGGCCCGATATTCAATAACCTGATACTCGCTGACGAAATCAATCGAGCTCCAGCGAAAGTCCAGTCCGCCCTCCTTGAGGCGATGGAAGAACGCCAAGTAACAGTAGCCGGAAAAACAAGGCCCCTTCCTCGTCTATTCATGGTTCTCGCAACCCAAAACCCAATCGAGCAAGAGGGCACCTACCCACTCCCTGAAGCGCAAATGGATCGGTTTCTCTTGAAGATCGATGTCGGGTATCCAGATGCGGAAGCCGAAACGAAAATCATCGATCTGGTGCGAGGGGAAGAAAATCAATCTCAGCCGCCTCCAGCCGCTCCCATCGATCAAGACGCGATCTTCAAGGCCCGCGACGAAATTCATACCGTTCACGTTTCAGACAATCTCAAGAAATACCTCGTCGACATCATCATGGCGACTCGCCAACCGGATGCCTACGATAGTCCGCTCAAAAACTGGATAGAAGTCGGATCCAGCCCCAGAGCAACCATCGCCTTAGATAAAGCCGCTCGAGCTCAAGCGTGGTTGGAGAACCGCGACTACGCTACGCCCGATGACGTACGCTCCGTCGTCCACTCCGTCCTAAGCCATCGTCTGGTACTAAGCTACGAGGCAGCCGCCGATGGGGTAAGCTCAACGTCGGTCATAGACGAGATCCTCAAACAAGTCGCCGTAGCATAGGAAGCAAGGCCATTACCAATCAAGATACAGTCTACACCGATTTGAAAAGCCTGGTTCGCCTCCGTGCCCAGGCACGCGGATTTTCCTTTCTCCCCAAGCAACCGGTTCGCAGCCTCCTGTCCGGAAAGCATGCATCCAAAATCCGAGGACGAGGCCTCGATTTCGAGGAACTCAGACACTATCGAATCGGCGACGACATTCGCACCATCGACTGGAAGGCGACCAACCGCACCGGCAAGCCGCAGGTTCGCGTCTACACAGAAGAGCGGGAGCGGCCCGTCCTATTGATAGTAGACCAACGAATATCCATGTTCTTCGGCAGCAAGGTGAAGATGAAATCAGTCGTCGCCGCCGAGCTCGCGGCCCTCGTTGCCTGGCGAGTCCTAGACGCGCCAGACCGCGTGGGAGGAATCATCTTTAACGACAACGAAATACAAACCATCCGCCCGGAGCGCAGCCAACGCAACCTCATGCGCCTCTTTGGCGAGATCGTTCGCTTGAATCAAGCCTTGGGACGGCAAGGCAGCAACTCCCCCGAAAACAATCAACTGAATGCTGCCCTTACCAGAGCCGAACGACTCTGCTCTCACGATTTCCTCATCATTCTACTCAGCGATTTCTCTGGATGGAACAGCGAATCCGTTAAGCGGATACGACGACTAGCCCGTCACAACGACGTCATCGCATCACTCGTCTTCGACCCGCTAGAAAAAGACCTCCCCTCAAATCGAAAGTTCGTAGCAAGCGACGGCTCCAAACAAATTGAAGTCGCTCCAAACCTCGAACACCTAGCGGCCCGATTCTCAAAATCCTTCAGCACAAGAAGCGAAGCGATCGAATCGAAACTCAACAGATACGGCGTACCCGTGATTCCGATACATACAGTCACATCCGCTGCAGCACAAGTCCGTCAAGCGATTGGAAAATTGGAGAGTTTTCGATAATGCCTCGCTGGTCTCCTCCAGACACCTGGGGCAACTACAGCCTCAAAGAGTTAGACGAAGTGCTGATGGCTGAGCCCATATCCCTCTTCCCCTCTACGCCTGCTTGGTACTGGGTCTTGGGTTTCATCGCGATCGTCGCCGTACATCTGGCGGTTCGAAGCTACTTGAACTGGAAACGAAACAAGTATCGCCGCGACGCGCTTAAGGAGCTAGAAAACATCAAGGGAAGTAAAACGCTGGACCAGCTACCCTCCTTATTGAAACGAACAGCGATCTGCGCCTACGGGCGAGAATCAGTCGCATCGCTCAGCGGGACGAGCTGGATCGACTTCCTCAACAGAACCCACTCGAGACAACCATTCGATACCCACTCCGGAGAGGAGCTCCTAGCGCTGGCCTACAGTCCTTCGCCAAGCATCGCAGGTTCGAGTGATCTCACGGAGAAAGTAGAAATTTGGATACGCCACCATGATTGAATGGACACACTTCTGGGTTTTCCTGCTTTTGCCGGCGCCCTATTTAGCGCACCGATTCCTTCCGCCCTATCGCACCACTCGGGACGCCGTTCGGGCTCCCTTTTTTAAGCGCCTCACCTCCCTGACAAAACAAGAAGCCGGCAGCGGATCAGTCATCCTTCAGCGGATGCTTTCCCAAAAGATCTGGCTGATCTTGGCATGGGTCTTAATTCTAGCAACGATTGCCAAACCGAACTGGGTGGGAGAACCCGTCGAACAAACAAAGTCGGCCCGAGATCTGATGATCGCCGTCGACCTATCCGGCTCGATGGGCACAGAGGACTTCGAAACGAAGTCGGGCGACAAAATCTCGCGACTCGATGCCGTCAAGCAAGTGCTCGCCGTATTCGCCGCCCAACGCGCGAACGATCGGCTCGGGCTCGTTGTCTTCGGGGCCTCCCCCTACTTGCAAGTTCCGTTTACGGAAGACCACGAAACATGGCTCCAACTACTCGACGAAACCGATGTCGCAATGGCTGGGCAAAACACAATGTTTGGCGATGCCATCGGATTGGCCATCAAGCTCTTTGAGAACAGTACAGTCGAACGCCGAGTGCTCATAGTACTAACAGACGGCAACGACAACGGCAGCCGGGTTCCTCCAATCGAAGCAGCCAAAGTCGCCCGACAAAAAGGTATCACAATCTACGGCATCGCAATTGGGGATCCCGAAACGGAGGGCGATGACGTCCTAGACATGGAGACCTTGGAGCGAGTCGCCGAAACCACTAGAGGACTCGCTTTCAATGTCCAAGATCGAACCACGCTAGAAGCAGCCTATTCCCGTATCGACACTTTGGAGCCAGAAGCGTTCGAAACCTTGAGCCACAGGCCGCGTCACAGCCTTCACCACTATCCGCTCAGCGTATTCGCATTTCTGTATCTCGGCCTGTTCTCGACCATGACGATTCGTGCATGGACCAAAGACAGAAAGGACGACCATGCCTGACTGGAGCGTGATCGATAACTTCCATTTCCTGCGACCTTGGTGGCTACTAGCCTTCTTGCCGATGCTGATCGCCCTCGCCACCCTACGCCGACAACAAGACGCTCGTGCCCAATGGCAAAACATCGTCGCCCCTCATTTGCTCGAACACCTGATCGTCAAAGGTCGCCAGAAAAAGTCGCTCACCCCCCTCGGGCTAACATTCATAGCCTGCATCCTCGCAATCCTCGCTCTCGCAGGCCCCAGCTGGAAACGGTCGCCATCCCCATTCTATCAAGACGAAGCGCCGCTTGTCATCGCCGTCGACGTTTCCTTCTCCATGGAGCAAAACGACATACAGCCCACCCGGCTAGAACGGGCAAAACAAAAGATCCAGGACCTACTCAAGTCGCGGGGAGCTGCCCCGACAGGCCTAATCGCGTATTCAGGTTCCGCACACATCGTCATTCCGCTTACTGACGACCCAGAAATCGTCGTGAACCTCCTTTCAGCGATCACCCCTAAAATCATGCCCATACGAGGCAAGGAACCGAAGAACGTATTGCCTCTAGCCAACCGCATCCTTAACGGATCCAGCGCCCCCGGAACACTCTTGCTAATAACAGACGGAGTCGAATCTAGCGGCATCCAGTCGTACGCGAGCTATTTCTCCAGCCAAGAGCATCAGCTGATCGTATGGGGAATCGGAACCTCGACGAGGCCAAACGAAAAGTCCGTACCCAAATTTCCACTTCAGGAAGAAGAACTGAAAGACTTGGCTAACAGATGCGGCGGACACTACCAGCAACTCAGCATCGATGCGTCTGACGCACGCAACGTTCAGCGAAAAACGAAAAGCTATCTCGTCACCGCTGAAGACGAGTTCAGCCCATGGGTGGACGAAGGCTACTACTTTGCCATCCCCATGGCCTTCCTCATCACCGTTTGGTTCCGCAAAGGATGGACGCTATCTTGGGAATGAGAATATCGAAAATACAGCATCCGATCCAATTCCTGCAGTCCCGATTCAGGCAGCTGCTCGGGATCTACTTCATCGCGTTTGTCGCATGGCTCGGCCTGAAATATACCAAAGGCGAAACGATCCCATCGCTTTTCCTGACACAGGATCAACGCGGACAGCTTGCTCTAAACAAGCAAGACTACGCCCTCGCAGCCGAACTCTTCACCGATCCCCAACAAGTAGGTCTCGCTCACTACTACAACGAAGACTTTAAGTCCGCCGCCGATAGATTCCGTGAGATCAACGACAACGAAGCCCTGTTCGCTCTAGCCAATAGCCTAGCCCACGACTCCAACTACCTACTTTCGCAAGCCACCTACGAGAAGCTGCTTGAGCGGGATCCCAACCACGCAGCCGCCATCAAAAACCACCGCTTCGTCAAACGAATCGTCGACGAGATGCTGGCGATGGGAGAAAGCCAACAACAGGAATCTGGCACGAGCGAAGAGAAAATGGAAGCGCCGCCGAATATGGAGTTCAACACCGAGCAACAAGAATTCGGCACCCGCAAACCACCAGAGCAACTGACCGCCGACCAGCTCCTAAGCGATCCAGAGATGGCGAACCTCTGGATGAAACAGGTGCAAAGCGATCCAGCTGAATTCCTGAGCGCTAAGTTCCAGATGCAAGCGAAGGAAAATACCAATCAATAGACACGGATGAATACCCGCAGACATCAAACGCCTAGAAAGTCCGTACCATTCGGTGTCCCTACTCCTCTGCGTTCGACTGACTGCCTCCGCGCTCTCATCGTCTTTTTACTCTGTTTTCCGGTCATACTACGCGCCCAACAGACCTTGGAAGACTTGGTTGCAGCGGATCGCTTACGGCTAACGACTTCCCTCACTCCTTCCGATGAAATCTACGCCACGCAAAAAGTCGTTCTCACCATTGAGATCGCGACCGACCAATGGTTCGCAGGAGGTACAGAAGTGGGCTCTTTGGAAGTTCCAAATGCAGTCGTCTTGCAGCGACAAACCTTTGCCATAAACTCTACACGCAGGTCCGGTGGCAAGACCTGGGCCATACAACAGTGGGAAATCGAAATATATCCTCAAAGAGAGGAACTCTACCAAATCCCATCAATAGAGGTAGGCCTTACCGTAAGTGGAGACGATGGAAAACCGATTCGCGGTAGTCTCATCACCAATACCGCTTCATTCGTAGCAACCTCCCCACCAGGCGCCCCTGAAGACTCTACCTGGATTGCTTCAAAAGAACTCACACTCAGAGAGACGTGGAGCGATTCAATGGAAGAACTCAAGGTCGGCGAAGCCCGCGAACGCACCATCACGATCGAAGCAGATGGCCTACCAGCCATGATGCTCCCTCGCCTTTCCCACCCTCAAACGGCCGGTCTTTCCATCTACCCAAAACCAGGAAAAATCCACGACGAAACATCCCGAGGAGCCGCAAGAGCCACGCGCATTGAAAACGCCTCCTATTTTTTTGAAACCCCCAACATCTACACCTTACCCAAAATTCAAATACACTGGTGGAACCTAGAGAAAGAGACTTGGGAAGTAGCCTCGCTTCCCGAGCTCACATTTGAAGTAAGCCCAAATCCAGACCTTCCTCAGCAACTCCCTTCAGAAACAGAAACGAAGACTCTACCGCTCAAGCGACTCTTGCTCACCACTCTAGCGATCGGACTGTCGACGGGAATCCTTCTGCTCCTTCTGCGTTTCCTAAAAAAACCGACCCGTATCATAAATTCGCTTACAAGGAGCGTTCCGATCAACAGCGAAAAGCACTACTGGAAGCAATTGACCATCGCTCTGAAAAAGCAGGACCCCGCCCAAATTGTTCCCGCGCTTTACGATTGGACTACTTCAATCCAGCCCAGTCGAAGCACGCGAACAATACGGGACATCTCGTATACGCACGGCAATAGTCATCTGAATTCACTCACTACCGATCTCCTAAGGGCTTCCTACAGCAAGGAGCAGCCACACTTTCTCGCCTCTAAAAAGCTCCACCAGGAATTGAAAAAAGCGCGACACAGCATTAAAGCTATCCACCGGAGTTCGTCCTCACGCCTTCCGCATTCGAACGACTTGTCCCAACTCAATCCCAACCGGATGTAATTACCCCATCCATACGAATTTACCATCAACTGAACTATTCCTGCTAGGTTCGACGGATCTGCCCAGATTCTTCCGCTAGCTCGATAAAAAACCACAAAACCAACCTGACGCGACCTAGACAGAAAAACCATGAATCGAATAATCCTAAGCCTCGCTCTATCCGTCGCATTCTGCTTCAGCAGTTACGCGGCGAAAAAACCGAACATCCTCGTGATCTGGGGAGACGACATTGGCGTTCACAACATCAGCGCCTACAACAATGGAATCATGGGGTATGAGACCCCCAATATCGACCGACTAGCAGATGAAGGCATAATCTTCACTCACTACTACGCCCAACAGAGCTGCACTGCCGGACGGGCATCCTTTATCCTGGGACAGCACCCGTTCCGTACAGGCCTGCTCACAATCGGAATGCCGGGCTCCGATCACGGGATCCCTGATTGGGCTCCCACTCTGGCTGATCTTCTCAAGGAAGAAGGCTACACATGCGGCCAGTTCGGGAAAAACCACCTGGGCGACCAGGACAAGCACCTTCCAACCGCCCACGGATTTGATGAGTTCTTCGGAAACCTCTACCACCTGAACGCGGAGGAAGAGCCCGAGACCTACTACTACCCAAAGGATCCAGAGTTTCGCAAAAAATACGGCCCGCGCGGCGTCATTCGCAGTACAGCAGACGGCAAGATAGAGGACACCGGACCATTGACGCGTAAGCGCATGGAAACCGCCGATGACCAGTTCACCGACTCAGCCCTAGATTTTATCGAACGAGCCGTAAAGAACGACAAGCCGTTCTTCACTTGGGTCACTGGAACCCGCATGCACGTCCACACTCGCTTGAAGGAAGAATCTTTCGGCACCACAGGTATCGGCATATACCCCGACGGTATGGTCGAGCACGACGGACATGTGGGGCTCCTCTTGAACAAGCTCGAAGAACTAGGCGTAGACAAAAATACGATCGTCATTTACAGCACGGACAATGGCGCCGAGAAAGTAACCTGGCCTGACGGTGGCATAACTCCCTTCCATGGCGAAAAAGGCACCACTTGGGAGGGCGGGTTCCGCGTTCCTTGCCTCGTTCGTTGGCCGGGCACGGTTGAACCGGGGTCCAGAAGCTCCGAAATCATGTCTCACGAAGACTGGATCCCAACCCTCATGAACGCCGCAGGCGTACCAGACATTGGTGAAAAACTAAAAAGTGGATACACCGCAAATAGCAAGAATTGGAGGGTTCACTTGGATGGATACGACTTCACGTCTTACCTCAAAGGCGAGACAGACAAGGGACCGCGTGAGCAAATCTTCTACTTCAGTCAAGGAGGTGAACTCAACGCGGTTCGCTGGAACGACTGGAAAGTGCACTTCGCGGTAGTAGAGGGAAACATCGCTACCGGCATTCGAACAACCCCCGGCTGGCCCGTCATTTTTAACCTCAAGGCAGATCCGTACGAAGAGATGACCTTCCGAGAGTCTTTGTTTTCAACTCGTTGGTACGCTGACCAGATGTGGCTATTCGTTCCGATCCAAGCGAAAGTCCAAGAGTTCCTTGCCACGATACCAGACTACCCGTTCCAGCCCGGGTCCAGCTTAAGCGCCGACGGCATCAACTATCGCTCGCTCAAAGCGATGGAGATCCTTGAAGAGCTCTCCAAGAACGGAGTCATCAATCGCTAGCTTGCAAGGCTAGCGCCTCTACAGAACCGTTCGTCGCATAAATTTACCTACGAACCGGTATTGCATCACAGGTGCATACCGGTTTTTTATTTCCCACGAGCTCGAATAACGACCCATGCAGATCGATTTTGTAAGAGAATCTCAATACAACTCACTTGCGGGCCTACTCTATGAGTTGCACCGGTACTACAACGAAGGGTCTACCGTCACTCGAGAGAACACGCTCGACCACCTAACAAACAACTTGCTGGCAGCCAACTCGGGGATTCAACTCGTCGTCGCGTGCGACGCCGACAATCGAGTATTGGGCTTCGCCGCGGTCTCCTTAGTCTATTCCCTTGTCGAGCCAGAGGAGAGCAAGAACCGGCAATGCGCCTTGAAGGAACTCTACGTCCGAACAGCAAATCGGAACCAAGGGATCGGCGAGGCTTTGATGAGCTGGATCGCCCAGTTCGCCCTCGCCAACAAGTGCTGCCGTATCGATTGGCCGGTTAAAGAATCGAACGCAAAAGGCATCGCTTTCTACGAAAGACTCGGAGCAGAGCGAGTAGCGGACCGCTTGAGCTATCGACTTTCAAAAAAGCAAATGCAGAAGCTGACAGCGTTTGACCAAAACGCATAAGCTCATCTGTTGCTTTTTAAACCACACGCAAAATGATGGCACCGAGAGCAGAGAAACGGGTCCATACCGCCCTGCCGCAACAAATCAGCCACATGCGAACAATTCAGTGTAAGTCACTTTTCATTCTTTCGCTTTTCCTAAGCGCTTGCGTGTTAGCACATCCGAAAGCCCAGAGCTCAGGATCAATCGATGTGGACGGTAGCGTTCTCAGATACACGGTTGAGGGCCAAGGGCCAGCCTGCTTGGTCATTGGCTCGTCCATCTATTACCCTAGGACCTTTTCCAAAAACCTGCGACAACACATGAAGATGTACTTCGTAGATATGAAATGGTTCGCGAAAGACTACGCAGCGGAAAACCTAGAGCAGGTAAACATCGAGTCCATCGTTCATGACGTAGAACAAATTCGGGAAGCCCTCGACCTGGAAAAGCCCTTGATCATGGGCCATAGCATTCACGGCACGATCGCCACCGAATATGTCAAAAAATACGGCGATCAAGTTTCCGGTCTCATAGTGGTCGGTTCCCCCGCCGCCTGGGGTAGCGCAAGCTACACGGAAAAGGCCGCCGAGCTTTGGGCCACCGCCTCGCCCCAGCGAAAAAAGCTCCAAGAAGAGAATTGGGGTAAACTAAAAGAGATCGATCGCCTAACCGGAAAAGAAGAAGCCTCCGCCCGATACAACAACATGTCTCCCCAGTACTGGTTCAATCCTGAGTATGACGCAGGATGGCTTTGGGATGACATGACAGTACACTCGGAGGTGACACAGCACCTATTCACGAAAGTTTTTTCTGAATACAACATGTTCGCCACTCCAACACGGATCGAAGTTCCTACGATCGTCGTGTTAGGAAAGTATGACTATGTGGTTCCCTACACGCTTTGGGAGTCATCCTATGAGAGCGTTCCCGACTTCAAGCTAGTGCTCTTCGAGAAGAGCGGACACACACCGCAGCTGGAAGAACCTCAACGCTTCGACGAAGAGCTGGTCCGTTGGCTCAACCAGAAATTCGAGTAATTGAAAAATGGATCGTAGAAACTTCATCAAAACGTCTTTCGCCGCAGCCGGAACATTCAGCCTCGGTTCCATAGGTCTAAACGCAGCGCCTCATAAAACACATGCTCTATCGCTGAGTTTTGACGACGGCTTCAAGAAGTCCTTCTATCGAATCGCAGAAATCCACGAGAACTATGGCCTAAAGGCATGCCTCAACGTTATCGCCACCGGACACCTGAAGAGCTTTAACGCAGAACCCAAGTGGATACCGCAGGAGCTGTTGGGCGACTTCGATGACTGGAACAAACTCAATGAGCGCGGACACGAAATCATGCCTCACACCTGGGAACATCTCAATTTAACGGAGATCCCAGTCGAGAAAGCGAAAGAGAATATCGAGAAGTGCTTAAGCTACTTCGAAGAAAATCTCTCTGGATACAACTCGCAAGGCGCCGTCTACAACTTTGCCTACAACGCCTCCATCACAGAGCTGGAAGACTTTGCCCTCTCAAAGGTTTCCGCGGTTCGCACAGGAGGATGGCTCGTGCTAAACAATACCATGGTAAACGGTTTTCCCGTCAAAGAGCTCCCCTTTCGCCTAGGCTGTTGGGGACATGGTCCCGGCTTTTGCGACGACTATATTGAGCAGGAGATAAACAAATTCCTAGCAAGCAAGGGCGGTTGGCTCATTTTGAATCTACATGGTCTAGACGAGGAAGGATGGGGCCCAGTCAGTACAATTTATTTGGATACGCTTCTCCGACGGCTATCAATGATTGACTACCTCACCGTGCAACCAACTGGGGAAATCGTCAAAGAACTAGCGAAGCACTAGGCCAAACCAGTACCAAGTCAGGGTTGAGTACCGTAGTCAGCGGCAACGATTTCCCGTGCCTAGTAAAGATCGTCGAGCAGACTCGACGATTTGGCAATTTGAGCGTACAGTTCGCGTCGGCCGAAACTGGCAAAACCTCGTACTCAACACAGCAACCTCCGACCAAGAAACACATGAGTGAGAACTTTGAAACAGCCAAAAAATTCTTCGAAGCCTGCGAAACCGGAAAAGGCTGGGAGGGCTGCAGCACGTACTGCCACCCCGACGCCTCGTTCTCCGCCCAAGCCGGAGCTCTCGCAGAAGTTAAAACACTCGAGGCGTATACGGAATGGATGAAAGGCCTACTGGGTCCTGTCCCCGATGGTCGCTACGAACTACGCTTTTTCGCCGAAGATCAGGCGAGAAGTTGCGTCGCCGCCTACGCGGTTTTCTACGGGACTCACACAGGAGAAGGAGGCCCCATAGCGCCTACAGGCAAAACAGTCGAAGCCGACTACGTCTACAATATGCAGTTCGACGGGACACAGATTAAGCACATGACAAAGATCTGGAACGACACCATCAGTCTGCAGCAACTCGGTTGGGCATAGTCGCTATGCTAGACACAATCGAATAAATCCGCCGTACTTTAAATATCGATACAACTACGTTCCAATTCAATAAAGCGAATGCAACGGCGATGCTAAGAATTGCAATTTACGGAGCCACAGGCATGCTTGGGCAAGCAGCGCTGAGGGAGGCGGTTCACGCTTCGGATGTCGGTGAAATCTTATGCGTAGGCAGACGACCAACCGAAAGCGACAGTCCTAAAGTGAGGTCCCTCGTTTTGCCCGACCTTTTCGATCACAGCTCGATCACTGGCCAACTCAAAGACCTAGACGCCTGCTTCTTTTGCTTAGGGACAACCGCAGCCGGCAAAAGCGAAGAACGATACCATCGCATCACTTACGAGCTCACTATGAAGGTAGCTGAGCTCTTACAGTCCCAGAACCCAAATCTGAGCTTCATCTACGTGAGCGCCCAAGGAGCCGACTCTTCCGAACAAGGCCGAGTCATGTGGGCACGGGTACGTGGCAAGCTCGAGAACCAATTGTTCGGAATGAGCTTTCGCTCCGTCCACGCTCTACGGCCTGGCTATATCCAGCCCATGGACGGCATCAAGTCACGGACACCCCTCTACCGCATCATCTACAACATCGTTGGCTTCACCTACCCTATCCTCAAAAAGCTCTTCCCAAACTCAATCACTTCCACGCACCAGATGGGCAAGGCCATGCTGAACCTCGCGAGGAAACACCCCGCGCCACAGATTCTGCATCCAGTAGACATCAACCGAAGTGCCGAAGAGTAAGATGAAAAGCCCTTCATTTCACCGTGTGAACAAGAGCTGGATCGTTTCAAGACAACCGTGCTCAAGCGTCGATCTCGCAAAAGAACCGAAGACGAGAAACACTTGACCCACCCCAGTTGAAAAGCCCCGCTTTCGCGCTAGTCTTCAGCTAAACCGACAGCGATGCGTTATCAAATTCCGGATACGCAATCGCTCACAAGTAAGCAATCGGAACGAAACAAGGGATATCACTATGAAAACCTATCCAAAAACCTTTTCTCACATCGGGCTATCCGTTCCCGATCTAGACGCCGCCGTAAACTTCTACGAAAACGTGATGGGATGGTACACGATCATGAAGCCGACGCTCGTGGTCGAAGAAGCCGAAACCGCTATCGGCAAAATGTGCATCGACGTATTCGGCACGGGCTGGAAAGACTTCCGTATCGCCCACATGTCGACCGGTGATAAAATCGGCATCGAACTCTTCGAATTCCGCAACAACGAGAAGCCCGAAACCTTTGCCTACTGGAAAACCGGCACCTTCCACTTCTGCATCCAAGACCCCGAAATCGAAGCGCTCGTCGAAAAGATCGTCGCCCATGGAGGAAAGCAACGCATGCCCATCCGCGAGTACTACCCCGGCGAGAAACCATTCAAGATGGTCTACGTCGAAGACCCCTTCGGTGTCGTCTTCGAGATCTACACTCACAGCTACGAGCTCACCTACTCGCAAGGCGCGTACTAAAGAGTAGAACGTAGGGCCGTCGCTCGCGACGAGCCGCAAAAAAAGCATACAACCAGCGCCATCAGTGATTTAAAACCGAATACAAAAAAGTCATAGTCAAAAGCAGTGGATTGCTGCTTTAGGCGAAACTGTTGGAGTACCCGCTTCAGCGGGCTTATCGGTTTGCCGCTGCTTGGGGCTGCCGCCTAAAGACGGCACTCCAACGCTTGAATTCTCTTCCACTGCATTTGCTGATGAACCAAAAAAAGGTCCACCGCTAGAAGCGATGGACCATTTTTAGAATCTAAAAGGTAGCGGCCGTTGTCCCAACGGCCATATGTCTAGCGGCGCCCGTTGGGGACAACGAGCTCTACCCTGATTACTCAAACATTCTTGCGAATAAAACGAGCAGAAACCCCACGTAACCGCCCTCCAACTACGGCTGAATCAAACGCCAGAAGCGTGCCGTGTCGTTACTGGTATCGATCGGATACGGCGAGGTCGCGTTCGGGAAGCTGAGCCAAGGTCCATCTACAGAATCTGACTTCTGCAACACACCCTCGTCTTCCCACAAGAGTTCGTAGGAGTCGCTTTCGTCAACGTGGCGTATCGTCAGCAGAAGCGTACCCTCCGCATCATTCACCAAAACTACGTCCGCTCCGGTATTGGCAACAACGGAGTTCAGGATCGTCGCCTGCTCACCACCTTCAGTAAGATCGACAGGATTATCGTAGAGCGTCACCGCTTTCAGTTCGGTCAGCCCAACCAGCACAGAAAGATCCTCGATCTGATTTTGGCTAAGATCGACTTCCTCTAGCTCTACCAGAGAAGCAAGCGTATCCAATTCTTCGATAGCGTTGTTCGCTAGATAGAGTCGCTTCAGGTTCGTCAAACTAGCGAGCG